>CACBXG010000003.1 GCA_902543145.1 uncultured SAR116 cluster alpha proteobacterium | reverse complement strand
AAAAATGAATTCCTTAAAAGTTTTGTGGTAATAGCAGAATTGAGAGCTTCTTCGCTATTATATATATCTGAATATATTACACTTGCAGCACTTACTTGTGCTGTGTCATGAATTGCTGTGCCAAGGAAAATACCTGCAAGATCTGGTGAAAATTTAAAATAATAGTTTGCTATGTATGGATAGAAAAAAACAGCAATAATTCCAAATAATGTAACAACACCTACTGCATAGCTAGTTTGGTCTTTATCAGTCTTCATAATTGAAGAGGTGGCGATAACTGCAGTCACACCACAGATGCAAGTTCCCATAGTAATCAAATAACCCAAGACATTAGGTATTTTTAACAAATTGCACAGATATTTTATAATCAGAAATGCTATGATAATGTTAATGATAATTAAAAAAAACGCTGCTAAGCCATAATTAAAAAGTTCATTTAAGCTCAAACTTAAACCAAGCAGAGCTATTCCAATTCTTAGAAGTTTTTTTAAACAAAAATTTGCAAATGGTTCAATCTTTTTTAAAGAAAAAAAATTTCCTACTATTAAGCCCAGAAAAATACATAGGAATGCAGATGAAATTATTATATTTTTGGATGATAAAAAATGACTTAATAAAATAGAAAAAACAACAAGGCTTAAAATTGTAGTAGCACCTATTATGTTTTGCCTAATAATATTCATACAAGAATACTTAACACAAAAACACTCTAAAACAGAAAAATTAAATTTTTATTTTAAAAAATATTTTAAATTTTCTTTCTCTTTACGTTTATTTAAAGCTCTGTCAATTATCACGCTTGACATAATTTTAGTAATAGCTGACCTCTTACAACTTAAATTGTTTTGCACTCTTTCAACTTCTTCTTTTTTGTCCCAAACATGAACTATGCCGTCATTCATATCTCTTAATAAATACCAATCATTATCTTTTTCAGATGACCAGATCTTGATTCCATACATTTTAAATCTCCATAAAATAATTAAATATCAAGATGCAAAAAAGATACCAAAATCATAATACTAAATTTCAATTTCTTTATTTGTAAATTTGTAAATAGATTTTTTTGTAAGCATATAAATTTTAGATTCATTATTTAAAAATGGTTTCAAGACCGGATTAGTTATATTTAAACCACCTGTGTATTGACCAAATGAGGGCAAGATGATGTGATTATTTGTATGTAACAAACATTTCGCTGTAATTTTTTTAATATTTGATTTTACAGTAGCTACTGGATGAAAATGTCCAGATATTTGAAATACACTTGTTTGTAAAGCTTCATGAATGAAGTGTATGTCATTAATAACGTATTCATTTAAAAAATTTATTTGGCCAATTTCAAACTTACTTTCATGATTGCCAAGAATAAAAATAACTTCGTATTTTTCTATAAGTGACCTAAAAAGAATAGTTACTTTTTTGGACATTCTACTAATTGCATTCTTATCATGAAAAGTGTCACCTAGAAGGATAATTTTTTTTATCTTATGGTCTTTAATTGTATTTAAAATTTTTTTTAGAGTTTCTTCGCTATCATAAGGTGGTAAAAATTGACCAGAAGGACCAAAACTACTTCCTTTTTCAAGGTGTAAATCTGCAATTATTGCAATTTGTTTATCAAACCAAAATAAGATGCCCTCTTTACTAATTTGAAATTTATGATTATTGAAATTTATTACCTTCAATTCAAACCAACTTCACTTAACATTTCATTTTCAAGTTCTTCAAGGAAGTATTCTTCCATTTCAGATTTATCAATAGTTTGTCTGTTTATTTCTAAAATTAGTGGAACTGCTAATGGTGAAATTCTATCAAGTTTTTTATGAGTAATATTTTTTTCAATTCTTTTCAAAAATTCACTTAATCTATCTAAATCTATTAGCCCTCGATAAGAATCTTCTCTTGCAACTTCTAATAAAAGATGTTTTGGCTCATGTTTTTTAAGAACATTGAAAATTAAATCAGAGTTAAATAAAACCTGTTTACCAGTTTTTTTCTGCCCAGGTATTGATCGCTCTATCAATCCTGAAATAATAGCCGCATCTCTAAAATTTTTCTTCAATAATGGTGTTTCTTCTAACCATTCATATAAATCATCTAACATAAGATCTTCATTTAGAACACTGTTTACATCTTTTACCTCATTCATTGACCATATTGCTAAAGCATAATCTGTGGCAACAAAACTTATAGGTTTATAACCGATACGTAACATTTTTTTTGACATTAAAAAACCAAGTGTTTGATTAGCGTTCCTTCCCTCGAAAGTATAACAAATCAAAAAAAATCTTTTTTTACCACTCATTAAACGAGGAAAAGTTTCTACTAAAAGCCCATTTAAAGATGGTAAATTCGAAAATTTAGATTGTAGTTTTAACCATTCATTAATTTGATTTGGGAAATTTTTCCAAAATTGTTTTTTACTCAATAATTTTCTTACTTCAATTGAAAGTTCTGTACTTAGAGGTAGTCTTCCTCCAGCGTAAGAAGGAATTTTTGGATGTGTATGACTTGTAGATTTTACAATTATATTATTATTTGAAATACTTTGATATTCTAAAACTCTACCACCAAATAAAAAAGTATCTCCTTCATTCAATCCTTGTATAAACCATTCTTCTACTTGACCAAGAGTTTTATTTCCTAATTTAACTTTAAGCATATAAGATTCTACAATAGTACCTACATTTAATTTATATCTATTTCGTACACTTTTATTGTTAATTGCGTAGAGTTTATCTTTATTAAGTCCTATCTTAGAATATTGTTCATAATGTTTTAGAGAATACCCACCATTTTTAACAAACTCGACAACTTCAAGAAACTTTGTTTTTGTTAAATTTCTATATGGCCATGCATTTATGACTTGATTATACAAATCATCAACTTGAAATGGTTCACTACATGCAACACCTAAAACATGCTGGGCAAGTACATCTAAACTTCCTTTTTTTTCTCTTGTTTCATCTAATAACTTATTTTGAATTGAATGTATTGCAGATAAACATTCTAAATATTCAAATCTATTTGATGGCACTAAAATTGCGTTTGAAGGTTCATCAAATTTATGATTGCTCCTTCCTATACGTTGTAAAAATCTTGAAATCCCTTTTGGTGAACCAATTTGAATAACTAAATCAACATCTCCCCAATCAATTCCAAGATCTAGAGAACTTGTTGCTACTACACAGTCGATTTTTCCTAGAGACATTAAGTTTTCTACTTTTCTTCTAATCTCTTTTTCTAAACTTCCATGATGTATAGCAATTCTTAAATTATTATCATTCTCTTGCCATAGTTTATTAAAAACTAATTCTGCTTGCGCTCTTGTGTTAACAAAAACAATCGTTAATGACGATTTTTGTATTTTTTGATATATATCCTCAATTGCATAACTTGCCATATGACCAGACCATGGAACCCTAGTCTTTGTTTCTAAAATTTCTATTTTGGGAAAAGATGTTTCTTTAACGTTTAAAATTTTAGCCTTATTTTTTGAAGTTAAAAATTTTAATACAGTTTCTTTATTTTTAACAGTTGCAGACAAACCTATTCTTTTGCAATCTGGACTAATTGATTGAATTCTAGATAAATTTAGTGATAGTAAATCACCTCGTTTTGAATTAACTAAAACATGTATTTCATCAATAATTAGATATTTTAGATCCTTAAAATAATCTTTTGATTCTTTATTTGACAATAACAAAGCTAATGATTCAGGGGTAGTCATAAGCATATGAGGAGGTAAAATCTTTTGCCTATTTTTTTTGTAAGCTGAAGTATCACCTGTTCTTGTTTCAACGCTTATATCCAAACCCTGATCTTCGATAGGACTAGTTAAATTTCTATGAACATCGATTGTAAGTGCTTTGAGGGGAGATATATATAGTGTGTGCAGCTTATTTTTTTCTGATTTATTATTAATTAAGTCTTTTAGTGATGGTAAAAAACCAGCTAGAGTTTTACCACCTCCAGTAGGTGCAACAAGTAAAACATCAAAACCATTTTCAGATAATTTTACGGTTTCAACTTGATGATTGTAAAAGGACCAATTATTTTTTTTCAACCAATTATCGATAGGTTCAATCTTTAAAATATCTGACATTATTATATATTACTATAATGAAATGGATTAATGAAAATTTATATATATCTCCAATCAATACATATATTGATCCTTCTAAGCCAGTGGAAAATGCAATTATAACCCATGGACATGCTGATCATGCCAAACCAGGTCATAAAAATGTCTTAGCAACAAAAGAGACAATAAATATTATGAAAATAAGGTATGGTGAAAATTGTGCACAAAATTTTCAAGAGTTAACATTAAATAAAACTTTAAAAATTGATGATATTAAAATCACCTTTTATCCAGCTGGACATATATTAGGAAGTGTTCAAGTATTAGCAGAGTATAAGGGCGAAAGAATAAATTTTACAGGTGATTACAAAACTAAAAAGGATAAAACTTGTGAAAATTTTGAACCTGTAAAATGTCACACTTTAGTTACTGAAGCTACTTTTGGACTGCCTGTTTTTCAACATCCAAATGAACATAATGAAATAAAAAAACTCTTAAGATCACTTGAATTGTTTCCAAAAAGACCACATCTAGTTGGAGTTTATGCTCTTGGAAAGGCACAAAGAATAATAGGCTTATTAAGACAACAAAGATATGATAAAGAAATTTTTATACATGGAGCATTAGAAAAATTATGTAATTATTATGTAGAAGAAAAAATTTTTTTAGGAAAATTTTTAAAGACAAACCTCAAAGATAAAAAGGTGTATCAAGGAGAAATTATTCTTGCTCCACCATCTTCAATAAAAAATGTATGGTCTAGAAAATTTGAAGATCCAATTATTTGTCAAGCATCTGGATGGATGTCAATCAAACAAAGAGCTAAACAAAGCCTAGTTGAACTTCCTCTTATAATTTCTGATCATGCAGATTGGAATGAGTTAACTCAATATATAAAATTAACAGGCGCTGAAAATGTTTATGTCACTCACGGCAGAGAAGAAGCAATAGTTCATTGGTGCAAATTGAATCAGATCAATGGATTAGCACTATCCTTATCTGGAAGAGAAGATGAGGAAGATTTGTGAGAAGTTTTAGTGAATTAATTAATAAATTATTGTTAACTTCATCTAGAAATAGAAAAGTTGATGTTTTATGTGATTATTTTAAAAATGCTCCTGATCCAGATAGAGGTTTTACTCTTGCTATTATTACTAACAGTCTAGAAATAAAAAATATTCCAATTTCTAAAATAAAAGAGATAGTTCGAGAAACCGTAGATGAAGAGTTATTTGCGTTATCATACGATTATGTTGGAGATCTAGCGGAGACTATTTCTTTAATCTGGCCTAATAAAGAAAATGGTAATCTTCCTCAAATTTCAAAAATGATAAGTATTTTAAAAAATATTAATAAAAATGAATTAACAAGAAAAATTCATAGCTTTCTTTCCATTGCAAATGAGACTGAAAGATGGGCCTTAATTAAATTAATTAGCGGTGGTTTGCGAATAGGTGTTTCATCAAGACTAGCTAAAACCGCATTAGCTAAATTTGGAGAAAAAAAATTAGATGATATAGAAAAAATATGGCACGGAATTGACCCACCATATGAAAATTTATTTAAATGGTTATGTGATTCAGGTCCTTTCCCAGAGATTGATCTTAAAAATACATTTAATCCTATGATGCTTGCCAATCCATTAGAAGATAAAGATTTTATAAATCTTAATTGCAATAACTTTGTTGCAGAGTGGAAATGGGATGGGATAAGAGTACAAATTATTATAAATGATACTAAAGTCAAAATTTTTTCTCGTACAGGTGATGATATTAGTCTTTCATTTCCTGAAATAAAAACTCTTGAAAAAAATATGGTTATACTTGATGGAGAATTATTAGTAGGAAGAAATCATATTCCTATGAATTTTAATTCACTACAACAAAGATTGAATAGAAAAAAAGTAAGTTTGAAGCACATTGATGACTTCCCTGCTTTTGTAAAGTTGTATGATATTTTGTATTTGAACAATGATGATTTAAGAGAAAAAAATTGGGAAGAAAGACGAAATTTACTTGAGAATTGGTATTATAAAAACAAAAATGAATTTTTTGATTTATCAAAAATAATTAATTTTAATAGTTGGAAGAATTTAACTGCAATTAGAAAAAATGAAATCATCGACGAACAACATGAAGGCTTAATGATAAAAAGAAAGTCTAGCCCTTATATTTCTGGTCGTCCAAAAGGACATTGGTATAAATGGAAAAAAGATCCTAAAACTGTTGATGCAATTTTAATGTATGCAGTAAGAGGTCACGGCAAAAGAAGCTCATATTATTCTGACTTTACTTTTGGTTTATGGGATGGAAACCAACTTTCACCAATTGGGAAAGCATATTTTGGATTCAATGATAATGAATTAAAAATTTTAGATAAATTTGTTCGTAACAACACGATTAAAAAATATGGTCCTGTAAGAGAAGTAGAAAAAACTTTCGTTATTGAAGTTGCTTTTGACTCTGTTAACTCTAGCACAAGACATAAATCTGGAGTTGCATTGAGATTTCCTAGAATTAAGAGGCTTAGAGAAGATAAACCAACTAGCGAAGTGATACAACTTTGTGAATTCAAATTAGAGTTTTTGTAAAAAATTTTTTTCATTAATTGTATTGAATTACAAAATTTTATTTTCTAAAATTTAATAGTAGACTATTTTATAGGGGTAAAACATGTCAGATTTACAAGAATTAATGGTTGGTTCAACAAGAGTAGTTGCTCTTAAGGATGGAGAGTTAACTTTACCTAAGGAAATACTTCTTAATATAGATGAAGAAACTACTAAAAAACTCTCTGAAGAAAATAATCAACTCACAAACAGTCAAATTAATGCTTATCTAATATTCAAAAATGAAAAAATTCTATTAGTTGATTCAGGATGTAGAGATTTATTTGGACCAACCTGTGGATTTGTTCATGAAGAAATTGCAAAAGCTAATGTCAAACCAGAAGATATAACCGACATCTTTTTTACTCATTTACATCCTGATCATGTAGGAGGATCAATTAACAAAGATGGTAAGGCAATTTTTCCAAATGCAACCGTCAACATTATAGAAGATGAATTAAACTTTTGGAGTAAGGATGATTTTGAAGATATTGAGGTAAATGGTAAAAACATGGCTGATTTAAACAAATCTGTTATCAAAGCCTATGGTGAAAAAGTAAAAACAATAAAAACTAATCAAGAAATAATTTCTGGAGTATTCCCTGTACCACTTCCAGGACACACACCTGGGCATAGTGGGTTTAGAATAGACGATGATAATATTAGTTTTGTTCAAATGGGCGATGTTTTGCATACACCTAATTTACAGTTATCAGACCCAAATATTTCTGTACTATTTGACATTGATGTTGAGCAAGGACTTAAATCAAGAAAAAAAGCTTTTGATATGGTGTGTAATGATAGAATAATTTGTTCGGGAGGCCATATTCTAGAACCAAAATTTGGATATTTAGATAAATTTGGAAGTGGATATAAATATGTTGCTATTTAAAGTATATTTAAACTAGTATTATAAATCATAATATTTTAGTTGAATTTATTATTGATTTTAACACATGATTTTTATCATCAAATAACTCTAATCGATCTACAAACTCTCGCCAAAATCGTTTTTCAGTTTTGTATTGAGCATTTAATTTTGTTTTGCAAAATTTTTGAGTATCCAACAACCTTTTTGCACCTAAACTAACATATTCTTCACCATTAAAACACCCATCAATTAAAAATATTAATCCTACAAGGAATTCAGCATGCTCAGTAGAAAAGACTGATGTAAATGGCCAGAAATGTTCTTTTAAAATTTTAAAATCAAGTTCATGCGCTTCAAAATAATTACTAAATACTAATATTCTTTCTAAATTTCCTATTTCTTTTCCAAACTTGGACATTTCTATACTTTTTTGAGCAAATGCATGTTTATCATGTCTCATGATCAAGTTTTTGGCGTGACAATGACTCAGATATTCGTTTTTATTAATAGATGAAATAACAAAAGCTTGATCTTCCGCTCTATTAACAAAACTAGGCGTAAATGGAGCCCATTTTTTTAAACTTTCTAATGTTATTCCTGTAGTGCCACCAGTTACATGTATTCTTTGGATATCGTTTGATTTGTACATTAATTCTGCTTCTGTTGACAATGATTGTGGCCATTCAGGACAAAAAATTCTTTTGGATGATAAATCAGATGCAAAATTGTTTATCTTTGGTCTTTGAACGTCTGGTGTAAACAAATCTTTGGAGATATCATTCTTATTTACTAATGCTCCAGCCAGCAAGCCTAAATCAACTTTTTTTCCTTCGAAATCAGTTGCAGTACCTCCCCAAAATTTTTGATTTTTAAAAATTTCAAATATTGAAGAACTAGTATTTTTTAATAACATCTTCTGATCAAAAACTTGATCTAAATCAATCTTAAAACTATATCTAAAATCTGATTTAATTACCTTATTATAAATTAATAAGATGTATTTTAAAAAGGTGTAATGTCGACCATAATTTCCATTGACTCCTAATAAATTGTTAAATTTGTGATTTTTTTGAAATATTGTTGAGTAAATTTTATTACAAATATCCTCATCAAAGAGATAGACTTCAATAAATTTTAAATTTAAAGATTTCTTAATAATTAATTTAACATATTCTAGCGCAATTTTTTCCAGACCATTATGTGTGACGGAAACAGATAGAACTAGTTTGATTTTATCTGAAATTTTTAGGTTATTCCTTTGTGCTTCGTAAGCAATTGCTTCATCAAGATTTTTTAATCCATAAATTATTTCATTTTCATTTACTGTTGCATCCAAAGGTATTGGATGATCATACCAATAGTTTTGTCTTACATTCTTAAATTTTTGTAATTCATCTTTAATTTCAATTGGTATGTTTGGTGAAAAATAATCAATTGGTGTTGTGATTAAAACATTGCTTAAAAAAAGTATCTCTTTAGCTGGGTTTGTAAGGTGATTTTTACTCTCTTTGAGATTAGTCAGTTTTCTTTTTCTTAATATTTTATTCTTTATTTCTTCAGGTTTATTATAAGACTCAAGAGCCTCTGGACAAAAAATATCCCAAATGTGATCATTGTATTTTCTATCGTAATTAAATGTAATATTTTGTGATTGTGAATTAAAAAATTCATCAAAAAGCCTCAAGCAAGTTTCATCCTTAAGAGAATTTAATAAAGACATAGATTCATTGAAATCTTTATTTTCATTGTAAAACTTAATAATAAAAGCTCTACAAAGCTTAGAAAAGCTATCACTAGAATTTTTTAATGATAAATTTAATAAATCTTTATCAGAAACAATGTTTTTTAGTATCTTTTCAAAGTAATCTAATTGTTGCATGTTTAAAAAAATAAATAATAATATAAACTTAATGTATATATAAAATTATCATAAATTTTATTTGTTAATTATTTTTGCAGTTTAAATTTCATTTTTGTCAAAATTTTAATCAATTAATTAGGTAAAGTTAAATTTAAATATCAATATGGATAAATTGATTGAATATAAAGTTATAGATTACATTGCGTGGATAACACTTAAACGTAATCCTTCCAACGCGTTTAGCATCGATTTTTTAGATGATATTTTACACACACTTAAAATTGCCTCTAAAGATAAAGAGGTAAGAGCTATTATTTTAGAAAGTGACGTCAAAGGGATATTTTCTGCAGGTCTAGATTTAAATCTTTTAATAAATAAGTCAGGATTAGAAATTAGAGAGTTTTTAAAACGCCTCTACATAGATCTTTGGGATATTCAATATAACATGGGAAAACCTACAATAGCATCAATTAACGGAGCCGCAAGAGGTGGAGGCATGACTCTAGCTATATCATGTGATATAATTATTGCATCAGAAAAAGCTTCATTTGGATATCCAGAAATTGACTTAGGATTGTTACCTGCAATCCATTTCACACATCTTCCAAGAATTATCGGAAGATATAAAGCATTTGATTTATTATTTAGCGGTAGAACATTTTACTCTGATGAAGCGCTTATGTTAGGATTAATTAGTCGGAAAGTTTTATCAAATGAAATTAGAGAAAAAGCTAATGAAATAGCAATGAACTTATCAAAAAAATCACCGATATCTATGAATTTAGGAAGAGCAGCCTTTTTAAGAACTAATGATCTTGATTACAGAAGAGGTGTTGCTAATGCAGTTGAAGATTTTTGTAATGCTGCAACAACCCCGGATGCTCAGGAAGGTTTGAAAGCCTTTTTGGAAAAAAGAGAACCCAAATGGAAAACATAACATCTATCTTAACTTTAAGTTACTAATTGATTTATAGCTATAAAATTTAAAATCATTTATTTAAAATTTATAAGACTAAAAGTTTACATTTGTACATTCTGAAATAAAATTTATTGATTTAGTAATTTATTACAGTTATTTATACATATTAATTTATTGTAAGGATCAATTATGGCACGACGCAAAACCATAAGATTTGGTGATTACATACAAGCAATGTCAATCGACAGTCAAAAAATTCCATATCAAGAATTAATGCCAGAACCATTGTTTGATCGTCATGGTAATGAACATCCACAACCTGTACCAAAAATGAAATTGGGCGGTGGTGATATATTTAAAATTCTGCAACCATATTTGTCCACACGATTTATTGATCAGGCACGTGCAGTTGTTCCACTGGCAATTTATTTGGCACTTTTCCAATATTTAGTTCTTCAAACACCTGTTATGGACGCAAGTATAATTGCAGGCGGATTATTTGCTGTTATGATTGGCTTGATGATGTTTATGGAGGGCCTGAAGCTTGGGCTTATGCCTTTCGGTGAGATAATTGGTAACACTCTACCTCGTAAATTACCATTGGCTGGCGTACTATTTATCGCATTTCTGTTAGGGATAGGTGTAACATTTGCCGAGCCAGCAATTGGCGCACTACAGGTAGCTGGATCAATTGTCAATCCAGAACAAGCACCTTATTTATTTACACTACTAAATGATCGTTCTGGTGCAACTGTTTTACTAGTTGGACTTGGCGTTGGTTTAGCAGCTGTTTTGGGGACAGTAAGGTTCTTACGTGGCTGGAGCTTAAAGCCAATGATTTTTATGAGCGTTACCCCTACTTTAATTTTGAGTATTATTGCTTTCATGGACCCTGAATTAACTAAAATTGTTGGTTTAGCTTGGGATTGTGGGGCAGTTACAACTGGTCCAGTAACAGTACCATTAGTCCTTGCACTTGGTATTGGTGTGGCTGCAGCAGCTGGTAAAGGTGCAGATTCTTCATTATCCGGGTTTGGTATTGTGACATTGGCATCAGTATTCCCAATCATGGGCGTCTTGATACTAAGCTTTTATACTGCTTACACAGTTCCTGCTGAACTGATTATCGAAAAGGCAGCTGAAATAAAATTAGCCGCTCAGACTGCAACCTCTCAGCCACAATGGTATGAAGTTACCCCTTGGACAGAAGTGATTTTAGGTGTGCGAGCCATTGTACCATTGGTGATATTCTTAGCAGTGGTGCTATTAGTAATTTTGCGAGAAAAGTTGAAAAATGCCTTCATCACCTACTATGGAATTATACTAGCAGTCGTTGGAATGTGTATTTTTAATGTTGGTTTAACCTACGGTTTAGCGAAACTCGGAGATCAATCGGGCGGATTGATTGCAGGTGCTTTTACATCAATTGATGCAATTAAAGCAAGTCCGCTTTATAGCATGACTGTAGGTGTCGGGATTGCGGGTTTGTTTGCTTGGGTTCTTGGTCTTTCAGCCACTCTTGCAGAGCCTGCTCTGAATGCCCTTGGGATGACTGTGCAAAATTTAACAAACGGTGCATTTAAAAAATCCATGTTAATGATAGCTGTCGCATTTGGTGTAGGTACTGGAATTATGCTAGGTGTTTTAAAGCTTATATATGGGTTTCATATAATGTATATTTTAATACCTGGCTACACCCTCGGATTGATATTAACTCTTTTATCGACTGAAGAATTCGTCAATGTTGGTTGGGACTCTGCAGGTGTGACTACTGGGCCTGTAACTGTTCCATTAGTGCTTGCGATGGGTCTAGGATTTGGAAATGCGCTTGGTTCAACAGATGGATTTGGAATTTTGGCTGCGGCATCAATTTGCCCTATTGTCGCAGTTTTGACACTTGGTATTTATGTACAATTTAAAGTAAAACGTGAGGAGCGACGCGTTGCTCGTGAGCTTACTCTTGAAGGAGAAACAAAATGAAACGTTCATTTACCACATTAACTGAAGCAACACTAATTACTGCAGTTGTTCAACATGGTTATGGGGAAATCATCACTGACGCTTTACTGGAGGTAGGAATTCAAGGATCAACCGTGCATGGCGCAATGGGTGTTGGAATTCGCGAAAGATTAGGGGCTTTAGGTGTTGCTGTAGATGCCGAAAGAGATGTCGTCAATGTGATGGTTTCAAGTGATGAAGTAGATAGAGTTTTTGAACGAATGTTTTTAGCTGGAAAGTTGGATACGCCAGGTATGGGCTTCATGTACGCCACTCCTCTAATGCAGGCTGCCACCTACGTTCCACCTTCCATTTTATCTAAATATGTAGGTTCGTAAGATGGTTTTTCCTGAAATAAAAACAGATCCTAGGGTTAACTATCTTGATTACACTTGGTTAATTTCAGGTATATTGTATGAAGGTGGGACAGACAAGTTAATCCCTGAGCTAATGAAACGTAATATAAATGAAGTTTACTTTTATAACGTGGCTGGCACAATGATCGGGCAAAAAACTGTTGCAGGTGTTTCAGGTTCTTTTGATGTAGAACAATTCCATGTTGTAGTAACAGCTGACCAAGCTGAGAATATATTTGATTTTATTTATCGCTTCTGTGACTTATCAGAGCCGAATAAAGGGATAATCTATATGAACAAACTAAAGAAATCCACTACACATGAACTTCAGGATGATGATCACACAGAGTTAGAGGAAATACAGAATTATAGGTGAAACCATGGCAAAAAAAACTGATTTAATATCTGAAAATAAAACAAATATTCGTAAGAACAGACGTAGGATTTTTGAGCTGGATGCAGAAGTGTCTACGACATACGCTGAACTCATGCTTTTACTGGCTGATATTGAAGAAAATCGTTCGTTGCTACAAAGAAACTTTACTTCTGCTTTTATGGGTAATAGATCAATAGCAATTGACAATGTCAATGATCTGTATGGCTGTCGAATGGCAATGCTTGAAGCACTAGAACCTTCATCTGATGTTCAAAATAATTTCAAGGTTAGAATGTCAAATCAAGTTAGGATTGAACAACTTGAAAACCGTACTGACCTCAATGATACTCTGCGCGACATTGCTACAAAAATGATTGAAGTAAATCAGATGTTGCAGTCTGTTAACAGTTTGATTACTGAAGCAAATGAATCAGTGGTTGAACAAGGTGATACCATGATTTCTGAAAATGCTGACTGGGCTGATGGATCTATTGCTAAGCAAATGAGAAAGGCAACTTCAAATGCAAATGCACAATTTGTAAAATCTAATACCGAGCGATTAGACAAACTACTAGAAAGAGCAAATATAGCAGAGAAAGACGCTAATGATTTGGTAAATCGTGTCGAGAACGACACAAAAGGCATATTAGAACTTGGTGATGACATTGCTAAACGACGTGAACGCATACAAGCAGATCGCGAACGTGTTGTAGCAAACCAGAGACGTACTGCAGATCTACTAATTAAATTGAAATAAAATATTTTAATATCACATCAAAGTAGTTTTTATTATGATTGTAAAAAAATTACATGAGAATATAGGAGTTTCAATTGAAGGTATTGATCTTTCAAATTTAGATAGTGATACTTTTCAAAAAATAAAAAAATTATGGCTTGAATATTTAGTTATTGTATTTCCCAATCAAAATATTTCTGATGAAGTTCATATTGAATTTGGGAAAAGATTTGGTGAACTAGAAGTTCATCCTTCCTTATCTCATAGATCATCAAGAAATCCTGAAATTTATAGAGTTTCAAATGTTGATGAAAATGGTAAAATTATTCCTAACAAAGAAACCTCTTGGCAATATTTGAAACAATCCTGGCTTTGGCATACTGATAGTTCATTTCGAAAAATACCAAGTAATGGATCTATTCTTCATGGTATTTCTACCACAAATAAAGGAGGAAACACTCTATTTGCAAATATGTATAAAGCTTATGATGACCTAGAAGAGTCGATGAAACAGAAAATAAAAAGCTTAAATGTGGTACACGATCACGACTTTATAATAAGTTTGTCTGACGAACTTAACAAAAGAAAAAACAAAGGCAATTATGATAAACTCGATCCTGTTATTCATCCTTTGGTAAGGAAACATCCTTCAACCAAGAAATCTAGTCTCTTTTTATCACCACATACGATGGTAAAAATTGTTGATTATGATGATAGTGCAGGAAGAGAATTGCTTGATTTCTTAATAGAACATTCAATTCAATCTAAATATGTTTACAAACATATTTGGAATAATGATGACATTGTGATGTGGGATAATAGATGCACAATGCATTCAGTTGAACCTTTTGATAACAATACTATCAAAAGGATTATGCATAGAGTTACCTTAGTTGGTGACCAAGAACCTATGATGGCCTAAAAATAGAAGATAAATAATAAAATTTGGTCGGGGCGGAGAGATTCGAACTCCCGACCCTCTGGTCCCAAACCAGATGCGCTACCAGGCTGCGCTACGCCCCGAACAATTCGATTTATACTTTAGAAATCGTCAAAATCAAGCTTTACTTTAAAGAAATTCAATTTATTTCAATAATTCTTTAAATGGACAATTAAATTTATCTCCTATTTGGAGTGGATACTCTCCAGATTTTAATTCTACAACGAATTTTACTTCATTTTGACTTTTAATGTTAGTTTCATCAAATGCTTTAGCATTTTTATAAATCTCAATTATTTCACCTTGGTTATTCAAAAAGAACAAATCTAAATTAAAATGTGTATTTTTCATCCAGAAATTCTGAATTTGTCTATTTTTCCAAATAAACAACATTCCTGTATTAGGTTTCATATCTTTTCTATTCATTAATCCATAAGATCTTTTTTGTTCATTGTCAGCAATTTCTAATGATAACTCTTTAGCATTTTTATTACCAACATTAACACTACAAACAATTTGTTTGAATATTGGACTATTAATTTCAGAAAATAAAGAACTTGGAAAAGCTATTAGGAAAAATCCTAACATAGTAATTATGATTTGGTTTAGCATATTTTTTTAATTTTCAACATTTTATCTACAAGAAATAAAATTTCATCACCTACTGCAGCATTTTTATATTTATCTCTCCAAGCACTAATCCATTTATTGGGGATCCCGTTCTTAACTCGTCTATTATGCCAAGTAAGAGATTTAAGAAAATCATAACACTGTGGCTTCATCTCTTGGTCTAAATACTCTTCTTTATCGTTTATTAAAACCCAGTTACCAGCCCAAGCCTTTGCCGTTAAATATGGATTATAGCCACCTCCACCTAAGATTATAACATTTTCATTGAGAGACTGAATATCTCTGACTGCCTTCCAATACGCATTGTTGCTCAAACTAATTCTTGATTGAGGGTCACCATCTAGCATATCAGCCCCTGCTTGAATTATTAAAAGATCAGCTTTCTTGATTTTTAAAAAAGGAATAATAACGTTAGATACTATATAGTCCATTTCATTATCATTAAAATCCTCATTAACAGGGAAATTCATTACATTGAAAAATTTGTTATCCTCAAATTTACCAGTTTTAGGCCATCTGTTTTTTTCATGAATTGATATAATTGACACATTCTCATTTTCAGAAAAAACATCTTGCACTCCATCACAATGGTGAGCATCAAGATCTACATAAACGATATTTTTAAAATTAAATTCTAAAGCTTTTAGGATTGCTAAAACACAGTCATTTAGAAAACAAAAGCCGAAAGCTTGTGACTTTCGTCCGTGATGAGTTCCACCAGATATATTTAAAATTTTTTTTGCCTTTTTATTTACTATCATTTCAACAGCTTTTATAGAGGCTTTAGCAGCAGTTGCCGGTCTTGAGAAAACCTCTCTGAATATTGGATTATTTCCAATACCAATATTAAATTTCTTCTTAAGATTATCTGGAAGATTTTGATCTTCTTCAGCCTTTTTTAATGCTTTTACATAGTCCAAATCATGAAATTTAATTAATTCACTAATATCCGCAGGTGAATTTTTTATAATTTGATCTTCTTTTACCCATCCCATAAGCTTTATAAGCTCTACACTTGGCCATACTCTATCCATATCGAGGGGATGACCTTTTTCATATCTAGAGCCTCTAAAAATATCGCTTGTAAATAAAAAATTCTGCATTCTTTTATATTTAATATATATAATTGATATAAAAATTACTTACTAAGGTTACAATGATAAGAGGAATATTAATTGCAACAACTATTTTTGTGATATGGGAAATAAGCTGTTTATTTTTTCAGCTACCTGTTTTTATGCTCCCTCCTCCATCAAAAATATTTGTATCAATTTACGTTAATTGGGATGAACTCATAATTCACGCATCCTACACACTTATTGAAATTTTAGCATCTATAGCAATTGGCTCTCTAATTGGAATATCAACAGCTTTGATAATTTCTTCTTCGGTCACATTAAAAAGATGGATAATGCCAATATTACTTGCCAGTCAATCAATTCCAGTTTTTGCTTTAGCTCCATTGTTAATTTTGTGGCTTGGATACGGTATGATTAGTAAAATAGTAATAGGCGTTTTGATAGTTTTTTTTCCAATTACATCTAATTTCACAGATGCTTTAAATAAAGTTCCTCAAGAACTAATTGACGCTGGGAAAACATTAAACCTCTCCAAAATTCAATTGTTTTGGAAGATCAAAATTCCCTCTTCTTTACCTGGATTATGTTCTGGGCTTAGAGTTGCTGCTTGTTTTGCTCCAATTGGAGCAGTTGTTGGAGAATGGATTGGGGGAAGCACTGGACTTGGGTCTTTTATGATATACAGTAATGCAAGATTGCAAACTGATAACATGTTTGCCGCTCTGTTAATTCTTATTTTTATGACCATTACCATTTATAAAATTACAGATTACGTTTTAAGTAGATACGTATGGTGGAAATAAATTATTATTGATTTTATTTATATTATTTGCAATAGAAGTAAATTGCCAGGGGTGCGTGACATTAGTCTAGCTGAGAAATTAACCCTTATAACCTGATCTGGTTAAAACCAGCGCAGGGAGACGCAAATGAAAATAATTTTTAAAATACTTTTAAGTACCTTGCTATTAACTTTCACTAGTAATGTTAAAGCTTCATCTGAAAAATTAACCATAGGACTTGATTGGTTTATAAACCCTGATCATGCTCCCCTAATAATAGCTAAAAAAAGAAATTTTTTTAAAGACCTTAACCTTGAAGTTGAGATGATCGAGCCTGCTGATCCAAATGATCCTCCAAAATTAGTTGCAGCTGGTAAATTAGACTTAGCAATTTCATATCAACCACAACTACATATTCAAGTTGATCAAGGATTACCAGTTGTAAGAGTAGGAACATTAGTAAGTGTTCCTTTAAATTCCCTAGTTGTATTAAAAGACGGGCCTATTAGAACAATTTCAGATCTTAAAGGAAAAAAAGTTGGATTTTCAGTTGGTGGATTTGAAGAGGCTCTACTATCTGGAATGCTTCAAAAATATAACCTAAATATGTCTGATGTAGATTTAGTGAATATTAACTTTTCATTATCACCCTCATTAATTGCAAAGAAAGTTGACGCAGTAATTGGAGCTTTTAGGAATTTTGAGCTCAATCAAATGGACATTGTTAATCACCCAGGTAGAGCTTTCTATCCCGAAGAGCACGGCGTACCTACTTATGAAGAACTAATATATATTGCAAATAAAAAAAATAAAAACAACCCACTTTTCGATAAGTTTTTTAGTGCAATCCAGAAAGCCACTTTAACAATTATAAATGACCCAGTTTCTACATGGAAAGACTTTTCTTCTTACAAAAAAGGTTTAAATGATGAATTAAATAAAAGAGCTTATAAAGATACTATATCTAGGTTTGCTCTAAGACCACAAGCACATGATTTAAAAACTTATTTAAATTTTAGTAATTTCCTTAAAAGAAAAGGAATTATAAAAAAGATCACAAAAGTAGAAACTTTTGCAAAACCATAAAGCCATCAAAACTGTTATTGAAATAAAACCTAACATTAGTTAAAAATTAATAATAATTTAGTGAAGGTTTAAATTAATGAAATCATTAATCCTTTTTTTCATACTACTTACTTTATGGTTATTGATGTCAGGACACTATAGTATCCTTATAATAAGTCTAGGTATATTTTCATGTGCATTTTGTGTTTATGTTGCTAAACGTGGCAAGCTCATTGATGATGAAGGTCTGCCAATATTTTTTATACCAAGACTCTTGAATTATATTATATGGTTATTTAAGGAAATATTGAAATCGAATTTAAGCACTGCAAAAGTAATTATAAACGGAAAAGTTGAGCCTGAAACCTTTACCGTCAAAGCTTCTCAAGTCACCGATGTTGCAAAAGTTACATATGCCAACTCGATAACACTTACACCAGGAACAGTTACAACAAAAATGCAGAAGGATGTTTTTGAGGTGCATGCTTTAAATTCTGATTTTGGAAATGATGTTCGAACAAATGAAATGGACAACAAAGTAACTTGGTTAGAGGGTAAGAAATAATGTTTTTAGCTAGTTTAATTGCCTGTGCAATTACAGGAATTCTCATTTTAGTGAGAATTATTTTAGGCAAAACTACATTTGATAGAATTTTAGCAGTTAATAGTCTTGGCACTGTTATAGTTATTGGGATTTCTCTTCATGGTTTCTATTCAAATAGACCAGAATTTTTAGACATTGCAATTGTTTATGCATTGATTAATTTTATAGGGACAGTTGCTGTTTTAAAACTTTTTAGCACTGGCTCCTTGGGAGGAGATAAGTAAAAGTGGAATTGATATTAGATATTTTCACAGGCATTTGTTTTTTTATTGGTTCTTTGTGTATTATAATTGGCGCTTGTGGACTTATTAAGCTACCAGATGTATTTTCAAGAATTCATGCCGCTGGTATGATTGATACTGGCGGTACTGCGTTTTTTATTTTAGGGATGATTTTTCAAACTGGTTGGTCATTAATAACCGTTAAGTTGATATTAATTGGTGTGTTCATTTTTTTTACTAGTCCTGTAACAAGTCATGTAACAGCAAATTTAGCAAGGCAAAAAAATATACTTCCACTAGGGAAAAAGATTGGAAAAATTTTATGATTTCTGAACTATTAATAAATGCTTTTTTAGTGACAATTATGCTCAGTATTGCAATAGCTCTAATTAAAACTAGAACTGTTATATTTACCGTAATTTTGACAAGTGCTTATTCTCTAGTAGCGGCATTAATGTTTATAACATTAGATGCAGTTGATGTTGCATTTACAGAAGCATCAGTTGGCGCAGGAATATCTACTATTCTATTTTTAGCAGCTATGGCTTATTTGCCCAAAAAAGAAGAAGAGAGCATTAGCAGTGAATTTATTCCTGCACTTTCTTGTATAATCCTAGGAGTAATATTAATCTGGTGTAGTTTTGATTTACCTGAAATTGGTCAATTAACAGCTCCAATACACCAACATATTGCACCTGAATATATTAAAGGATCTAAAGAAGATATTGGTATTCCAAATATAGTTACTTCAGTATTGGCAAGTTATAGGGGTTACGATACTTTTGGTGAAACAATAGTTGTTTTTACCGCAGGAGTAGCTGTGCTTGCCCTTCTGGAGAAGAAAAACACTACTAAAAAGAATAAATCTCAACCCAAACAAAAGATTAGAAAAAATGCATAATAATCCGATTTTGAGAATTTCTACTAAAATACTTTTTGCACCTATAATACTTTTTGGACTTTATGTACAATTTCATGGAGATTTTGGTCCTGGAGGAGGCTTCCAAGCTGGAGTAATTGTAGCTAGTGCATTTATACTATATTCTCTTGTATTTGGTATTGAGGAAGGCAAAAAACTGTTTCCAACAAACATTAATTTGATATTACTGGCTTTAGGCGGAATAGTCTATGGTGGTGTTGGCATTGTTTCAATGATATTAGGAGATGAATTTTTAGCGTACAATATACTTGGTTCTTCTCCACAATCAGGTCAGCACATTGGTATACTTTTAGTTGAATTTGGTGTTGGCTTAACAGTTTCAAACGTAATGATTGCACTTTTTAACGCATTTGCTAGTTATGATAAAGTAAAAGAGAAATAAAATGATTTCTTCAACAATTGGCATTTGGAATTACTGGATAGTTTTTTGTCTAATGATGATTGGTTTGTTTCTAGTAATAGGGAGAAAAAATTTATTAAAAAAAATTGTTGGATTAGCTATCTTTCAAACATCTGTATTTCTACTCTATATAACTTTTGGAAAAATCAAAGGAGGCACACCTCCAATTTTAAATGAATCTATTGATACTATTTATTCAAATCCTCTTCCTCACGTATTGATACTTACAGCTATTGTTGTTGGAGTGGCAACAACAGCTTTGGGATTATCTTTAGTGTTAAGAATTAACTCAGAATACGGCAGTATTGAAGAAGATGATGTTTCTGCACAAGATCTTGTAGATTATCACGATGATATTGAAACTGGCAAAAATTTCGATTTGAAGTTTAAGAAATGATAGACATTTTAATAAAAAATCTTCCAATTATTGTAGTTTTATGTCCATTGATGATGTCTTTATTTGTTGTGCTGATTCCTAATATATTTTTTTCATGGGCTTTAACAACTTTAAGTACTTTTTTAACATTTTTATTTTCGATTTTATTATATCAAGAAATTCAAATTCATTCTCATATTTCTTATGCTTTAGGCAAATGGATGCCGCCAATAGGAATAGAATATATTATCGATAAGGTAGCAATAATTCCAATTATAATAATCTCAGGTATAAGTTTTTTAGCAACCATCTTTGCTTATAAGATAATGCCTGAGGAAATAGAAAAGAAATCAATATCTAAAGTTTATAGTTTATGGCTTTTAGCTATAGCAGGCTTACTGGGTCTTGTAACAACAGGCGATGCATTCAACCTCTTTGTTTTTTTAGAAATATCATCTTTAGCCTCTGTTGCTCTTGTAGCAATGGGCGCTCATCAAGATAAACAAGCTTTGGTTGCCGCTTATAATTACCTTATCATAGGCGCAGTTGGGGCAACGTTATATGTAATAGGTGTAGGATTATTATACGGCGTAACTGGCACTTTAAATATGGCAGACCTAACAAACAGAATTGCTGATCTAAATAACAACAGAGCATTAATCGCAGGTTTTGGTTTTATGATAGTTGGGATTATGGTTAAAGCAGCTGTTTTCCCATTACATATTTGGTTACCAAGAGCATATGCTTATGCTCCATCTGCAGTATCTGTATTACTGGCTGCAACAGCAACAAAAGCTTCTTTGTATATACTAGCTCGCATATTATTTTCTATTTTTGAAAATTCAGAAAATTTGATAAATAACACTTTATTGTTTGTTATACTTCCACTTTCTCTATTAGCTATGTTTGCTGGTACAATTATGGCCATTTATGAGAAGGATATTAAGAGGTTACTAGCTCATTCTTCAGTTGCTCAAATAGGATATATAACTCTAGCTTTTGCTATTGGAACAAAAGCGAGTATAGCAGCTGGTTTTATACACATGTTCAATCATGCGATTATTAAAGGTGGTTTGTTTATAGCTATAACTTCAATTGGTTTCTACATTAAAAGAAGAGTCACTATAAATAATTTATCAGGTCTTGGAAGGGAAATGCCTATCACTTTTTTTTGTTTTGTCCTTTGTTCATTAAGCCTAGCAGGTCTACCACTTACAGCTGGATTTATTTCAAAATTATATTTAATTAAAGCATCTATCAGCTCAGATGGCATATGGTTAGCAATACTCATATTGATTAGTTCAGCATTATCAGTCGTTTATTTGTGGAAAATAATAGAAGTCATGTGGATGCGTGAGGGGAAAAAAATTGTAAAAAAAGAAAACCCAGCAATTTATATATCACTTATTATTATAACTTTTCTAAATATTTATTTTGGTCTAGATGCCTCATTAGTTGTAAACGGAAGTTTTGAAGCCGCTGATAAATTAATTGGGGATCTAAAATGATAACAATTGAAAATTTTATATTAATCACAATTTTATCACCTCTAATCGTTTGTGTTTTAACTCCATTCACTTCAAAAAATACAATTTTGAGAGATTTCTTGGGACCAATTGGCGGTATGATTAGTTCTTGGGGTGCATTAAATATTATGAGCTCAGCACTCAACAATCAAAATACCACTTTAGAAATTGTTAAAATAGCTGAAGGAGTATCAATTGGTTTTGAAGTCACACCCATAGGTGCTATTTTTGGACTGGTTGCATCATTTCTGTGGATTTTTGCAGCTATCTATTCAATTGGCTACATGAGGGGAAATAAAGAAAAAAATCAAACAAGATTTTATGCATTTTATGCAATGGCTGTTCATGCCGCTTTATGTATTGCTTATGCTAGTGATTTATTAACATTATTTATCTTTTACGAAGTTCTTACATTTTCAACATATCCTCTAGTTACTCATAATCAAAATGAAATGGCTCAAAAAGCTGGTCGATTATATATGTCCATATTAGTTGGATCTTCTGTTATATTACTTCTTCCAGCAATCATTTGGGTTTGGGTTGCTACTGGTTCTTTAGAAATGTCCCAAAATGGTGTTTTAGAAGGAAAATTAGATGCAGTCTATGCACCACTATTATTAGCAATGTTTGTTTTTGGAATTGGAAAGGCAGCACTAATGCCAATTCATAAGTGGCTACCTGCTGCTATGGTTGCACCAACACCTGTATCCGCTCTTTTGCATGCTGTAGCAGTTGTAAAAGCGGGTGTGTTTACAATGTTAATAGTGCTGACAAATGTTTTTGGAATAGATTTTTTAGCCAAAACAGGTGCGTCAGAATGGCTAATCTGGTTAGCATCTTTTACTCTTCTAGCAACAAGTATAATAGCCATTTACAAAGATGATTTAAAAGCAAGACTGGCATATTCAACTATTAGTCAACTTTCTTATATAACGTTAGGAGGAGCATTGGCTACTTCAATGGCAACACAAGGCGCAGCTTTACACATAATTACACACGCTGCTGGTAAAATTACTTTATTTTTTGTAGCAGGAGCTTTGTATGTTGGAGCAAAAATTACAAAAATTTCAGATTTGAATGGTCATGGCATAAGCGCGCCACTAATTTTTCTTGCTTTTTTTGTTGGTTCACTCTCAATAATTGGAGTTCCTCCAATGGTAGGTTCTTGGAGTAAATTCTTCTTAATGTTAGGTGCAGCAGACAGTGGTTATGTAGTTGTTATTGGTGTTTTTTGCATATCTACTATACTTAATGCATTTTATTTGATGGAAATCCCTGCTAGAGCATTCTTTTTTAAAAAAGAAAGAGAAATCAATATAAAAATACCAAAACTTATTTTAATCCCAACTCTAATAACTTCTATTTTAACTATTTTATTATTCTTTTATATAGAACCATTTGAAAATCTAACTTCTATGATTGTGAGTAAGATATGAAGTACTTAATTGAAAAATTTGGTAAAATAAATACCTCAGTGCTTTTTCTCTGTATAATTTTTCTAGTTTTAGAATTAATTGGACATAGGCATGGAGAAACATCAATAGAAGATATTTTATTTTTTCCAGCTTTTTTTGGATATGTGTCATGCATAGTTATTTTTAAAATTGGTGTTAGTTTACGATCATTCCTTATGAAAGATGAGGATTATTATGATAAGTAGCTTTCCTCCAGGTTTAATAATGATGATTGGGGCATTATTAATCCCATTTTTACCTCATATTATTAGACAGATATATATGATGGTTCTAATCCTGGTATCAGCCTACGCATTAACATTAGGTTTTGGTACACACTCTAAAATTGATGTAATGGATATTGAATTCATAATATTTCAATCAGATTCCTTAACCTTACCCTTTGCAATAATATTTCACATCGCAGCTATATTAAATGTCATTTATGGAGCTCATGAAAAACACTGGAATCAGCATGTAGCAATTATGAGTTACAGTGGAGCAGCAATTGCAGCAGTTCATGCTGGAGACTTATTCACATTATTTATTTGGTGGGAAGCTACAGCATTTACTTCAGTTTTTCTTATTTTAGCAAGTAAAACTGAAAGATCTTATAAATCAGCATTTAGATACATTTTAATTCAAGTTGGTTCTGGCATGTTTTTATTAGCAGGAGCAATTTTATTAATGTCTGAAACTGGTAGTGCTGAATTTAGAAATTTTGATATTAATTCCCTTTATGGACAATTAATTTTCATAGCTTTTGGAATAAAAGCAGCTTTTCCATTATTAAATGGCTGGTTACAGGATTCTTATCCAGAAGCCTCAGAGATAGGTACAGTTGCTCTTTCAACATTTACAACTAAATTAGCTATTTTTTGTTTTGCCAAATCTTTTGCGGGTACTGAAATACTTATCATAATTGGTGCAATTATGACTTTTTATCCTATCTTCTTTGCGGTTATTGAAAATGATTTACGAAGAGTTTTAACATACAGCCTTAATAACCAACTTGGCTTTATGATAGTTGCAATTGGAATTGGTACTGAATTAGCTATTAATGGAGCTGTAGCTCATGCCTTTGCTCACATTCTTTACAAAGGATTACTATTCATGGGAATGGGAGCAGTTCTTTATAGAGTAGGAACATGTAAAGCTTCTGAATTAGGAGGGCTATTTAAATTTATGCCAATTACTGCGATATGCACTATTATTGGTGCTATCTCCATATCAGCTTTTCCTTTATTTAGCGGGTTTGTTGCAAAATCACTCATAATGTCAGCACTTGGCAAAGAAGGACTAGTTTTTGTCTACTTTATGCTTTTATTTGCATCTGCTGGTGTACTTCATCATTCTGGAATTAAAATCCCATTTTTTGCTTTTTTTGCTCATGAAAGTGGTATTAAAACAAAAGAAGCTCCGTTAAATATGATAATTGCAATGATTATTGCATCTACTCTTTGTATATTAATTGGAGTTTTTCCTTCTTATTTCTATGAAATTCTACCCTATCAAATTCAATATCAGCCATATGACTTTAGCCACGTTGTTGGACAGTTGCAGCTTTTAACATTTGCCGCATTTGCATTTATATGTTTATGGCATTTCAAAATCTATCCTCCAGAGCTAAACTCAACTGTTTTAAATAGCGATTGGATTTATAGAAAAATGATACCAGGTGTTTTATTACCTCTTTTAAATCTTATAAATAATATCAATAAAAAAATTGAACAATTAATTGGATTTATGTTTATGTATGTTAGAAAGTTTTTTGCTAATACAATGATAAAAAACAAAGTTTTTGATAGAGAAGTTGGTCAAGATACTTTAATAGTTGTACAACTTTTTATAATTTATTTAATTTTCATCTTTGTATGGAAAATTTATTTATAAATTGTAAAATAGTTTAATTAAAAAACTCTTCTTTAGAATATTGAGGAAAAAATGAAGAAAAATAAAAAAGATTTACCCAACGGAGTTCCTGTAGAGAATATCTATGAGAACACTCATATTTTACTGTATGTATTTTATGCAATAGCCGTCGCAAGTGTAGTTTTATTAATGGTTAATCAATAATTGAATAATCTATCAATTTATCAAGAAAAAATATTAAGTCTTGCTGCGAAAAATAAAAAAGTTATTGCTTTAAAAGACTTTAACAGATCTTTTGAAATGCGTAATCCTATGTGTGGGGATGAAGTAAAAGTTCGACTAAAATTAGTTGAAACTAAAATAATTGATATTTCAGCAGTTGTAAGAGGATGTGCACTATGTGAGGCTTCTGCTGGATTAGTTGTTGAATTATTTAAAAATAAAGATGTTCCAGATGAAAACTTTTTAGATGAGTTTTTAAGTTGGCTTGAAAATACTGAAAAAAACTTCTCAGATCAATTGCCAATTGAAATGGAGGTTTTTGAACCTATCAGAGAAATTAAAAATAGACACAAGTGTATAACAATGCCATTTGAAGCAACCTGTAGGTCTGTTGATTTAATATAATGAAACTATCAATCAGGAGATACAGAGTGTTTCCCGAACCAAATAATTGCACCAACGAGGACGATTGGATAAAGAATTAATAATATAATTCCAACATCAGGATTCATTTTTTAAACCTTTTAATTTATATAATAATCATTAAATACGTAATATAAAATAAATTGTAAAAATTACCAGTAACAATATAATTTTTTCAAACAATATTTAAGGCAGATAAATGACTAATAGAGAGATAATGGAATATGACGTTGTTGTTGTAGGAGCTGGCCCCTCTGGACTAAGTGCTGCTATAAAATTAAAACAACTCACTAAAGAAGCTAATAAGGAGCTATCAGTTTGTGTGATTGAAAAAGGATCAGAGGTTGGGGCACACATTGTATCGGGTGCAGTTATTGAAACTAAAGCATTAGACGAACTTATACCAGACTGGAAAACAAAAAATAGCCCATTAAAAACTGAAGCAAAAAATGATAAATTTTTATATCTCACAGAGACTAAATCATATCAACTACCTACCCCTCCGCAAATGCATAACAAAGGGAATTACATAATTAGTTTAAGCGATTTTACGAAATGGTTAGCTCAACAGGCTGATGAACTTGAAGTAGAAATTTATCCAGGTTTTGCGGCATCAGAAGTGCTTTTTGATGAAAATAATAAAGTTTTGGGTGTAGCAACTTCCGATATGGGAAGATTAAAGGATGGTTCTGAAGGGCCTAACTTTGAAAGAGGCATAGAATTACGAGCTAAACAAACAATATTTTCTGAAGGTTGCAGAGGTCATCTAGGAAAAATTTTAATGGAAAAATTTAACCTAAATTCAGACAACTCTCCACAAACTTACGGTATTGGAATAAAAGAATTATGGGAAGTGACTCCTGAAAACAGTAAACCAGGAAATATTATGCACACTACAGGATGGCCTCTAGATAATGATACATATGGTGGATCTTTTTTATATCATTTGGATAATAATAAAGTATCAATAGGTTTCGTAATAGGTTTAGATTATAAAAATCCTTATTTATCTCCCTATCTTGAATTTCAACGCTTCAAACATCATCCAGAAATAAAGAAATTACTTGAGGGTGGAAGAAGAATTAATTACGGTGCAAGAGCATTAAATGAAGGTGGGGTTCAATCTTTGCCTAAATTGACTTTTCCTGGTGGAATTTTATCAGGATGTGAAGCTGGTTTTCTTAACGTACCAAAAATTAAAGGAACCCATCTTGCAATGAAATCAGGCATTATTGCAGCAGAATCAATTTTTGAAAACATAGATAAAAATGACGAAATATTAGAGTACGAAAACTCTATTAAGAAAAGTTGGTTATGGAAAGAATTATACAAAGTAAGAAATATTAGACCTTCTTTTAAATGGGGTTTCTGGAAAGCAATATTTTATAGTGCTATTGATACTTATATTTTTCGTGGAAATGCACCTTGGACAATCGATCACCATGGAACTGATCACGAAAGTCTTGGTAACAAAAATGATTATAAAGAAATAAATTATCCAAAACCTGATAATGTAATAAGCTTTGACAGACTTACAAATGTTTCTTTTTCAGGGACAAATCATGAAGAAAATCAACCTTGTCATTTACAGCTAAAAGACGAGAAAGTACCAATAAATACGAATTTTGAATTATATGACAATCCAGAGACAAGATATTGTCCAGCTGGCGTATATGAAATTGTTTTAAATGATAATAAACCAAAACTACAAATCAACGCACAAAATTGTGTTCACTGTAAAACATGTGATATCAAAGACCCAACTCAAAATATTAATTGGGTAACACCTCAAGGTGGAGGTGGCCCTAATTACCAAGGAATGTAATTTTAAAACAATTAGTTAGACTTAATTTAGTTATTTAATTAACATGATAAATAAAATATAGGATTTTGATTTGAATCAATCTTTAGTCGGTATTTTGTGGATGATAATTACCACAATTTTGTTTGTAGGCGTTACAGCTACAGTAAGATATTTAGAGGGAGAGGTTCCTGCACCGCAGGCTGCTTTTTTAAGATATGCAATTGGGACAATCCTATTAATCCCTTCATTGATATCACTTATCAAAATCAGGCCTCATAAATCTTTGATGAAAAAATTTATTTTAAGAGGATTTGTTCACTCTATTGGTGTTACTTTGTGGTTCTATGCTATGTCTGTTATGCCCGTCGCAGAGGTGACAGCAATTGGTTTTTTAACATATATTTTTGTATCGTTTGGAGCATGTTTTATTCTAAATGAAACCTTACATAAACACAGGCTATTAGCAATAATAATATCTTTTATTGGCGCTCTTATAATTTTAAGACCAGGTTTTAAGGTAGTTGAAAGTGGTCAAATAAGCATGTTATTGGCAACTGTAGTTTTCACTATGTCTTATCTAATTGCTAAAATAGTATCGAAAGAAAGAACCTCTTCTGAAATTGTTGCAATGCTTTCTATTTTTACAACAATATTTTTAATTCCGTCCGCAATTTATAGTTGGGAACCTCTTTCAATTGAAGCTTTATTAATACTTACTGTCACTGCTATAATAGCAACTATTGGACACATAACTATGACAAAAGCAATAAAAGTAGCGCCGATGGTAGTAACTCAGCCTATATTATTTTTACAACTTGTATGGGCATCTATGATAGGTTTATTTATCTTCGATGAAAAATTTGATCCTTTTGTAATTTTAGGAGGCACAATAATAATGATGTGTGTCTGCTATGTTTCTTTCAAAGAGCACAAATTAGATAAAATTAATTCAAATAAAACTTTACAAAAAGTAATTTGATATAATTAAGATAAGTGCTCCAAAAAAAACAAGTCCAATGGTAGCAAAAAAGTTAGGTCCAAATACTAATTTTGAGATAGAGATTTTAAAATTTTCAGAACTTGTTAAAACAGAAAGAGATGTAAAACTTATTGCTGTACCGGCACACCAACCAATAAGATGTGCTTGCATTAAAAAGGCCGCTTCCCAAACAGATAATAATGGACCAAATATAGATAAAATTGGAGCTGACGTTATTATTGGATGTATACCAATTAAACTAAAACACCAAACTATAAAAGGTAACAAAATGATCATCATCCAAAATGGGAAGTAATCACCTATATTACTGTTTACAAAATTTTGAATCTCAATAGAGTTAGTTAATATTGATCCTAAAAACATAGATACTGAAATTAGTAACATTTCATCTCCTGAGTTTTGGATCAAATTTTTTAAATTTTTGAAAATGAAGTTTGATGTTTCTGGTCGTCTTAATATTTGAATAAACACTAAAATTGGTACTACAATTATTATGGCATTCAAAGCAGTTTTGTTAAAAATTTGACCAACTAATAATACACATATTGCTAAAATAAGTAATCGTGAAAATATTGGTTTAATACATGATAAAGAATCCAAAATATAATTTATTGTTAATTTTCCAATAATTAATTTTATTGTTATAAGATTAAAAAGTGTAGCTATAATAATTCCAAATCCAATCCCCATCCATGCTGACATTTCAGGAAGATAAATTTGTCCAACAGCAAAACTAACAAAAAAGGGTGACCATAAAACCGCAGTATTCATTCCACGAATTGAAGCTTCACCAGCAGACTGTCTTAAACTAATTTTTGAATTTTTAGGTAGTACAGACGACAACATCGGGAAAGAACCAATGTTAATTACACTTCCAAGAAAATGAGATGTAACTTGAAACCCTGAAAGTATTTTTTTTGCATTTAATTTTGATAAAAGTGATTGAGTGTTTTGAACAGATGGCATTGTGATAGCTGTAGCTCTTAAAAGCCATAAACTTGGAAGGAAAGCGGAAAAAATAATAAAAAAATTTCCAGCTTTAAGAAAATTTTCTTTTGATGGAAAATTGTCTAAAATTAAAAAAGTAAATAAAAATAATAAGGTGATAATTATCTTAGTAGTAGTTTTTGAGAATATAAGCATCCAAGACAATAATAAAAAATAAATGAAAATTATAAAAAAAATATATTTTTCGCCAAAATTTGCACCGTAAATTATTGGCAAAACAGCCATCCAGCAAAAACATGTCAAAATTAATTTTAATATCATTTTTTCTACTTTTTTAATCCTATTGATTTTCCAAAAGCAGATGGTAATGAGGCATTTTTATGAATATTTTTTAATTTGAGAAGTTTTTCAAAAGCCCATGATGGATATTGTTCAGACTTACGTAGTTTTAAATTTACATTTATTAAAACTTGTTCAACAACTGCAATTACTTTTTCTTGAAGCTGTGAAAAAATTTCTAAACATAAGTGCATCTTTTTTTTATCGCAATCAACCACAAATAAGCGTACGTTAAATTTTTCATTTAATTTCATCTCACTTAAATAATGATAATGAGCTTGAACAACAAATGGACCCTGGGAATTTTCATAAGCATGAGTTTCTCCTATTCCAAGAAAATCTTCTAAGAATATATCTAAGGATTTATCAAATGCTAGTGTATAGTAAGCAACATTCATATGGCCATTATAATCCAACCATTCTTTTAAAACTTTCTGTTCGGGAAGAACAATTGGAGTTGAATACTGACCGCCAATTTTGTTTTCTTTCATTTATTAAATGACCTATTTATTTTAATTAGTTTTAGATAAAATTTTAGTTGCTTCTTCTATTCCTTTTATGCTTAGGGGTACCATTCTATTTGAAAATATTTCTTTAATAATATGTGTAGACTGAGAATAATTCCAATGCTCCTGTTTTGTTGGATTAATCCATACATTTGACGGCCACTGGGCAATAGCTCTTTCTAACCAAACTTGTCCTGTTTCTTGATTAAAATGTTCATTACCACCACCCTCTGCTAAAATTTCATATGGACTCATTGAAGCATCACCAACGAAGATACATTTATATTCTTTTCCATATGTCCTGAAAATTTCTGTTGTAGAAAATTGTTCTTTCCATCGTCTTACGTTACTTTTCCAAACACCTTCATATAGACAATTATGAAAGTAAAAAAAGTTAAGGTTTTTGAAAACATTTTTTGCAGCCGAAAATAAATTTTCTACTTGTTTGACATAGTCATCCATAGAACCACCTACATCAAGAAAAAGTAATATTTTAATTGCATTTTCTCTTTCTTTTCTGGTTTTTATGTCTAAATAACCATTTTTTGCAGTATGTGATATTGTATTATCTATATCTAACTCTTCATCAATACCAGTTCTCGCCCATTGCCTTAATCTTTTTAATGCAACTTGCATTCCTCGTGTATCTAATTCTCTTGTATCATCAAAATCTCGAAATACTCTTTTGTCCCATACTTTAACAGCCTTTCCCTGCCCTCTTTCATGTTGTCCAATTCTTATTCCTTCTGGATTGTATCCATAAGCTCCAAAGGGTGATTTACCAGCTGTACCTATCCATTTATTACCACCTTGATGACGTTTTTTTTGTTCTTTTAGTCTTTGTTCAAGTGTTTTCATTAGTTCATCAAAACTACCTAAAGATTTTATCTCCTCAATTTCTTCTTTAGTAAAATGCTTATCCAACATTTTTTGAAGCCATTCTTTTGGGACTTTTAAATGTTCAAGTACGTCTTCTAATTTTAAGGTTTCAATACCCTTAAAATATTCACCAAAAACAACATCAAATCGATCTATTAATCTTTCGTCTTTGACTAGACATGCTCTAGCCATGTAATAAAAATTATCAATGTTAAATTGAATAAAGTCTAATTTAATTGTATCTAAAAATGTAAAAAATTCATTTAATGTAACTGGAATTCTGGCATCTTTTAGTTTGAAAAAGAAATTTAGAAACATTCTCTTATCTATTTCCTCTTGCCATAAAAGCTAATCTTTCAAACAAATGAACATCTTGTTCATTTTTAATTAGAGCGCCATGTAACTTAGGCAACAAATCCTTTCCATCACTTTTTAAATCTATTGGATTAATATCTTCAAGTAATAAAAGTTTAATCCAATCTAAGGCCTCTGAAGTTGATGGTTTTTTCTTTAATCCAGGAATTTCTCTAACTTCAAAAAATCTATTTAGTGCTGATTCTAGTAATGATTTTTTTATTTCAGGAAAGTGTACTTGAACAATTTTTTTTAAAGTATCAATTTCAGGAAATTGAATGTAATGAAAAAAACATCGTCTTAAAAATGCCTCTGGAAGTTCTTTTTCATTATTAGATGTTATTATTACTATGGGTCTTTTTTTTGCTTTAACAATTTCACTAGTTTCATAAACAAAAAATTCCATTTTATCTAACTCTTGAAGTAGGTCATTTGGAAATTCTATGTCTGCTTTATCAATCTCATCAATTAATAGTACTGATCTTTCTTTAGACTCAAAAGCATTCCAAATCTTACCTTTCTTTATGTAATTTCCAATATTTTCTATCTTTTTATCGCCTAGTTGGCTATCTCTAAGACGACTAACAGCATCATATTCATATAATCCTTGCTGAGCTTTTGTTGTGGATTTTATATTCCATTCAATAATACCTAATCCTAGGCTGTCCGATACTTGTCTAGCCAATTCTGTTTTTCCAGTTCCTGGCTCACCTTTAATTAATAATGGTTTTTCAAGTGAAATTGCTGCATTTACTGCAACGTTCAAATCTTCAGTTGAAATATAATTCTGAGTTCCATTAAATTTCATTCTTTATAAACTCCAAAAACTTGATCTATTTATTAAAAATTTCGTTTTTTAGTGCTTTTATATATTTTGGACCTACCTCACAACATCCTCCAATTATAGAAGCATTATTTTTAATGTAACTCAATATTTCACCTGTAAATTTATTAATGTTTAAATCAGATCTTTTTTTAAGAATTGATACATCATTGTGAATGTCTAGGTCATTTACTGTTACAAAAGCATTAGGTAAAGCACCAAATGGCTTGGAAAAATTTTTCATAACATTAATTGAAGAATGAATAGCTTCAGGTGGAGCACAATTTATTAAAAAGGAATCAATTTTTGAATTATTAAATTCTCTTAAAGCATCTTCTAAACTCTCTCCAGATCGTAATAAGGTTCCGTCTTCTTCCTTGACACAGAAACTCAACCAAACTTTTTTATCAGTAGTTAAAGCAGTTTCAGTTGCTATATGAGCTTCTTCAATTGAACAAACTGTCTCACACAAAAGTATTTCTACATGTGGTTCTTGAATTTCTATTATTTTCTTATAAGTATCTTTTGCTTCATTTTTATCCATGCCTATATTTGTCTTATAACTCATAACTAGTGGAGGCAAACAGCCAATAATTTTTATATCAGTTTCAACTGACGATGAGTTTTTAGCCTCAATGGCCGCTTTTATTGCACTTTTTTGAAGAGGTATGAATAATTCTTCCAGATTATGTCTTTTTAACTTTTGTGGTGTGATACTATAAGAATTTAATGTTATTGCCTCTGCACCAGCTTTTATAAAATCTCTGTGCAAATCCACAACTAAGTCATAATTATCAAGCATCACTCTTGCTGACCAGAGACCATCTGGTTTAACTTTTGATCTATGTATTAATTCTTGGCCCATGCCACCATCAATAAGAATTATATTATTAACCATGTATCTCCCTATAAATCAGAATTAATTATTTTGAGTCTTTGTTATTTTTATTAAAAAAATTAATGGTATAGATAAAAATCCTACCCATGAATATAATTTAAATGTATCTATATACCCAACCATAAGACTTTGTCTATTTAATTCATTTGTTAACTTTGTAACATTCAAATCATCTAATGAATTAATGAAACCTGAAAAGTTAATCCCTTGGTTCCATAAGGATACTGTAGAACCAATTTCTTCAAAGTTAATTTGACCCATATGAAGAACAACTGCAACACTTACTGAAATAAAAAAACTTGATCCAATGTTTCTAATTAGATGAAACATAGCTGTAGCTTCTCCGTGAAATTTATTTGACAAGGTTGCAAAGCAAATAACACTCACTGGAGGCCAAGTCAAACCAACACCTAAACCCTGAACTAAGCTGGCCCAGGCTATATGTGAAAAGGTCATATTTATATCAAAGGTTGACATGTAAAGACCTGAGATAGCTTGTATCCCAAAACCAAAAAAAATAATTATTCTTGGGTCAATCCTGCTTGTAAAAGCTATTATTGCAAAACCAACAAACGTTCCTATTCCTCTCATTCCTAATATTAATCCAATTATAGATTGAGGATACCCTCTCAATTCTTGTAGTAGAGGTGGAAAGATTACCATTGGAACAAAATTTAACATGCCAAAGAAGAATATTAGAATAAGACCTACAGTGTAATTTCTATCTTTAAAAATACTTAAATTTATAAAAGGCTTTTTTGTTGTCAGGCTGTGAGTAATAAAGATATAAAAGCCAATAATAGCTATTCCACACTCAATAATAGTCTCTGTGCTATCAAACCAACTATTTCTTTCTCCTCTATCGAACATTATTTGTAATGCAGCAACACTACATGCAAGAGCTAAAAAACCAACCCAGTCTAAATGCATTCCACCTTCAACTGGTCTTTTTGGAACTGTGGCAATTACAGCTAATAAAGCACAAAAACCAAATGGTACTAAGGTGTAAAAAATCCATCTCCAATTTAGTAATTCACCAAGATATCCTCCAATTGTTGGTGCAATCACAGGACCCAGAATTGTACCCATTCCCCAAACTGCCATAGCCACAGAAATTTGTCTTTTTGGAAATACTGCTAAAACAAGCGTTTGTGAAAGCGGCGGAAGTGGTGCTCCAAAAATGCCTTGCGCTACCCTTGCAATAACAATTTCTTCTAAAGAATCTGACATTCCACAAAAAATGGAAGAAATTATAAAACCTATTACGCTAAAAAAAAGAATTGTTCTAATTTGTATTCTCGAAGATAACCAGCCAGCAAAAGGAGTAAAGATTGCTGTTGCAACTATATTTCCAGTTACAACCCAAGAAATCTGGTCTTGTGTTGCTCCCATAGCTCCTCTCATGTCTGATAATGCAATTGAAGCTATTGTTACATTCATCGCATAAAGCATAGTTACAAATGTTGCTGTAGCTAAAATAAACCATTTAAAAGAAGTATTAGTTTCAGATATTAGAGGTGACAACTTAATCTCTTAGTGATTTAAAAATAGAAGCAAAAGGTCGGATTATTATTGGAATTTCACTCTCATACTTAGTGTCTATCGTAACTGACACAGACATACCTACCCTAAGCTGTTTATCAGCATTTAAATTATCTTTATTTTTATTAATAGGATCACCAATCGAAATTCTTACAGGTATTCTTTGAACAACTTTTACCCAATTACCAGAAGAGTTTTGTGGTGGTAAAATTGAAAATTCAGCACCTGTGGCAGGACTTATACTTTGCACTTGGGCATTCCATTTTGTATCAGGATATGCATCAGGAATAAAATATGCTGATTGACCAACTTTTATATTGGTTAAGTCAGTTTCTTTTAAATTAGCTTCTAACCAAGAATTTTTTTCATCTACTATTGCAAATAGAATTTTTCCAACATCTATATACTCTCCTTTTTCTAGATTCAATTTAGCAACAATCCCATCTTGTTTAGCAAATATAATAGACTGCTTAATATCAAAGTTTATTTTATTTAATTTACTTTTATGTTTTAAGTATAGTGGATGTTTTTTTGGCAAAATTTTTTCATTACCATTTAAAGTGGTTAGTATTGTTTTGAGTTTATCTTGATTTATTTTTAGTTTTTGTTTTGAAGACAAATACGAATATTTAATTTTTTCTAAATCATTATTTAGATTTACATATTTTAAATTAGCTATGGCAGAATTATAAAGAAATTTTGCTTCATCAAGTTTACTTTGAAGACCAACTCCTTTTTTAACCAAATTTTTAATTCTATTAAGCTCTAATTTTTGATATTCAACTTTTTCCTTCGCTAACTTAATCTCAACATTAAATAAAGAGTTCACTCTCTTAATTTCAGAAGAATAAAATTTAATTTCTTCTTTTGCTAATTTTACTTCTTCTTTCGCCTCGTTATATTTTGATTTTCTTTTCTCAATTTCTTTAATTATATTTATAAGATTCTGTTTTTGTTCACTTAAATCCAATTCAAGTTTTTCGGTATCAATTTTAAAAAGTTTATCTCCTTTATTTACCCTTTGATTATCTTTAATAAATACCATATCTACTCTTCCAGAAACCTCAGATTGAACAGAAATAATAGGAGCTTTTATGTATGCATTTTCAGTTGATATAAACCTACCTAAAGAATAAAAATAACCCACAGTGGTGAGTACAACTAAAATAGGAAGTAAAATTAATAATAAAAATCTAACTACTTTATTGCTAGGATTTAATTCTTTATCAACTTCATTTGACATTAACTCTTTTCCTTTAAATTATACTTTTGAAGATAAATCTTTTTTTAAAATCTGTAGTAAATCCCTTAACTTGTTGAGATCTTGATTATTTAATATGGATAAAGAATCTTTTCTATAAGTTGCTGCTTTGTCCCTCATGGAATTAATAAGAGGTTTAATTTTTTCAGATAAATAAATATTTTTTATTCTTCGATCTTTACTTCCACTTTTTCTTTCAACCCATCCCTTTAATTCCATGCGGTCTATAAGTCTACTTAATGGTGCTTTTTCCATATCCATAAGTATTGCAAGTTCGGATTGTTTTATGCCATCTTTAAAATATAAATAAGTTAAGAGCCACCATTGAGATCTAGTTAGACCTATAGAAGCCATTTGACGATCATATAAAACACGAAGTAATCGAGCTACATCATGAATTAACAATCCTATATTATCTTCAAATGATTCTTTCAAACAATACCTACAAAATAGTTTACTAGGAAACTATTTAGTTAACATATTTACTAATTTAATCAAAGATAAAAATTTAGTTTATTAAATTTTTTCTGAATTTAAATTTTTCTTCAGAAGCATTCCAATTTCTAGAATATTTAGGAGGACTTGATTCACTAACCTTTAATAGTATGAAAGCTGGTCCGCTAAAATTATCAAGAATTTTTTTTCCTTCTAATAATTCCTGCTCTGTTATTATAGTTTTGGTAATAGAAAAGCCACACCCCTTTGCAATCATTTCTAAATTTACGCCTAAACCTGTATGAGATGTTTGCCCACCCGTTTCCAAATATAACGCATTGTCAACACAAATAATAATAAGATTCTTAGGTTTAATAGTTACTGTTGTCGCCAGACAACCCATAGACATTAAAATATCACCGTCACCAGAAACACAAAGAACTCTATCATTGGGTCTTGATAGAGCAAGACCAAGAGAAGTTGGCAACGCACCTCCCATGGCACCCCCAAATAAAAATGTATTTGGAGTTTCTTTAGTTAAAAAACCAATATCCTTTGCTGACCCTGCCAAACCTGAAATAATAAGAAATCTCTTATGATCACCAATCAAAATAGGAATTGCTTTTTTTCTGTCTAATAAATTCATTTTTTATAATTTTTAACTAAAATATCTTAGCCCCGATTAATTTCTGTGACAGTAAAACAGCAACAGATCTCTCTGACTTAAATGCCATTGTCAAAGCAGCTTTTATTGTACTTTCGACATCTTCTTCTTTTTCAATTTTAATACAATTTACTCCCATTAAATTTAATGTTGGTATTACTGCTTCACCCATTGCAAATTGCCAAGGATTTCCTTCACCAAACTCACCTCTCATTGTTATAATAGTAAAAAAAGGAAATTGACCATGTTTAATTAATGATAATTGATTAATACAATTTCCAACACCACTACTTTGCATTAACAATACAGCTTTAGTTCCTCCAAGATAAGAACCAGCAGCGATGCCTACGCCCTCTTCTTCTGATGTTAGAGGAATTGCAATGACTGAATTATCTTTTGTTGCATTTTCTATTAATATCCTATGTCCAGCATCAGGAACATAGCTAAATAATTTAACTCCGTCATTTTTTAATATATTATAAATTCTATCTTGCCAGCTCATTTTATTATTTAATATTATATCATAGAATAAGTATATTAATTTAAACTTGGTAAATCCTAGCCGCACTGTATTTTAACTCAGGAATTTTTCCAATTGGATCTAGTTCTGAATTAGTTAATATATTGGCAGCAGCCTCCTTAAAACAAAAAGGTAAAAATAACATTCCAGGAAGAAGGTCGTTATCATATCTAATTTTTATTTTTATTTTTCCTCGTCTTGTTTCAATTGAAACTTCTCTAGTCATATCAATATTATAAAATTTGCTGTCTATTTCATTTATAAAAACTATTGGGTCTGGCTCAAGATCATTCAAAATTATAGCTTTTCTTGTCATAGTGCCAGTATGCCAATGTTCTAACAACCTACCCGTGGATAGTATCAATGGGAAATCACTATTTAATTCATCATTTGGATTAATCAAATCAACGGGTATAATTTTTGCTAAATTGTTTGATGTAGGAAAACCATCATAAAATATAATATCTTCACCTAGAATGTTTTTACTTTTTACAGGATAAGTAACATAATTTTCTTTTCCTAACCTTTCCCAAGAGATATTATTTAGGGAGGGCATTATCAATTTCATTTCATCGAAAATTTCTTTTGGAGATGCATAATTCCAATCTAATCCCATTCTTTTTGCAATTTCTTGAATAATCCACCAATCTTGCTTTACACCTTTTGGAGAATCTACCACATTCCTTCCTAATTGTACTTGTCTATTAGTGTTAGTATAGGTACCTGATTTCTCTGCATGAGCAGATGCTGGTAAAATCACATCTGCAAACCAAGCTGTTTCCGTCATAAAAATATCTTGAACAACTAAATGATCTAACTTTGCTAAACTTTTTCTGGTATGTATTAAATCTGGATCTGACATAGCAGGATTTTCACCTTGAACATACAATCCTTTTATTTCACCTTCATTTATACCCTTAATAATTTCTACAACTGTTTTGCCTTCATTGAGGTCTAAATTTGAATTCCAAAATTTCTCCATTTTTTCGTTATTTATTTTTATTTTAACAGAATTATAATCTGGATATGACATAGGTATTAGCCCTGCATCAGAAGCACCTTGTACATTATTTTGTCCTCTTAAAGGGTGCAATCCTGAGCCTGATTTTCCTAGATGTCCTGTGATTAACGCTAAATTTATTAATGAAAAAGCATTTTGGGTCCCATGCACATGTTGTGAAATGCCCATTCCCCAAAAGATTATTGATGTTTTTGCCTTTGCATATATTCTTGCAACTTCTCTAATAATTTCTTTTGGTATTCCACATAATTTTTCCATAAAAACAGGATTAAATTTTTTTATCTCTTTTTCTAATTGTTCGAACCCTTCAGTATAATTTTTTATATATTCTTTGTTTGTTAAATTTTCATTAATAATTGTAAAAATCATAGCATTTAACAAAGCTAAATCTTGCCCTGGATTAAATTGTAAATGATGTGTTGCGTATCTAGATAAACTTTGTTTTCTTGGATCTAAAATAATTAATTTTGTACCATTTTTAACAGCTTGTTTAAAATATGAAGCCGCCACAGGATGGTTTTGTTCAGGTCTTGCTCCTATTAAAATTATACATTCACTATCTTTTACAGTTGTAAATGGTGCTGACACAGCTGCTGATCCTACGGATTGTAATAATGCGGCTACTGACGAAGCATGACAAAGTCGTGTACAGTGATCTACATTATTAGTTTTAAAACCAGTCCTTATCAATTTTTGAAATATATATGCTTCTTCATTTGAACCTTTTGCTGAACCAAAACCTGCTAAAGAATTTTTATTGTTACTTTTTAAAATTTCAGTAAATTTTTTAGATGCAAGATCCAACGCTTCTTCCCAAGAAGCTTTTCTAAAATATTTATAAATATCTTTGTGATCAATTGATATATCCCAGGATTTTGATTTTTTACTAATTCTTATTAGAGGATTGGTTAACCTTAGTGGACTATTAATATAATCAAATCCAAAACGTCCTTTAACACATAATTTATTTTCATTAGCAGGCCCATTTTCACCATTTACCGCTACTATTTTATTATCCTTTACACTTACTAATGTCTGGCAACCAACACCACAAAAAGGACATAAACTCTTTATTTTCTTTTCAGGGAAAATTGTTTGATCATTATTTTTATCTAATAAAGAAGTTTCAATAAGAGCACCAGTTGGACAAGCTTGGACGCATTCACCACAACCAACACAACTGCTCTCACCCATTGGATTGTTCATATCAAAAACAGGATAGCTGTCTGCTCCCCTTCCGGACATTCCTAGCACATCATTTACCTGCACATCTCTGCACGCTCTAATGCATAACCCACATTGTATGCATGCATCTAAGGACACAGTCATCGCAGGGTGACTTTGATCTATGTTTGGAACATAATCTTTATTTTTTTTCAAAAATCTGGATTTATTAATCTTTTTCTTGTTGAGTATATTCCAAAAATGGTTTCCCTGAAAATTTTTATGTTTATTTTTAGGTTGATCTGATAGTAGCAATTCTAAGATTAAGTTTTGAGAATTTTCAACTTTAGGAGTGTTAGTAAAGACTTTCATTCCCTGTGTTGGTTGTCTTATACATGAGGCTGTTAATGTCTTTTCTCCTTGTATTTGCACAACACAAGCTCTGCAATTACCGTCTGATTTATAACCACTTTTATTATTGTGGCAAAGATGAGGAATTTCTATTCCTTCTCTTCTAGAAACACTCCAAATTGTTTCATTATTATTAGCTTTAACTTTTCTATTATTAATGAAAAATGAAATTTTATTATTCATTTTTTAACTCTTCACTAAAGAAAGAAATACTCGATTTTATAGGATTTGTTGCTGCCTGACCTAACCCACAAATTGATGAACTCTCCATTACTTCGCACAAATCCTCAAGAAGAGAGATATCCCAATCTTTTAGTTTCATTATATTAACGGCTTTTTCACATCCTACCCTGCAAGGAGTACATTGACCACAGCTTTCAGATTTAAAAAATTCAATCATATTTAAAGCTACATCCTTTATTTTGTCTTTATTAGACAGAACAACAACAGCCGCAGAACCGATAAATGTGTTATATTTATCAAGAGTATCAAAATCTAATGGGACATCATTTATAGTTGCTGGTAAAAGACCAGAGGATGCCCCTCCAGGTTGGTAGGCTTTAAATTGATGACCTTCAATCATACCTCCAGAAGCTTCAATTATATCTAAAATAGTAGAGCCTGAAGGAAGTAAATATAAACCTGGATTTTTCACTCTCCCTGAAACTGAGTAACTTCTGAGGCCCATACAATTATTTTTATTAAAGTCTGTAAAAATCTCGGGGCCTTCTCTCATTATTCTTGCTACCCAGTAAAGAGTTTCAACGTTATGAACTAATGTTGGTTTCCCAAAAATACCAGATTGACCAACGTATGGTGGCCTATGTCTGGGCAAACCCCTTTTACCCTCAATACTCTCAATCATAGCGCTTTCCTCGCCACATATGTAGGCTCCAGCACCTCTTCTAAGATCAATATAATTTAAAGGAATAATTTTTTCATTTTCTAGTTTTATAATTTCATCTTTTAAAATTTTTAAGACTGCAGGATATTCATCTCTTATATAAATAAAGCATTTTTTAGCATTAATAGAAGTTGCTGCCATCAACATTCCTTCTAAAAACATGTGAGGTTCTGTTTCAAGATAATATTTATCTTTAAATGTTCCAGGTTCTCCTTCATCACCATTGACTGCTAAATATCTAGGTCCTTTTTCATTAGAAACCAGTTTCCATTTTTTTGCTGTCCTAAAACCTGCGCCTCCAAGGCCTCTTAAATCAGCCTTAATAATATTATCATACCAAATATCTTTCCTATCTTTGATTTCTTTAAGTTTCTGATATCCACCTTTATTAATATAATCATAAAAAGATTGATAATTTGGTATTATTGGAGCTCTCCATTTCTTTTCAATTGCTTCAATAACTTTTTCCAAGTTTGCATTTTCAACATGAAAATGACCTATCTCTAATGCCGGGGCAAAGGCACAACGTCCCATACAAGGAGCATCTAGAACTCTAATATCTTGATCTTGAAATCTTTTAATTATTTTGTTTTTTAAAGTTGTAGAACCATTAATTTGACAAGATAAAGAGTTACATACTCTTATGGTTATTTTAGGAGGAGGAATATCTCCTTCTTTAACTATGTCAAAATGGGCATAAAAAGATGCTACTTCATATACCTCAACTTTGCTTAATTTTAAAATTTTAGCTAAAAGAGCTAAATTTTTTTCTGATAAAAAACCAAAATAGTCTTGGATTTTATGTAAATGTTCAATTAATAAATCACGTCTTAAATCTAATGGTGATAAAATTTTTTCAAGTAAAATTTGATCTTCCGCTAGAGTATCACTTTTAAAATCGTTATTGAATTTATCTTCTGACATTACAAAACTTTTTTAACTCCGGACACAGTTATCATAAAATTTAACGATATTTTCTGCTTTTAACTTTATTTCTTCAACCAACATACCAGGTTTATATAGGTTTGATCCTAAGCCAAAACCCTTGATATTTACTTTTAACCAACTTGGAAATGTGTTTTCACTAATGCCACCCACGGCAATCGAAATAGTATTTTCCGGCAAAACTGCATATAATGCTTTAAAATTTTCTTCCTTTAATAGAGAAGCTGGAAAAAATTTAAGCGCATCAGCTCCACTGTCCAAAGCATCAAAACACTCTGTTGCAGTAAAAACTCCTGGTATACTATACATATTTAATTCTTTTGTTTTTTTAATGACAAGCGTATTCAAATTTGGAGAAACTATTATTTTTCCTCCAACTTCTTGTACTCTGTAAACATCATACTCTCTTAAAACGGTTCCAGCCCCAAAAATACCTTCGTCACCGTGGAATTTTACCATTCTTTCTATTGTTTCAAAAGGCTGAGGTGAATTAAGGGGAACCTCTATTATACTAATACCTGCCTCAATTAGAATATCTGAAACACTTTCAGCCTCCAAAGGTGTTATACCTCTTAATATAGCAATCAAAGGTCTTCTAGATTCAAATATGTTGTTTTTATTCATGTTTTAAACTTATTTGAATTTTTAAAATTTTTCAGCCCCTTTAATACCATATCACTTGATAAGAATTTTTTGATAGACTTGACCTTTTTATTTAATACGAATTGATACATTCTTGTCAAATCTGGATTACCTATCAAAACTATGTCGTTATTTTCCCAAAACTCCGCACTGCCTAGCAATTCAATAGCTAACAAATATCCAGATAATCTGGATTTATAAATTGTAGGACCTTTGGAGTTAATTAAATCATCCGCTCTTAGCTGAAATAACGCATTACTAAATAATTCTGGTTTTTGAAGAATTTTATCAACTGATTTAAGCAGTTCCATCTTATCAATTTTTTCTGCTTCAACACTGTGTATTAATACTGAATTTTTAGAAATTATTTCAAATAATTCACCTGTCATAAAAGTTTTAAATTTTATAATATTATTATTTCTTATTTCCACCCATTTACTGTGTGTTCCTGGTAAACAAATAGAACCATTGAAATTTGGGGTTTCATTCAAAAATCCAGCAATTTGAGTTTCTTCACCACGCATAACATCTGGCTGATGGGTTTGAGATAGACCTGAAAAAATTTTAAGTGAAATTCTTTTATCTTTTAAGGTTGGTGTTATGTAGTTTAATTTTTTGAGATTACATGGGGTTTGTTGATATGGAGCCTCTTCCCAACCTTGTTTGGACCCTACCATACCACTAGCTAAAATTTCTGTGATTTCATCATCATTTAACCATCGATCAATCAAACTGAGCAAAGTCTGTTCAAAAAAATGTCTTTTAACAAATTTCATTCCATCCTTAGTTTCTATAGTATCAGAAACTTTATTATTTTGGACTAAATAAGCACGAAAAGTACTTGTTCCCCAGTCAACAGCAATCCATTTTTCCAAAATATTAACCTTTATAATTTAAAATATTTTAAATTATAAATTTCTTCATATAAACAAATTTTATTAAAATTAATTTCTTATTAAGAAATATGTGTAAAATAGAAATTAAACTAAATACCTAACTACAAGGTTGTTATGGGTAATTTTTAATATAAAAATGATTTTAGAAAACTAAGCTGCTGGATTTGTGATTTTTATTTCTGAAGAAGTTGCTTCAGCTTCATAATTGTAAACAAAAACGCCAGCAAACTGATTTTCTTTGAAAACAAATGTTTGCTTTAATTCTTTTATAAATGCATCAGACTCTGATTCATATTTTTTTAGTCTATCAATTGTATCAAATTTAATAAATATTGATAAATCACCTTCTTTTCCAATCATTACATTTAAAGATTGGAATTTGTATTTACTAATTTTTTTACCTAAGTTATCTGCACAGAAGGAAGCAGCAACCTTGGCTTCTGCTACGGTCCCAAATTTATATTGATAAACCTTTGCAAACATTACAGTTCACCCAACTTATCAAGAGCACTGTCTATTAATGTATTAGCTTCGTTACCTTCAACCTTTATCTGATTATGTACTTTTGTAAATATATTCATTTTTTCTTGCAATTCATTACCTGCGGAAGACAGAATAACAGTATGATTTTTGAGTTCACATAATCCATTTTTGATTAGATTTATTGTATTTTCTTTAGGCAAGGTAAGTCCACTGCATATATCAATAAAACTTTTATAATCAGTGATTTGGAATTCATTGTTACTTTCAAGAAAAACATCAATTGATTTTGAGATTTTTTGAGATGTCAATTCTTTTTGTTCGGTTTGTGTATCAATCTGAAGGGCTAATCTAGAAACTAATTTTTCAATCAAACTTAGCTTTTCAGATGATAACTCTTTTATACCATCAAAATGGAAGATACAAAAAGTCCCCATAGCATAGCCATCTTTATTTCTAACTGGAAATCCGCAATAACTATGAACCATACCACTTTCTACAGCTGGGTGATATTTAAAAATATCATGTTTTTTTAAGTCAAATACAATTAATGGAGTTTTTTCCAGTAAAACATATGAGCAAATGCTAGCAGCCTTATCAGCTTTACGATGTATTTCTCTTGGTTCTGGCTTTCCAATTTCAGAAATCATACATTGGTTTTTAGAATCATATAAACTAAAACTCCCTGCATCATAGCCACTAATATCTTTTGCAATTTCAACATAAATATCAAATAAATAAATTTGATCTGTTCCAATTATACCAGTTTTCTCAACAGCTTGAGCTCTTCTGTTTTCATTTATTGGTGTTGGTGCAGGTACCCATTCCATAATATAATTACCTATAAAATTATAAATTATTTATATGCTAAATTAGTTTTAATTATTTTGAAATAAAAATTTTATATTACAAAAAAAAAGCAGTCTATTAAAGACTGCTTAAATTTTTTACATTTTGATTTATTTATAAACCAGTTTGTGAGACTAATTTTGTAGTCATGTAAGCATCTAAGCCTTCTGGTCCACCTTCTGATCCATATCCAGAATCTTTAACACCACCAAATGGAGTGTCTACTAAACCTAAACCATGGTGATTGATCGAAACTTGGCCACTCTCAATTTTTTGACCAAGATCTTGAGCGGTTTTTGCAGAATTTGTATAAGCGTAAGCAGCTAAACCGTAATTTAATCGGTTAGATTCTTCTACAACTTCATCAATTGAACTAAATGAGTTTATAGGGGCCAATGGACCAAATGGTTCCTCATTCATAATTCTAGCCTCTTTGCTCACATTTGTCATAACTGTTGGTTCAAAAAAGTAACCTTTATTACCTTTTCTTTTACCACCGGTTAATATTTTTGCTCCATTTTCAACAGCATCTGCTACAAAACCCTCTATTGCTGTTAGTCTTCTATCATGAGCTAAAGGTCCCATTTTAACACCTTCTTCAAGACCATTGCCAACATTAAGGGATTCAGCTTGTTTTACAAAACCATCTACAAATTCTTCATAAACTGAGTCATGTACCAAAAATCTAGTTGGAGAAATACAAACCTGCCCAGCATTTCTAAACTTATTTGCACTCAATATCTTTACAGCTGTTTTCACATCTGCATCTTCACAAACAATAGCTGGTGAATGTCCACCAAGCTCCATAGTAACTCTTTTCATATGTTTTCCAGCTTGGGATGCTAACAATTTACCAACTGCTGTAGAGCCAGTAAAAGTAACTTTTCTTACAACAGGGTGAGAGATTAAATATTCAGAAATTTCAGCAGGTATTCCATAAACTAAATTTATGGAACCTTTAGGCATTCCAGCTTCGTCAAAAGCTCTAATCAATTCAGCTACACTTGCAGGTGTTTCTTCAGGTCCTTTTACAATCGCGGTACAACCAGCTGCAAACGCTGCAGCCACTTTTTTAACGACTTGATTTAAAGGAAAATTCCAAGGAGTAAAAGCTGCAACCACACCAACTGGTTCTTTAAAAACAAATTGGTAGACTCCCTTTGGAGCTCTTGAAGGTATTATTCTTCCATAGGCTCTTCTTCCTTCTTCTGCATACCAATCAATTGAGTCTGCTGCACCCATTGTTTCCATCTTTGCTTCAATAACAGGTTTACCTTGCTCCATAGTCATAAGTGTCGCAATGTGATCGGCCTTGCTACGGACTATGTCAGCAGCCTTTCTTAATATTTTTGATCTTTCATAAGCAGAAACATGTTTCCAACTATCAAAGGCTTTTTCAGCAGCACTAAGAGCAATATCTAAGTCTTCTTTTCTTGCGTGTGATACTTTACCAATAACTTCTTCTGTTGCTGGATTTATTATTTCAAGACTCTCTTTTGCTACAGATTCTCTCCATTCTCCATTAAGAAAAAGATGGGTATCTGGATAATTAGTTGTCATAAAAAACTCCCTAGTTTATCTAAATTAATTTTTACAGTTTAAGATTTGAGATATATTATTTTAATTAGCTTTTTTTAATGCTATTGGAAAATATTTTTCAAATAAATCAATATCTTTATCTAATCCTACTGTCACTCTTATACACCTATTTTGAGGATATGAATATGGCATTCTTACAAAAACACCGTTATTAATTAAATTTTCAAGAACTTTTTTTGCAAATTTACTATCTTTTAAACAATCAATTGCTACAAAATTTGTAAAAGAGGGAATAAATATACAATTATTATTATTTGCAATGTCAGCAATTCTATTTCTCGCTAATTTTACTTTAGTAATTACATCACTAATAAATTCATAATCTTCTACCGCAGCTAATGCACCTACTTGAGAAATTTTTGACATACCAAAATGATTTCTTATTTTTTCAAAATTTAAGATTAAGTTTTTTTCTCCGATTGCGTAGCCAACCCTTAATCCGGCCATTCCATATGCTTTTGAAAAAGTTCGCATTCTAATTACATTTTTTGTTTCCAACGAAATCTTAGGTACAAAGTTATCATCTACAAAATCAATATAAGCTTCATCCAAACATAACAAGGTAGTCTCAGGAAGTTTCTGTATTAATGTTTCAATATCTGACGGTTTGTTAATTGTTCCCATTGGATTGTTGGGATTTGATACATATAAAATCTTTGCTGATGTTTCTTTAACTTTATTAAGTAAATTTTGTAAGTCCTCAGTATCATTGTAGAAAGGTACTTTATGCAGATTTCCTCCAAAACCCTCTACATGATAATTAAAAGTTGGATAAGCGCCATCAGTAGTAACGACATTATCCCCTTTTTCTATTATCAATCTAACCAGATATCCTAGTAAGCCATCAATTCCTTCACCAATAACAATATTTTCAAAATTTACTTTATGTTTTTTTGCAAGTGCGTTTTTCAAATCAAAGTTTTCTGGATCACCATACATCCAGACTTCACTTAAGTATTTTTTCATAGCTGAAATTGCTTTTTCTGAAGGTCCAAAAACACTCTCGTTAGCTCCAATACGAGCTTTAAAAAGTTGATCAATACTTCTTTCTTGAGCTTCCGGACCTACAAAAGGTACAGAGGCTGGTAATTTGTTAACAATATCAGTAAATTGAATACTCAATCAAAACTCCACACGAAATAAAATGATTAATTAGCACAATTAAAAAAAAATTTAAATTATTGAGTAATAAGGATGTAATTAATTTTTCTTTAACAATGATTTATCTAAATTATAAGCCTCAATAGCAGTTTCAGAAAACAAATTTTTTTTCTCATCACTTGAAAATTTTTCTACAATTTTTTTATAATTATTAAATAAATTATCAAATGTTATTTTAAGTTTACTAACAGGAAAATTGCTTGCAAACATACACCTTTTTGGACCAAAAAGATCTATTAGTTCGTAAATTATATTCGCATTCTCATTGAAATTCCAATTCTCTCCTTTTACCCCAAATTCAGATAATTTTATAAATGTATTAGGCTCTAAAGATAATGCTTTTATCCCTTTTCTCCAAAATTCCATTCCATCCACAGATCTATCCCAGGGAAAACCACAATGGTTTATAATAACTTTAGTATTAGGTATTAATCTTACAATTTCAACTGCTTCTTCTAAATGCCATGTAGGAACTCTTAAATCATAATTTAAATTATATTTTTCTAGTAATTTTAAACCATTTCTCCAATTCGTATCTTGCATGGAACCATCATATTTATAATAAGTAGTATTTTTTGATAATTTAACATTAGGTTTTGAGCGTATACTCTTAACCATATTAAAACTTGCTTGTTCAGCAATTATTATCTCTGCATTTTTTGTATGAAACCAAGCATGACCTATAATAGCATTTGGAAATTTATTTCTCTTAGCTAAATTCTCTATCCATTTTGTCTCACCAACCTGGTTATTCCTATCCCACTCTGCTTCACAATGAATAGTACCAATAACATTATGATTTATTATGTCTTTCTCATAATCAAGAGGAAGATAATTATCTCTAATTATTTCGTAGTTACCTAAAAAAAAATTTGGATCTATTTTGTCGCATAAAAAGGGATAATAATTTTTATTTAAATCCCAGAAATGATGATGAGAGTCTACTATTTCAATATTTTCATAATTAGGCATTTATATAATACTCATTTTTTTATTTGTAATATTAGATAAGAGGATATTATTGAAATACCTGACATAATAGATAATGCATATAGACATATATTAAAATTTTGAGCTCCTCCAAAATATATTATTAGAAAGCCAGCTAGCCCTCCAGAACCAACTTGGAAAGCACCCATTAAACCACTAGCTGCACCTTTATTAAATTTAGACGAATTTATTGCACCAGTCATACTATTTGCTACTGCGAAGCCGTTTGAGCATCCAAACAACATGCAGATTAGTGCTAAAACAACAGGGCCATTTTGGAATAAATTATTATTCCCCAAAAATATTAATACAGTACAAAAAGAGCAAACTGTTCCCAAAAGACACATTCTTTCTAGACCCACTTTTGGACTTAATTTGCTATTTACAATATTTCCAAAAATATATCCCAAAGATGTAAATGAAAACCATATTCCAAATTCTGACATAGTGACGCCTTTTCTTTCAAATTCATATGGCATAAAACCATTCATTGCAAAGAACATAGATGTCTGCATTGCAGTAGTAATCGTAAAAAAATTAAAAGAAAGAGTGTTTATTAATCCTCTATAAACTATAAATATATTTTTAAAACTTATGCTTTCAGCTTTTTTTGTTAATGTTTCATTTAATAAAAATAACATAGCTATTATCAAAATCAGACTTATTAAGCCTAAAGCAAGTAAATTAGTTCTCCAGCCTAAAAATTCGGCAAGAAATCCTCCAAAAATAAAACAAGAAATTGGAATGACTGCCATTATAGCTGTCATTTTTGACATTTCCTTTGCCGCCTCTTTTATCTCATAACAATCACTTAAAATAGTTCTTCCAACAGATAAACATGCTGCAGCACCAAATCCTTGAAAACATCTAAGTATTAATAAAATTTCTATATTAGACGATAAGGATGCAAAAAAGGCAGAAATTGAATAAATCGAAGCTCCCAAGAGTAAAATTGGTTTTCTTCCATATTTATCAGAAAATGGTCCCGATAGTATTTGACCAAATGCTAGGAAAGTAAAATATAGTGTTAAAATTAATTGTGTATTTTCAAAAGATATATTGAGATCATTTTTTATAATAGTTAAAGCAGGAGCTATAATTGTCATTCCAATAACAGGAACAGCTACAATTACTGCCAACAAATTAATATTGGGTTTTTTCAAATTTGACTACCATTCTGATAATGATTTTTAAATTATGATTTAAAGTTTTGTTTCTACTATTTCATGTACTTCAATTATATTTCCATCTGGATCATGAAAAAATATTTGTTTCCATCCTGCTACTGCAGTTTCACCCCAATCTGAAAAATTGATTTTTAATTCATTTAAATGTTTTTTAAAAGCTTCTAGATCATCTGTTCTATAGGCTATGTGACCTTTTTCAAGTGGGTTTATTGTGTGACCAGTTTTAAAACAAACATCCAAATCTTTTTTTGCTAGATGTGTTTGTATTTTACCATCTGATACAAAAGCAACATCTCCAGAATAACCTTTTTTCTTTTCTAAAACTGGTAATCCTTCATTTTCTGTTTTTAGTTTCATAACATTTAAATAGAAATTATTCATTTCATCTACTTTATCAGTAGACAAATTGATGTGGTGTAATTGAAGTTTCATATTTGCCATCATTTTAATTTAATTATAAGTAATTAGTTTTAATTATTAACAAGTTAAAAAGCAATTTATTAAATTTATAAGATAATGGCGAGAGTGACGAGACTCGAACTCGCGACCTCCGGCGTGACAGGCCGGCGCTCTAACCAACTGAGCTACACCCCCTAAAAAGGTTTCTAAATACTTGATAGAGGTAGTTAAAGTTTTGGTCAAGAAAAGAATAATTAATTTAAGAAACAAATATGTATTTCATTTTTTATTGAAAATTGGGTTAATATGATAAATTTTACTTAATATGAATAATTCAAAAATTACTGCAAAAATCATTGTACTTAATAATGTATTAGTGAAAAACGGAATAGCCATCATGTAACAGTTAAATAATCCTTGTAGGGAAATTTCATAATATATGCCAGAGATCCATACACCAAAATTAGAAATAATAAAAAATGAAAGAGCACCAATAAAACTTAAAAAAATTCTTGAAAATATTTTTTTACAAAATTTAGAAGTATATCCTATAAAAGCCAAAGCTCCCCAAGTCCAAATCAACATGCTATGAAACCCAATAAAGTAATCTGTCATAGCAAAACCTAATACACAAAACGGTATAGACCAAACGCCAAATATAAATGGTAGATATAAACTTAAAGCAATTACTGGTGTGAAATTCGGTGGATGAGGAATTAAACGGAAAAGAAGTACAATACTTACACACCCTAAAAATAATGAAAAATTTTTAATTATATTTTTTTTATTCATAATAATTAGTTAAACCACATCAGTAATTAACACAATAATTTTGTTAAAATTTCGCCTCTATACCCAAAAACAAAGTTCTTCCAGGTTGTGGATACACATAAGCTTTATCATCCCAACTTTTAATTAAATTTGTATAATATTTTTTATTTAATAAATTATTAATTGATCCTTTGACAGTAAAATCTTTTGTTTTGTAATTAATATTAAAATCCACAAGCTGATAAGACTTAGATTTAGTTAATATATAATTTGGGTCATTGCCAGATCTTTTCTTACCAATATATTTGTAATCTAATGAGAAATTAGTTTGTTTGTCAAAATCATAATTAATGGAAGAATTTCCAGATAATCTTGGTACGTACGGTGTCTCATTACCTTTTTCAACTCCTTCAGTAAAATATGAGTCAATATAATTCAAATTAGAAACAAATTTAAAATTTGAATTAATTAATCTATCGAATTCTAATTCAACACCCTGATGGATTGAAGGATCAAAATTTTGATTAGCGAATGCAGCAGAATTATAAACTATCTGATTTTTTATAAGCGATCTAAATAAAGCTATGCTAAAATTTGTTTTATCTAATTTTATATTGTGACCAATTTCAATGTCATGGGAGTATTGATGTTTGATATCAGTAGACGTAGGACTAGGATTAACTAAAGAAATAATTTCATCTAATCTTGGTGATCTGAATGATCTTGCAATATGACCAAAAATATTTTTGTTATTATCTAAGGTATAGTTAAAACCTAATGACCAAGCATAATTTTGCCTTACTCGAGACAATAAACTGCTTTTGTTTGTATAATTGTCAGCATCTAAATCATAATAATGTTGTCTAAAACCAGCCTCATATTCAATATTAGGAGTATTTATATTTGAAAATTTAATTAAGCCAAATGGTTCAAATATTTTTTGAGTTGCAATATTATGATAAGGTGTACCAGCCCAATTGTTACCTATAGCTCTGTAAGTGGAATTATAATGATCAATACCTACGTTAGTGTCCATGTAAAAATTATTATCGGTAAATTTTTTGTTTAATTTGGAGCTAAAAGTGTACGTGCTTAAGTCAGTCTTTGCTCTAATGTTCACTCCACTGTACATCGATGAAGTTTTTTGATCTTTTTCTTCATACCTAATACTTGTTAAAGCTTTTCCTCTAGTAACTTTTTTTTCATTATTTAACTTCCACGATTGTATTTTTTCTTCTGCAAAACTATCGATAGAACCTGATCTTACAAACCTAGGTCGAGTATAAAAGTCAGTTAATGTTATACTTCCTGGCAATCCAGTATATTCGTCAGAGTAATTTATACTCGTGGAATATATTGTTAAAGGATCTCTTAAATAAGATAAATCAAATTGAAATGTGTCATTTTCAAACTTATTATTTTCCCTGTAGCCTTTACTATCAGTAGTTGATGCAAAAGTTTGTAATATAAACTTGTTCATATTTTTATTAATTGAAACAGAATTTTCTTTTGAATCAAAGGATTTAAAAGATGATTTAATATTTACTTGATCTTTTAAGTATTTAGGGTTTTTTGTAATAATATTTATTGACCCACCGACGGCTCCATCACCATAAACAACAGTCGAAGATCCACCTTTTAAAATCTGAATTTCATAAATATTATCAATTGGAACTCTTGATAAATTTGCACCAGCAATTGTCATATCAGATAAACGAACTCCATCTACAAGTATCATAATATTTCTTGATGCTTGCTCACCGAATCCTCTCATTCTTACAGTTGATTTTGCGTCCATACCATAGTACAATTTTTCAAAAAAAACTCCTGAGTTTTTTGATAATAAGTCACCAAGAGTTTTATATGAAGAATTACTTATAGCTCTATAATTTATTATCTTAGTAGAACTACCAACCACACCTCTCTCAACCATTGAAGGATAAATTGTAATTCGAATAGGTTTTTCGTCATTAGAAAAAGAATGGGATATATTAAGTAAAATAAATATTATGAAAATGAACACGCTTGCCATATTTACCCCCTAGCAAAGTAAGTTAAGAGCTAAAGCTCAAATAATTGTCGCTAGACGATAAATGTTACACGTGTCATCTACTCTACCCGGAAGTTGACAAAGCGACTGTTAATGGCAGGTCTCCTGGCTCACGCTTCATAGTTTAGGCAACCTTCCCAGAAAATATCCAGTGGTATGTTAGCCCTTACTCAGCATTTACAGTTGCGGGGACAGCTTTGGCTTATAACTCATGTAAGTTACCAAATTCCCATTTTAAGCTTGAAGAAATCTTCGAAGCACCATAAACATTTAATTATTAAATTTAATTAAATAAAAAAAAGCAAGTACAAATAAAAAAAATTTTAATTATGAAATTAACAATTATTGGAAATGGCTACACAGCTAAATTTTTAGCTAAAGATGCCCTAAAGTATGGATATGAAGTTTCAATAATTACAAGAAATATTTCGAATCCTGAAAAAAATATACATTACCTAAATTTCACTGATTATAATAATGTCGAAAAAAAATTAATTAATGAAAATATCATATCAACTGTACCATTTAATGAAGAAGGTTTTGATCCTGTCTTAAAAAAGTATCGAAAACCAATTTCATTAAATAAAAACATTATTATTTATTATTCTGCAACATCAGTATATGGAAGCGGAATAGTTGATGAAAGCTCAAAACCATCACCAAAATATAAAAGAGGAATAACAAGACTTAATTGCGAGAAAGAATGGGTTAAAGCGAATTCACAAACCTCAATTTTCAGAATTTCTGGTATTTATGGTCCAAACAGACATCCTATGATTAAATATCTAAATGGAGATAATGAAATTATTTTAAAAGATGATTATGTTTCTAACAGAATACATGTAGAAGATTTGTCATCATTAACAATTCATTTTATAAGGAAAAACTGTAAAGAAAAAATTTTAAATATCAGTGATCAGAAAAAAATAAGTAATTATGATGCAATTAAATTCGTAAGTAATAAACTAAAATTAGTAAAACCAAAACTTGTAAAATACGATTCTACAAAAGTCTCTGGAATGTTGAAATCTTTCTATGAAGTAAACAGAACTGTGGAAAGTAATATTATTGATAATCAGTTAAGTTACAAATTCAAATACCCTGATTATAAATTAGCTTTACTCAACTTGACTAAATCATTATTAGATAGTGACTAATTTGCAGCTAGGATAAAATTTGTCAAAATTTTCAAAAAATTATCAAAAAGTTACATTTGTCAAACATTGGACTGAAAATTTATTTTCTTTTCGCATTACTAGACCAAAAAGTTTCAAGTTTAGATCAGGTGAGTTTGTCATGATTGGCCTTCTTGATAATTATGACAAACCAATATTAAGAGCTTACTCAATTTGTTCACCAAGTTGGTCTGAAGAATTAGAGTTTTATTCTATAATTGTAAAAGACGGACCTTTAACATCAAAATTAAAAAAAATAAAAATCGGTGATGAAATTATTATGATGCCTAAATCAACAGGTACATTAGTTCTAGATGCAATAAAACCTGGGAAAAGATTATTTTTACTTTCCTCAGGAACAGGGTTTGCTCCATTTGCAGCACTTATAAGAGAACCAGAAACTTATGAAAGATTTGAAAGTATAATTGTTACACATACTTGTAGAATGATTGCTGAGTTATCTTATAGTAAAAGTATAATTCAAGAATGTATGAATGATGAATTAATTAAAGAATTTATAGATAATAAATTATTAAGCTATCATTCTACAACGAGAGATAATTATATTTTCAATGGCAGGATTACTGAACTTATATCTTCAGACAAATTATTTAATGATTTAAAGATAAAGTCAATCTCATCCGATGATAGATTCATGTTTTGTGGGTCAATGGGCCTAAATAATGATCTTAAAAAAATTATGTTAGAAAACAAATTCCGTGAAGGAGCCAATAATTATCCAGGAGAATTTGTTTTAGAAAAAGCTTTTGTAGGTTAAATTACCATTTTTCTATATCTGGTCTTAATTCAACATCAAATGACCAAGCAGAACGTTTTTGTTGTGAAATTCTAAAAATTTCTTCGGCTATATCCTGCGGTTGAGCAAATTCAATATCATTTTTATTTTTTTGATGTTCTATTCTACTTCTGGTCCATGGAGTATTTATAGACGCATCAATTGTTATATATGCAACATGAATACCTTGAGGTCCAAAATCACGTGCTAATGATTGTGCAAGAATTCTTTGGGCAGCCTTGGTAGGAGCAAAATAGGGTGTCATAGCCACCCCCCTATGTGCAGCAGTATTACCCGTTACAATTATAATTCCTTTTTTATTTTTCAACATGTCCGGTATCAAAAAGTGGGATAAATACATAAGTGAAGTTGTATTAATTCTAAAGTTCTCTTCTAACCATTCTGGTTTGCCTTTTAATAAATATTCGAAGTTTCCTTTCACTGCATTATGTATAAGAACTTCTGGAGAAGACATTTCATTTTTAATTTTTTTACATATATCCTCTAAATGTTTTAAATTAGAAACATCGCATACATATCCCTTAGATCCAGGCAATTCTTGTTCAAATTTTCTCAATCGTTCTTTAGATCTAGCTAACATTGCTACTCTATATCCAGCTTTTGCAAAACGTCTAGCAGTATACCCTCCTGTACCTTCACCTAAACCAGTAATCATACAAACTGGCATTTTTGAAATTGACATATATCTACTCCAATAACTAAAATCACATGATTAAGATTAGACAACAAAAACTATTTGATGGCTATAAGAGATATATAAAAATTTTGTGTAAATTTTGGTGGGCGGTGACGGTCTCGAACCGCCGACCCTCTCGGTGTAAACGAGATGCTCTACCAACTGAGCTAACCGCCCTAAAAATAAGATTTATACGTAATTTTTTAAACGAAGACAATAATTAACTTATTATTTAATAAATAAAATTTAGGAATAAGGAAAATTTTAATGCACTCTAAATGGATTTTTAATCAGATAGAATCTTTAAAGATTAGAAAAAAAATAAATCTTTTAGATTTTGCTTCTGGAAATGGAAGAAATAGTATCCCTCTATCAAAAAAAAATATCTTAGTAACAGCTATTGATAAAGATCAAAAGAAATTAGATAATTATACAAGCTTTAAAAACATTAATACAATATGTTTTGATCTTGAAACCAATGAAGAATGGCCATTGGTTAAAGAATATTATGATGTGATCATAGTAGTGAATTACTTGTATAGACCTAAGATAAAAAAATTAATAAATTTACTTAAAAAAGATGGGATTTTATTTTATGAGACCTTTTCACAAGGCAATGAAAAATATGGTTCACCCAAAAACCCAAATTTCTTACTTAAAAATAGAGAGCTATTAGATATCTTTAGTAATGAGCTTTTAACATTAAGTTTTTACGAGGGTAAGATTAATTGCACAAATATTTCTGTAAAACAAATGGCTAGTTTTAAAAAAAGGCGTCTTTAAAAAGACGCCTTGTTATTAAAAGTGAAGTTTAATTTAATTAACAGCGGCCTTTAAAGGACTTCCAGCCTTAAATTTAGGTTGTTTAGATGCTTTAATTTGGATTGTTTCACCTGTTCTAGGATTTCTACCTGTTGTAGCGGCACGGTTAGCAACAGAAAAAGTTCCAAAACCAACTATACGCACATCACCACCTGATTTTAAAGCATTGGTGATTGACTCAAAAACTCCATCAACTGCTTTTGCAGCATCTACTTTGGAAAGACCAGATGCGTCAGCAACACTTGCAACTAATTCATTCTTATTCATACGTACCTCCGTAATTGTTAATAATTGTTTAAATTACCTGATACTAGCCTATAAGACTAGAAAATAAAGCTAATTATAAACAAGAAAAAAAAAAAGTAAAAAAATTAATGAGAAATACTCGTTTTATTGGAATTACTACTTTCATTTTTTGCTATTTTACTAGGTTCTAGCATACTTAACTCCTGCGGAGCGTCTAATAAAGCATTTGTTATAACCTCATCTATAGAACTAACTGGTATAATTTTTAATTGGTTTTTAATATTTTCAGGTATTTCAATTAAATCTTTTTTATTATCATCTGGAATTAAAACTGTTTTAATGCCGCCTCTTTTTGCTGCTAATAGTTTTTCTTTTAAACCACCAATAGGTAACACCCTTCCTCTAAGAGTAATTTCACCAGTCATACCTACAGATTTTTTAACTTTTATGTCAGTCAAAGCTGATACTATACTTGTAACCATAGCAACGCCTGCAGATGGACCATCCTTAGGAGTTGCACCTTCTGGTACATGAACATGAACGTCTAGTTTTTCAATATCAAAAGGATCTAGACCAAAAGAAAAAGCTTTTGATCTAATAAAAAATTCTGCAGCTTGGACTGACTCTTTCATAACATCACCAAGTTTTCCTGTAGCTGTGACTTTACCTTTGCCTTTTACTTTTACAGCTTCTATAGACAATAATTCACCACCAACCTCAGTCCAAGCCAATCCAGTTGTAATACCAACTAAATCTTCTTTTTCTATCTCAAGCCTTTGATAAATAGGAACACCCAATAAATCAGGTAAATTGCTTTTAGTTACAGAAATTGATTTTGCTTCATTTTTTTCAATTAGGGTCACAACTTTTCGAGTTAATTTAGCTAATTGTCTTTCTAAATTTCGAACCCCTGCTTCTCTAGTGTATGATTGAATAATCATTTTCAGAGCTTCTTCATTGATCGAGAATTCTGATTTTTTAAGTTTGCAACTATCCATTTGTTTTTGTAATAAATGTCTTTTAGCAATTTCTAGTTTTTCATCTTCTGTATATCCAGACAACCTAATTACTTCCATCCTATCCAACAAAGCTTGTGGCATGTTTAGTGTGTTTGAGGTTGTTACAAAGAAAACTTTAGACAAATCATAGTCAACTTCAAGGTAATGGTCCTGAAATGTTTTATTTTGTTCTGGATCTAAAACTTCTAGTAATGCAGAAGAAGGATCCCCTCTGTAATCATTACCTAATTTGTCTATTTCATCTAATAAAAATAGTGGGTTAACAGATGATGATTTTTTCATACCATGTATAATTTTACCTGGTAATGATCCTATATAAGTTCTTCTATGACCTCTAATTTCTGCCTCATCACGAACACCACCTAAAGCCATTCTTATGTATTGTCTTCCTGTTGCTTGTGCTATTGATTTTCCCAATGAAGTTTTACCAACTCCCGGCGGCCCAACCAAACACAATATTGGACCTTTAACTTCATTTGTTCTTTTTTGAACAGCAAGGAATTCAATTATTCTATCCTTAACTTTTTCTAAACCATAATGATCATCATCTAAGATTTTTCTTGCATTAACAATATCAGATTTAACTTTATTAGTTTTCTTCCACGGAATAGAAACCAACCAATCAATATATGACCTAACAACAGTAGCTTCTGCACTCATTGGACTCATATTTTTTAGTTTTTTTAATTCTGATAGAGCTTTTTCTTTGGCTTCTTTACTTAGTTTTGCTTTATTAATTTTATCATTAAACTCGTCAAATTCATTTTTTCCATCATCAGATGTGCCAAGTTCTTTTTGTATAGCTTTTAGTTGCTCGTTTAAATAATACTCCCTTTGTGTTTTTTCCATCTGTTTTTTTACGTTACTTCTAATTTTTCTTTCAGAGCTGAGTATTTCAATTTCTTTCTCGATTTTTGTAGTCAAAGCTTTAACCCTCTCGGATGCATCAGTCATTTCAAGAAAGGATTGTTTTTCGTCGATGGAAAAAACTAAATGATTCACAATTGTATCAGACAAAATGTCTGAGTTATCAATATTAGATATTGTTGATAAAACATCAGAGTTAATTTTACTATTAAGTTTGGAAAACCTTTCAAAAGAATTTTTAAGTTGATTAATTATTTCATCATCATTGTTTCCTAATGAAATATCTTTTTTTAAAACATTTAATTTTGCACTTAAATAGTCACCTGAAGATATTATTTCATTAATCTCGCACCTAAATTTTCCTTCAACTAATACTTTAACGGTACCATCCGGCAATTTAAGCATTTGTAAGATTGTTCCTAGAGTACCCATTTTAAAAAGGTCTTTTGAACTAGGTTCTTCGGTTGAAGATTTTTTTTGGGTAAGTAAAACTATCTCTGTATTTTCTTCCATTACAGTCTCAAGAGCATTAATTGACTTAAGCCTTCCTACAAATAATGGAGCTATCATGTATGGAAATATAACAATATCTCGTAAAGGCAAAATTGGGTATATTTTACTTGTCAAGTTCATATCCTTCAGAATTATTAAAATCGTCTTACAAATTAATAAATGATAGTTTTTTTCTAAACTTCAAGTTCAAAAAATACTAAATAGAGCTTTTTATTTCTTTCGTCTTTTTTTCGTGAACTAAAATAGGTTTAGTGCCTTTAGTTACAACTTCTTCATTAATAACAACTTCGTTAATGTCAGGTTCAGAAGGTAATTCAAACATGGTATCCATTAGTATATTTTCAATTATAGAACGTAAACCTCTTGCACCTGTCTTTAAATTTATAGCTTTTTGAGCAATTGCTTTTAATGCATTTTCTCTAAATTCTAGATTAGTATTTTCCATTTCAAATAGTTTTTGATACTGTTTAAGGAGTGCATTTTTAGGCTTTGTTAAAATTGTAACTAAAGCTTCTTCGTCAAGATCTTCTAATGATGCTAGAACAGGCAACCTACCTACAAATTCAGGAATAAGTCCATATTTAACTAAATCGCCTGGCTCTACATCTTTAAGCATTTCGGATGTTGAGGTTTCTTGTGAATTAATTATTTCAGCACCAAACCCAATAGAAGAGCCTTTATTTCTATTTGCAATTAATTTATCCAAACCTGCAAAGGCCCCACCACAAATAAAAAGAATATTTGTAGTATCCACTTGAAGAAATTCTTGTTGAGGGTGTTTTCTTCCACCTTGAGGTGGAACAGCTGCAATAGTGCCCTCCATAATTTTAAGTAAAGCTTGCTGTACACCTTCACCACTAACATCTCTAGTTATAGAAGGATTTTCAGACTTTCTTGAAATCTTATCAACCTCATCTATGTATACAATACCCTTTTGAGCTCTTTCAACATTATAATCAGAGGCTTGTAATAATTTTAGAATTATATTTTCAACATCTTCGCCGACATAACCAGCTTCTGTTAATGTTGTTGCGTCGGCCATTGTAAAAGGAACATCTAATATTTTTGCTAAAGTTTGCGCTAGTAAGGTTTTTCCACAACCAGTTGGTCCTACTAGTAGAATATTTGACTTTGAAATTTCAATATCGTTGACATCAGTTGTATTTGCTAATCTTTTGTAATGGTTATGAACAGCTACAGAAAGCACTCTTTTTGCTTTTGTTTGACCGATGACGTAATCATCTAGTATTTTACATATTTCTACAGGTGATGGAATACCTTCTTTGTTTTTTGTAATTGATGATTGGTGCTCTTCTTTAATTATATCCATACAAAGCTCAACACACTCATCACAAATAAACACTGTGGGGCCTGCAATTAGCTTTTTTACTTCATGTTGACTTTTACCACAAAATGAACAGTACAAGGTTGTTTTATTTTTTCCTTCGTTCTTTTGTTCGTCCATGACTACACCTTTAGATTTTATTTTATGTATTAATAATCTATAAGTTTATTTTAAAAATCAATATAAATAAATTATATGTATTATCTTTATTTGACATTAGGTCTTTTTTCAACAACTTCATCGATTAAACCAATCTTTAATGCATCTTCAGGAGACAGAAAAGTGTCTCTATCCATTAAGGCTTCAATTTCTGCAATTTTCTTGCCAGAATGTTTAACATAAATTCCATTAAGTCTTGATCTTAAATTAATTATTTCTTTGGCATGAATTTCAATATCACTTGCTTGACCTTGAAAACCTCCGGAAGGCTGATGGGTCATAATCCTTGCGTTAGGTAAACAATATCTTTTATTTTTTGCACCAGCTGTTAATAACAATGATCCCATACTTGCTGCTTGACCAATACATACTGTTGAGACATCAGGACGAATGTATTCCATTGTATCGTATATTGACAAACCTGACGTTACCACACCACCTGGTGAGTTAATATACATTGATATATCTTTTTTGGGATTTTCTGCTTCTAAAAACAACAATTGAGCACATACTAATGAAGCTAAATTATCATCAACAGGTCCTACAAGAAATATGATCCTTTCTTTTAAAAGCCTTGAATAAATATCATAGGATCTTTCTCCTCGGCTTGTTTGCTCTACCACCATTGGAACTAATGCTCCAATTTCATTAAATGAAGACACCTGATTATAATTTTTTTCCATCATATTTTAAAACTCCTCAAATAATAGTTTTGTAGAAAGGTCATTATTTTTTTGATACTTTATTGGTTGTTTTTTTTGTTTTATTTGTTCTATTTGTTTTATTTTTATGAACAATCTTATTTGATTTTTTCGCTTTTAAAGCTTCTTTTTTTAAATCCATTTCATCTTCTTTGTAAAGTTCTTTTACAGATACTGTTTTTTCCTTAACATTAGCTAATTCTAAAATAAAATCTATGATTTTATCCTCGAAAATTGGACCTGAAAGTTGTTTTTGAGCTTCAGGGTTGTTCTTCAAATAATCCATAATTTGCTTTTCTTGCCCTGGATATTTTTGTATTTCTTTCATCATTGCATTTCTGGTATCTTCTTCTTCCACCTTAATATTGTTTTTTCTTCCAATTTCAGAAAGTAATAATCCTAACCTCACTCTTCTTTTTGCAATTTCTGATGCATCTAATTTTTCTTCTTTTGACATCCCTTTGTCAGAAGCTGGATTTGTTTCTTCAATTTTATTTGAATCTGGTTTTGAATTAGGATTCATAGCTTTGCATATGTTGTCGTATTCTTCTTTTTCCAAAGTCTCTGGTAAATCAAAAGATACTATATCAGCTAATTTATCTAATATTTGTCTTTTTGCTTTATCTCGACTTTGTACTTGATGCTGTTTTGAAATTTGTTCTGAAACAGCTTTTTTTAATGCTTTTAGATCATTCATACCCAATGTTTTTGCAAAATCATCATCTATTTTAACTTCAACATCTTCTTTGATTTCATTTACTTTTGTTTCAAAAACAGCATCTTTACCTGCCAAATTTTTAGCTTGATAATCTTTTGGGAAAGTGACTTTTACGTTTGTAGTTTTTCCTTTTAAAGCTCCAATTAGTGAGTCTTCAAACCCTGGTATAAAAGTGTTTGAACCTAACTTCAAATTATGACCTTTAGCTTCCCCACCTTCGAATGGTTGATCATCTATTTTGCCAATAAAATCAATAACAAGAGTGTCACCTTTTTTTGCAGGTCTATCATTAGATATTTCTTTTGTACCAACATTTTCTTTAGCAAGTTTTTCAACCGCCTCAGTAATATCTTTTTCACTCACTTTTACAATAGGTTTAGTTATATCTAATGATGATAAATCTGGAATTTCAAAATCAGGCATTATTTCAACAAATAACTTTGCTTTTAAGTCCTTACCTTCTTCAAAAGATACTATTTCTATTTTAGGTTGAGAAGATGGTGTTAATTTATTTTTTTCCATTGTATCTTTGGAGGCCGTATCTACTGACTCTCTAACAACTTCACCAAGAACTTGTTTTCCAAATCTGTTTTTGACAACTGAAACAGGCACTTTACCTGGTCTAAAACCTGGAAAATTGGCTTCTTTAGCTATATTCTCAAGCTTTTGATCAACTAACTTTTCAATTTCTTTCTTGGTTATAATTACTTCAAATTCTCGTTTTAATCCTTCTGATAAGGTTTGCGTTACAGCCATTTTGATTTTACCTCTTAAAACTGAAAATATTTTTTATTATTTGGTGCGGGCGAAGGGACTTGAACCCCCACACCTTTCGATACAAGAACCTAAATCTTGCGCGTCTACCAGTTCCGCCACGCCCGCATTTTTAATCTCAATACATTTACCAAATAGCTAACTTAGGATAGCTCAAAGGTCAAGTTAGAATGATTAAAATTAAAATGGGGCGAGTGACCGGCTTCGAACCGGCGACCTCAGGTACCACAAACCCGCGCTCTAACCAACTGAGCTACACCCGCCATAATAATTTCTAACCATTCATATTAAAATTAAATAATTTATAAAAATCTTTATTTTAAATATAAGAATGTATAAATATTTAATAAATACGAATTAATCAAGGTTTATTAAATGAAAAGTAATTACGCTTATGCATCTAGAAATTTTAATCTCGGAACTGAGACTGCTTTTACGGTATTAGCAAAAGCGAACAAACTAGCTTCTGAGGGACAAAATATTATAAATTTAGGAATTGGTCAGCCAGATTTTAAAACGCCAGAGCATATTGTTGAGGCAGGTATAAAGGCTCTCAGAGATGGACATCATGGTTATACACAATCTACAGGTATTCCAAATCTAAGAGAAGCCGTTTCAAACGATATAAAAAAAAGATATGATGAAAATGTTTCACCTGATAATATTATGATTGTTCCAGGCGGTAAGGTTATAATATTTTTTTCAGCAATGTTGATGGGTGAAAAAAATAAGGAAATTTTATACCCAAATCCAGGATTTCCTATTTATGAATCAGCTATTAATTACTCAGGTGCAAAATCGATCCCATATCAATTAAGAGAAGATAAAGGCTTTTCATTTTCAGCAGAAGATATACTCAATAAAATCAATACTAATACAAGTTTAATAATCATTAATAGCCCAGCCAACCCAACAGGTGGATTAGTTCCTAAAAGTGAACTAGAAAAGTTAGTTAAAGGTCTAGAAAAACACCCAGATGTTGTTTTGATGAGTGATGAGATTTATGATCAATTCTGTTTTGGTGAAAATGAATTTACATCAATGTTACAATTTCCTGAAATTAGAAATAGGCTAATTATTTTAAATGGATGGTCTAAAACATACGCCATGACGGGATGGCGTTTAGGCTATGGAATTTTCCCACATAAATTATATGAAATTGCAGAAAAACTTGCTGTGAATATTCACTCATGTGTTAATTCAAGCGCTCAATATGCTGCATTAGAAGCATTAAATGGGCCCCAAAATTGTGTTTCAGAAATGAATAATCATTTTAAAAGACGTGCTAATTTTATGTTTAATAGCTTAAATGAAATAAAAGGATTTTCTTGTCAAAAACCAAATGGGGCGTTTTATTGCTTTCCAAATATTACTGGAACAGGAAAAAATTCTACAGAAATTCAAAATATTTTATTAGATGATTTAGGTGTGGCCACAGTTGCAGGTACTTCTTTTGGTGAATATGGTGAAGGATATATAAGATTATCATGTGCTAATTCAGATACTTCAATTGAGGAAGCAATTTCAAGAATCAAAGATTTTTTTAATTAAATTTTTTGCTTAATTTTTAATCATTTATTTTTTATTGTAATTTTTCAATAAAAATAATTTTGTTTAATTTATATTTAATTATATGAATTTTCAAAAGGGTGATTCAAATGAAAAAAATTGAAGCAATTATTAAACCATTTAAACTCGATGAAGTCAAAAATGCACTTTCACTCATAGGTATTCAAGGTTTAACAGTTTACGAAGCAAAAGGGTTTGGAAGACAAAAGGGTCATACAGAGCTTTACAGAGGTGCTGAGTACGTTGTTGATTTTCTTCCTAAGGTTAAAATCGAAATTGTGGTTGATGACGAATTAGTTGATTCTGCGGTTGAGTGTATAGAAGAGTCTGCTAAAACAGGTAGAATTGGCGACGGTAAAATCTTTGTATCATCAATTGAAAAAGCTATCCGAATTAGAACGGGAGAAAAAGGTAGCGAAGCAATATAACATATGAATAATGGAGTAGATATATGTCAGACGCAAAAAAAATTATGGATACTATCAAGGAAAAAGAAATCCAGTTTGTAGATTTACGATTTACTGACCCAAGAGGTAAAATGCAACATTTATCACAGCATGTAAGTACAATTGATGAGGAATCTTTAGCTGAAGGATTTATGTTTGATGGATCATCAATAGCCGGCTGGAAAGCCATTAATGAGTCAGATATGAAGCTGATGCCTGATTGTTCTAGATCAATAGTTGATCCTTTCTTCTCACAGCCGACATTATCTATTTTTTGTGACGTATTAGATCCTATTTCAGGTAATCCTTACGAAAGAGACCCAAGATCAACTGCAAAATCAGCTTTAAAATATATGGAAAGTTTAGGAGTTGGGGATACAGCTTATTTTGGCCCAGAACCTGAATTTTTTGTTTTTGATGATGTGAAATACCAATCCGAAATGAATTCAACATTTTACAAAATTAATTCAACCGAAGGTCCTTATAATTCCGGCAGTGATTTTGAAGAAGGAAATATGGGTCACAGACCAGGTATTAAAGGTGGATATTTTCCTGTTCCTCCCGTTGATTCCGCGCAAGATTTAAGAAGTGAAATGGTATTATCATTAGTTGAAATGGGCGTCCCAATGGAAAAACATCATCACGAAGTGGCACCTTCTCAACATGAATTGGGATTAAAATTTGGGACTTTGATAGATACAGCTGACAATGTTCAATTGTATAAGTATGCAGTTCACAACGTTGCTCATTCATTTGGACAAACAGCTACTTTCATGCCAAAGCCTGTAGCAGGTGATAATGGTACTGGAATGCATACACATCAATCAATTTGGAAAAATGGAAAACCAGTTTTTGCCGGCGGCGAATACTCTGGTTTATCTGAAACTTGCTTACACTACATTGGTGGTATTATAAAACACGCAAAAGCTATTAATTGTTTTACTAACCCCTCAACCAATTCCTACAAAAGATTGATACCTGGTTTTGAAGCCCCCGTATTGTTGGCTTATTCAGCTAGAAATAGATCAGCATCTTGCAGAATCCCTTTTGTTGGAAGCCCTAATGGTAAAAGAGTAGAGGTCAGATTTCCCGACGCTACGGCCAACCCTTATTTGGCATTTTCTGCAATGTTAATGGCAGGTCTAGATGGTATTCAAAATAAAATACATCCTGGTGACCCAATGGATAAAGACCTATATGAATTGCCTGAAAGTGAATTACAAAATATTCCTACAGTTTGTGGATCACTGAGAGAGGCAGTGGATGCTCTGAAAAATGATATGTCTTTTTTAACAAAAGGTGGAGTATTCACTGAAGACCAGATCGAAGCTTACATTGATTTAAAAATGGAAGAAGTAATTGAGTTTGAACATGCTCCCCATCCAGTTGAATTTAAAATGTACTATTCAAGCTAAATAATTTAAAAATTCTTTTAAAACCCAACTTTTAGTTGGGTTTTTTTATTTGAAAATTATCTAAATATTGCTAAATATTGTTATGATTATTTTTTTACACACTAAATAAAGTAAATTAACTTATATGACAAAAAAAATTTTGGATAACTATAATGCTTCTGAAATTGAAATTTTAGAAGGGCTAGAGCCTGTTCGGCATAGGCCAGGTATGTACATTGGCGGCACTGACAATAATGCCTTGCATCATCTTGCAACTGAGATAATTGATAATTCTATGGATGAGGTGGTTGCCAAACATGCTAATACAATAAATGTAAATCTGCTTGATAATAACACAATAAATATTTCTGATAATGGCAGAGGAATACCTGTAGATAATCACCCTAAATTTAAGAATAAATCAGCATTAGAAATTATAATGACTACTCTCCATTCTGGTGGGAAATTTACAAATAAAAATTATACAACCTCAGGAGGATTGCATGGCGTTGGCGCTTCAGTTGTTAATGCTCTTTCTTCATTTATGAAGGTAGAGGTTATACGTGATGAGTATTTATATGTTCAAGAATTTTCTAGAGGTTTGCCACTCTCACCTCTTACAAAAAAGAATAAAATAAAAAAAAATAATGGAACATCTATTACTTTTAAACCTGATCCTGAAATATTTGGTGAAAGTAATATTTTTAATCCTATTAAAATCTTTAATATATTGAAAAATAAAGCTTATCTTTTTAAAGGTGTTCAAATCAATTGGAAATGTAATGAGACACTTTTAAAAGCAGATAGTATCTTACCATTTTCTAAAAAATTTTACTATATCAATGGCATTTTAGACTATATGAAACATAAAACTTCCTCTAATTCTTTTTTTACATCTTCTTTATTTCATGGAAACGTAAATATTGATGGTGAAACTGTTGAATGGGTTGTAAGTTGGTTAGCTGATTATGAAACTGGATTTAATGAAACTTTTTGTAATACTGTTCATACTCCACTTGGTGGAACACATGAAACTGGTTTAAGGTCAGCAATGACAAAAGGTATAAGAAATTTTGCTGAACTAAGAGGTTTCAAAAAAGCTAATGAAATCTTATATGATGATTTAATGGTATCTTCGGGATTAATTTTATCAGTATTTATAAAAGAACCTCAGTTCCAAGGCCAGACAAAAGAAAAACTTGTAAATACTTTCACCTCTAAAGTTGTAGAGACCGCGATTAGGGATAGATTTGAGACTTGGTTATCAAATTTTAAAGATGTTGGAGAGGATTTATTAAATAGAACAATTAATAACTATGAAGAAAGAAAAAGAAAAAAGAAAGAAAAAGAAGTATCACGAAAAACTATATCTAAAAAAGTTCGTTTACCTGGGAAATTAGCTGATTGTTCAAGTGATAGTTTTGAGAAATCTGAGCTTTTTATAGTTGAAGGAGATAGTGCTGGTGGATCAGCAAAACAAGCCAGAGAGAGAATAACACAAGCAGTATTACCCTTAAAAGGTAAGATATTGAATGTAGCTAGTGCAACCAGTGAAAAAATGTCACAAAATCAAGAAATTAGTGATTTAAAACAAGCTATAGGACTAGATCAAGACAAATCTATAAATATAGATAACCTTAGATATAATAAAATAATAATTATGACAGATGCAGATGTTGACGGAGCTCATATTGCAGCTTTACTATTAACTTTTTTTTATAACAATTATCCAGAAATTATTGAAAAAGGACATTTGTATATTGCTCAACCACCTTTATATAGAATTACTTTTAATGACCAATCCTTTTATGCACAAACCGAAGAAATTAAAAATAAAATAATAAATGAAAAATTTAACGGAAAAGCCTTAATTAGTCGTTTCAAAGGATTAGGCGAAATGCCACCAGCTCAATTAAAAGAGACAACAATGTCTCCAAAAACAAGAAAATTACTTAAAGTTACTGTTCCTAAAAGAGATATTAATGAAGCCAACAATAGGAGAGAAGTTGATAGTTTAGTAAATATACTCATGGGCAAAAAACCAGAACTTAGATTTAAGTATATTCAAGAAAATGCTAGTAATGTAGGAGAATATGATATTCAAGTTTAAGAGTTCAATTAACTTTAAGCATTATTTAGTGCAATCAAAAATATAAAATTTTAACGAGGTCATAATTGTGAAATTTGAAGATCTAGGCTTATGCAAAGAAATTTTGTCATCTATAAATAACATTGGGTATAAAGAACCAACTGATATTCAAAAAAAAGCTATACCAAATATTTTAGTAGGAAGAGATATATTAGGGTGTGCACAAACAGGCACGGGTAAAACAGGATCGTTTATTATGCCTTTGATTGAGATTCTAAATTCCGGAAAATCTAAATCTAGAATGCCACGATCACTTGTTTTAGCTCCTACTAGAGAATTAGCAATGCAAGTGTCTGAAGAATTTAGTAAAATAAATCAATATTTAAATCTTCAAATGGTACTATTAATTGGTGGAACATCATTCACAGAACAAGAAAATAAATTGTCAAAAGGTGTAGATGTACTCATTGCTACACCTGGAAGACTTTTAGACCATATAGAACGAGGCAAAGTCATAATAAAAGATGTGAAATTACTTGTTATAGATGAAGCAGATAGAATGTTAGATATGGGTTTCATTCCTGATATTATTAAAATTAACAAACTACTACCTAAAATAAGACAAACTTTATTTTTTTCTGCGACTCTCTCAAATGAAATAAGAAATATAGGTAAAGATTTATTAATTAATCCAAAGGAAATCACTATAAACCCATATTCTTCAACATCAGAAAACATAGATAGTACTTTTATTAAAACTAATAATGAAAATAAAATGAATGACCTAAAAAAATTATTATATATTGAACCAATAAAAAGTGCTGTGATATTTTGTAATAAGAAGGCTGATATTGATAAAGTTAGTAGATTTTTAAAAAAAAATAAATTCAGTACTGTCTCCCTTCATGGAGATATGAATCAAAATTTAAGAATTAAATCGCTCGAAAAGTTCAAAGACAAATCTGCTGAAATGCTTATTGCTTCTGATGTGGCTGCAAGAGGTATTGATATAGATGGATTAAGCCATGTCTTTAATTATGATGTTCCAAATAACCCAGAAGATTACGTACATCGTATCGGTCGTACAGGAAGAGCTGGGAAAAGGGGTAAAGCATATACTCTTTTTGATGATAATGATAACAAAAATGTTATTTTGATAGAAAAACTCATAAAGAAAAAAGTTTATAAAACAACCTTTGATAAGATAATTTCCGCTCAAAAGTTATCTTATAAAAATTTCAATCCAAAGAAAAAAATTAATAAATATATATCTAAAACTTTTATTCTGCCTGAGGAAAATTATTTAAATTTTAAAGAAAGTGGTAAAATCCCAGATTTTTTAAAATAAAATAACTAAATTAATGCTTTCTCAATTATTTCAGACAAATCACTAGAGATAAATGGTTTATTAATACCTTTTAAAACATTTTTAATCTTGTTTTTCCTCTCAAAAGAGTAATTTTTAAATCTTGTCAGAGGCAGAATTAGTCTAGCAGCTGCTTGCGGATTGCTTTTATCAATAATTGCAACCTGTTCAGAAATAAATTTATATCCAGAAGAATCGTTTGCATGAAATAATAATACATTTTCCCTTTGAAAAGTACTTAAAACGGATCTAAGTTTATTTGGATTTTTATAATCAAAATCTTTATGCTTTAACAGATGCTTAATTAGATTTAAACCCTTTGACCCTATATTTAAAGCCGACATCATTTCAAACCATTTTTCAATAACTAAGTGATTATTTTTCCATTTTTTGTAAAAATCATTTAAGTAATTTAATGACAACTCATTATTAGCCAAACATAATGATTTTAATCCAATAATTGAAAGTGTCATATTTTTGCTTTCTGTTATTTTTTTTGCAACCTGAATCCCTATTGAGCTCTCAATTAGAATTAAATATTTTAGTATTTTTTCTAATAACAGTCTCTCTCCAGAGCTTTTGTCATTTTCTATTTTGCTTTCGAATAGTTTTAAAGCAATAATCTCAAAAACTTTTTGTAAACCTATGCCAATTCTTTTCATAAATTCTTTTTTTCTTTTGAAAATTGAAATTGGATCCACATCACTTGACATATTTTCAAGTGTAGATCGAGATGGTAATTCTAGAAGCAAGGCCATTAATGAATAGTTTACTTTTTCTTCTATAATTAATTCTCTTAATGTTTTTATTAAAATATTTAAATTAGATTTTTTAAAAAAACAGCTAAGATATAAGTTTTGAATCGCATCCCATTTATTAAATGAATCATTATCAAATTTAAGTATATGAATATATTCACTAGTTTTTATATCTGTTTTTAAAAGCACTGGAGCAGAGAAATCTCGTAATATTGAAGGAGTAATTTCTTTTTCACTACAGATTATAGAGACTTTATCTTTACTTTTTGAAAGTAAATAGACGTGTTCATATTTTAATTTTGAGTTGTTGAGACTAAATTTAACAAGAGATCCTTTTTTATTTAAAAAAGCAATTTTTATTGGAATAGGTAAATTGCTAATTTTATTATTAATCTTTTGAGAAAAATTTAGCTCTAATCCTAAGTCATATTTTTTTCTTGTAATTATTAAATTAGGAGTACCAGATTGAGAATACCATTTTTCAAACATACTTAAATCTAATTTACTCCCATCAGCTAATGCTTTTATAAAATCCTCACATGTAACTGCCTTTCCGTCATATCTTTTGAAATATAGATCCATTCCTTTTTTATATAAGGTATTACCAAGATAATTATAAATCATTCTAATAACCTCAGCTCCCTTTTCATAGATTGTAGGAGTATAAAAATTGTTAATTTCCTTATATTCATCAGGTCTTATAGGGTGACTATTAGATCCAGAATCTTCCGCAAACTGAATTGATCTTAGTATAGATACATCTTCTATTCTTTTAACACCTCTGTTGTTCATATCACCTGAAAATTCTTGATCTCTAAAAACTGTTAAGCCTTCTTTCAGAGTTAATTGAAACCAATCTCTACAGGTTACCCTGTTCCCTGTCCAATTATGAAAATACTCATGAGCAACAATGCTTTCTATATTTTGTAAATCTCTGTCAGTTGCAGTTTTCTTGTCTGCTAGAACAAACTTTGAATTAAATATATTTAAACCTTTATTTTCCATAGCGCCCATGTTGAAATGACTAACAGCTACTATCATAAAAGTATCTAAATCGTATTCTAATCCATATTTATCTTCATCCCATCTCATCGCTTTTTTTAGACTATTCATTGCGTAATTAGTAAAATTTTTATTTCCAATTTCACAAAAGATATTTATTGTAATTTCTTTTTTTGAAGATGTTAAATATTTAGAAGAGTTAGATTCTAGATTACCAACAACTAAAGCAAATAAGTAAGAAGGCTTAGGAAAAGGATCGTACCAGACTTTAAACAGTCTATTACGTTTTCCATTTTTATTTTTAATAACACCTTCTTCAATTAAATTACCATTACTAAGTATTGTTTTAAATTTATCCGTTACCTCTATTCTAACTTTAAATAAACTTAAGCAATCAGGTCGATCTGGAAACCAAGTAATTTTTCTGAAACCTTCTGCTTCACATTGAGTGCATAGCATATTATTACTTTGATACAAGCCCTCCAAAGAATTGTTAATTGAAGGATATATTTTTACTTCTGTAATTATTTTTACAAAAGATGTATTAGAAGGAACTGGTATTATAAAGGCTTCATCCTGTTTTTTTAGACTTTCAATTTTTATTTTTTTAGGAGGCTTATCGTCAAGAATTAGTTCAAATTTTTTAGTAATTAAGTCAACACCATTTAATTCTAGATGACTTTTTAAATTAAAATGACTTATGTTATGAGAATTATTTTTTTGAAATATTATTTGAGATTTAACAATAGTATGTTTATCAAATATTAAAAATTCTAAAAATGTATTTTTTGTTAACCAAAATAACGGCTTATAATCAGATCTCTTTTTAATTACGTGTTTCATAATACATTATATTAACTTTCTCTCGTGTTAGTATATGCAAGATTTGAATGTTCTTCACAGTAAGGTCTGCCAGGAATTATTGAGGTACCACAAAAAGAAAATCCAGGTAATTTTGGATCACCAATAGGCCAACAACATCTATTTCTAGACCATTCAACATCTCTTAACATGATTTTTAGAGGTAAGACCTTACTTGTATCTGAATTATTATATTGCTGATTTTTTCTAGGATCTCCTGACTTAGAAATAGGTGAATTCCTTTTTGGTAGTCCCATTCTATGGGCTTTTCCAGCAATTGCATTTCTAGACACACCAATTTCGTTTCCAATTTTTGTGATTGGCAAACCTTCATCCCAGAGTTTTTTTAATTTATTTAATTTATCTTCATTCCAAACAAAGTTTTTTTCCATTATGTTTCCTTCACTACCAAAGATCTAAAAATTTGCCTGCCAAATTAATCTGACTTTCTATCATATATTTTCCAAAATGAACAGATCGACCTAAATTTTTTGCTTTTTTTAATAGTTTAGTTTCTAAAGGTTGCATTATAATGTCAGCAATAACAGTACTAGGGGAAGTTTTACTCACATCAAAAGGAAGTTTGTCATCTTTATGTAAACCTAAACTAGTTGCATTAATTATTATATCGTAATCATTTAATAAGTAGTTATCTCTATATTTAGTTACTTCTACTAACAAATCTTTATCAATAATTTTTATTTTATTTATCAATTCATGAGCTTTATCAAAATTACGATTAATTATTTGCAAAGATTTAATTTTTTGTTTTGCTAATGAACAGGCAATAGAGACTGCGGCGCCACCAGCGCCAAAAATACAAACTTTTTTATTTTTTATCAAAAAATTTTGTGATAAAAATCCAGCAACAAAACCTTGACCATCAAAATTATTTCCAATTAATTTTCTATTTTTATCAAATTTGATCCAATTTACAGATTGAGTGAATGAAGCGTCTTGTTCAAGATGATCACATAAATTAGCTATAGTTTTTTTATGAGGAATAGTAACGGTCATTCCTTCGAAATTTTTAATTTTTTTTAAAGAAATTATTACATTTTCTAAATTATCTTTCTTTACATGTATTGGGACCATAACTGCATCTATATTTTTTTCTTTAAAAATCGTACTAAAAATAGTTGGAGCTTTTACATGATCAATTGGATCTGCAAGACATCCATAAATTTTTGTAGAACCTAACATAAATTAACTACTATTCATTTTTTGAAATTTTAAAGAAGCAGAATTTATACAATATCTCAAACCTGTAGGTTCTGGTCCATCAGGAAAAACATGACCAAGATGTGCATCACATTTTGCACAATGCACCTCTATCCTTTGCATAAAAAATGAATTATCAATTGATTTACCAATAACTTCCTCAGAGACTGGTTTATAAAAAGAAGGCCAACCTGATCTTGAGTCATATTTTGTTTCACTTGAAAAAAGAAGAGTATTACAACAAATACAATTATAATTACCAACATCTTTTTTATCCCAATATGCTCCAGAATATGCTGGCTCTGTTCCATGCTGCTGGGTTATTCTATATTGTTCATTTGTCAAATGCTTAATATTTTTACTCATCTTATACTTGTCAAAAATGTTACTTAATTAATATTTTTATAACAAATTTTGAACAAAATAAATTTGTATTTTATGATTTAAGCAATTTTCTTATAAAAATTACTCTAGTTATGAAAGTTATCCAACATAATGTCCCAAAAATATATGCTATATAATTTAAGTACTGATAAAATAAAAGCATCAAAATAAAACAAAGGATTGTTTCAAATCCCTCAGTAATTCCACCTATATAAAAAAATGATTTTTTTTGATTTTCTAAAATTAACAATTTATTTTTTTCTACAAGCCATGCTGAAGCAAGAAAAGTTGTTTGAGTAGCAACAAAACTTAATAACAAAAAACATATTGAATAAGCATTTTCTATATCCAAAAATATGAAAGATATAGGAAATAATGAATAAAACAAAAAGTCTGAAACAATATCATAAAATGCACCAATATCTGTTTGTCCGACTAATCTTGCTAAAGCTCCGTCCAAGCCATCACAAAATCTATTAAGAAATAAAAAAATAGATGCATAGATAAACATATCATTGACTATAAAGCAGAAACAACAAAGTCCAAAAAAGAACCCGGTAAAAGTTACCATATTTGGTTGTATATAAAATTGTAATAAATTTTTTGCTAATAGATCTAAAGTCGGTTTTAAAATTTTATTTATTTGTCCATCAAACATCGAAATATAATTTTAATTTGATTTATTTGGTATTATGAAAAGTTGTTTAGGATAAATTAGATCAGGATTTTGAATTTTATCTTTATTAAGTTCAAAAATATCAATATAGCGATTACCTACTCCTAACCTTTGATATGCTATATTCCATAAAGCATCTCCTTTTTGGACAATAATTAGTGTTTTTCCATTTGCATTTTCAATACTTTTACCACTAATTATTATTGAGTTTTCACTTAATACCTTACCATTTTTTCCTAACAAAACCGCAAAAACTTTTTGTTTTCCTACAATCAACTTACCTGGAACAGATAAAGTCCATTCATCATTAATAATTTTAGTTGAGGACGTTTCTTTACCTGTAAAGCCCGCATTTACTTGCACACCATTATGAGCTATTCCTGATAATACAAGTTGTCCTGATTTTGAGTCATGTGTTATTGCAAGTATTCTAACTTGAGGCTCTTGAATAGTTTTTGTATTTATTTGTTTATTATTTTTTATACTCTGCTCTTTTTTTTCTAAGCCAGGCGCTTGAATAACTTTGGCACCTAATTTACCCTGACTATCTACAATAGCTACAATTGGTAGATCATCTTTTTTCCCAGTAACATTTATTGCAACAGATTTATTTGCAATTACTACTTTATTATCTTCTGTTGATTGCCTGAAAGATAAAAAATATTCTCCACTATTTAATTGCTTTTGTGGTACAGCAACAAAATCTCCAATTTTGTCACTTGTTGTAACAGCAATTACTTCCGAATTAGAAATGATTTCTATTTTTGAGTTAGGCAATCCTTTTCCTGCAATAACAAGGCTTCCATCTGGTCTCACCCTTACAACTTCTAATTTTATTGTTTCTGCAGTTTCTTCTCTTGTTGGTTTAACTTCGATTGGCTTGGCGTCCACTACTTTATTTACTAAAGGTACAACCACCTCTTTTTCATCAATAGTTTCAGTTTCATAAAAAACTACGAATAGAGCTAAAGCTGCTATTATTGCGCCAGTTAATAAAAAATATATTACTTTTGAAGATTTCATAGAAAACCTTGTTAAAAACTAATATTTTATTTTAAAATAAATTATTAGATTAATATATAAATTTTTTTAAGTTTGTTTTTTGTAAGAGGTAGTTTTGAAAAAAAAAATATGTGTATTTGGTGGCTCTAAATCAGGTAAAAATAGTGAGAACTTAAAATCTGCTAAAACTGTTGGTCAAATCATCGCAGAAAATAATTTTGACATTATTTTTGGTGGTGGTGAGAATGGCATTATGGGATCAGTATCAGAAACAGCTATAAAGTATGGCTCTAAAACAACAGGTATAATTCCTAATTTTTTAGTTAAAAAAGATATACAAGATACAAAACATTCAAAAAAACATAATACTAGCTTTATAATTACTAATAACATGCACCAGAGGAAACAAATGATGTACGAAAAATCAGATGCTTTCTTAATCTTACCAGGTGGTGTAGGGACACTTGATGAATGTTTTGAGGTTTTAACTTGGTGTCAATTAAGTCAAATTGTTAAAAAAAAAGTTGGTATTATCAATTTTAATAATTTTTGGGATCCTCTTATTTCTCTAATTAATCATCTTATTGAAGAAGAATATATGGGAGAACATAATTTAAATTATTTTGAGGAATTGAAAAACATAAATTCTTTAAAAATTTTTCTAAAAAATATTTAAATATTTTATTAATTTATGTATGAATGATATACGATAAATTTAAAATTTTTGTAAAAAAATTAAGGACTTGAAATGTTAGATTTGATGAAAATAGCTGTTACTGAATCTAAAGGTGGTGACTTAGAAACTGTTCTTGGGGAACTTTACCAAAAGACCGAGGTAAGGCCAAATGGGTATCCAAATGCAATTGTTTGGAAAGGCGGAAAACATGATGGAATAGTAAGTCCAGTATGCCATTCATTAACAGACGCTTACGCATTATTGGGAACTATTGCAGCCGCTGATATCTTAAATCTTCCTTTTTATGCTGTTCCAATGTGGTCTCAAATGCGACATGACACTAAACTTGAAGCATTAAGCTGGTTTGGCAATATGCAAAACACATCTATAAAATGGTCAACTGCTGGTGATGCATATGTTAATAATGAGTCTGGAAATAAAGTTGTTGTAATGGGTAAGTCTGGAAATGCCCCTTTAAGAACACAAGCAGGTGTATTTTGTAACGTTCGTCCATATGGTCCAATCACAGTTGTAAGATGTATGCCATGTTTGCCTTATTCACAAGATAAATCTAAATTTAGTGTTAATGAAAAAACTGGTATTGTACATACTGAAATGAATACTCCTGGAATTCAGATGGCTTATGCTTGCCGATTATTTTTAAAAATGATTAATGATACAGGTAAATTAGGTAGAGTTGCTTTTAAACCAACACAAGCGATGGAAGATGGAATTAATGCAGGTATATTAATTTGGCTTCTTGAAGGAACAAAATTCACTGTTGGTCGAAAATGGGCTGTAAATGCTTACGAAGAACATAAAACAAACATTGACAAAATAATTTCTCTTTTACCTAGAGACTTTAAGGATGGTATGGAAAATTGGTCTGGAAGAATTGAACAACATATTTCTGATACTAATTATGGATTATTAGTATGGGATATAATTAACAAACAAGAATGTATAGTATTAGCAACTGATTTGGACGGAGATAGATTGACTGATTTGCTTGCTGATATATCTGATCCATTAAGAGATTTTGGCACAAAAATTCTTAATCATGTTAAGAGTAATATTGATATAGATACAGCATGGAAGTCTATGGGTTACACAACTGGTAACGGAAGAGATATGACTTCAGTAATGCATAGAATGTCTGGACCACCTATTCATGAACAAACACTAGGATCAGCTGATGCTATGCTTTTAAGACTTCTTGATGGTGATGAAACCATGGGTGGAACAAAAAAACCTTACGACCCAAGAATTCATTTTGTTTTAATTAGAGATGCATACTTAGATGCTAATCCTAATAACATTGAACTTAGAAATTGGTTGGATAATGTTTTAAATATTTTTGATGGAATATACGGCAGTAATAGACCTGGATTTATTGAAGGTTATAAAGCACTAAAAAATGCTATTCAGCCTTGGTGATTTTAATTCAAGGCTGGCTCTAATCTATCCATAATTTCATTTATGAAGCTTTGCTTGGCTGCAAAACATATTCTTAAATGACCTTCACCTGAATCCCCAAATGCAATACCTGGTGCAACCCCAACATTAGTATCAATGATTAATTTTTTTGCAAATTCTAAAGAATCTTTTATATCCTTTACTTTAAAAAAAGCATAAAATGCAGCTTCTGGCACACTGCACTCAACTCGCCTCCACTCAACTAATCTTTGAAACATTATATCTCTAGATTTTTTTAAATTTTGACGTACTTCTTTGGTAAGAAGTTTGTAGTTTTGCAATGCTGAAATTAGACCATTTTGAAGAAACTCTGGAACACCAGTCGTTGTTATTTGAACTAATTTAGCTATGTGAGGCCCTAACTCTTCAGGATGTGTTATCCAACCTATTCTCCAGCCTGTCATATTGAAGCTCTTTGAAGCTGAATTGATAACTATTAATTTATCAGTAGAATTAGATAATTGAAGAAAACTTGGTGACACATCATCATTAAACATTATTTGATGATAAACTTCATCAGAAATTAACCAGCAACCCATTTTTCGAACATGATTAAATAGGATTTCTTGCTGTTTTTTTGACATCACCCATCCTGTTGGATTTCCAGGACTATTAACAAAAACCATTTTTGTTTTATGCGTAATCGTGTTCAGTAGTTTATCAAAATCTAATATCCATTTACTATCTTTTAATCTTAATGAAACTTCTTTTATATTACCTTTCTTTAATAAAACTGATGACCTTATGTTAGGCCATACAGGACCAACCATTACAACTTCATCGCCATCACTGATAATTAAATCACAAATCAACCTAAGTCCCATCATTCCACCTGTGACAACACTATGATTTTCAGGCTTCGTATTGATATTAAAAACTTCATTCATATATTTTGAGATTTTTGATCGTAATTGAGGTATGCCGTTTTGATATGTATAAAATGTTTTTCCTTGATTTAAAGCTTCAATAGTTTTGTTATTAATTAAATTACTTGTAGATGTATCACCTTCCCCAAACCAAGCAGGATAGATATAATTTCCACTTTCTAATTGGTATTTTCTTCCAAAATTTGCAATTTGCATAATTGCAGTTTCTTTAAAAGAAATTATTTCTTTATTTAAATTTTCTAACAATATGTTCTCTAAATCTTAAGTTTAATGTAATCTTTTATCTTATTAATAGCTTTTAGGCTATTTTTTGGATCTGATCCTCCAGATTGAGCCATATCCGGTCTTCCACCACCACCTTTACCTCCTAAAATTGCTGAAACTTCATTTACCATTTCTACTGCACTAAATTTAGAAGTGAGTGATTTATCTACAGCAACGACTATAGAAGCTTTATTATCAATTTTACTAATTAAACAAACAATATTTGAATTATTATTTTTGATAAAATTTTCGGCGTTAGGCTTTAATTCTTTAACAATTAAATCATCATATATTTTATACTCAAATATTATTCCATTTATTGTTTCTTTAGTTGAATTATCATCAAAATTAAGATGTGATTTATTTTTAAGAAGTTTTAATTCTTTGTTAATTTTTTGATTTTCTGAGACTAATTGTTCAATTTTTTTTGTTACTTGAGTACTGTTTGTTTTTAGAGAGGAAGATATATATCTAATTTTATCTAACTCATTGTTATAATAGTTTATTGCAGCCATATTTGTTAAAGCTTCAATTCTACGAACTCCAGATGAAACACCAGTCTCTGATAATATTTTAAAAGTTGAAATTTCAGAAGTATTTTTTACGTGTGTGCCGCCACATAATTCAACTGACCAAGCCTCTCTTTCATAATCTATACTTTTTCCAATTGATACTACTCTGACTTCAGCTCCATATTTTTCTCCAAATAGAGCTATAGCTCCTTTTTCAATAGCCTTATCGGGAGACATAACTTTAGTGATAACTTTATCGTTACAAAATATTCTATAATTTACTTCATCTTCAATTGCTCTAATTAAATCTGAAGAAATTGGTTTTTGATGACTAAAATCAAATCTGAGTTTTTCATTAGTAACCAATGAACCTTTTTGAGCGACATGCAAACCTAATTTTTGTCTTAATGCTTCATGAAGAAGATGAGTTGCTGAATGATGTGAACAAATTTGTTTTCTGAAATCTAATTCTATTACTTGGTTGATTATATCACCAACTGTGATTTTTCCTGATACAATTTCTATTGTTGAAACAAATATAATTTTACCATTTCCAACAGTAATTTTTTTTGAATTTAAAATATTAGCCTTAAAATTTTTTCCTATGATAACCCCTTTATCAGATATCTGGCCACCAGATTCAGCATAAAAAATTGTCTCATTGCATATAATGTCAACTTTTTCATTTGCTAAAACATTATCATAAACTTTATTATTTTTTATAATTAAATCAATTTTAGTTTCAAAAGTAATTTCATCATATCCTCTAAAGTTAGTAGGTGGTAAATCTAATAATAATTTTAAAATATCTTGATTATAAGCATCATCACCCGAACCTGACCAAGCCTGTCTTGCTTTAATTTTTTGTTCATTCATAGATTTTTCAAAACCCTGGTGATCAACTTTCCACCCATATGATTTTAAAACATCTTCTGTTAAATCTAATGGAAATCCATAGGTGTCATATAATTCAAAAGCTTTTTGACCTGAAAGCACGCCTGGAGAAACTTTCTTGTCTATTTCATTCATTAATAAACTCATACCTCTATCAAGTGTGTCTTTGAATTTAATTTCTTCATCCTTTATTGTGTTTTCTATAGTCAATTTTTGAGTAACTAATTCTGGAAAAGCATCACCCATTTGTTCAATTAAAGATTTAACTAACTTGAATATCACTGGATCACTTGCGCCTAATAGATGCGTGTGGCGCATTGCTCTTCTCATTATTCTTCTTAGTACATATCCTCGGCCCTCATTGCTGGGTAAAACTCCCTCAGCAATTAAAAAAGAAATTGATCTTAAATGATCCGCTACTACTCTATGAGACACAATATTATCTTTTGTTTTTTCTACACCTGTTACTAGTGAAGAAGCCTCAACTAAATCCTTCATCATATCTGTCTCATAATTATTATGAGTATTTTGCAGAACGGCTGATATTCTTTCTAAACCCATTCCTGTATCAATACTTGGCTTAGGTAAATTAACTCTTTCATTTTTAGAAATTTGTTCAAATTGCATAAACACTAAATTCCAAATTTCAATAAATCTATCTCCATCTTCATTTTTAGAGCCAGGAGGTCCTCCTTCAATTAAAGGACCATGATCATAAAATATTTCTGAGCAAGGACCACAAGGACCTGTATCACCCATACTCCAAAAATTATCACTGGTACTAATTTTGATTATTTTTTTATCACTTAATCCAGAGATTTTTTTCCATAAATTTTCAGCCTCTCTATCATCATGAAAAATTGTAACTAGCAATTTTTCTTTTGGAAGTTCATACTCTTTTGTTAACAATTCCCAAGCTTGAAATATTGCTTTTTCTTTGAAATAATCTCCAAATGAAAAGTTACCTAACATTTCAAAAAATGTATGATGTCTAGCTGTTCTACCTACATTTTCAAGATCATTATGCTTTCCACCGGCACGTAGACACTTTTGCGAACTTACAGCTCTATTGAAGTCTGTTGTTTCTAAACCAGTAAAAACATTTTTAAACTGTACCATACCAGCATTTGTAAAAAGAAGAGTAGGATCATTGTTAGGTACAAGATTACTTGATGTTATAACCTCATGATCATTTTTACTAAAATAATTTATGAACTTAGAACGAATTGTGTTTACTGAATTTTTAGTCTTATTCATTTGTTAAACTAGCTTATTATCTACATCTCTTGATAACATCAATTTAACAAAATACAAAACTTCAATAAAATTATTTTTCTTCTTCAGGTATTTGTTGGTCTGGATTCATTAAAATTTCCTCAACCAAGACTGTGTTTCCTTTAATTTTATCCTCTATTTCTATAGCTATTTCAGAATTTTCATTGAGAAAGTTTTTAACATTTTCTCTACCTTGACCAATCCTTTGATCGTTATAAGAAAACCATGACCCAGATTTTTCAATTATGTCTGCAGATACTCCTAGATCTACTATCTCACCATTCTTAGAAATACCTTCACCATACATAATATCAAACTCAACTGTCCTAAATGGAGGTGCAACCTTATTTTTTACTACTTTAACTCTAGTTTGATTCCCTATTATATCATCTTTATCTTTAATTGCTCCTATTCTTCTTATATCCAATCTAACAGATGCATAAAACTTAAGAGCATTTCCACCTGAAGTTGTTTCTGGGTTACCAAACATAATTCCTATTTTTTGTCTAATTTGATTAATAAATATTACTAAACAATTGGACTTAGAAATTGACGAAGTTAACTTTCTTAAAGCTTGACTCATCAATCTAGCCTGTAAACCCATATGACTGTCACCCATGTCCCCTTCTAGTTCAGCTCTAGGAACTAATGCTGCTACAGAATCAACTACTAAAACAGATATAGCCCCTGATCTAACTAATGTATCAGCAATTTCCAATGCCTGTTCTCCTGCATCAGGTTGAGAAATTAATAAATCATCAATATTTACTCCTAATTTTTTTGCATAAACTGGATCAAGAGCATGTTCTGCGTCTACAAACGCACAAGTCCCTCCAGTTTTTTGCGCTTCAGCTACAACATGCAATGCTAGCGTTGTTTTACCTGAACTTTCAGGACCATAAATTTCTACAATTCTTCCTTTAGGTAAACCACCTATACCAAGAGCTATATCTAGGCCTAGTGAACCGGTAGATATAGCTTGCACATCTAAATTTTCACCAGATGTGCCTAACTTCATAACAGAGCCTTTACCAAAAGCCTTTTCTATCTGTCCTATCGCAGACTCTAAAGCTATATTTCTATCTTTATCTTGATTTGACATTTTAATAACCTCAGCACTCATTCTCTATCTCCTTACTGACATACGATTACAATTCTTTCAACTAATAAATATTATACAATAATATTCACCTTTTGTTCTTTTGTCAACAAATGTTCTTATTTTGTTCTTATTTTGTTAGGTTTAAATTTTACAAGAAATTATTCGTCTTTATGGATTTTTTCCATTTTTTCATGTCGTTCTTGTGCATCAACACTTAGTGATGCAATTGGCCTTGCTTTCAAACGACCTAGTCCAATCGGCTCACCTGTTTCTTCACAATATCCGTATGTTTTTAAATCTATTCTTCTCAATGCAGCGTCAATTTTGCTAATAAGTTTTCTTTCTCTATCTCTAGTTCGTAACTGAATAGATGCATCTGATTCTACTTGGGCTCTATCAGCCATATCAGGTCTTTGCAAACCTTCAGCAGATAAAGTACCCTTTGTATCGGTAGCCTCTTCAAGCAACTCTGATTTCCAATTAAGTAATTTTTGTCTAAAGTACTCTAGCTGGTTGTCATTCATAAACTCTTCATTAACAGAGGGTATATAGTCTTCCGGAAGAATTATTCTATTTCCAAGTAAACCACCTCGATCAGCACCATTTTCAAAATTTTCTTCTTTTATTTCTACTATTTTTTTTGATGAACTCACTTTTAGACTTTCTGGTAATTTGATTATGAATGTTATATAAAAACTTTTAAAAAGTTCAAGTACGAAAATGTAATTTTAATTTTTGCTTAAAATCTGTGCTAAAATTTTATAAATTATAAGTTGAAAATTTTCGATATAGTATTACTTAAATATTATAAACGTGAAGGTAAATCATTGAATTATTCTGATATATTTAAATCATCCATAAACAAACTTAAAATTGAGGGAAGGTACAGGTATTTCAATAAAATTGAAAGAAATGCGGGTAAGCATCCAAACGCATTATGGATATCAGACACAAAAAAAAATGACATAATAGTTTGGTGTTCAAATGATTATTTAGGAATGAGTCAAAATAAACTTGTCATAAATTCAATGATAAATTCAGTTAAAAAAATGGGAACGGGTTCTGGCGGAACACGTAATATATCTGGAAACAGTTATGCTATTGTTCAATTAGAAAATGAACTGGCTGATTTTCATTTAAAAGAAAAAGCAGTAGTATTTTCATCTGGGTATGTGGCCAATGAATCATCAATAAGTACTCTTCTCAATTTGTTAAAGGACGCAGTTGTTTTTTCTGATGAAAAAAATCATGCATCAATAATTTCAGGTATAAAAAAATCAAAAGTCTCAAAAGAAATTTTTAAACATAATGATTTAAATCATTTGGAAACTTTAATAAAAAAATATCCCGCAAAAAAACCAAAAGTAATTATATTTGAATCCATTTACTCAATGGACGGTGATTTTGGAGATATCTGTGGAATATCAAAAATAGCTAAAAAATATAATGCATTAACTTATTTAGATGAGGTTCATGCTGTTGGGATGTATGGAAAAAAAGGATCAGGCGTGACTGAAGAGTTAGGATTACAAAATTCTATTGATATAATTCAAGGAACATTAGGTAAAGCATTTGGAACAATGGGTGGGTATATTGCCTCCTCAAACATAATCTGCGATGCTATACGAAGTTATGCTAGTGGATACATATTTACAACAGCATTGCCACCCGCACTTGTAAAAGCTGCAAGCACTTCTATAAGTTATTTAAAAAAATCTGATAAAGAAAGAAAACTACAACAAAAAAATACAATTTTACTCAAAAAATATCTATTAAAAGAAAACATAAATTTTATGGACAATAAAAGCCATATAGTCCCAATAATGGTAAATAACCCTTTAAGATGTAAAGAAATAAGTAATATTCTGTTAAATGAATTTAATCATTATATACAACCAATTAATTATCCAACTGTTCCAGTTGGTACAGAAAGATTAAGAGTTACACCAGGACCTTTACATACAGAAAAAATGATTTCTGATTTAACGATTGCACTTAAATACGCTTTCAATAAAACCAATAAAAATAATTACTCAAAAATTGCATAATAATTTTAAAAGATTTAAATTGACTATTATAAAAAAACCTAATGATCACCCCGTTTTTCCTGATAAAAATAAGATTGGTGTATTACTTGTCAATTTAGGTACGCCAGATGGTACTGATTATTGGTCTATGAGAAGATATTTAAAACAATTTCTTATGGATAAAAGAGTTGTAGATCTTTTTAGACCTTTATGGTGGTTAATATTAAATGGTCCAATACTTACATTCAGGCCTTCAAAATCTGGAAAAGCCTACAAAAAAATTTGGGATGAAAAAAACCATGGATCACCATTAAGAGGGTTTACAATTAAACAAACAGATAAAATACAGGACTCTTTTAAAAACAATCCCAATATTTTCATAGACTATGCAATGAGATATGGAAACCCAGGTATAGACAAAATTTTAAATAAAATGACAAAAAATGGATGTTCGAAAATTCTTTTAGTTCCACTTTATCCTCAGTATGCAGCCAGCACTACTGCAACTGTTAAAGACGAAGTTTTTAAATGGTTGTTAAAACAAAGATGGCAACCAGATATCCGAACAGTGCCTCCTTGGTTTGATAATAAAAATTACATAAAAGCTTTGGCTTTAACAGTAAAAAAACATTTAAAAAATAGAGATGAAATAGACAAGTTAGTTATATCCTTCCATGGTATACCCAAAAGATACTTCATGGCTGGTGATCCGTATCATTGTCATTGTATTAAAACTGCCAGATTACTTAATGAAGAATTAAAATGGCCAAAAAATAGAGTCTTAGTTACTTTTCAATCTAGATTCGGCCCTGAACCATGGCTTCAACCTTATACTGACGAAACAATTATAGAATTAGCTAAACAAGGGTCTAAAAATATTGCTTTGATTGCTCCTGGTTTTATCTCTGATTGTCTAGAAACACTTGAAGAATTAAATGTTGAAGCAAGAGAATTATTTTTTGAGAATGGTGGAAAAACTTTTCAATATATACCTTGTTTAAACGATAACGAATATTCAATTAAATTTTTAAATGAAATAGTTAAACAAAATTTATTAGGTTGGAGTAATTGAATTTAATAAATTTTAGAACAAATTTAAAATTGATAAAGTTAGTATTTACATTTCAAATATTAACCCTTATAAAATAAAAAAAAAGCGGGTATTGTGTAGTGGTAAGACCTTAGCCTTCCAAGCTAATGACGCGAGTTCGATTCTCGCTACCCGCTCCATCTCATGTAAATCAGTCGCCCTAAGTAGTTGATATGTAAGCATATTTTGTAATGTGTGCTTGGAGGGTAGACCAAATGGTAGACCATTTAAATGTTTCCTACTTATATAAAAAGCGTGGTGTGTATTATTTCAGTAAGCGTGTTCCGTGTGATGTAAGGTCATATTATAAGAGTGACCGTATAGTTATATGCATTAGAACCAAATCAAATGTATCAGCTATTCGTTCAAGTAAATCACTCTATCAAAAGCTTGATGATTATTGGACATCTATCAGGCTAACTAAGATGCAAGTTCCTGCCGAGCATATGCTTGTGAGCAAACCACTTATAAATAGTAATTCAAATGCACCTTTATTGTCTGAAGCTCTTTCTACTTATCTAAGGTTAAAAGGTGAAGGTAAAGATAAAATATTTGTCCGTGCTGCTAATAGAAACATCAAATATGTTATAGAAGTTTTAGGTAATCTACCCATTGATGAATATAGCAGTAAAGATGCATCCAAGTTTCGTGACTACTTGTTAGATAGAGGTCTTTTAATATCATCTGTCAAAAGAATATTCTCATCCATTCGTTCAATTATAAATTTATCAATTAGTGAAGAAGGTATTAATTGTTTAAATGCTTTCAGTAAAACTTATATGCCAGAAAGTAATAATGTGGAAACGAGAAAACCAATCCCAATTGAAGATATTAAGAGTATTCAATCTTTATGTAGAGAATATGATGATGATTTAAGATGGTTGATAGCATTATTAAGTGACACCGGCATGAGATTGGGTGAATGTGTAGGATTACTAAAATCAGATATTATCCTTAATTCTGAGATACCTCATATAAGACTCATTCATCATCCATGGAGACGTCTAAAAACTAAAGGAAGTGAGAGGTGTATACCACTTGTAGGAGCATCTCTTTGGGCTTGTAAAAGAATCCTTAACTATAATAATGATAGTAGATATGCCTTTCCTAGATATATATCTCCAAAAGAATGTAACACTAATTCTGCAAGTGCAACTTTAAATAAATGGCTTAAAGAGAAACTGATAAATGATTATGTGATTCATGGTTTTAGGCATAGCTTTAGAGACAGATTAAGAGCTAAAGAATGTCCATCTGAAATAATAGACCAATTAGGTGGATGGAGTTTAAGAAGTGTCGGTGAAGGTTATGGTAGAGGATATGATTTAGACGTGTTGCATAAGTGGATTAGCAAAATCTAGTCTACCATTTGGTCTACCCTCCAAGCACACATTACAAAATATGCTTACATATCAACTACTTAGAGCGACTGATTTACATGAGATGGAGCGGGTAGCGAGAAGTTATGCTCATCTACAGTGCACCACTTGTAGTTGAATACAATCTATACTCTCAGTTTATGTATTACTGAATCTGTGTCAACAGGCACAAAATGGTCTACCGTTTGGTCTACCCTAAATGTTACATACTAAATTAGCGTTCTTAGTACAGAGAACGTGGACATGAATATGTATATATATACCTAACTATAATAACACTTATATGTATCACTTAACTGTAACACTCCCCGGGCATGGGACATGGGGGTATGACTAGATATGTATAGTTAGGGTGTGCAGCAGATGGGTAATTTTTTTATAGTTTATAAATTCTAAATATGCTTTTATTGCAATTTATAAAACTATTAGGACAATTTAATGCCAACGTCAAAATTAATTAACTATACAACAAGAGAGTTTATGTCAAACAATGAACTTGAATTATATGCCAAAAAGCAAGATGAAATTTTTACTCCAAAAGTTATAGAAGAATTCAAAAAAGCAGGAATGTTAAGGAGAGTTTTAACTAGAATTTGGAATAAGGAGGGTGTTGCAAGAGTTGGAATATTATTTGAATATAGAGATGAAAAAGCATTTGTTGCATGTCAAACTCTATTAGATAAATATCACGCTCCACAAGTAAAAACTTTTGTTAATAAAGTTGTTGGTAGTAGAGGCATTGTTTTACATGAATTTACTTCAGAAGACTTCAACTGAAGTTTTTAAACAAGAAATCTATCTTTAATAACACTTACATACCCACTTACGCTATACTAGTAACGGTTAATTTTACTGATGCACAAACTGATGCACATTTCGTGCGTATTGACATTAGGTATGTAATACATAATCTAAGAGTATAGCTTATGTAGCAGTGTGTGTGGTGCATTGGATAGGCATAGAACTTTCACTCAGAGCGCACCATTTCACTTCAGATGTTCATCATAACTGATTGTTTTTCATTCTTTAATTTTAACATTGATTGACGGTGTGAAACAATATGAGAAACAAATGTGTTGCAAATCATATGTTACTTCTTCATGAAACTTACTATTTCTTAAAGCGTGTTTCATATAATTTGAAAGATTATTACTCTGTATAAGGGTTATGTTATTAGGAGTGGTACAAGGATAAGAAAAGATAAATCAGTAGTTAAAAATACTGTATTTTATGTCTTTACTAAAACATATGAAGGATGGAAGATGTATGCTATTTCTAGTGTAATTTTAGTCTAAAAAAGGAGAAAATAGTGGTTGAGATTGTTAGCGCTAAACTTATAAGTCATATCTTAGTTGATTTTACAAGTGAATCTGACATGGAATTATATATTAGTAAATTTGAAAAAATGGCTGATGACTTTTACAAGAGTTTAAAAAAAGTTGGACTAATTAGATGGAGGTTTAATAGGGTTTGGAATAAACAAGGTGGATATGCAATATCACAAATTTTTGAGTATAAAGATGAAGTGGCCTATACGAAAGGACAAGAGTTATTGGGAAAAATGATGGCAGACAACCAAAATTTTTTCCATGGAATGACTATTAGAAGAGCAGCAACAAGAGCTATCAACATAATGGATTATTATGATTGAAGTATATATAAAGTTCATACTCATACTTGGTCTAACAGTAATATTCATCTACGCACTATACCAATTGTAAAACCCCATCTGCCGCAGACCCTAACTATATATATCTAGCTACACCCTCATATATGCTTATTACTTGTACAGTCTTATGTTTTTTAATACTTAAATACTTTACAGATAAATTATTATAAATGAGTATAAATTTTGGGTTTAAATAAATTAAAAGGATAATCAATGAATAAATTAATTACAAAATTGATAGGTATATTAATTATAGCCGTATTTGCAAATGTAGCTAATTCAGAACAATTAAAACCACAAGTGACAGTATTATATTCAAGTTCTAAATCTAGTGCAGGTGAAGCTATTTCTTACCCTAAAGGTACTCCAAAACTGACTATTGCTCAGGTAATATTTCCAGTAGGTGGAAAATTACCAAAGCATACTCATCCTGCACCTCTTATCGTGCATATAATGTCAGGTGAGGTTACCTCAGAACGTCCTAATGGGAAAAAGGTAGTGTACAAGGCTGGAGATACCTTTTTAGAAGCAACAAATTCACCTCACACTGTTACAAATACAGCTAAAACTCCCACAATAGTATATGCTGTAATTGCTGGAGCTGAAGGTCTTGGGCCACTTACTGTATTCGCCAAATAATTACAAATTTAAATAGTAATCTATCCTATAAAATACTCACAGGGTGGATTACCATTAAATAGGTTTCTACGAATTTTGATATAAGTGTTATCACACCCTATCCCTGACTCACACAGACTCATACAGCCACTGTAACCACATCTTATGTATCAGTGACTCTACTTACACTAACACTACTTTATGACTCTTTATGACTTATTAAAATGGTTAACACTATTTACACTCTATCTGTTGCAGAGCTTATGAATACTATACGTACAAGGGTGGCATGGCACACGTGTGGGGTAAGATTACACTTACAGTGTTACAGTTAAGTGATACATATAAGTGTTATTATAGTTAGGTATATATATACATATTCATGTCCACGTTCTCTGTACTAAGAACGCTAATTTAGTATGTAACATTTAGGGTAGACCAAACGGTAGACCATTTTGTGCCTGTTGACACAGATTCAGTAATACATAAACTGAGAGTATAGCTTGTATTCAACTACAAGTGGTGCACTGTAGATGAGCATAACTTCTCGCTACCCGCTCCACCTTAAATATTTTTGTAACCCTAACTAGCTTATATGTAAGATCTACTTTTAGTTAATGTTAACTTTCTCTTCTGTTTTGCTGAAATAGAAGAGTAAAAAAAACACTTAATAATATAACTAAACCTCCAAATATAGTAATTAAAGATGGATTTTTTTCATACCATGAAATATTCAAAATAATAGAAATTGGTGGAATTAAATAAAGAAACAAAGAAGCTTTATTGGCTCCATAATAACCAACTGAATAGGTCCAAGTCAAATAACCTAATGCAGTAGGAAACAATGCCAACCATAAATATGTTAATTTAATTTCATTAGTAGATTGGGAAATAAAATCATAAGTTTCTGGGAACCAAAATAACATGGGTATGGTTCCAAAAATTATTGTATATGCAGTAGAAGTTATTGCTCCATATATCACTACTAAAGGTTTTACTATATGAAAATAGATTGCAGTCAAGATAGCAGCAAATAATATCAAGCTTGATCCACTTCCTAAATTCAAGCCAGCTTCTTGATCAAAAGATATTAAACCAACCCCAAACATACATATAATTATTCCTAGCCAATGTATATATGAGACTTTTTGTTTCAAAATAAAAAAGCCAATTAAAGCAGTAAATAATGGGTTACAATTGACAATGAAGCTGCTTGCCCCTGCTGAAACACTCTCTTGTCCATGGTTAAGAAATAAATTATATAAAAAAATTCCAATAAACCCTGCAAAAATGTAGCGTAATAAGTGATTCAATTTTACCTTTTGTTTATAATTATATATGCACCAAATTACAGCTAGAAAAGCTGCTAAAGAAAACCTTCCTGCTGCCAAGATGAAAGGACTTGATGTTTCTAAAAGAAACGACATTGCTGGAAATGAAGATCCCCAGAAAAAAACAGTACAAAATATAGCTATCATTGGAACTATTTTTTTCATTAATTGTACAATAATAAATCTTCTAGTTTTTAGGGAGGGATAATTTGCCTAAGACATTATACTTAGATAAGAGGTTTTTAACAAAACCATTTTCTATATTTTTTTTTACAAAATTATTTATAAAATTTTCAGCTTCTAAATTTCCAGGTTTGCTTCCAATACACTGATTTATATAAGTAAATGGCTCATTTAATATAGAGCAGTCAGTAGTATTTTTTATATCATCAACTAATTTAGGTCTTAATCCAGCCAATACTTCGTATTTATTTTCTTGAAAAATTGCAAAAGATTCATCTATAGATTTTGCTCTCATTAAATCTGCATTTTTTATATTCTCCGTTAACCAAAGATCATATGCACTTCTTTCGGCAACGGCAATTTTAATTCCTTTTTTATCAACATCTTTTATTGTTTTAATATTAAGTCCATTCCTTATTAGGAAAGTTGATTCAATTGAAGTGTATGGCAAACTAAATGTAATTGATCTGGCTCTTGCTGGTTCATTTGCAATATTTCCAATATCCCAGACATCCTGTGAAATTGCATCTGCAAGTTCTCCAGGTCTATTAAAAGTAATTAATTTAACATCTACATTCAATTCTTTAGCAAGCGCTTTTGCCATGTCTGGAGAAACTCCTTGCGGATCACCATTACTCTCATTACCAGTAACTAATAAGAAGTTACTTAAATTTATAGCAGCTCTTAGGTATCCTTTCGGAACTAATTGTTTTATGACATTTTCTATCAAAATAAACTCTCAAATTAATTGGTTATAGTTATTTTATACACTCAAAAAATTTTATTATAAACTGAAATATAATTAATTTATCACTTACAACAAAAAATAAGTGTCTAAAATTTAAGCAAATTTAATTTTATTTGGATATTTTTTATACATTTTTTGTATTTTAGGAAAAAATTACTTAATTAAATTTCATTACATAGGGGGATGTTATGGATTTTTTTACTTTCAGAAATAAGATTAAGTTTTTTAGTGTATTTTCAACTTTACTCTTGACGATGATTTCTTTTCCAGCTTTTGCTGAAATTAATAATGGTGATACAGCCTGGATTTTGACCTCAACTGCTCTAGTATTATTTATGACTTTACCAGGTTTAGCTCTATTCTATGCAGGATTAGTAAACTCAAAAAATGTTGTATCAGTATTAATGCAACACTTCTCCCTAGCCTGTGTAGTATCTATAATTTGGGTGGTTGTAGGTTATAGTTTAGCGTTTTCTGAGGGAAATGCATGGATTGGTGGGCTTAGTAACATGTTTATGAATTCAATTGAATTAGAAACACCATCTGGGAGCATACCTGAAAGCCTTTTTGCAACATTCCAAATGACTTTTGCAATCATTACCCCTGCTCTGATGATAGGTGCGTTTGTAGAAAGAATTAAGTTTTCAGCAATGTTAATTTTTTTAAGTCTTTGGGTTTTAATCGTATATGTTCCTGTAACGCATTGGGTTTGGGGAGGTGGTATTTTATCATCTTGGGGAACAATGGACTTTGCTGGAGGCATAGTTGTGCATGCAACAGCTGGTACAGCTGCTTTGGTTACTGCCTTAACGCTTGGTAAGAGAAAAGGTTTTCCAAAATCTATTACTCCACCACATAGCCCTATATTGACTATGATAGGAGCTTCAATGTTATGGATTGGATGGTTTGGTTTTAATGCTGGTTCAGCTTTAGGTGCTAATGGAGGCGCGGGAATGGCTATGTTAGTTACACATATATCTGCTGCAACTGCCTCATTAGTTTGGATGTTTATTGAATGGAAAAGATTTGGTAAACCATCTTTAATTGGCATAGTTACTGGAATGGTGGCTGGACTTGCTACTGTTACACCTGCTTCAGGTTACATAGGTGTACCCGGAGGTCTGATTTTAGGATTTTTAGGTGGCTTGCTTTGTTACCTTGCTGTCGATTACATCAGAGGCAAACTTCAAATAGATGATAGCCTTGATGTTTTTGCGGTTCACGGAGTAGGTGGTATATTAGGTACACTACTTGTTGCATTTTTAGCTACCTCTTCATTTTCCGGATTAGGCCTTGCTGAAGGACAAACAGGAATATCTCAATTTATAATACAACTTAAAGCAGTTGTGCTTACTGTAGTTTGGACGTCTTTCTTTACATATTTAATTTTAAAACTAACCTCTTTAATTGTGTCGTTAAGAGTAGACGAACAAGAAGAAATTGAAGGCTTAGACTTGCGTTCTCACGGTGAAAAAGGATATCATTCAGATTAGGAGATTTCATCATGAAATACTTTATTGCGATTATAAAACCTTTTAAACTTGATGATGTCAGGAATGCCTTAACTGAGATTGGAGTTGAAGGATTGACTGCATCAGAGGTTCGTGGATTTGGAAGACAAAGAGGGCAAACTGAAATTTATAGAGGAGCAGAATATAGTGTGTCATTTGTTCCCAAGCTTAAAATCGAAATAGCTGTTACTGATGATATGGAAAATACTGTTCATGAGGCTTTACTTCAGAGTGCTTGCACAGGACAAATTGGAGATGGTAAAATATTTGTCTTAGACCTTCATAGTGCAACTAGAATAAGAACGGGTGAGACTGAAAACAACGCACTTTGATTTAATTAGACATACCATTCAGCTAACACATCTATGTTTTTTTCAAAACTTAAATGTCGTCTTTTTATAATTTTTAGGTTGTTTTTGTTATCTAGTTGTTGAAGTGCCCATATAGCTGCACCTCTTACCAAAAAAGATTGATCTTTTATTATTAAATTAACTAATATGGGTATTAATTCTTTATTTTTACTGTTACCTGCCGCAATACAACAATTCCTTATAAACCTATCCCTACCTATCCTTTTTATTGGTGATCTAGTAAATTTTTTTCTAAACTCTTGATCACAAAGATTTAATAATTCATTTAAATTAAAATTATATTTATTTTCGTTAAAATGAATTTCTTTTGTAATCTTTGCATATTTATTCCAAGGGCAAATCGCTAAACAATCATCACACCCAAATATTCTATTTCCAATGGCTGTTCTAAATTTTTTTGGGATAGCATTTTTGTGCTCAATGGTTAAATATGAAATACACTTTGAAGCGTCTAACTTATTTTCTTCACAAAATGCATCTGTTGGGCATATATCAAGACATTTCGTACAAGAACCACAATAATTTTTTTCTTGTGAATCGTATTCAAAAGAATGATTTACAAGAATAATTCCTAAAAATAGCCATGATCCAAATTCTCTTGAAACTAAATTTGTATGCTTGCCTTGCCATCCTAAACCAGACTTTTCCGCAAGAGGTTTTTCCATTAAGGGAGCTGTGTCAACAAAAACTTTGATTTTAGTTTTTTTTGCTTTTGATAATTTAGAAATTAATTTACTTGAAAATAACTTAAGTCTTCCTTTGATTATTTTGTGATAATCTTTTCCCTGAGCATAAACAGAGATGTTTCCTAAATTCTTTTTATTAATTTTTTTTAAAGGATTATCTTTAGGTCCATAATTTAAACCAAGTATTATTGCAGATTTTGCCTCTTCCCATAAATTTAACGGTGATTTTCGTCTTTGGTAACTATCTGCAAGCCAGTTCATTTCCCCATGAAAGCCTAACTCAATAAATTCTTTTAGCCTTTCGTCAGTATTTATTGGTAAATTAGTGTCTGTGATCTTACAAACATCAAAGTTAAATTCTTTGGCTAAATCTTGGATTATTTTTTTTTCATCAAATTTATACATATTATAAATAATAATTATTATTTAGGTTAATCATCACCAGAGTAATATTTATTTAAAAAAGTTTTTTCAAATTTTTCAAATTCTTTATTTTCTATAGCATTTCTAATATTTTTCATAATATTTAAGTAAAAATGGATATTATGCCAGCTTAAAAGCATAAGGCCTAAAATTTCTTTTCCTCTAAAAAGATGATGAATATACGCTCTGGAGAAATTTTGACAAGTATAACAATTACATTCTAGATCTAATGGCAGTTTATCTAAAATATGTTTAGAATTTTTTATGTTAACTTGACCTTTTGATGTGAAAGCTTGACCAGTTCTTCCAGAACGCGTAGGCAAAACACAATCAAACATATCAACCCCTCTTTTCACCGCCCCAATTAAATCATCTGGTTTTCCTACACCCATTAAATAGCGAGGTTTATTTTGGACCATAAATTTTGTAGTATTGTCTAAAGTTTTAAACATTAGATCTTGGCCTTCACCGACAGCCAACCCTCCAATTGCATATCCATCAAAATCTATTTTAATAAGACCCTTTGCTGACTCCTCTCTTAAATCTGAAAAAATAGATCCTTGGACTATTCCAAATTGACCATAACCAATTCTATGTTCAAATGCTTCTCTACTCATAGCAGCCCATTCAAGAGATAGTTTCATTGCTCGTTTTGACTCTTCATATGTTGCAGGAAAAGAAATACATTCATCTAGTTGCATTGTAATAGTTGCGTCTAAAGCATTTTGAATTTCTGTACTTATTTTGGGAGATAAGAAATATTTTGTACCATCGAGATGTGACTTAAAAGTTACTCCGTCATTTTGAACCTGCCTTAAATTTCCTAAGCTCATAATTTGAAAACCACCTGAGTCTGTAAGAAGTGGTTTATCCCAACCCATAAACTTTCTAACACCACCCATTTCTCTAATATTTTCTTGACCAGGTCTTAACATCAAATGATAAGTGTTAGCTAAAATGATTTCAGCACCAGAAGCCTCAACATCCTTTAAATGCATTGCCTTAATAGTAGCTGCAGTGCCAACAGGCATAAATATAGGTGTATTTATTTCCCCGTGTGCAGTAGATAGTTTACCTAGACGAGCATTCTTATCTTTTGATACTAATTCAAAATTAAAAAAATTACTCATGATAATTTATTTTCTTTTGAAAAAATACAACTATCTCCATAAGAAAAAAATCTGTATTTTTGTTTAATGGCATATTGATATCTTTCGAATGTTTTTTCTTTTCCATGGAAAGCTGAAACAAGCATTAATAAAGTTGATTTTGGTAAGTGAAAATTTGTTATCAGTAAATCTACGATCTTAAATTGAAAGCCTGGAGTTATAAATAAATCCGTAACACCAGACCAAGGTTCAATTAATCCATTTCTTAATCTTGCTACTGTTTCTAATATTCGTAAACTAGTAGTTCCAACAGAAATAATACGTTTATTATTATGGATAGCATTATTTATTATATTAGATGTGTTTTCGCTCAAAATTCCCCATTCTTCATGCATTTTATGATCATATATATTACTAACTTTGACTGGTAAAAAAGTACCCGCGCCTACATGAAGAGTAATGGGAGCAAATAATACTCCTTTAGATTTTAATGTATTAATTAACCCATCAGTAAAGTGCAACCCAGCAGTTGGAGCAGCAACAGCTCCATCTTCTTCAGCAAAGACAGTTTGATAATCTTTATCGTCACTCTCATTTTTTTCATTTCTTTTTATATATGGAGGAAGAGGCATTTGACCCTGATCATTTACATCCTTAAGGACATTTTGATCATTTTTATTGAAGTGAAGTAGCACATCACCTTCAATATATTTTTCAATAACTTTAGCTTTTAAGTGATGTTGAAAAAGTATGGTGTCATTGATTTTACATTTGCGACCAGGTTTCAGAAATGCTCTCCAAGTATTTTTATTAGTTTTCATATGCAATGTCACTTCGACATCAACCTGGTCTCTTTTCCCAAATAAACGAGATGGTATTACTTTTGTATTATTAATAACTAAAACGTCACCAGAATTTAAAATTGAAGGTAAGTCTTTAAATCTAAGATCTTCAGCAACCTCTTTTGTACAGTTCAATAACCGTGAATGATCTCTAGGTACACATGGCTTTTGTGCAATTAAATTTGAATTTAATTCATAGTCAAATAAAGAAATATCCATTGTTGGTACCATGCAATTATTCAAATATCTGAATAACACCTACAACTTCATTTATTAGATTTTTAACTACTAAACACTGAACTTTTGCTTCTCTCATTCTCTTTTCTGCAACTTGCAAATTGTCACTCTCAAGTGCTGTTAATGGATTTATATTCATTAAGTCTTTGGCTTTCAATTCAGCAAAGTTTTTATTATCAATTAATGCTCTTCTGATATCTCCATCTGTAATCACACCCTTTAATTCTTCTTTTGTACCAACCAGAGCAAGACCAAGACGACCTTCTGTCATTTTAACTAAAACGTCTTGTACTATTGAGTTTTGATCAATAAATGGTAGATTATTTTGTTTCATCTCATCCTTAACGCTCGATAACAATCTTCTACCAAGAGATCCACCAGGATGAGTTAAGGCAAAATCTTCTTGCTTAAAGTTTTTTAATTCCATTAATGAAACAGCAAGGGCGTCCCCTAAAACCATCGTAATCATAGTTGATGTTGTAGGTGCTAAATTTAATGGACATGCCTCTCTATCAACTGAAGTATCCAAAACTATGTCAGATATATTAGCTAAAGTTGAATTTTTAACTCCAGTTAAAGCTATAATATTAACATCAAGCCTTTTCAATGCTGGAATTAAAGCAATTATTTCGTCTGTTTCTCCTGAATATGATATAAGTAAAACAACAGAATTTTTTTGAACCTTTCCTAAGTCTCCATGTATAGCGTCAGCTGGATGAAGAAAAATGCTAGGTGTTCCTGTAGATGCAAGTGTGGATGATATTTTTCTTCCAACAAGCCCTGATTTACCCATCCCACAAACAATAATATGTGTAGACGAATTATTCATAGATTCTACAGCTTTTGCAAATTCATTTCCAAGCATTTTTTCAAATCTCTCAATGCCTAGCTTATAAGCTTGAGTTAAACTTAATGCTGTTTCTATTGCTTTCATATAAATCACCATTTAGTATGAATATGTTTTAACTTGAAATTATTTAAAATACCACAAAAAGGGCAAAAAATTTTGAAGATTCACTTTAGTATTGCTAAAAATAAAAAAGCCAAATTAGTTTCTAATGATTTACTTAATTTATATGGACAGGAAGAAATTTCTAGGGCTGAGGTTATTGTGGCCGTTGGTGGAGACGGAGCTATGTTAGCTGCAATGCGTGAAAGTATCTTATATGACATTCCAGTTTTTGGATTGAATAGGGGCAATATAGGGTTCTTGATGAATGAATATAACAATTCAAATTTAATTGATAGATTAAAAGAAGCTAACGAGATTATAGTTCACCCTCTTGAAATGATAGCTTTGGACACAAAAAATCAAAAACATAACGAACTTGCTATTAATGAAGTTGCTATTTTTAGAAGAACCCACCAAAGTGCCATAATCTCAATAAAAATTGATGATACAGAAAGATTAAATGAATTAACATGTGACGGCGTTATGGTTGCAACACCAGTTGGGTCGACTGCTTATAATTTATCTGCTTATGGTCCTATATTACCAATTGGGTCAGAACTTTTGGCACTTACACCAATAAGTCCTTTCAGACCAAGAAGATGGAGAGGAGCATTAATCAAAAATAATTCTATAATAGAGTTTAATGTTATTAATCCTAAAATGAGACCTGTAAGTGCCAGTGCCGACGCCTTTGAAGTAAAAAATATATCAAAAGTCGTTATCTCACAAAAAAATGACATAAATCTTCGAATTCTTTACGACAAGACAAACAGTATGGAGGATAAATATCTGAAAGAGCAATTTTCTATTGGCTGATTTTAATTGATATTTTCTTGCTGCCTAATCCACATTTCAGCATATAACCCGTTCTTATTTATAAGATCTTGATGATTTCCTATTTCAATGATTGAGCCATTATCTAGTACAATAATTTTGTCTGCATCAATTATTGTTGATAATCTATGGGCAATTATAAGTGTGGTGTTTTTACTGGATAATTTTTTAAGAGATTTTTCAATTGATTTCTCAGTTTTTGTATCTAGTGCAGATGTTGCTTCATCAAAAACAAATATCTGAGGATTTTTTAAAAGGGCTCTGGCAATAGCAACTCTTTGTTTTTCACCTCCTGATAGTTTTAATCCTCTCTCCCCTACTACAGTTTCGTATCCTGCTTCAAGATTTGAAATAAACTTGTCTATAGAAGATAATTTAGCTGCATTAACAATTTGTTTTATAGAAGAATTAGGATTTGAATAAGCAATATTATATTTAATTGTATCATTAAAGAGAACTGTATCTTGAGGAACCACTCCTATATTTGATCTTAAAGAATTTTGAGTTACTTCAGATATACATTGACCATCAATATAAATTTTACCTGAAGATGGATCATAAAATCTAAATAAAAGCTTTGATATAGTAGATTTACCAGCACCTGTTGGTCCTACAATAGCAACTTTTTCTCCAGACTCTATGGTGAACGTTACGTTCTTTAAAATTTTGCGTCTGCCAAATGAAAAATTTACATTAAGAAATTCAATTTTGCCTTTTTTAACTATTAATTCATTAGCATTTTCTTGATCAATTATATCAGGTTTTTCATCAACAAGAGCAAACATTCTACCCATATCTAATAATGACTGTCTGATTTCTCGATAAACAAAACCTAAAAAGTTTAATGGTAAATATAATTGTAACAAAAAAGTATTAACAACCACAAAATCTCCAACAGACATGTTCCCTTTTGCTATATCTTCTCCAGCCATACCCATAACTAAAAAAAGACCTAAGGCTATTATTCCACCTTGACCTATGTTTACTATTGATAGAGATGCCCTAGCTTTAACAGCAGAATCTTCATAAATTCTCATAGCATTGTTAAATCTATCTGCCTCCATAATTTCAGCATTAAAGTATTTTACAGTTTCATAATTTAATAAACTATCTACAGCTTTAGTAGACGCGTTTTCATCTGCAATGTTCATTTTTTTTCTGATGGCGATCCTCCATTCAGTTACTTTAATTGTGAAAACTATGTAAATTATGACTGTTAATATTGTGATAGCCGAGTATCTAAATCCAAAGGTTACCCATAAAACTATTCCAACTGTAATTAACTCAACTAAAACTGGGACTATTTCAAAAACAGTAAACCTTAATAAAAATTCAATCCCTTTTGCACCTCTATCAATCGCCCTGGTTAATCCACCAGTTTGTCTATTTAAGTGGAAAGTTAGTGATAAATTATGCATGTGTTTAAAAGCTTTTAAAGCGGCTCCTCTCACGGCTCTTTGTGCAACTCTTGCAAAAACAAACTCTTTAGCTTCATCAAAAAAAACTTGTCCTAAACGAGCTAAAGCATATGATCCTATGACAAACCATAGTAAACTTAAGTTTATAGAGTTTTTATCAGAAACTAAATCAACAGCTTTACCATATAAGAATGGTGTATATACACTGACGAGTGTTGCTAAAATTAAAAACATTAAGGCTAAAGTTATTCTAATAGGCATTTCTTTATTGCCTTTTGGAATAACAAATCTTAATAATTCATTTAGTGTTCTGAGTGGTGTTAAAATTTTATCATTTGAAGAAAATGCTTCTGCATTTTTCATGGTTTATTCCTAAAATATTCAGAATTTTTATGCTACAGTAAAACTTTCACCACATCCACAACGTGCAATCTCATTTGGATTATTAAATTCAAACCCTGAGCTAAATTTTTGTTCTTTATAGTCCATCTCAGATCCTATCAAGAACATTATCGCAGCAGGATCAATGCAAATGGTAATATCTTTTGATATAATTTTCTCTTCAAATGGTTTAATTTCCTTTGCGTATTCCACATTATATTTCATACCAGAACAGCCAGCTGTCTTAATACCAATTCTAAGACCAATAACTTTTGAGTCAGCTTTACTCATTAATTCTTTAACTCTATTAGCTGCTGCGTCAGTTAAAGTTAATAAAGGTTTTTTTTCATTATTCATTTTAGGCTCCATGAGAATTAATAAATATCAAGTGCCAACTTTGCATCTTCACTCATTCTATCTTTAGTCCATGCGGGTTCCCAAACAAGCTCTACCTCAATTAAGCCAATATTTGGTATTTTTGCAAGTGTATTCGCAACTTGTCCAGGCATTTCTCCAGCTACAGGACAACCTGGAGCTGTAAGAGACATTTTAATTTTTAAATCATTTTTATCAATTAACCTAATATCATATATAAGTCCTAAATCATAAATATTTACTGGTAATTCAGGATCATGAATAGTTTTAAGGCTGGCAACTATTTCTTTTTTATCAATTAATTTAACAGGGCAATCATTTTTTTTACCTGCTGTTGCAATAAAAGGTGCATGAGGATCAGAGGAAAAATGATGAGGCATAAAAGCTGATAATGGGAGTTTGTCATCACTATTCATATCAAACACCAAATATTTTTTTTACTTTTTTAAGTGAATTCGCTAACTGATCAAAATCTTCTTTTGTTGAATAGGCTCCGACAGATGCTCTCGTAGTGGAAACTAATTTAAAAGCATCCATCAAGGGTTGTGCGCAATGATGCCCTGCTCTTACTGCAATCCCTTCTCTATCAATAATTGTAGCAATATCATGTGGATGAGCACAATCCATTGTGAAAGATACAACACCTGTTTTATTAGGAGCTTTACCAAATACAGTTACGCCATCAATTGAATCTAGCAAAGAAGTACCATAGTCAATAATATTTTTTTCATGACGGCCAATTTCTTCAATTCCGATTTCGTTAACCCAATCAATTGCTTCTCCCAATGCAATTGCTTCAACAATTGGTGGTGTTCCAGCTTCAAATCTTAAAGGAGGATCAGCATATGTAGATTTTTGAATTTTTACAATATCTATCATGTCACCACCACCTAAGAATGGTGGCATCATATTTAACAAGTCATATTTTCCAAATAAAATTCCTATACCAGTGGGGCCATATAGTTTATGTCCTGAAAAACAGTAAAAATCACAATCTAGATCAATTACATCAACTTTTTCGTGTATAATACCCTGACAACCATCTACTACACTTATTGCTCCACATTCTTTAGCTATTTTACAGATTTCTCTTACAGGAAAGGTAGTTCCTAAAACATTAGAAACATGCGGGAAAGCAATGATTTTAGTTTTATCAGTGACTAAATCTCTAATTATATCTGGGTTAAAGTTAGAGTTTGGATCGACATGTGCAGCTTTTATCTTAACATTTTTTTGTTCTGAAATAATTTGCCATGGAACTATATTAGCATGATGTTCTGCAATGGTAATAATTATTTCGTCGCCGGCAGATAAATTTTTCATACCCCAACTATATGCTACAAGATTTAATGCTGCAGTAGCACCAGATGTAAAAATTACTTCATTTTCAGAACAATTTATAAATTTAGCTACCTTTATTCTTGAACCTTCGTAGTTGGCAGTTGCCTCTTCAGACAACTTGTGAAGACCTCTGTGGACATTAGAATAATTGAAGGAATAACTTTTGCTTATAGCATCTAATACTCTTTTAGGTTTTTGCATAGAAGCAGCAGAGTCAAGATAAACTAGTTTTTTATCCCAAACTTTCCTTTGAAGAGCTGGAAATTGATCTTTAATAATATTTGTATCATATACTTTCATATAATTATATTTCTTTACTAATAATTTCTGACAATGCTAGCTCGGCTTCTTCAAAAACAAAATTTTGAATAGATTTTTCAACTGACTCATTAATGATATCCCTAAGAAAAGCGGTTATAAGTATTTGCTTTGCATTTTTTTCTGAGATCCCTCTACTTTTAAGATAAAACAGTTGTTCATCGTCAATCTCTCCAACAGTTGCGCCATGTGCACAAATTACATCATCTGCATAAATTTCAAGCTCAGGTTTTGCGTTTGCAATTGCATTTTCTGATAATAGAATAGCCCTACTCATTTGTTGGCCATCAGTTTTCTGTGCATCTAGAGCAACCCTAACTTTACCTTGAAAAACGCCTGTAGCTTTACCACCCAATACACCTCTGACAATTTGTTTTGAAGTACAATTAGGTACGTCATGATATATAGCTGTAGTTAGGTCATGGTGTTGATTTTTAGAAGATAAGTATACTCCATTAAGATTTAGATTGCAGTTTTCTCCTGTTAGATAAGCATGAGTTTCTGAGCGCGTAAACAAGCCACCTTTAATTAAAGAAAAAGAGTTATAATTAGATTTTTCTGATAAAAAAGTACAATTAGCTGACAAATTGTAAGATTGTTGATTATCATTAAAAATTTTCAATGAATTCATTGAAGCATTTTTTTTTAGTTCAACTAATTGTAAAGGCATAATAAGAGAACTTAAATGGTTAAATCGTTCAATTATTGTTATGCTACTGTTGTCTTTTAACTCTATATACAAAGCAGGATGAACAGATAAATTGTTATCACCACCTTCATAAATTATTTCAAAAAGATCTGTTATCTTTACATCTTTTTCTATTGTTAATTTTACTATTGAAGGGGTACATGAAAATGAGACGTTTGTAGAAGGATGATTTTTCAAGTTACTATTTTTAAATTTATGAAAGCAAATAAGGGAATCCTCTTCTCCTAAAATATTCAAAGACGAACCTGGTGGTAATTTGGATGATAAATCTTCTCGAAGAGCACCATCTACAAATCTTATTATTTTAGAACCTTTAAACTTTGATACAGAAGAAATTTGTTTTTTGAAATTAGGTTTTATTGGCGTTATTTCTTTTCTAGATAAAACACCTAACCTACTTAATCTCCAAGTTTCTTCTCGAGGACTAGGCCAACTTTTGAAATCATTCGATGCTAATTTTCTAAAACTTTTTTCTTCAAATTGGCTAACGTGATCTTTTACTGAAATGATATAATTATCTCTAACATTATGCAGCATTTATCAAACCTGCATAACCATTTTTTTCAACTTCCAGTGCTAGTTCAGGGCCTCCAGATTTTATAATACTACCATCAGATAAAATATGAACAAAATCTGGAACTATATAATCTAAGAGTCTTTGATAATGCGTTATTACAACTATTGCATTATCATCATTTCTTTGCGCATTTACTCCATCCGAAACTATTTTCAATGCATCAACATCTAAACCTGAATCAGTTTCGTCTAAAATTGAAACTTTTGGTTTAAGCATTGCCATTTGTAATATTTCAAAACGTTTTTTTTCTCCACCAGAAAAACCAACATTTACAGCTCTTTTTAACATCTCATCTTTAACAAACATTTTTGAAGCAACTTTTCTAGATTCTTTTACAAATGCTAAATGATCTAGTTCTTCCTCCCCTAGAAATTTTCTTCGAGAATTAACAGCTTCTCTTAAAAAACTCATTCCACCTACACCTGGTAATTCAACAGGATATTGAAAAGCTAAAAACAAACCAGACCTTGCTCTCTCGTCAGCCTCCATGTTTGACAAAGACTGTCCCTCTAAAAAAACTTCTCCACTTTCTAATTCGTAACCTTCTCTTCCAGCTAACATGTATGATAAAGTACTTTTACCTGAGCCATTAGGCCCCATAATAGCGTGAACCTCACCCTTACTTACTGATAAAGACAAACCTTTCAGAATATCTTTATCATCAAGTTTTAATTTTGCATTTTTAATTTCAAGTAGTGACATATTTCTTCCAATATTAGTAAACTATTTTAAATCACCCAACTGATCCTTCCAAACTAATTCCTATCAGTTTTTGTGCTTCAACTGCAAACTCCATGGGTAATTCTTTCATAACTTCTTTACAAAAACCATTGACGATTAACGATGTAGCCTGTTCTGTATCAAGACCTCTTTGTAAACAATAAAAAAGTTGATCTTCAGATATTTTTGATGTCGTTGCTTCATGTTCAACCCGAGCATGGGGTGTGAATTGATTAATATATGGAACAGTGTGTGCACCACATTTGTCACCAATTAGTAAGGAGTCGCATTGAGTAAAATTTCTTGAACCTTTTGCATTTTTTTGTATTTGAACTTGGCCTCTATAAGTGTTTTGGGCTTTACCAGCTGAAATTCCTTTTGAAATAATAGTTGATTTTGTGTTTTTTCCTATATGAATCATTTTTGTACCAGTATCAGCTTGTTGTGCGTTGTTAGCAACGGCTACTGAGTAAAATTCTCCAACTGAATCATCCCCTTTAAGTACACATGATGGGTATTTCCATGTGATAGCAGAACCAGTTTCCACTTGTGTCCATGAAATTTTAGATTTTTTTCCAATACAATTTCCTCTTTTAGTAACAAAATTGTAAATACCACCATTGCCATCTTTGTCACCTGGATACCAGTTTTGAACTGTTGAATACTTTATCTCAGCGTTATTCATTGCAACTAATTCTACTACTGCTGCGTGAAGTTGATTTTCATCTCTTTGTGGAGCAGTACATCCTTCAAGGTAAGAAACATATGTATCATCTTCTGCAATAATAAGTGTCCTTTCAAACTGTCCAGAATTTTGTTCATTAATTCGGAAGTAGGTTGATAACTCCATAGGGCACTTAACACCTTTTGGGATATAGACAAAAGACCCATCTGTAAAAACAGCAGAATTTAAAGCAGCATAATAATTATCACTAATTGGTATTACTGATCCAATATATTTTTGTACAAGATCAGGATGAGTCTGAACTGCTTCCGAAATAGGGCAAAAAATTATACCTTCTTTAGCTAATTTTTCTCTAAATGTGGTTGCAACTGAGACAGAATCGAATACATAGTCTACTGCAACGCCTGCCAAAACTTCTTGTTCTTTAATCGGTATTCCTAATTTTTCATAAGTTCTTAATAATTCTGGATCAACCTCATCAAGACTATTTAATTTTGGTTTGGTTTTAGGAGCTGAATAATAATAAATATCTTGAAAATTAATTTTAGGAAAATCAACCATAGCCCAATTAGGAGCTTCCATTGAAAGCCATTTTTTATAAGCTTTTAGTCTCCATTCCAATAACCATTTAGGTTCTTTTTTCTTATGTGAAATAAACTTAACAATATCTTCACTTAGACCAAGTGGAGCTTTTTCAGCTTCAAGGTCAGTAACAAAACCATATTTATAAGTACTAGAAACTTCCTTAACTTTATCAATTGTTTCTTGAGTAGCAACCATGTAATTTCCTTTTAATTTATTCTATCAATCAAAGCATCTTTATTATCATCTATTAAAAATGGATTTTCATAACTTAAAAGCTCTTTTAAAGATACGTCATTAAGAGATTTTCTAATAATCTCATTAATTTTGTTCCATTTTCCACCTAAAAAACAAATGTCGCTGGATTCACAAAAACTCTCAGAATTGTCAACACATGATGTTAAAGTTATTGGTCCATCAAGTGCTTCTATAATTTCTACAACTGAAATTTCTGAAGAATTTCTGCTTATCATATAACCCCCAAGTGCTCCACGATTTGCCTTAACAAAATCACTTTTTGAGACAAGTAATTTTAATAACTTTTGAACTGTATATAATGCTAGTCCAGTTTCTTTTGATAATTCATTAGCCGACATAGAATACCCAGGTCTGCGAGCTAAAGTGCCGAGGCAAACGACAGCGTAATCGGTCATCTTGCTAAGTTTTATCATGTAATTTATATAGTACACTTATAGTACTAATTAAAGATTAAAGTTAATTAATTTCTAACTTCATTTCTTAAGTGATATTTTCCTTTTTTCATACCACTGAAAATTTCATCTAAGTCTGGATGTTCAAGAGGACCATTTTCTCCATCATCTACTAAATTTTGTTGAGACACATAAGCTGTGTAGAAAGTTTCTGTATTTTCAGCCATCAGATGATAATAAGGCTGATTTCGGGAGGGTCTAATTTCTGCAGGTATGGATTGATACCACTCTTCAGTATTGGAAAATTCAGGATCAACATCTACAATTACTCCTCTAAAAGGATAAATACGATGTTTAACAATATCGCCTATGTTAAATAAAGGATCCTTGTAAACTTTGATATTGTTTGAGTTTTTTGTTTCAGAAATAGAATTATCTATTTTAACTTCATCTTTTTTTTTATTAGACATTCATTTACCTTAAATATTTTGATAAAATTTATAAAGTTAGGTCTTTGACTTAACATTTAATACTTGTCTGCCTTTATACATACCCGTTTTAAGGTCAATATGATGAGGTCTATGTAGTTCACCAGTATCTTTGCTTTCAACATACGCGTCTGGGCTTAAGGAATCATGAGAACGTCTCATTCCTCTTCTGGATCTGGTAATTTTACTTTTTGGTACAGCCATAATTCACTCTCACCTTTTAAAATATATTAAATATGGTGGAGCTGGACGGGATCGAACCGACGACCTCCTGCTTGCAAAGCAGGCGCTCTCCCAATTGAGCTACAGCCCCATACATTTATAATTGTCTAGATATCTCTAGAAAGTCATATCGTCAAGATTTTTTATATATATAAGTCAAATTATTTAACATTTTTGTTGAGATATTATATGTTATTAAGCTGTGAAACTATCAATAAGGAAACAAATGTTTTTTGGTGAAGTGAAAACAGGGTCATCTTTAGGCGGAATTCTATCATCCTCAATAGAAATTTATAAAGATAAAAATAAAATAAAAATTTCAAAAGGAACAGTTATCAACAAAAATTTACTTGATCTTTTATTGTTAAATAACGTTGAAAGCATAAAATGTGCTAAGTTGGATGACGATGAAATTGATGAAAACTCAGCAGTTCATAAGATATCAAAAAAGATTATTACTACGAAGAAATCAAATATTAAAACTCAAGAACCAAAAAATGGAAGATGCAACTTAGTATCAAGTGTTGATGGAATAATAATATTTCAACCAAACCAACTGCTTTCTATCAATTCCGTAACAAATGACATTGGAATAGCTTCTTTAAGAGCTTATTCAAAGGTAAAAAAAAATCAGGTGGTTGCATCAATTAAAGCTATTCCTTTTGGAATTAAAAAACATAATCTTCAAGATATAATGAATATTTGTGAAGATTGTTTTAAAATTTCACCTTTTCAAAAAAAAAATATTCATCTTATTCAAACAACTAATGAAAATACTCGTACAAAAATTTTAGAAAAAACTTTAGAAGTTACAAAGGATAGATTGTCATCTTGTGGAATTAATAAAATTAATGAAAAAAAATGTTCTCATGAAATTAAATCTATATGTGAGCAATTAAAAAAAAGTGTTAATGAAGATGCAGATATAATTTTAATATTTGGCACATCTGCTATATCTGACATTAATGATATAATACCGCAGTCAATAATTCAGATTAATGGTACTATTTTACGTTTAGGAATGCCAGTTGAACCTGGAAATTTAATTCTGCTAGCTGATATTAAAATTTCAAACAAACATATTTCAATAATTGGCATGCCTGGATGCGCCAGATCAAAAAAAGAAAATGGTGTTGATTGGATCTTATGGAGAAAATTATGTGATTTAAAAATTTCTTCAGAGGACATTAATGATATGGGCAATGGGGGGTTGTTATGAAAAAGATTAGTTTTAATATCTATCATAACCCAAAATGTTCAAAATCCAGAAAAGCATTAGAAATTCTCAATTCCAAAACCAAAGATTTTAAAATAATAAAATACTTAGAAGATGGAATTGATATTATTGAACTTAAATCCATACTTAGCTTAAATAAAATATCTGAAGACGAAATAATAAGAACGAATGAAAGTTCATATAAAGAATTAAAATTAACAAAAAAAGATTTGTCTAAAGATGCAATAATTAATTATATTTATAAATATCCTATTTTATTGCAAAGGCCAATAATTTGTAAATATCAAAATAATAAGTTAATCAAATCAGTTATTGGAAGGCCTCCAGAAACAGTTCTTAGTTTATTTAACTAAATTAAGACCTAACTTTACCAATGTGGGTTTCATTTTTTTTTCTGGAAAGTTCAATTTGTTTTTGGCGTTCTTTAAATCTCTTTTTTTGTTTATCGTTTGAAGATTTAAAACAATGATGGCAACTCTCTCCCTGGACAAAATACTTATGCATTTTATCATTTTGACTTATTGGCATTCTACAAGCAAAACACATTTCATAATGACCTAGTTCTAAGTTGTGATCAACAGAAACTCTATAATCAAATACAAAACAACTTCCATTCCATTTACTTACATTTTTTGGAATTTTTTCAAGATATTTTAAAATTCCACCCTCTAAATGATATACTTCTTCAAAACCAAGAGACCTTAAATAAGATGTAGATTTTTCACATCTAATACCACCAGTACAAAACATAGCAATTTTTTTATTTTTAATTTCAGGATCTTTATTTATTAAATTTTTATTAACCCAATCTGGGAATTCTCTAAAATTTTTTATATTTGGATTTACAGCATTTTCGAAAGAGCCTATTGATACTTCATAACTATTTCTTGTATCAATTAACAACAAATTTTTATCTGATATTAAATCATTCCAATTTTCTGGCTTAACATAATCTCCAACAAACTTTTTGGGTGAGATTTCTGGCAATCCAATTGTAACAATCTCTTTCTTTAGTCTTATTTTCATTCTGAAGAAAGGATTTTTATAGGCTAACGAGTATTTAGGCTCTAAATCAATTAAAAAATCTAAACACCAAAGTTTTTCTAATGCTACTGTAATCTCATTTTTTGTTCCTGCTATTGTTCCATTAACACCTTCTTTTGCTATTAAAATTGTACCGTTAATTTCAGTCTTATTGAAAATTGATTTTAATGAATTTTGTAATGCAACGGTATCTGAAACTTCAAAAAATTTGTAAAAAGCAGTTACAATTTTAACATCAGGTGTATTTAGTTTTTTTTCATTTAGTTTTAAAAAATTAAGATAATTTGATTTAGGTGACATTTTGTTTTATTTAAAATTTAAATATAGAAGATTTAAGTTTAATAGCATAAATAAGTATATAAGTTAAAAAAAATTTAAAATTTATAAACCAATATGGAGAATTTATATGTCAGAGATAATTATGGAACACATTACCCTAGAAAAAGTAAATTTGATAATCCAAAACTCTATTAAAAAAGCAAGAGAAATTAAAATTAATCCTATAATGGTTGTAGTTTTAGATCATCGTGGTGCAATCAAAGCATGTTTAGGAGAAGATGGAATAAGTAGTTTACGTTTTAAGATTGCACATGGTAAAGCAAATGGAGCTTTCCAAATGGGAATGGGATCAAGAGCATTATTTAATAGAGCAGAACAACAAGCTTATTTCATTAATGCTATAAATGCACTAACAAATGGTGAATTAGTTCCAGTACCTGGAGGAGTTTTAATAAGAGACAAAAATAATAACATTATAGGTTCTGTAGGTATATCAGGAGATACATCCGATAATGATGAAATTGCTGCTATTTCTGGTATTGAAGCAGCTGGATTTAAACCTGATGTTGGATAAGTTAATTAAAATATAGTAAAATTAAAATAGGTGAAAATGTAAAAATTAATAATAAAAAAATACCAATTAATGGTTTTTCATTGATTGAAACAATGTTTATTTTTTCAATTCTTGAATAACCATCCAGAACTCTTTCTATAATTTTCATTTTTTTTACAATTTGATAATACAAAATAGCTAAGATATGAATTCCAATTAATGTATATAAAAAATAATGAAGAATATTATGAATATAGGTCCAATCACTTGTAAGATTTGGTGTTAAAAACGACAGTGGTGCGTCATAAAGAATATCATCACTCGAAAACAACCCAGACACAGATATTGTTAATAAAACCATCATAATTATTATAGTAGAATAGCATCCTATTGGTGTCCTAACTGATGTAATGTCATTAGTTTTTGAAAATTGGGATAATGTATCTACAATTGAAAGATTAAAGCTTGTGAATCTCGAATAATAAGTGCCAAAAAATCCCCACAAAATTCTAAAAAAAACCAAACCTATCAGTGCTACACCAAAATACTGATGTAATTCTAACATATTCATTTTTGCTGAAGATATAGAACCTATTATAAGAAAAATTAAACTTATATGAAATAGTCTTAAAGGGAGATCCCATATTTTTTTATTTCTTATATTTTCTTTCAAAATAACTCATCTTTATGTTAATTGTAATTTTTAATTGTAAAATTACTAGATATGAATTTAAATTGGAATAGTAAAATGCTGACTGCATTTTACGAGATCACAAAAACAGATAAAAACTTCAAAAAAATATTTGAAGAATTTGGTTTACCAGAAAATCGTGCTATTAAAAAAAATTTTGAAAGCATTGCAAAAATTATAATTGGTCAGCAAATTTCAACAAATGTTGCAAAAAAAATATACGAAAAACTTTCTCAAAATAATATTTTAGACGAAGAGATTTTATCGAAAGCCAGTATTGAAGAACTAAAGCATTATGGGCTATCTACACAAAAATCATTTTATATTAAAAATTTAGCTACATTGTCAATAAACAAACATCTGGACATAAGTTCCCTAGATAAACTATCAAGTGAAAAGGTAACCGATGTGTTACTTCCAATCAAAGGAATTGGAGAATGGACGATTAACAACTTCAAAATCTTTGCCTTACAAGATGTAAATGCTTGGCCGTCAGCTGACTTGGCACTTCAAGAAGCAGTAAAAATATTGACGAATTTAATTAGAAGACCAAATCAAGTTGAAATGGAAAAATTAGGAAAAAATTGGGAACCTTACAGAGGCGCGGCTGCCTTGTTCCTCTGGCATTTTTATAATAAAATTAAGATGAAATCTTCAAAATCATGATCACTAAAAATAAAATAATAAAAATAATTGAATTAGCAAAAAAATGTAATGAATGTGCTCTTCATCATTTCAAAAAATTTGATAAAAAATCGGTAAATTATAAAGATGATAATTCGCCATTAACAAAAGCTGATGTTGAAGTTAATAATATTGCCGTTTATGGATTACAAAAGTTATTCCCAAATATAGAAATCATTAGTGAAGAACTTTATAATTCAAAACATATTTTTAAAAACAACAAATATTTTTGGCTAATTGATCCTATAGATGGAACAAAAGAATTTATAAACAAATCCCCAAATTTTACTGTTAATTTTGCTCTTGTAAAACACAACTCACCTATTTTTGGTTTAATTGCTCAACCAACAACAGGAACAATTTGGTACAATTTTAATAATAAGGCATGGAGATTAGAAAAAGGTCAAAATTTCAAGAATTCACAGATAATACAATGTACTGAAATTAATTACAAAAAACTTAAAACTTTAAGTAGCTTTAATCATAGATCAAAAGAATTAGAGGACTGGATGTCTTTTGTTAAACCAATATCAGATCAAAACGTAGGATCTAGTATCAAGTTTTGTAATTTAGCTGAAGGCAAGGTAGATTTTTATCCAAGAACATCACCTACTATGGAATGGGATATTGCAGCAGGTCATAGTATTTTAAAATCTGCTGGTGGTAATGTAATTTCTGATTCTGGTATTGAAATTAAATATGGAAAGACAAAGTTCCTGAATAATATTTTTTTAGCCCATGGAAAAACACAAAATATACCAAATACATTTTTAATAAGATTAAAAAATCAAAACTATAATAGTTATAAAAAAGATTTAGACGAGAGTATTACTGAATTAAAAAAAGGAAATTTAGTAGTTTTTCCAACTGAAACCGTCTATGGACTAGGAGCTATAGGTAATAGTGAAAAAGCAATTAAAAGTATATATAATGCAAAAAACCGACCATCTAATAACCCGTTAATTGTACACACCTTTAACAAAAAAGAAGCTGAAAAATATGGTGAATTTACAAGAACGGGTAATATCTTAACAGAAAGATACTGGCCTGGTCCATTAACAATAATTTTACAGACAAAAAAAAATAATTTAGCAAAGTTATTATCCCAAGGTAAAAGTACAATAGCTATAAGAGTGCCATCACATCCCATAGCAAGAGAACTATTGGAACAGATAAAAATACCTATTTTAGCACCAAGTGCAAACAAATCTGGTGGTGTAAGTCCAACAGAAATCAATCACGTAAAAGTGGATTTTGGACCTAAGTTTAAAGGAAAAAATTGGAATTTATCTAAAATAATTGATTATGGATCATGTGAAGTAGGAATTGAATCAACAGTAGTTGATTGTAGAGGAGATCTTCCAATTATACTGAGACATGGTTACATAACATCCCAAATGATTTCAAATATATTTAATTCAGACATTTTAGTCCCTCAAGATTTTGATGAATTCATATCACCTGGGCTAATGAAAAGTCATTATTCGCCAAAAGCTAATGTCTATATAAACCAAAAATCTAAGATTGATGATAGTGCTTGGTTAATTTTTGGGAATGTTCCAAAAACGTTGCAGAAAGAAAAGATTATGTTTAACTTAAGCCCTAGTGGAAATTTATTACAAGCTTGTAGTTTGTTATATTCTGGTCTGCGATATTTAGATTCATTTGGAGTTAAAAATATACAAGTTATGCCTATTCCCATGAAGGGTATTGGTATTGCAATAAATGATAGATTAATACGAGCTTCTTATCAGAATTAGGGAAAAATGAATAATACTTGTTTAGAAACGAAAATTAAATCACTAAATTTAAAACATAATCCAATATTCACAAAAAAAGATCATATCAAATATGTTCAAGATTGGAGAGGTCAATATAAGGGCGATGCTGCAGCAATATTAAAACCAATTAACACGAATGAAGTTTCCAGTATTTTGAAACTTGCTAATGAAAACAGAATTGCGGTTGTGCCTCAGGGCGGAAATACAAGTCTTTGTGGAGCAGCAACACCAGATAATAGTGGAACCTCTATTGTAATTTCATTTGAAAAAATGAATAAAGTTCGTCAGTTTAATAAACAATCTCAAACAATAACAGTTGAATCCGGTGTTATTTTAAGTCATATCCATGATGTTGTAGAAAAGGAAAATTTGTTTTTTCCACTCAGTTTAGGGGCTCAAGGTTCATGTATGATTGGTGGTAATTTATCTACTAACGCTGGTGGTGTGAATGTTTTAAAGTATGGAAACACAAGAGAACTCTGTCTTGGTCTAGAAATTGTTTTACCAAATGGTAAAATCATGAACTTAATTTCAGAACTTAAAAAAGATAATACTGGTTATGATTTAAAAAATCTTTTTATTGGGGCTGAAGGAACACTTGGAATAATTACAGCTGCCACCTTAAAGCTTTTCCAATTACCTAAAATGATCACAACCTTATTTGTAGAAGCAAATGAAATTTCTAATGCGGTTAAGTTGTTAAATACTTTCAAATCTCATTTCCCAGATAGAATTGAATCTTTTGAACTTATGCCAAAAAGTTTTTGGGAAGTTGCAAAAAATAATATTAATAACATTGTTATGCCTCTTGAAAAAATGCCTGAGATGGGTGTTTTAATAGATGTTTCTAGTTTTTCAAAAAATGAGATTACTCCAAATGAAAATGGAGAAATTCAAATTATAAAATCAATTGAAAATGTATTAGAAGAATGTTTTGAAGTTAATTTAATCTCTGATGCCACCATTTGTATAAATGAAAATCAAAAAAGAGCCTTATGGTCTATAAGAGAAGCTGCCGCTGAGTCAGAAAAAAAAGAGCTCGAAAACTCAAATCTAATAAAGTGTCTAAAACATGATATATCTTTACCAGTTGAATCAATTGAAAACTTTCATAAAGAAGCACAAATTATGATAACTAATTTTTTACCTAATCTTAAAACAATTTATTTTGGTCATTTAGGTGACGGTAATCTTCATTATAATGTTTTTGGAAATGGATCTTTACCCGACGGCTTTGATGGAAAGAGTTTAGAATTGACAAAAGAACTTTATAAAATTGTCCACAACTATAATGGGTCATTTTCTGCAGAACACGGGATAGGCCTGTTAAAAAAAGATAGTTTAAAAACTCATAAAGATGAAGTAGCATATTCAATCATGGGGATAATAAAAAATCAATTAGATCCACAAGGAATAATGAACCCTGGAAAAGTACTATTTTAAATTATATCTAATTAAAAAATTAATTTTATTTTTAATAATGAAGTAAGTAATAATGAAAATTTTAAGTATAATATTTACATTAATAATAATTTTCTCCGGTAAATCTTTTGGAGAAACCAAAAATAATCTATCTCCAAATACTAAAGATGTAGAGTTTACAAGTGATACAATAAAAGTTGACGAAAAAAACAAAATAGTTACTGCATCAGGAAATGTTGTAATAGTAAATGAAAATAGGAAAATTATTGCTGACAAGGTGGTTTACGATCAAAATATTGATAAGGCCATAGCAACAGGTAAAGTTATCTTAAGAGAAAAAGACGGATCTATATATGAATCTAATAAAGTAGTTTTAACTAACGAATTTAAGTCAGTTGTTGCAATTCCACTTTTTGGAAAATTAGAAGATAAATCAAGTGTAAGTGCTGAAAATTTCAAAAAAAATGATATTGGTGAAAGTTTCTTTAACGAGGGTGTGTATACAGCTTGTGATTGTGATTTAAAAAAACAAGAAACACCTATTTGGAGATTAGAATCTAAACAAATTCATCATGACCCAAAAACACAAACTATTTACCTCAAGCACCCAGTAATGAAAATATTTTCTTTACCTGTATATTACTTACCATATTTAAGTTTTCCTGACTGGACAGTTAAAAGAAGGTCAGGTTTTTTGACTCCCACCTATGGTTATTCAAATAGAAATAGATTTCATATTAAAGTTCCATATTATTTCGCCCCTGAAAATGACCCAACATGGGATATGACATTTACTACTCATCAAAATGGTAAAACAGGTCATGCGGATCAATTAAATATTAGGAAAGAATATGAAAATACATCTCTAGAAACTAATATATATAATGGTAATTTAGATACTAATAAATCAAATGGTGATAATGTATTTGCTGTAAATTTAAAAGCGTCAACTTCTTTAAAAAATAATTGGGATATGACAATCGAAGGGAAATATGCTGATCAAGAAACATTTATGAGAAGGTATGGCTTTGATGATGATACAAGTTACAAAAGTTATATTGAATTAAAAAAAATAAATAATAATTCAATATCAAATATTGAAATTTACAATATTCAAAACCTTGATGAAACAAGTAGTAATAATGAGCCTGTTCTAGCTCCATCAGTATCCCATCACATTTTTAACACTAATAAAAAGTATGGTTATAATTATGACATTAAGCTTAATGCTCATTCAATATATAATGATGAAAGTTATGATATTAAAAGATGGTCTGGATTTGGAAATATTAATAAAAAATTGTATTTTCAAAATCTTTTATTAGACGCTGATGCTAATATAGGGCTGGATTTATATTCTATACAAGGAAGACCAACAAACGACACTAACGATAATAGATATATTGATAGAATTTCATCTGGATTTTCAATTGCTGCAAGTAACCAATTTGATTTTATCAATGAAACCTCAAGTTTTATCATAGAGCCCAAGATTCAAATAAGTTCCCTCGTTGCCACAAATAGAACAGATGAAGTGCCTAATAGAGATTCATCAGAATTTATTTTAGATCAAGCTAACTTATTTTTAAATAATCAATATCAAGGAAGAGATAATATACAACCAAACGATAGATTGAATTTTGGTTTTACTATTCTAGGAATGAGTGAAACTTTTGGTGATTTCAATTTTTTCGTTGGTCAAAGCCAGAAATTAAGCGGAACTCAAAAAAATATCTCAATTGCTAATAAAGATAGGCAATCACATATAATTAATACAATAAGTTGGAATGTAAGTGAAATGTATAATTTCTCTTGGTTTTCTCTTTATAATCATCATGATTTCAAATCTGACACTTCTGATTTTCAATTCAATGGATCTATTGATGGTTGGTCATATTCTGCTAATCACAGATCAGTTAATAAAGAATTTGTTTCTGATAACAATGATAGAGAAGAATTAGCGTTAGGTTTATCAAAAAACTTTGCAAATTGGAAAACAAGTTATTCAAGAACATATGATATGAAAAATAATGACGAAGAACTAATATCTGAGACACTAGGATTAGAATATACTGGCACTGGTTATATGTTTGAGAACTGCTTAACTATTTTATTTGAGTATAAAAGTACTGGTGGAGTTGCCGACAGAGATATATTACCTGAAGACTCTGTTTATTTGACATTTAGTTTTAGAAATCTTGGTGACTTTAAATATCAACCTAAAGCTATCACAAGAGCTTTAGGTCAAAGTATAAATAACTAATCCATAACATACATGAATTTCTGTAATAGCTCTTCCGCTAAATGTTTGTTAAATACTTTAGGAACTTTAAAAACAACTTGGCGACCACATTTATTGTAGACTTCTAATATTTCTTCAACGACATGATAGTGAGATCTACCTATATAATCATCAAAAATTATTATACTACCCTCTTTTGCATTGATGAGGCTATATAAAAAGGAAGCTACACGAAACCTACCATCAATTAAAATTACATCAGCTTTTAGGTTAAAAGTCCAAACATTGGTAATATAATCAATAAAATGCATCCTATATTCATAGGTTTTAGGTCTACCCCAATTTTCTATTTCACCAAGATTAATCCAATTAATATCTATTCTTTTTTTATTTTTAGATACATCAACTTTATTAATCCATTTTTTATCTGTATCTACTGATATTATTCTAGATGAAGTGTTTTCCAACACCCAAATAGTTGAATCACCAACGCCATATTCAAAGTAAATGTTACAATGTTTTAAATATTTTTTGAAAAGGTAATCATCGCCATCAAAAAGAGTTTTTTCATCTTTTGATTTTTTTTTCATTATTTATTTAAATCTCTTAGAATTGCAAATAAATTAAACCAATAAAAACGAATTTTGCCTATAACCGTTTTATTTTTTTTTAATTTGTTATATTTTTCAATACCACAAATAGTTTTTATTCTTAATTTTTTCATCAAATTAGCCTTATATTTTAAGTGAATACTCTTAACACATAGTAATTAAATTTAAATTATTTTTTATAAAAAAGAACTATATTTTCTGATGGGAAAAAAACTTGCCAATTTCTTTGATATCCAATGTGTTGGAAAGTTTTCTTTTTATAAAAAACAACGTGTGTTGGATCTCTTCTGTAATACCAATTTTCAAACAATTCATCCTTTGGTAAAAACGTAGTCATTACACCAAACCAAGAATTATTATCTAGAAGATTATTGATTTTATCAAATTCATCAGAGGGGTTAAAAAAGTGTTCAACTACCTCAGAGCAAGTAATAAACTTATATTTTTTTAATAAAACGTCTTTATTAGGAAAAAAAAAAGGATCATATAATTCTACTTTAAATCCATAACTTTTAAATATACTAGCTAAAGCAGGAGCAAACCCACAACCATAATCTAAGCCTATGTCAACAGTTGAAATTTTATCTTTTACCGGTTCAATTAATTTTAAGAGAAAATTTTTGTAGTTTAGATCAGTTATTGAATTATTATGTTTTAAATAATGTTTTTTTGCGTCACTATTAGATACATAATTTTTAGGATCTAAATATTTTGAACCACAAACGTTGCATCCCCAATAAAGTAATTTTCCTAATTTTAAAAAAAGATCAATATTAGAACTTTTGCATACTGTACATATATTCATAAAACTACTTTTCGAAAACTATAAATAAAATATTATGTTATATAATAAAATAATTTTAATATAAAATATGTGTATCAGTAATGAATTTTTTAAATAATTTTTATTTTCAAAATATAAACTCAAAACTAATTATTATTTTGAGTATTTTGGGTTTGTTACCATTTTTCTTTGGATTAATTGATCTTTTGTTAAATAAAGATAATTTATTTTTTGTAATCAATTTACCAAAATATTATGGTTCAATTATTTTAACATTCTTAGGTGCGGTTTATTGGGGAATTATCCTCAATGACAGTCATAAAAATTTAATACCAGACAAAGTTAAAACATACATCATATGCTGGTCAATTATTCCCTCATTGTGGAGTAGCTTAATATTGATTTTTAACCACAACATAACAATTATTGTATTAGCTATATGTTATATCATTGTTCAATTTGTTGATGAATTTGTTACAAAATACTTTAAATTTCCGATTTGGTATTTATTTTTAAGGCGATTATTAACTATAATAGTTATATTAATCTTACTTTTTTCCTATTCTTTAGTTATGAATGTTTAATTAAATGAAAATGTTTCCTACAAAAAAATCTGAGATAATTGAAAAATTTATAAATTTTAGTGAAAAGGAACTATCAAGTTATTCAAAAAAAAGAAATTTTGACTACGGTCCTCCTCATAAAAATGTTTCTAAACTCTCTCCTTATTTAAGAACAAGGTTTATAAGTGAAGAAGAAGTATTAAAAATCGCATTTAGTAAAAATAATATAAAAAATATTGAAAAATTTATTGAAGAAATTTTCTGGAGAACTTACTGGAGAGGTTGGTTAGAATCGCATCCTTGGATCTATTATAAATATTTAGATACTAGTAGATATCAACAAACGCCACAAAAAACTGGAATAAAATGTTTTGATAATTGGAAAGAAGAATTAATTGATACTGGATATTTGCACAATCACTCTCGAATGTGGTTTGCTAGTATTTGGATTTTTACCTTAGGTTATAGCTGGGAATCTGGAGCAGAATTTTTTAGAAGAAATTTACTAGATTTTTGTCCTGCGTCAAATACATTAGGTTGGAGGTGGGTGGCAGGTTTGCAAACAATCAATAAGCCATACTTAGCAATGTCAGATAACATAAACTACTTTACAGATGGAAGATTTAATCCCATTGGTCAACTTAGTGAAAAGGTAGACTTAAATTATAATGAACAGAACAGTAGTCATGTATTACCATTTATAGAACCTGATAAATTTGAATTCAAAAATTTTGATAACTTAGGAATTATTTTAAATAGAAATGATTTATCCCTGAATCAGATCTTTGAAAACGAAAAAATAGCTTATCAATGTTGTGTTTACACGACTGAACATGAGAATAAATTGGTAAATGAATTCAACAAGAATATTATACAAGATATTACAAATAATAATAAAAATTTCGAAATTACTGAAAATTTTAATCAAATTTTTGATTGGTTAACTAACAAAAAAATAAAAAATCTAATCGTACCATATGAAACTGTAGGGAATAAAATCTTTAATGTTGAAAAATTCAAAAAGAAATTAAAACAATTTAATATTCAATATAAATTTTTCTTAAGAGATTGGGATCGTAATGCTTTCCCTTATGCTACTAAAGGTTTCTTTAAATTTAAAAAAAATATACCAACCTTAATTAATCTTGCTGATATTTAAAAATATTTATCAAAGAGTAATTCTATAGTAACGGTCTTTATTTAGAATGAAATGTTAGGTTACTAATAATGTCTTTTTTAAACTAAAAAGAGTATCCCAATAATTAACACACACCAAAATGAATCAAAACTAATTAGCTTATAAAATATTTTCATTTATTTTTTATTTGACTTTTCCTTATCACTACAATTTAAAAATAATTCAACAGATGTTTCATTGATATATTCTTCACACTTTTTAAACGAATTAAATAATAGTTTTTTTTCAATAAGTATTTTTTTGTGATTATCATAATTAAATTTTTTTTCTTCTGAATATGTTTTTTTATAAGTAAATAAAAGCATTAAAAAAATAATAAGAATTAATTTAATTTCTTTTCTCATCTAGATTTTATTTTTATTAGGTTTGTTATCATAAACATTTTGATAATTTTCAGATAATTTATTCATTTTGTTAAAAAATTCAATTTCTGAAAACGGCTCACACTCTCTAGTATTATATATTTCTGTTTTTGTAATATTCATCTTACTCAAAATTAATGTTTTTCTATCTAAGGAATAAGCATAAATATTTAAACTATCTTTATAGGTCCATTTAATTTTATTTTCATCAGACAAAAATCTTTTTTTCTTTCGAAGAGTTGTTTGAATATTCTCTCCTACCTTAATTTTATCACCAATTTTTCTTATATAGTAAATGGCTACTTTATTAATTTTAAAATGAAATCCAATTTCTGTTGGTATATTATTTGGCATATATGAAGAAGGATCTAAATGTTCAAACTTACAGTCTAAACACTTACAAATAATTCCTTTACCATCAACACTACCAAAAGATGGAAATGATTGTATTAAAAGTATCAAAGTTATTATAAAAAAATTTTTCATTATTAAATTCTCAAAATTCTAACTGACCTTATTACTATATGTTCTTTTAAGTTAATTATTTTATAATCTTTGAATCTTTTCAATCTTTTTAAATATTTTTATCTATTCATATAAAATAACTTTGATATCCATTCTAGACTACTAAATGTTTTGTAATTATTACTATTTAGGAATTTTGAAATTCTACTACAACCCATTTCTAAAATTGAATTTTTCTTTGATAAGTTCATGGAATGTTTGTTGTTAATTTGAGTATCTTATTTTCTTAAGATGAAATACGATAATCTTAACTGTAAATGAAATAAAAATTTGATAATTGAGATTATCTAAAAGCCATCTAACCCTATCATTCAACTGTATAGTTTATGCTTTGTAAAAAGGTATTTTTCCCAACTTACCTGACTTTAAACTTTACTATCACTTAGAGAACTTTACACTTAAATGTTCTTCTATATTCATAATATCAATTTTTCCTCTATGAAACAATGACTACTCAAAAAGAAAAGGAAAAGACGTTTGACCAAATCGCAGACTGGATAGACAATAAAGGTTATCTTTCCGTTCGGAGAAAGAAATTCACAGGTAATCATGTTCATGCAATTATTAAGAAGAAAAGACTGAAAGATGAGAAATTAGAAAGAGAATGTCCTGGGGTTCGTTCTTATTTTAGTTTGGATATTTATGACAAGACTTTGGTTAATAATCTCAATAGCAGAGGACGCTATCCGATTTAATTGACTCTTCAACAAGTCTGTCAGGCATGACAAACTCTGCTTTATACCCTTCTAGAAGTGTCTCATCGTAACCCCGTGCCTTGGCAGACATTCCTGATACAAATATGGTTGCGTTTGTATTTTTTAAACTTTCAAGATGTTCATATAAATCTCCAGTACCCTGACCAACTATTTCACCAGCACGTTTGCAATTTAGTATGTGCACACCGTCCGCCGCGAGAAAGAGAGTTACTTCATGCCCACTTTTTTCTGCAGCAAGAGCAACCATTAAACCTAATGTTACTTTATTTTTGAATTCTAAATCACTATGAATATGAATGAGCACCTTAGACATTTTATTTCTCCATAAAATATAATTATATAAGTTATAGTTTGTTTTTTAAATTGTTTCAACTTAGCGTGTCTCTAGAAATCTATTTGCTAAAATCAGAAACTCATACCTAAAGAATACTTGCCCTATCACTCTGTAGGGTCGAAAAGATACAGTAAAATCAATGATTAATTCTACAGTTGCAAAAGGAAGCTGTAATGAAGGGTTTTTAATTGCTGACTTAACATCTAACTTCACCCTAACCTGTCGTTCCCTTGCCGAACTACTCCACAGTATCGTTTGTGCGGTGTAGGTGGGAGTTTTCTTCAGGAGATGTTATTTTCTGTTTTAGCATAACCTACCGTCGTCCACCTTTTAATGTTCCTCAGTATTTACAGTATCAATTCTTTCTCTATGAGACAATTACTGAACAAAGAGAAAAAGGAAAGACCTTTGACCAGATTGCAAATTGGTTAAACAAGAAAGGGTATCTATCTGTTCGTGGGAAAAAGTTCAAAGGTAATCATGTTCATTCAATTGTTAAGAAGAAAAGACTAAAAGATGAAAAGTTAGAAAGAGAGTATCCAGAGGTTTGGTCTGATTTTAGTTTAGAAGTGGTGGATAAAACTTTGGTAAATATGTTTGAATTATGATATGCTGATTAAAGGTATTTAATAACCAACTTGTACACCTTGGCATCCCGCCTAAAGTACTAAAGCGGAGGATCCAATGAAAAAAATAATATGGAAAGAACTTAAAGAAGATGACCCTATCTTCAAGCAAGGTTTTGTTATATCTCAACCTAAAATCCAAAATATTGACTTAATAAAAATACCAAAAACAATGTCCCGAAAAGAGAGAATTCTACACTTAACTAAATCCCTGATAAAATTGGGTTGGAAATATACAGGAGATAAAAATGAATAATATCCTTATATTACCTAAAAAAGAAAAACGAACAAAACCATTACCTAGGCAAAGGGTTTTCTATATTGGATTTAGATATGTAGGTCCCTATTTATGTCAAGATGTACAAAACTTATATCTTAAAAGAAAAGGTATGATTAATGGGATACGCTATTGGTCAATAATTACATATGGTAAGTATGACGAGGATGATAAAGACTTTCATACAAACCAACGGCAGACATAGTTCCACTAATGAAACCACAAACTACTTTTTCATCTTTTTGATATTCTTCTATTAAGTCAGTTGCAAATTCAGTCTTACCCATTCCAGCATCACCATTGATGATAAGATTTCTTCCTTCATCACGAGTCACCATTTTAATGTATCTTCGTAATCTATCGTAGTGTTTGTCTAATGCTTCAACCCTCTTTCTTGGGTCTGTTTCATTAGTACTCTTTGCAAGTATTGGGTCTACATAACTCATCAACTGACCTCTTCTTTTGACTAACAAATTTAGCAGAACCTACCCCGAAAATCAATCGACCGACATAAACTATAAATGCAATAAAGATACATTCTAAAAATGATAATTAATGGGAAAATTTTATCTATTTAGCAACTTCCTTAAGAAAACGTACAAAATCCTCAGCAGAGTTTTCATTCCTACCTATATTAACAGACAGTGCAGTTATCACTGTATTAGTTGGTGAATAATCTCCTTTGGTATTCAACCTATCTAATGATGGTTTAAGAGGATGGTTAGAAATATCAGTTATTTCTAGGTCAACACCAGTCCAATAACATTTACCATCTTGTTTTTGGAATTGAGAGAGTAACCATTCTTCATTGATTGAGACTGGAACTAATTTTTTGCCAACACGCTTCCTCTTTGCTGAACGGATTAACCACTTATACCAATAAGTCTCTCTACTCCTCTTGCTAGTTTCAGCATCTTTTTCTTTGTTTCTCCATTTTATTCTATGCTCATTTGCACACTGCTTACACCTATGGAAATTTGCTTTAGCGATAATATAAGTGTTTGAGTGAATATTGTTTTCATCAAATTCAACACCACAATGTTTACAGTGAGTTATCGGATTTCCATCTAAATCTTTTCGTTCGCGTATAAAGTTTTTTACTTTTTGGCGATGCTCAGACCATCTCTTCTTTTTTGCACAAGGACTACAGATTGGATTGCCATTAAATTTGGTGATTGCACTGGCACTTAACCATTTCTCAATACCGCAGCAAGAGTATTTGACATAATGGTGTGTTGCTATTCCAACCTTTTTGGTTTTAGGAAATAATTTTAACCATTTATTCGGACGAGACATATTTATCTCTTATTGCATTTTTTAATTTCTCTACCGATTTTTGCCACGCTCCAGCATTTGTATTTCGTCTTCCAATATTTGCAAAATAGCATGATAAAACACAATTTTTCTGAATATAGTCACCAGTCGGTTCAATCCTATCTACCGATGGTTGATTCAGACTTTTTGCCGATTTTGACGGAAAAATAGGAATGCCTAACCAATAACATTTCCCATTTTGTTTGCGGTAAAGGTCGAGGATTATCTCTGGAGTTATTTCACACTTTACACCGTAATCTCTTGCTCTGCGTCTACACTGGTTAGATAGAGTGTGTTCCCATTTTTCAAAATGAAATTTCTTGCTGTATGCCCTTGATTGTTCTCTATCGCGTGTCTTTGCCTTCTGATTTTTTAGGCAATCTTTGCATATTCTCCATGCACGTCTGCGAGGGTCTACGTCTGAAGAAAGTTTTGACCTATTACTATGATTGTCTGTTGTTAATTTCTCACCACAGTGCTTACAGTCATATCCAGTGTAATCACGGATAGGATTTATCCCTTTCAATCTTTGGTGATGCCCAGTTAAAAACCTAGCAGTCGCAGATTTTACTTTTTCTCCACAACCACAAGCACATAATTTCATACAATAAACCTCAATATTTTATGGGTTTAGCGTAACTTTTATTGATAAAAAATTAAATAAATTTTCTGTTCTCATCACTTAACGGTACAACATTCTAAAGCAGACTTTTAAGAAATTACTTTGCATTTAGGACACCACGAATTCTGATTTTTGACCATATCTGGTCTTGCAAACCAGCGGTGTCCTTTATCACACTCCCATTCTAACGGTGTTTTATTATTTCTGTATTTTTGAGAAAGACATTTTCCGCCTTTAGATTTTGCAATTTGACGCATTCTACCAATGTCTAACTTTCTATTTCCTGCGCACATTGGACACCAACTACCCCCTTTCACTGAATGTGCTGATGCTTCCCATTTATGCCCTTTCGCGCAAATCCACATAAGTTTACTGTCAATATTACGGTATTCTTCTGAAATACAGCGACCACCTTTTTTTGTTGCCAACTTTTTAACATCATCCAAACTCAACGGCAGATTACCGGCACATACGGGACACCAACTTCCTCCATTTTTTACTTCGTGAAACGATTGTTGCCATTCATGACCTTTTGAACACTGCCAATTTAATTTTGCTTTATTGTTTATGTATTTTTCAGACAGGCAGTAACCACCTCTTTTTTCTGCAAATTTTTTCGCCACTTCAATTGTCTGTTTTTCGTTACCAGCGCATATTTTACACCAAGTATTTTGATGAATTACGTCACTAGCGCGTGCCTCCCAGATATGTCCTTCAGTGCATTCGAAGGAGTAATGTTTATCCATTCCTAAGAAAATTTTAGAGTTGCATTTCCCCCCATTTGACGATGCAACATCTCGAAGTTTGCGTATCTGACTCAAATTATTTCGAACTTTGTCAAAATCTATTTCTTTTGAAAATTCAAAAAATGGTTTCAGTGTTATGTTCTTATCAACACGTTTTTTGATAAGAGATTTCATGTCGAACAAGTCTTCGCTGTAGTCAAATGTGAAAAGAATGGTGTCATTCTCGAGGCATAGGTTTGCCTTTTCTAAATCGTTCATTTGTTGTTTTTTGAAGGCGTCTTCAGATTTCTGAAAGAATTGCGATTTTTTGAAATGTTGTTCTCCATGAAACTCAAAAGCACATTTTAGTTCTTCACAATATCCATCTAATTCTAATCTTGCTCCCAAACTAGTAGTTAACCATTTAGGTCTTTTCTTAGGGAATGGTTTTCCAGTTAAATGCTCAAAAGCATAACGTAGGCACTCTTCTACAACATAGAAATTACAATACGGACACCAGTAATTAGATGACTTAATAGCGTTGGGTGTTTGCCACCAACGATGTCCGTCAGCGCATTCCCATTCCATTTTAGTGCTAGAATTTACGTATTCCTGCGATAAGCACTTCCCTCCTCTTTTTTTTGCGAGTTCTTGCATCTGCTTCAAATCTAACGGTGTGTTCCCATAGCATTCAGAACACCAGTGCCCACGTCTTATCGATTTCGGAGTTGACCACCATTTATGTCCATTTTTACATTCCCATTCTAATTTTGTTCTAGTGTTCACGTACTTTTTGGAGAGACAATACCCACCGCTTTCCTTTGCAATTCTTACCATTTCTTCAATATTAAGTTTCTGTTTTCCATTGCATATAGGACACCAATTAGAATGATTTTTAACTCCATGAGCAGTTGCTGACCATTGGTGACCTTTAGAACATTCCCAGTCCAATTTTTTGTGAGCATTCTCGTAGATGGTTGAAAGGCATTTTCCACCCCTTTCTTCAGCAATTTTTTGCATCTGTTCTATTGTATTTTTCATCACCGTCAGACATTAAAATACTGTTTAAATTATGAATTAATAAAATACTATTTTTTCACTCAAATTTCAAAGTTGGGGTCTGAACTTCCCTAGTAATTTCTTTCCCACCTCACCTCAAACCTAGAAATCTCTGGTTCAAATACTTCCTCTCTTCTAGATAACCTTTCTTCCCTTTGTCTGTATCGTTTCAAGACTGCGAAGACATGATTACCCTTCCACTCCTTACCAGTAAGAGTGGTGATGTTCTTTGAGTTGAGATGTTGTGCAATTCTTCGGTATCCCAGACCACTTTCATGAAGTGATTTAATTAGGTCATGGGTCTGTTGTTGGGATTCAGTGTACGCGATACCACCGTATTCACTCATCAATTTGTTGGTCTGAACTGAGACTACAAAACACAAATAATTGGAATATTTTGGTTCTGAGTTTTCACCACTCAAAACTACTCTACTGTAACAGAATGGATTCATAATTACCTATATTTTAAAAATAGTAAACAGAACCAACAATTAACAAAACCCAAAATAAAGTTTCAATACTAATGACTTTAAAAAATAATTTTGTTTCATTTCTTTTTGTCATTTTTGTCACTACAATTTAAAAACAATTCAACTGACGTTTCATTAATATATTCTTCACATTTTTTAAATGAATTTAGTAAAAGTTTTTTTTCAATGAGTTTTTCTTTATGTTGTTCATAATTAAATTTTTTTTCTTCAGAATATGTTGTTTTATAAAAAAAAGAACATAGTAGTAGACTTATTAAGAATAATTTAAGTTCTTTTCTCATTATCTATCTAAAATTACTAATAAAACTTTGTTTTGTTGTTTCATTTAAGATTGGAACTCTATGAAATAACCTTTGATTTACATTAATTATAAAGTATCTATTTTCATTACTTTTATTATCAAAAATATAAGTATTACTATCTCCCATTACTGGGTCAATTTTACCCTCTACCATAAGAGTGTTTTTTCCACTTTTCCCACTACCCACTAGAATTTCGTTTCTACCTAAAGTTCCAATTGATTGACCATTTAGAAGAACTATAAAATTTGACATTAAACTTTCATAACCAGATTGGTTAGTAACAAAAACTTTATTGTTAGGTTTTTCTTCTATTAGTGGAAGTATAAGTCCTAAATTTTTAGTACCAGTTCCACTACAACCAACAACAAACATTAAAAGGGAAATTGATAATATGTTTTTTAATAATTTCATGATTAATCCTCATAATGAGTATATTACAAAAACAAATATAATACTAACAACTACCATCATTAAGAATTTTTTATAAACTTCCCACATCATTTATTAATATACTTGTTCATCGGAGTAACATAAAGTCCTTCCCTTATACTTATTAAAACTGATTTATTTCTTAAAAGTCTGTTTTCGTACTTTTTAATGGTCATATAGATCAATTTTGGTGTGTAATCTTTGTTTGTTCTAAATGTTTTTAATTTCTTACGATTTAAAAAGTCACAAATTTCTCTATTCGTATAACCATTTTTATGAAGTGAATAGATTAATTTTAATCTTTTTATTCGTTCCTTAGATAGTTGAAATTTCCCTAATTGATTAGTCTCAATCAAAATATTGAACTTAAAAAAAAATTTATAATCTTGATAGGTACGTTTGAATTTATTCCACTGTAACTGATTTTGCTAAATTCCTAGGCTGATCTACATCAGTACCTCTTTCATTAGCAACATGATACGCTAATAGCTGAGCTGGAATTGCCATGAGAAATGGTGATAATAATGACTTAAAATCATTTTCAAAATTTGGTATTTCTATTTTATGGTGAGCAAAGGAAGCCTTTTGGATACAATTCTTGTCCGCAATTAAAATAATCTTAGCGCCTCTTGAGTAAGCTTCCTGCAAATTACTAATTGCCTTATCTTCATTGCCATCTGAAACTAAAAACATAATAACTGGTACATTGTCTTCTATTAGAGCAATAGGACCATGTTTCATTTCACCAGCTGCAAAACCTTCAGCATGTATATAACTAATTTCTTTTAGCTTCAATGCACCCTCCAATGCAAGAGGATACAAAAGCCCTCTACCAAGAAATATTATGCTCTTTGCATTTTTTATATTCTGAGCTACCAACTTTATTTCATTTGCTATATTTAACATTTCTGCAATAGCGCTAGGCAAAGCTAATATATTTAAACAAATTTTTTGCATTTGATCTGTTGTAACATTGTTAAATTTTTTTCCAAGAGCAACAGCAATTAAAAATAAAATAACCAACTGCGACGTAAAAGATTTTGTACTTGCAACACCTATTTCAGCTCCTACTCTAGTATATAGACTATAATCTACTTCCCTATCTATTGTACTACCTTCAACATTAACAATTGCATTAGTATTTAATCCAAGATCTTTACCATGCCTTAATGCCATAAGCGTGTCCAAACTTTCACCTGACTGAGAGATAACTAACATAGCACTTTGACCAAAAACAGATGGTTTTCTATATCTATATTCTGATGCTAAGTCAATTATAACAGGTAAATCAGCTAGTTGTTCTATCCAATATTTACCAACCATAGCAGCATAATAACTTGTCCCAGCTGCAGAAATAAGTAATGTATTTTTATTTTTAAATCCTAATTTATTTAGATCTATTTTAATTTCAGAGTTATTTTTAACAAATGTTGAAATTGTCTGAGGAATAACTGATGGCTGTTCAAATATTTCCTTTTCCATGAAATGTCTATAACCACCTTTTGTAATCAAACCAATTTCAGCTTTTATATTGATAATTTTTCTACTAACTTTCTCATCATTCATATTAAAAATCTGAACATCTTCTAAATTAATTAATGCATGATCACCGTCTTCTAAGTAAATTATTTTTTGAGTTAGATGATCTATTGAGTGAGCGTCTGATCCTACAAAGTTTGATTTGTCACCCAAACCAATAGCTAAAGGTGACGAATTTCTAGATACAAATAATTCACCTGGAAAATCTAGACTCATTGCAACAAAAGCAAATGCGCCCTTAATATCTTTTAAAACCAGCCTACCTGCTTGCAACAAATTATTTCCTAATTTGATATATTTAGTAAAGAGGTGTGGCAAAACCTCAGTGTCGGTCTGGCTTTTAAAACTATATCCCTCTAAAACGAGTTTGTTTTTTATTAATTCATAATTTTCAATAATTCCATTATGGACAACAGCTACTTTGTTTTCACTTGTCAATGGATGAGCATTTTCAACACTAACATTACCGTGCGTTGCCCACCTTGTATGACCCATAGCTATTGCAGTATCAGATTTTAAATTTGAATGAGATACTTCACTTAACTTATTAATTAAATTTATCAGTTTACCTTCAGATTTAATAATATGGAGGGTCTCTTTAGAAACTGAAGCAATGCCTGCAGAGTCATATCCTCTATATTCAAGTTTTTTCAATCCTTCAATAACGAGTTCACTTGCATTTGGTTTTCCGATTACTGCAACAACACCGCACATTTCGCACCTCTTTTGTAAATTTAATTAATATAATTTTCATCATACATTTTAAAGCTTTATATTTGTAAACTTTAGAGATATAACATTTTTATGAAAATCTGTTCAATTATATTAAGTGCTGGAAAAGGAAGTAGGATGCGTTCAAACATTCCTAAACCCTTACATACAATTTCTGGTAAGACTATGCTTCAATGGGTCATTGATGCTAATCAATCTGCTGGAATAAAAAAATCAATAATTGTTGTTCCTCAGGAGTATAATAAATTTGATATAGAAAATAAGAACGTAATTAAGACAATCCAAAAAAAACCTCTGGGTACAGGAGATGCAGTCAAAAAAGCAACTTCCTTACTCGACGATTTTCAAGGCGCTGTACTTATATGTTTTGCAGACACTCCCTTCATAACACCCAAGACACTTAAGAAAATTGTCAATTCTTTAAACAATGGTAATGACCTAGTATTAACTGGTTTTAAAAAATTTGATAAAAATAAATATGGAAAAATAATTTTTGATAACAACAAAAAACCTTGTGAAATTATAGAGTGTAAAGATAGCAAAAAAAATGAAGTAGTTTCAATTTTCTGCAATGGTGGAATTATGGGTATACATAGTTCTTGTTTAACACACTTAAATAAAATTAAAAAAAATACACTTTCAGGCGAATTTTACTTAACAGATATTGTGAAAATATTGAGTAAAGAAAATAAAAATATATCTTTTATTGAAATTGATGAAGAGGAGATAATAGGTATAAATACTCAGCTAGACTTGTCAATTGCAGAAGGTATTTCTCAAAATTTAATCCGAAATAAGGCTATGATGAATGGTGTAAAATTAATTGATCCAAATTCAACTTTCATCAATTATGATACTAAATTTGGAAAAGATATAATAATACAGCCTAATGTTGTTTTTGGGAACAACGTCGTAATTGATTCCTTTGTAGAAATTAAATCTTTTTCTCACATCGAAGAATGTAGAATTAAGAAAGGTTCAATAATTGGACCTTTTGCAAGGATCAGAGGTGGAACAATCATTGGTGACGACTCTAAAATTGGTAATTTTGTTGAAATCAAAAAAAGTAAGATTTCAAATAAAGTGAAAATAAACCACTTGTCATATATCGGCGATACTGAAATTGGATCTTCTACCAACATCGGAGCAGGAACAATTACATGTAATTACGATGGCAAAAATAAGAATAAAACAAGAATAGGTAAAAATTCTTTTGTTGGTTCAAACTCAACTATAATAGCACCAATTAAAATAGGCGATAATGTGATAATGGGTGCAGGAAGTGTTTTTAACAAAAACATACCTAATAATAATCTTTCAATTGGCAGGGCCAATCAAATTAATAAAAAAAATAAAAAAATTTAATAACCACGATGTGATAAACGTTTATGCTCGAACAATCCTGGAGCAATTAGGATTTTAAAATCATTATTTCGCCACCACGAATTGTTCAACTCAATTTCAATATTTTTGAATCCATTAGTTTTTTTTGTAGATTTAATTTGTTCTGCTGTTTTTATTATTTTTTCTAAATAAACGTCTCGATCAACTAATATTGCTAAATTAGCCCAATTCAAAATTGAGCTAGTTACCAGATAAAAACTGTTATCAATTTTTTTTACAATGCCTGGGTGAATTTTATCAGGTTCTTTATGATAATAAATAGAAGTTCCAATAAGTCTGCTAGCTTTGAAAGGTCTAAAAAATCTTTTAGTTCTTGAAATTATATCATCTGACCAATAACTTTTGTACTTTTTTAATCCTACAAAGGGTTCCCCTGGACTTTTTCTACTCCTCAATCTCACTTGAATTAACTTATGTTCATTCAATAAATTTATTGATTTTTGTAATTGTGAATAAGTCTCTTTTTTACTCTCAATCAACTCTAAATCATTTTCTAAAAGTAAAATTGGACCCTGAGGCATATTTTCCGCAAGTAATTTAAAGCCTCCAAGAATTCCTAAATTTTGATCAACTAATATTGGCTTGTAACTATACTTTTCTGCAATTTTCATACCCTCGTCTGAATATTCTGGCAGACAAATAAACTTTTGATCAGTCATATTTGAAAGACCATATTTTTTATATGAAAATAATGAATTTTCTAAACTATCATATCCTTTCCAACTCAAAATTCCTATTGCAAAAGATAGCTTATTCATAAATATAACTTTAAATTAATTATATAAAATTTTGTTCTCAAATTCTCGTAAACGTCTATAAACACTTGCTAACTCAATAATTGTTGGCCATGCTCTTAGCAAATATTGCATAGAACCTTCGACTCTACCAAAGGCCCTTATTATTTGTTGCATTACTCCAAGAGTTACAACTCCTGCAACTATAGCTGGAGCTAAAAATACATATGCAGATAAAACATTAGCCTGCATATAAGCCATTCGCCCAATATTAAAATATAAATATCTAATAAAACTAAAAAAATGTATAGATCTTACGTCTTGAAACAATTCTTCAATATTTTTAGGACGAACAGTATTATCATCTTCGGCAATGACAAGGAGTTTTCGATACGCAGCTTCCTTTTTTTGTAAATCATATTCAACACCAACTAGCCTTAAAATCCATCCAAGTCCAATTAAAAAAATTGTTCCTCCAATAGTCCATAACAAAGCACCAGTTATTAATCCATATTCCCAGTCTCCAAAAAAATATATTGGTATACCCACTGATAATCCTAATAATATTGGAATAAATTGAATAAGCACCATAATTGATTCTATTAAACTTGTTCCTAATGATTCCATTATACGAGAGAATTTAATTGTATCCTCTTGTACTCTTTGCGCTGCACCTTCAATTTTACAAGCCTTATCATAAACTGAATGATACCACTCAACCATCGCAGTTCGCCATCTAAATAGATAATGTGCAGTAAAAAAAATCATTATGACATATACTGACACATAGAGACCTGCTAAGGAAATGAACGAAAATAAACTATCCCAATATTCTTGCATTGTAATTGAATTGGGTTTTGAAAGAGCTTTCTGAATCATATCATAAAATTCACCAAACCATTCGTTAATTTTAACATCAATTTTAACTTGAACCCATAAAGACGATAGAATTATAAAAGAGCCAAACCAAGACCATAAAAACCATTTTTTTAATTTGAAAAATCTAAACATACTTAATCTCAATAATATTGATTACTATATCAACCAATTTCTTTATCATGAATGTTAATACTTAGCACTATCCCTACCCCAATTAACACTGTTAATAATGAAGTACCTCCATAACTTATCAATGGTAGTGGAGCTCCTACAACAGGTAATAATCCACACACCATTCCAATATTTAAACTTAAGTAAAGAAATAACAAAAAACCTATCCCGAAAGTAACTATTTTAGAAAACAAAGTTTTTACACTAAAAGAGATTTTAATAATAGAAGTAATTAAAATGCAAAATATTAATATGATAATCATTGATCCTAAAAACCCCAGTTCTTCTGAAATTAATGTGAAAATAAAGTCTGTATGTTTTTCAGGTAAGTAATTTAATCTACTTTGACTGCCTAATAAATAACCCTTTCCAAAAATTCCACCAGAACCAATAGCAATTTTTGATTGTATTATTTGGTATCCACTTCCCAGACTGTCAAGTTCAGGATTTAAAAAGACTAAAATTCTATCCTTTTGATAATCATAAAGTTGATTCCATATAAATGGAACTGACGAAGCCAAAATAATTAAGCAAAAAATAACAAAGTTCATTGAAATTCCTACAAAGAATAAAATTGCTAACCCTAATAAAATTATTGTCAAACCTGTACCTAAATCTGGTTGAGAAATTACTAAAAATCCAGGTAAGAAAATTAGAAAAAGAGGAAGAATATAACTTTTTAGTTTATCTAAATCAATTCTTGAAACGTGATCAAAATATCTAGCCAAAATTAAAATCAAAGCTATTTTCATTGCTTCAGAAGGTTGAAAGTTCATTCCTCCTAATGTGATCCATCTCTGAACATTTCCTGTACCAACAAGCTTAACTAAGATTAAGCTTAATATACCAATAAAAAATGATAAAACACTTAATTTAAAAAAAACCTTATGAGGTAAAAAAGCTATAATTAACATTAATAAAATTCCAAATATTAATCTTATTAAATGGTTTTTGGCCCAAGGATCCCAGCTACCACCTGCTGCAGAGTATAAAGAAGCAACCCCAACAAGTCCGAGCAAAATCAAACTTATAATGATTAAAAAATTTAACTTGGATAATTTCGAGAAAAATAAGGATCCATAAGTTTGTTCAGAAAATTTATTTGATTTATAATTCATATCGCTAGCCACTTTAAACTTTAAAAATATGTTTAAAAATATCTCTTGCTATTGGAGCAGCTGTAGATGAACCACTTCCTCCATGTTCAACTACTACAGTAATAGCATATTTTGGCTTTGAAGCAGGTGCATATCCAACAAATAATGCATGATCTCTTTTTTCCCAAGGCCTATCCTCATTTTTAACTAAACCCTTTTCTCTTTCGGCTTCAGATATTCTTACAACTTGTACTGTTCCAGTTTTTCCAGCCATTTCAACTTTTTTTGAACCAATTTGATAATTTCTTGCAGTTCCATTATTTCCTTTAACTACCCTTTCCATAGAATTTTTAATAAAATTTAAATGTTGAGGATTTATATTCAAATCTTTAAATCTATTTTTATTTCTATTAATCATCAAAGTTGGAGTTACAGAAAATTTACCATTCGCTATTCTTGCAATCATTGTAGTTAACTGAAGTGGTGTTGTAAGTAAGTAACCTTGACCAATAGAAGCATTTAATGTTTCACCCATTGACCACTGCAACCCATCACGTTTAAACTTCCATTCAATATTTGGAACTACGCCTTTAGACTTATCATTAATTTCCACATCATAATATTGACCTAAGCCTAATCTTTTCATCATCAAAGCTATTTTATCAATACCAACCTTTAAACCTAATTCATAAAAATACACATCGCATGATCTTTCAATTGCTTCGGTTAAGTTTAATTTTCCATGACCGTCTTTAGCCCAGCAATGAAATGTACTCTCTCCTAATTTTTTTGCACCATCACAATAGAATTTTGTATTATAATCAATTATACCATTTTCTAAAGCCGCTAATGCAACAGCCATTTTTATTGTTGATCCTGGGGGATAAACACCTGACATGCTTCTATTTAAAAGAGGTGATCTTGAATTATTTTTAAGATTGTTCCAAACATTTACTTCTAAATCGTTAGAAAAAATATTTGGATCATAGCCTGGTGAAGATACAGAACATATGATTTCTCCATTTTCAATATCCATGACAATAAGCGAACCAGATTCGGGATTTACAATTCTATTTTTCTTATCTTTATAAACGTAATCATTATTTATGAAATTAATTTTTTTTGACTTTTCAATTTGTTTTTTGATTTTTTCATTTTTTATAGAAACTAAAGTATTGTTACCTTTTTCAAATCTCTCAAGTGCGAAGGCTTGAAGTCCCATATCTAACGACGTTTGTATATCATTTCCTGATATAGTGTTTTCATAAATTTGTGATGCAACTATATGACCTTTAGATGTCACCTCATTTCTTTTTCTACCAAACTTTCCTCTTAATTCTTCATCAAAAAATTTTTCTAAACCTGCTTTTCCTACCTCAATCCAAGAAGTGTGAGGTTTTATATTTATTTTAGTATCTTTTTCAGAATATGGTCCAATATAGCCAGTAATATGACCTGCAATAATACCTTGTGGGTAAACTCTTTTCTTAGTAATTAAAAAGCTTACTTCAGGAAATTCTATACTTCTAACAGCTAATTTTGAAACATCTTTTTGTGACAAGTTTTTAGTTATCAAAATTTCTTTTGCGAATTCGTTTTTATTAGAATTAATTTCTTTAAAAAAGTTATTTAAATCTTTTGGATCAATTTTAATTACACTTAGAATATCTTTTATTATAGATTCTACATTTATATTTTTATTCCAGTTAAGAACTAAAGAAAATCCATCCATATTACCCGCAAGTAATCTCATTTTTCTATCTAATATTCGTCCCCTTTCTGGAGCTATCATATGATAATTAAATTGATTGTTATCTGAAAGTTTTTCGTACTTCTTATTCTCTATCATCTGCAAGTCAAAAAATCGCCAACCTATGGCACCTACTATACCCCCTTTAAATATTGATAATAAAAAAAATCTTTTTGAAATTGTTTTTTCTAGATTTCTTTGACTAATGTTTTTCATAAATTAACTTTTAATTAAACGTGATACAAAACTAAATAGATTTATACTAATATTTATTAAAGGATAAAGTATTAATGTGATCCCTACATGAAAAAAAATTGGGCTTAATTTAGGTAGAGAAAAACTTATTATTAAATTAATTAAAAAAACAATGCTAAATGAAAGAATAAAAATTATTGTAAAATAGATCCATTCATCTTGATTATCTTTGCTAACCTTTTCTAAAATTAAATTATTAGTAAAATACTTAAATAGGAGAAGAAAGATTGGAGTAATTCCAATATTATTTCCAATCATTATGTCGTGCAAAAAACCTGTTATCAATAAGATTATACTAGAGGGATGTATATTAAATCTTACTATGAAAAAATAAATGACTAATGATATTAAACTTGGAGTTGAAGTTTCAAAAATTGAAAAAAAACTTAGAGATATTTGAAAGTTTAATATACAAAATAAAAAAACAAAAAATAATGTGTTCATTGAAAATTTATAAAAATGATAAAAATTCTTGTTGTTTCTTATCAATTTTCAGTACCTTCAATTATTCTTTTTCCACTTAAATTTAAACCTTTTAAATTTATAGATGGTTTAGGTTTTTGTAATGGAGCAAAACCTTCAAAAGTTTTTGAAGAAAAGGATTCAGATGATTTATTAGTTATTACAGAAATAAATGTAAGTCTTTGGAAATCAACAACAGGTTTGACATAAAATTTACCCGAAAAACTTTTTACAATTTTTCCTATATTTATACCTGGTGGTAATCTACCACCATGTCCGGATGTTTGAACAACTTCACCATCTATTGGCTCAGCTTTTGAAGATAAGAATTTTATTTTTAATAAATTTCCACTTTGCCCTTGTACAACAGCAGGCCAATTACTGTTAGTTAGATACGCAGGTATCATAGAGTTAATATCTATTAATAATAGAATTCTGCTAGTTTTTAAGCCAACATTTACTACGTATCCAACTAAACCAAGAGAGGATATAGCTGGATGTCCAACCTTTATACCATAATCTTTACCTGCATTTATTAATACTGTATTAGCAAAAACACCTCCTGGTGCTGTTATAGCTCTTCCAGTAATGATTTTGTTTTTTTCTTCAGGCAAAACTTTTAGCAATTGTCTTAGTTCTAATAATTCAAGCTCTTGACTAGATGATTTACTATTTATGACTCTAAGTTTTCTAACTTCGCTTTTAAGTCTAATATTCTCTTCTCTAAGAGAACCTGCTGATTTAACATCTTCAAACACTCCTGCTATTTCTTTAACTGGTTTATTTAAAGCAAATGTTGCAGGTGCCAGAAAATCAGAAAAAAAGGCCTTAATATTCCTAATAGCAATAAGATCTAATTTTCCTAAAAATACTAAAGCTAGGCATAAGAATATCAAAATAAAGTTAAAATTTTTACTACTTTTAAAAGATTTTAAATTTGACGGCTTACCTGAAACCATCTTTTCTCACTCATAATTAATTTTTGTTCAGTATTAAGCACCAATAAGAACATTTCTCAACGATTTCATTTCATCTAGGCAACGTCCTGTTCCCATCACAACACATGTTAGTGGGTCTTCCGCAATAACCACGGGTAAACCTGTTGCTTCTCTTATTGTTGTATCAAGCTCACCTAAAAGAGCTCCTCCACCTGTTAAAACAATTCCTCTTTCAACAATATCAGCGGCTAATTCTGGAGGAGTTTGCTCTAAAGCAGTTTTTGTTGCTTCAATAATTTGACCAACGGGTTCAGCTAAAGCTTCACAGATCTGAGCTTGATTTATTTCTATCTCCTTAGGCACACCATTAACTAAATCTCTACCCCTAACTTCAATACTAGCTCCCACACCATCTTTGGGAATTTTTGCAGTAGCTATACCTTTTTTTATTCTTTCTGCAGTCATTTCACCAACCAACAAGTTATGATGACGTCTTATAAAGGCTACTATTGCTTCATCAAATTTGTCACCCCCAACTCTTACAGAACGTGCATAAACTATGTTTCCTAAAGATAAAATAGCAACTTCAGTGGTGCCACCACCAATATCGACAACCATTGACCCTGATGCTTCAGTTACGGGCAGATTTGCGCCAATTGCAGCTGCCATTGGTTCTTCTATTAAATAAACTCTTCTAGCACCAGCAGCTTCTGCTGATTCTTGAATAGCTCGTCTTTCAACTGCGGTTGCACCTGATGGTACACAAACAACAACCTGCGGGCTAACTAACGTAGACCGTTTATGAACTTTTCTTATAAAATGTTTAATCATTTCTTCAGCAACATCAAAATCAGCAATTACACCATCAGCCATAGGTCTTATTGCCCTAATGTTACCTGGTGTTTTACCAAGCATTGTTTTTGCTTCTTCACCAACTGCTAATACTTGAGATTTTCCTCTAATTTCAGTAATAGCTACTACTGATGGTTCATTTAAAAGAATTCCCTGTCCCTTTACATAAACCAGAGTGTTTGCTGTACCTAAATCGATAGCTAGATCTGCAGAAAAAAATCCACGAACATATCCAAACATTTTACACCTCTTCTGTAAGGTTTTTTTCTTGTTTTTAATACGAAAGAATTTATAAAATTATATTTAAACTAATAACTTAAATCAAAGAATTAATAAATATTAATTTTTATCTTTATCAACTAATCTATTTGCAGTTATCCAAGGCATCATTGCTCTCAGTTCTTTTCCAACTGCTTCGATTGGATGATCAGATGCTTTTTTTCTAGTTGCTTTAAAGCTTGTTTGATTAACTTTGTTTTCAAGCATCCAATCTCTGGTAAATTTTCCAGACTGAATATCCTCTAGTATTCTTTTCATTTCAGCTTTTGTCTCAGATGTTATTAGCCTTGGTCCAGTGACGTATTCTCCATACTCAGCTGTATTACTTATTGAATAATTCATATTTGCAATTCCACCTTCATAAATGAGATCAACAATTAGTTTAACTTCATGGAGACACTCAAAATAAGCCATTTCAGGTGCATAACCAGCTTCAGTTAAAGTTTCGTAGCCAGCTCTAATTAATTCTACCAAACCACCACATAAGACTGTTTGTTCACCAAACAAGTCCGTTTCACATTCCTCTTTAAAGGTAGTTTCAATTATTCCAGAACGTCCACCTCCAATTGCACAAGCATAGGATAAACCAATATCGTGAACATTCCCTGAAACATCTTTATCAATAGCTATAAGACATGGGACACCTCCACCTTTTTGATATTCTGATCTTACTGTGTGTCCTGGGCCTTTTGGCGCAACCATAAAAACATCAATGTCATTTCTAGGTTCAATTAGATTAAAATGCACATTGAGACCATGTGCAAAAGCTATAGCAGCGCCTGATTTCATATTTTGTTCAATATCATTTTTGTAAATCTCGCCCTGAAGTTCGTCTGGTGTCAACATCATAATTACATCAGCCCATTTAGATGCATCTGCAACGTTCATTACTTTAAAGCCAGCGGCTTCAGCCTTTTCAAGAGAAGTTGAACCCTCTCTTAAAGCAACAGCAACTTCTTTTACTCCACTATCTCTTAAATTAGCAGCGTGCGCGTGTCCTTGACTACCGTATCCCACTATTACAACTTTTTTGCTTTTAATTAGATTTATGTCTGCATCTCTATCGTAGTACACTCGCATTTAAAACTCCTTGTATTTCAATTAATTATTGCGATCTTGTTATCAGATTTGTTCTTATTAACAGGAATGTTATATTTGATCTAGTAGTTTTGTTTCTGTTTTATCGCCTCTTGAGATAGCAGATACACCTGTTCTTGAAACTTCTGTATCTCCTAGCGAACGCATTAAATTGATGAAAGCATCTAACTTACTTGGCTTTCCAGTAAGTTCAAAAACAAAACTGGATAATGTTACATCAAGTGTTCTAGCTCGAAAAGTCTCAGCAATTCTAAGAGCTTCGACTCTATTGGCACCTTTGACGACAAGTTTAACAAGTGCAAGTTCACTTTTTATAAATGGTCCTTCTAGAGTTAAATCTCTTACTATATGTACTGGAATTATTCTTAACAATTGTGATTTTATCTGTTCAATTGTCATTGATGTTCCTCTTGTAACAAGCGATATTCTTGATAAATTTCGAATTTTATCTATCTCAGTAACATTTAAACTTTCTATATTGTAACCTCTTCCAGAGAAAAGGCCAATTACCCTAGCCAATGTGCCAGGTTGATTGTCTACAATTAAAGATAACGTTCTTGAAGTTTCATCTTCTTCAAGTTCATTTTTTTGATATACAGACATCTTCGCTAACCTTATACTAGAGCAAGACCTTCATTTGAAGTGTCTTTAACATTATCATCAGAACTTAAAATCATTTCATTATGAGCAGCCCCCGATGGAATCATAGGAAAACAATTTTCTTCTTTTTCCACCCTAATATCTGCAATCACAGGCCCATTTATGTTTATCATTTCATCAATTGTAGCCTCTAAATTATTAATGTTATCTACTCTCAAACCATTAATTCCAAAAGATTCGGCTAATTTTACAAAATCTGGTAATGATGAAGTGTAGCTCTCACTGTACCTAGATCCGTGATTTAATTCTTGCCACTGTCTAACCATGCCCATCCATTCATTATTTAAAATAAATATTTTAATAGGCAGTTTATATTGAACTATTGTTGAAAGTTCCTGCATATTCATCAAAAAAGAAGCTTCGCCTGAAATATCAATAACTAATGACTTTGGGTGAGCAATTTGGACACCAACAGATGATGGAAGGCCGTATCCCATTGTACCTAACCCACCAGAAGTCATCCAATGATTAGGTTTAGAAAATCCAAAGTATTGTGCAGCCCACATCTGGTGTTGGCCTACTTCTGTAGTAATGTATGTGTCAAATTTTTTAGTTTTTTCATATAAAGATTTAATAGCTTGTTGTGGTTTGATATTATTTCCAATTTGTTTAAATCCTAAAGAATCTTTCTCTTTCCATTTATTTATTTTAGACCACCATGTTGTTTTTGATTTTAATACTTTTTGATTATGAAGTTTTTTAACCTCTTGAACTAATACTGACAATATTTCTTTGCAATCACCAACAATACCGTAATCAACAGAAACGACCTTATTAATAGATGATTTATCAACGTCGATATGCACTTTTTTTGAATTGGGGGCAAAAGCGTTTAATCTACCTGTTACTCTGTCATCAAAACGTGCCCCTACATTAAGCATAACATCACAATTATGCATAGCTAAGTTTGCTTCATAAGTTCCATGCATACCTAACATGCCTAAAAAATTTTTATTTGTATTTGGAACACAACCTAAACCCATAAGGGTGAGAGTAACTGGACAGTCTAATAAATTTACTAATTCAGTTAAAAGTTTAGATGCCTTTGGTCCTGAATTAACGACACCTCCTCCAGCATAAATTATTGGTCGTTCTGACTGTAATAATAATTTTGCAACTTTATTAATTAAATCTTCATCTACATTTGAATAATAATGATTATGTTTTTTTATTTTTTGTGTTTTGTTTATGTATTTTACATTTGTAAGCTGTATATCTTTTGGAAGATCAATAAGAACTGGTCCAGGCCTTCCTGAGGAAGCAATTTCAAATGATTTATGAATAATCTCACATAATTTATCAGCATTCTTAACTAAATAATTATGCTTTGTACATGGTCTTGAAATACCAACTGTATCAGCTTCTTGAAAAGCGTCAGTCCCAATTAAATGTGTAGGTACTTGTCCACTTAAGCAAATAACTGGTACAGAATCCATTAATGCATCTGTTAAACCTGTAATTGCATTAGTTGCACCTGGCCCAGAAGTTACTAAAACACATCCAACCTTGCCTGTTGATCTAGCATAACCCTCTGCAGCATGCACAGCTGCTTGCTCATGCCTGACTAATATGTGTTTAATCTTTTTATTTTCAAATAAAGCATCATAGAGAGGAAGTACTGCTCCACCAGGATATCCAAAGATTACCTCAACTCCATTATCAACTAAGGCTTTTATTACTGCCTCTGCTCCAGTCATGTAATTTGATGTCATTTTAATTAATTCTTTCCGAAAAATATTTATTACCAATAATTTTTGTAGCCGTCAACTTTATAAGATAAAATTATAATTTTCCATTAATAATTATAATTTTATTTCAAATAAATTGTTTTATATGGAATATAATTATGAGTAAACCATGTAATTTGCCTCTTCACATATCTTCTTGTATCTCTTTTACTTAACTTAACAGCCTCATCAAAAGAAATTTTTTTGTCTAAATAACTTAACAACCACTTAACTCCAAGACACTTTGTAACTGGAAGCGATCTATCAATATTGGATTCATGTATTTTTTTAACCTCCTCGAGCGCTCCTTCTTTAAGCATATTATCAAACCTTAATTCGCATCTTCTATAAATTAGCTCTCTTTCTAAATTTATTAAAAAACTATAAATTTTTCTTTTTATTGCACCTTGTCTAGATTTTTTGTACCAGTATGTCATATTTTTATTAGTTTGAAGGAATACACCATATGACCTTAGCAATCTATGTTTATCACAATTTTTAGCTACAAATTTAGGGTCAATGTTGAAATTTATTTCCTTGAAACTATCAATTCCAATTTCATTTAACTTTAACATACTCTCTTTTTTAATTTCTTCTTTAAGTCTTGGAATTGGAGCTAAACCATTAATAACTGAATTTAAATATAAACCCGACCCCCCAACTAAAATTGCTGTTTTATTTATCTTTTTAAGATTGTCTAATACTTTATGCAACTGTTGCAGCCAGTCAGCTATTGAATAATTTATTTCAGATTTAACGTAGCCATATAAATAATGAGGAATTAAGTGCATATCTTCTTCTGATGGCCTGGCAGACAATAATCTTAAGTCTTCGTATACTTGAACAGAGTCAGCATTAATCAATACACCATCAATTTTTTTAGCTAATTTCATAGCTATCAATGATTTTCCTACACAAGTAGGGCCAGCGATAATAACAAGATCTTTCTCATAATTATATTGATTTTTATCAAGATCAAAAGATGCTTCAACATTTAATAAACTAGACATAATTATTACAATAATATAATTAATTTTTAATGAAAGACTACCTATTAATATCAAATACAAGAGAAAATAAAATTAGTAATTTTTACTTAGATTTAGTTTCATCTCACATACAAAAATCAACAAATGAACAAGTACATTGTAGGGAGTTGAGTTCTAGAAAAGCTTATGAGTGGGGATTGGCTTCAAATAAATATGATCCAAAACTTGAAAAAATTATGTCTGATTTTCAATTTAATTATGGAATTGATAGTAATTTTATAAAAAAAACCGAAAAAAGAAAGAAGAAGTTACTTGTAGCTGACATGGATAGCACAATTATTAAAGAAGAAAGCTTGGATGAACTGGCAAGACAAATTGGTAAAGAAAAAGAAGTTAGTTTTATTACAAATGAAGCTATGAATGGTAGAATAGAATTTAAAAAAGCTCTTGTAGACAGAGTTGCTATTTTAAAAGGTAATTCCACAGACATTTTAGAAAATTTAAAAAAAAATATAAATATTAATGATGGGGCAAGAGAATTAGTAAAAACAATGAACATGAATGGATCAATCACTGTTCTAGTTTCTGGTGGCTTCACCTTTTTAACTGAATATTTAAAAGAATTATTAGGCTTCAGACATACTCATGCTAATACACTTCAAATAATTCAAAAGGAATTTCAAAAATTTGAAATAACCGGAAAAGTTGAAGGGCCAATTTTAGACAAAAAAGCCAAACTTGAATACTTAAATAAATACGTTAAAAAATATAATCTTAATTATAAAGATACAATATGTGTTGGAGATGGGGCAAACGATATTGAAATGATAAAACATGCTGGTTTAGGAGTATCTTACTACGGTAAAAGCGCCCTTAAAAAAGAAGCCGATATACATTTCAATAATACAAGCTTATTAGGCTTATTATATGCTCAAGGTTATACAGATAGTGATATAATTAAGTAGCATTTTTTATTTAAGTTCTAATGCAACAAACCTGGTTCCACCTTCAACTTTTACTAAAAGCAACAGGGCTTTCCTTTTTTGTTTCACTGCATTTTTAATTGCATTATCTATAACATCCATAGAGTTAACTTCTACCTGACCAACTCTTATTATGACCATACCTGGACTTAAACCAGCTTTTTGTGCTGAACTTTCATCTTTAACAGATGTAATAACAACCCCAGTATCAATGTCATTGAGCTTAAACTTATTCTTATTTTGATCAGATAACTCTTCTGCAGTGAACCCTAACTTATCATAGTCTTTAGCTTTAACGTTCTTTTTAGAAGTTTTACCAATTAAGTTCTCTTTTTCTGCTAATTCAAGCTCACCCAACGTAACATTTAATGTTAATTCTTTTCCATTTCTTAAGATTACTAGTGGTACAGATTTTCCAACAGGAGTGCTAGCTACGACTTTTGGAAGTTCTTTCATATTTTTAATTTCAGTATCATTAAATTTAATTATAACATCACCAGTTTTTACTCCAGCTTTTTCAGCAGGACCTCCAGCAGTTGCAGAAGATACTAAGGCTCCCTTAGCATCTTTCATTCCTAAACCTTCTGCAATTTCGTCTGAAATTTCTTGAATTAAAACACCAAGCCAACCTCTTTTTGTTCTGCCATATTTCTTTAATTGATCAGTGACTTGCTTTGCTAGGTTCGATGAAACAGCAAATCCTATACCTACTGAACCGCCAGATTGTGAAAATATCGCAGTATTAATTCCTACAACATTCCCTTTCATATCAAATAGTGGCCCCCCAGAATTACCTCTATTTATAGATGCATCTGTTTGAATGTAATCATCATATGACCCAGAAAGGTTTCTTCCCCTTGCAGATACTATGCCGGCTGTAACTGTTCCACCAAAACCAAAGGGATTTCCTATTGCCATTACCCAGTCGCCAACTCTAAGCTTATTAGAGTTACCAAATTTGACAGCTTTAAGTTTTGTATTTTTTGGATCAATTTTCAAAAGAGCAACATCAGTTTTAGGATCCTTACCTACCACAGTAGCTTCAAATGATGTATCATCATATAAAATAACCATTATTTTTTCAGCATTTTCAATGACATGGTTGTTAGTAATTACGTAACCTGTTTTGTCTATAATAAAGCCAGAACCTAATGATTGGGCTCTTCTTTTTTTATTTTCTGGTTTTTCAAATTGTTTAAAAAAATCCTCAAATGGTGAGCCAGGAGGGAAAGATGGCATTTCTCTTGATTTTTGTTCAACAACGGTAGTTGTTGATATATTGACAACAGAAGGACTCAATTTTTCAGCTAAATCTGCAAAGCTTTCTGGTGCACTTTTTGCGTTTACAACACAGCTTGTAAACAATAAAATTAAAATGCTGGATATTAATGTGTATTTTTCATTATTTTTAAATTTAAACATGTAAGACATTTACTCACCATTAAGTTTTAATTAATAAATATAAATATAAAAAAGGCGCTTTTAAGGCTAAATTAAGCAATTGTTTTGTTGGATTATAAAAAAAATACAATTAATTATTTTTTGCCATCTTGCTTACCAAAAAAGCTAAAAAAATCACTATCTGGACTTAGTAACATCGTTGTCCCATCGTCTGCAAATGTGTTTTCATAAGCTAGCATAGATCTATAAAATTTAAAAAATTTTTCATCTTGCCCGAATGCATCAGAATAAATTTTGATAGCTTGAGCATCTCCATTACCTCTTAAAGCTTCTGCTTTTCTTTTGCTCTCTGCAACAAGAACAACCTTCTGTTTTTCTGCATCAGCACGGATTTTTTGAGCCTCTTCAGCGCCTTCAGCTCTGAACTCTTTAGCTTCTTGCTCTCTTTCAGTTTTCATTCTATTAAATATATTTTGACTAGTTGCCTCTGGATAATCTGCTCTTCGAATACGAACATCAACAATTTCCATTCCTAATTTTTTTATAGTAGAATTAACTTCATCCCCAATATCTTCTACAATTTTAGTTCTAGCATCAGACAATATAGCTGTAAGTTCGAACTTACCAAACACTCTTCTAACAGATGAATCAATTATGGATTCTAAACGTTGGCGGGCGCCAAATTCATTTCTAACTGTTTGATAGAATAAAAGGGGGTCAGTTATTCTAAATCTTGAGTAAGTATCAACCTCAAGTCTTTTTTGGTCAGCCAGAATGACTTCTTCTGAATCTTGCGATACTAAGGACAGAACTCTTTTTTCAAAATAAGTCACTTCTTGAATGAAAGGTATTTTAAAGTTCAAGCCTGGTTTATTAACCAATCTTTTAGGTTCACCAAATTGAAGAACTAATGCTTGTTGAGTTTGATCAACGGTAAAAAAAGAACTAAGGATACCAAATATAATAGCTAAGACACCAATACCTGATATGATTTTAAAAGAAGACATTACTAATTTCCCTTTTGTTTTAGTTGATCTAAAGGTAAGTATGGAACAACTCCAGATGAACTTGCAGAATTATCCATTATGATTTTTTTAACTCTTGAAAACACTTTTTCCATTGTTTCTAGGTATATTCTTGACTCTGTTACCTCAGGATTAAGTTTATAGCTTTTATAGATTGAATTAAACCTGTCAGCATCACCCTTTGCTCTATTTACAACTTCACTAGCATATGCTTCAGCTTCTGAAATAAGTTGAGCAGCCTCACCTCTCGCTCTAGGTACGATATCATTTCTAAATGCCTCAGCTTCGTTGATAAGAGTGTCTCTATCTTGTCTAGCTCTTTGAACATCGTTGAAGGCATCAATAACTTCAGAAGGGGGATTAACTGAAAGCAGTTGAACATCTCTTATTTCAACTCCAGCTTCATACTCATTTAAAAGTTCTTGAAGCATGTTTTTAGCTTTCAATTGAATATCTTGTCTACCTCCAGTTAAAGCTGTTTGTATTTTTGTTTGACCTATTATATCCCTCATAACAGATTGTGCTGCAACTTTAACAGTTTCAGGAGGGTCTTGGATGTTAAATAAGTAAGCACCAGCATCAGCAATTTTCCAAAATACAATGAAATCAATATCAATATTATTTTCGTCACCAGTAATCATTTTTGATTCATCTGGCACATCTCTTCTGCTTGTAGCTGCACCCCCGAAAGATCTATAACCAACTTCAATTCTGTTATCTCTTGTAACATCAGGAGTAAGAACTTTTTCAATTGGACTTGGTAAATGATAATGCAAACCAGGAGGTGTGGTTCTTACCCATTCTCCAAATCTCATAACAACACCTTGTTGTTGTGGATTAACTCTGTAAATACCCGTCATCAACCATATAGCTAATAAAACAAATAATAATATAGTAAATCCTTTTCCACCACCAAAGCCTGTTGGCATCATTTTTTTTAATTTATCTCTGCTTTCTTTAAGCATTTGATCAACATCAGGAGGAGTCCCATTTGAATTGGGTCTTTTTCCCCAAGGATTTTGGTTATCGCCCCCACCCCAAGGACCTGAACCATTATCATTGATATTATTTATAATCATTAGTAACTCCAGGCAGATTTATAGAATGCTTTATAGATATTTATATTGATTTAATATAAGATATTTGCACTTAAGTAATAAATTTCAACCTTTACTAAAAATTATTTCAGGGCCAGTAGAATGAATAATACAAAATTAGAAGAAATTGTTACAATATTAAGATCTATAATCTTGCAAAATCAATCAAAAAACATTTATGAAAGTAAAATGGTAAATGGTTTAAAGTTTGAAAACAATATAATTTCATTTACTCTTGAACTCCTTGAAGAACAATTAAAGCAATCTGAGTCAATTAAAAAATTTATACAAGAAAAATTATACGTTATTGATGATGTCAAAAAAGTAGAAATAATTTTAACATCACATAAAACAAAGAAAAATGAATCTAATATCAATGAACCGTTGAGACCTGCAAAAAATATTATTGCAGTAGCTAGTGGAAAAGGTGGAGTTGGGAAATCAACTACCGCTATTAATGTTGCTCTGTCATTATCAAAATTAAATTATAATGTTGGAATTTTGGATGCTGATATATATGGTCCTAGCCTTCCGAAGTTAACTGGTATTAGCAATAAACCTAAGAGTGATGGAAAAAAAATAATTCCACATATTGCTTTCGGTTTACAAGTAATGTCCATTGGCTATTTAGTTCCTGAAGATGCAGCGACTATTTGGAGAGGGCCTATGGTTATGAGTGCAATTGAACAATTGCTGAGAGATGTAAACTGGACAAACCTAGACTTTTTAATAATTGATATGCCACCAGGAACTGGAGATGCTCAATTAACATTATCTCAACGTGTTCAACTTTCTGGAGCAATAATTGTTTCAACTCCTCAAGACTTGTCTCTAATAGATGCGAGAAAAGGTCTTAATATGTTTAAAAAGGTAAATGTTCCTATTTTAGGAATCATTGAAAATATGAGTTATTTTGAATGCGATAATTGCAATACAAAACATGAGATTTTTGGAAATGGTGGAGCAAAAGCCGAAGCTGAAAAATTAGGTGTAACATTTTTAAATGAAATTCCGTTAGATATTTCTTTAAGAACCACATCTGATGAAGGAAATCCTATTGTTTATAAAGAACCAAATAACACTATTTCAAAGAAATATATGGAGATAGGATCTAAAATATTGAATCAAATTCAAACGAACAGAAAACAACCAACTCAAATTATTCAATGATTTAAAATATCCTTTTGTAATGCCAATAACTATGTTCTGGAACACCATTTTTAGCTAAATTATGTTCGAGTTTAGTTTTTTTCCAATCACTTTCATTTAATTTAGGAAATTTTGTACCAGTTTTTGAATTAAATTTAACTTTAGTCATTTCAATATTATCACAGTATTCTAAACCTATTTTATAAATTTCTGCTCCACCAAATAAAAATATTTTTTTTTGGGTAACATTTTGATTAATTTCCATATTATTATCAATCCATTCATCAGCTTTAATTACAGCATCTTTAAATGAGTTCACTACTATAGCTCCTTCGGCTTTCCAAGTAAAAGAATTGGTTAAAACTATATTTGCTCTTCCTGGCAAAGGTCTTCCAATAGAATCCCATGTTTTTCTGCCCATAATTAGTGGGCTACCCATTGTCATTTTTTTTAATCTTTTAAGGTCCCCTGGCAAATGCCAAAGCAAATTTTTTCCATCACCAATTATTCTATTTTCATTCATAGCAACAATACAAAAAATTGGATTTTTTAATTCTTTTTTAGTTGTCATTTAAACTGCAACTGGTGCTGGAATATTAGGATATGGATCATAGTCTTCAATTTCAAAATCTTCAAATCTAAATTCATTTATATCAGAACGGCTTTTTAAAATTTTTAACTTGGGTAATTTTTTAGAAGATCTAGACAATTGCAATTTACTTTGTTCAAAATGATTCGAATATAAATGAGCATCACCTAGTGTATGAACAAAATCACCAACAGATAAACCAGATACGTTAGCAATCATGTGTGTTAGGATTGAATAAGATGCTATGTTGAACGGAACTCCAAGAAAAATATCCGCACTTCTTTGGTATAATTGACAAGACAGTTTGTTTTTTGCAACGTAAAATTGAAACAAACAATGACATGGTGGAAGAGCCATGCTGCCGACGTCTGCTGGGTTCCAAGCTGAAACTATCATTCTTCTTGAGTTTGGGTTATTTTTTATTTCATTAATAATATTATTCAGTTGATCAAGTTTTCTTCCATCTGGGGTATCCCATCTTCTCCATTGCTTTCCATAAACGGGTCCAAGATCACCGTTTTCGTCTGCCCACTCATCCCATATGGAAACGTCATTTTCTTTTAGGTAAGATATATTGGTATCGCCTTTAATAAACCATAATAACTCATGAATAATAGATTTTAAATGGAGCTTCTTGGTAGTTAGTAATGGAAGTCCATCATTTAAATCAAATCTCATCTGCCAACCAAAAACTGACTTTGTACCAGTCCCAGTTCTGTCAGCTTTTTCATCACCTTTTTCTAAAACATGTCTCAATAAATCTAAATATTGCTTCATACAAACATCTCAATTAAAAATTTTATCTATTAGCATTATGTGCTCTTTAATAAAAAAAATAAATACTGTATAGTAAAAAAGTCATTTCGATGACTATAGTGATAAACATTTTTTAGAATAAGCTTAGCGGACCCGGGGGCGGTACCCGGCACCTCCACCATTATTTGGGGGTGAAATAGGATCGACGCGTGTAGTAAAAATTAAACTTTCACTCGGCATTGTACCACCGTTATCGGACTAAATTAAATAGTTGCAAACGACAACTATGCTCCGGTAGCTGCAGCAGCGTAAGCAGCCAAAGCAACCGAAAACTAGTCCTGTTCTATAGCTAGAACTGGCGGGGTTATTGTTTACCTGGCAACAGAAAAACTTTGGTGGCGAGAAGTTACTTCTCGCCATCTTTAAAATTTTATTGAAAATTAAGCTTTGAGAATTGTAAGGTATTAATTAAAAAAACTATAAGGTATAAAAGTGACTAATAATAATGATAATTATGGATCTGATTCTAAAAGTTTTGACTATGACTTTTTGGTTGAAGAAAGTCTTAAAAATGTAGTAAAGAAAGTTTTAAAAATAACTTCAGAAACTGGTCTTATTGGAAACAGTCATTTTTTTATTACATTCAATGGTGATGATCCAAGTGTAATAGTTCCGCCCGAACTTAAAAATGCTAATAATTCAGAAATAAAAATAATAATTCAACACCAATTTTGGGATCTTAAAACATCTGAAGATCATTTTGAAGTCACTCTATCTTTTAGTGGTGAAAAAAAGAATATTTCTGTTCCTTTTAAAGCAATTACATCTTTTACTGATCCTTCAGTTGGTTTTGGTCTTCAATTTAAAATCGAGGATAATTTAAAAAATACTAGTTTAAGTAAAATTGAAAGCTCAGATGCTAATAAACCAGTGATTACGAATTTGGATGATGCAGATTTAAAATCTGGAGAAATTGTCTCTCTTGATGAATTTAGAGATAAGAAATAAGGTTATTAGTTGGAGATTATATGAACGACTTTAATTATTCACCAATTTTCCCTATTTCAGTTGATGAAACTGAATACATAAAAATATCAGATACATACGTCAAAATTTCCAAAATAAACAACATAGAAATTTTAGTTGTCGACCCAAAGGCACTTACTCTTTTAGCACAAAGAGCTTTTAAAGATGTATCTCACCTTCTTAGAAAATCACATTTAAAACAGCTCAGAAATATACTTGAAGATGAAGAAGCCTCTAGTAATGATAAATTTGTCGCTTTAACAATGTTAAAAAATGCAAATATATCCTCATCAGGAGTTCTTCCTATGTGTCAAGATACTGGCACAGCAATAATCATGGGTTATAAAGGCGAAAAAGTTTTTACTGACTCAGATGATAACGAATTTCTTTCCTTAGGAGTTTATAAAACTTATAAAGAAAATAACCTTCGTTTCTCTCAACTTGCACCAGTCTCTATGTTTGAAGAGAAAAATACTGCTAACAATTTACCCGCTGAAATCAGTATATTTGCTAATGAAGGTCAGGAATATAAATTTGCCTTTGTACAAAAAGGTGGAGGATCAGCTAATAAAAGTTTTTTATTCCAAGCGACACCCGCCACTCTTAATCCTGAAAATTTAAAAAAATTTCTTTATGAGAAAATTATTTCTCTTGGTACTGCTGCTTGTCCACCTTATCATTTATCTGTAGTGATTGGAGGTACTTCAGCTGAATTTAATTTAAAGACCGTTAAACTAGGATCTATGCGTTATCTAGATAATTTGCCTAAGGCTGGAAATTTAAAAACTGGTCATGCATATAGAGATTTAGAATGGGAAAAAATAATATTAGATCTTACAAGAGAAATGGGGGTAGGTGCACAATTTGGAGGTAAATATTTTTGTCATGATGTAAGGGTTATTAGGCTTCCAAGGCATGGTGCATCGTTGCCAATTGGAATTGGAGTTTCTTGTTCTGCAGATAGGCAAATTTTAGGCAAGATAAATAGAGATGGAATTTTTGTTGAAAAACTCGAAACAGAGCCAAGTAAATATTTGCCCGATGTAAATTTAGACGAAATTTCGGAAGATGTAACAGAAATTGATCTAAATCAGCCTATGAAAAATATTTTAGAACAATTAAATGATTGTAAAATAAAGAAGAGAGTTAATCTTTCTGGTCCAATGATTGTTGCTAGAGATATAGCTCATGCAAAGTTACTTCAAAGATTGGACGAAGATGGTGAGCTACCTAATTATATAAAAGATCATCCAGTATATTATGCTGGCCCAGCTAAAACTCCAAAGGGCATGACTTCCGGATCCTTTGGACCAACAACTGCTGGTAGAATGGATGCTTATGTTGATAAATTTCAAGAAAATGGTGGATCAATGGTTATGTTAGCAAAAGGAAACAGATCAAAGCAGGTAAAAGCAGCATGCCAAAAACATGGAGGATTTTACCTTGGAACCATTGGAGGAACTGCTGCAAAAGTCGCACTAGATTGCATAAAAAAAATAGAGATATTAGAATATCCAGAACTTGGAATGGAGGCCATTTGGAAAATTGAAGTAAATAACTTTCCTGCATTTGTAGTAATTGATAATAAAGGGAATGATTTTTTTGATATTTAATCAACCATCTGCTTCATGATTGAAAAAAGATCGGATTTTCCTTCAAAACCAATTCCAGTTATTTCTGGTAAAGTGACATAACTTTTTTCAACTTTAACGCCATCTGGAAATCCTCCATAAGGTTGAAAAAGATCAGGATAACTCTCATTTCCACCAAGTCCTAGTCCTGCTGCAATTGCTAAAGACATTTGATGACCCCCGTGAGGAATACACCTTGAAACATCCCATTGATTTTCTCTAAGCATTTCAATAATTTTCAAATATTCAACTAACCCATAACTTAATGCACAATCAAATTGCAACCAATCTTTATCTCTTCTCATCCCTGCGTATCTAATTAGATTTCTTGCATCATGAACTGAGAACAAATTCTCGCCAGTTGCTAATGGAGGTATATAATGATTAGATAGTTCTTTATGAAGTTCAAAATCTAAGGGGTCACCAGGCTCTTCATACCAAAATAAATTGTAATTTGATAAAGCTTTACCGTATTCAACCGCAGTTTTTAGATCAAACCTACCATTTGCATCAACAGCAAGCTGATCTTCAGAATCTAATATTTTTAAAACAGCTTCAATACGTTTACAATCTTCCGATAGAGAAGCTCCTCCTATTTTCTTTTTGACAACTGTATAACCAAGATCTAGATATTTTTTTATTTCATCAGTTAAACCATTTATTCCTTGATTTGGCCAATAATATCCGCCAGCAGCATAAACAAAAACTTTTCGATTTGGTTCACCATTACCGTATCTTTCAGCAAGCATTTGAAATAGTGGTTTATCTTCGATTTTAGAAACAAGATCCCATATCGCCATGTCTATAGTACCTACTGCCACCGATCTTTCCCCATGTCCTCCAGGCTTTTCATTTTTCATCATGACATTCCACATCTTTGTAGGGTCGAAATTTGTACCTTCATTATTTAAAATTTCTTTTGCATGTGCTTCCAATAGTCTTGGTGCAAACCTTTCTCTAATGAGATGACCTTGTCCATACCTTCCGTTTGAATTAAATCCGTAACCTATTAAGGGCTTACCATTTTTCATAACATTAGAACAAACAGCAACAACACTTATGGTCATTTTTGAAAAATCAATATATGCGTTCTTAATATTTGAACTTATGGATTTTGTTTCTTCAATTATATTAGTTATTTTCATTATATTATTCCTACATAAGAAGATACATATTAGGAATTAACTAAAAAGATATATTAGCTTTATGTAGGTAGTAATTAACCTTGACGCGCTTTAAATCTAGGATTTCTCTTATTTATAACGTATAGACGACCCCTACGTTTTACAATTTGAGAGTTTCTATCTCTAACTTTAAGAGTTTTTAAAGAACTTACTACTTTCATTGTCGCCCTATTAATTAATAATGACTAAATATAATAACAATCCAATTTGGTCAAGATCTAAAATAACTTTAGTAAATTTATTTAAATTTTACTCCACATCCACCCAAACCACAATAACCATTTGGGTTTTTATATAGGTATTGTTGATGATAAGTTTCAGCAAAATAAAAATCTATATTATTTTTAATTTCAGTCGTGATTTCATTAAATCCTGCTGAATGAAGTAAAGATTGAAATTCTGTTTTAGAAGTCTTCACATTATTTAGGTTTTCAGAATTATTTACAAAAATTGCAGATCTATATTGAGTACCAATATCATTACCTTGCCTCATACCTTGAGTTGGATCATGACCTTCCCAAAATTCAATTAAAATAGTTTCTAAATTTAATTTTTTCGGATCATATACCACTCTAACAACTTCTGTATGACCCGTTAATCCACTACAAACTTCATCATAGGTTGGATTTTTAGTATAACCACCAGCATACCCAACTGATGTATGATAAACCCCATCAAGTTGCCAAAAAATTTTTTCAGCACCCCAAAAACATCCCATTCCAAGTATAATTATTTCAAAATCTTTTGGAATATCCATTAAGTTACGTCCGTTTATCTCATGAAAAAACTTATTTTCAATAGGTTCATCTCTACCTACTAAAGCATCTGATTTATCGACTAGGCTATTTTTTTTTAAAAAAAACATTAGAAAATAGTTACATAAAAAAATTTAATTTTAAAATTAAATAAAAGCATAACTTGACCAACAGTAAATAGCAATATAATCAAATCATTTTAAAATTAAAGGCCAAAAATATGGATGATGATATTTATGGAATTAAAAAATGGGGTGATGATATACTTGAGGTCCTTGATAATGGCAATATAGGACTTAAAAATCCATTTTATCCATCTAATCCTTCTATCGACCTAATTAAAATTATAGAAAGTCTTAATGAAAGAGGTATTAGCTGCCCGGTACTGTTAAGAATTACAGATTACTTAGCATTTAGAATAAAACAAATTAATGAGTCTTTTTTTGAAGCAATAAAAGAAGTTGGATATAAAGGTTATTATAAGGGTGTTTTCCCAGTTAAAGTTAATCAACAGGCACAAGTAATTGACAGAATTGTTGATTTTGGAAAAGAATTTGATTTTGGTTTAGAAGTTGGTTCTAAACCTGAATTATTAATAGCTTTAGCACACGATCTCTCTAGCGAATCTACTATTATATGTAATGGAATTAAGGACAAAGAATTTATTAATTTGGCAATTTTATCACTTAAAATTGGTTTTAAAACTATTTTAGTTCTAGAAAGTCCGCGTGAACTTGATTTAATAATTGAAGTTTCTAAAGAATTAAAAGTTAGACCATTACTTGGAATAAGAGTAAAATTAACAAACAAAGTTAGTGGTAATTGGTCTCAATCAAGTGGAGACCGTAGTGCATTTGGTATGTCTGTTGAACAAGTCATGAAAGTTATCACAAAATTAAAAGTTAATTACTATCTTGATTGTTTGATTCTCCAACATTCACATCTTGGAAGCCAGATTCCTGATATCATTGAAATAAGAAAAGCAACACAAGAGGCTTGTAGATTTTACTCAGAAATGTGCAAACAAGGTGCACCACTAGAATATTTAGATCTTGGAGGTGGCTTAGGTGTGGATTATACGGGAGAACAAAAGTCTTCTCTTAACTCAATAAATTATTCATTAGATGAATACTGTATAAATATTGTTGAAACTGTTAAATATGAATTAGATAAATCAAATATTGATCATCCTATAATTGTTACTGAATCTGGAAGAGCCTGCATTGCGTCAAGTTCAATGCTGATTTTTAATATTTTAGAGACAACAAACTTTGATAGCAAAAAAAAACAAGAAATTAATTCAAATGACCATCCGTTGTTAAAAAATATGATTCAAATTCCTGAATATTTGAGTTTAGAAAGAGCCCAAGAATGTTTAAACGATTTAAATTATTATAGAGAAGAAATAAGAGCTCTTTTTAGAAGTGGTCAAATAAATTTATCAAATTTGGCAAAGACTGAAGAGACTTATTTATACATCATAAATAAAATTAAAACATTACTCTCTTCAACACCAGGAATAACTGAAGAACTACAAGACGCAATTGATAATATGGCAGATATTTATCATGGCAACTTTTCTTTATTTCAAAGCCTGCCAGATGTTTGGGCTATTGACCAAATTCATCCTATTGCACCACTTCAAAAACATAATAAGCGACCAAACAGAAAAGTTATTTTAAATGATATTACTTGCGATAGTGATGGTATAATAAACAAATTTGTACTGAAAGACGGCGTTTCAAACACATTACCTTTGCATGACATTAGTGATGATGAAGACTATTTTTTAGGTGTGTTTTATATTGGTGCTTATCAAGAAACGTTAGGAGATCTTCATAACTTATTTGGTGATACAAATGTTGCCACAATAAAATTAAAAGAAAATGGGGGATTTCAATTATTACATGAGCAAGAAGGTGACACTATTTCAGAAGTTTTAACTTATGTTGAATATGAACCCAAGAATATAATAAATAGGTTCAAACACATTGTAGAGGATGCAGTAAGAAGTAGAGACTTATCACTTTCAGAGAGAAAAAAAATAACTCAGTCATTTAAGGATTCGATTTCTGGTTATACTTATTTCGAAAAATAACTAATAAGTAAATTTATGGGAGTTTGAAATGGACAATATTTTAGTTATTGGTGCAGGTGGTGTTAGTCATGTAACTGTTCACAAAATGGCACAAAATCCTAGATATTTTAAAAATATAATATTAGCAAGTAGATCCATCGAAAAATGCTTCCAAATTAAAAAAAGTGTCAAAGATAAGTATAATATTAACATTACAACAGCAGAGCTAGATGCAGATAATATTGAAGAAACAGTAGCATTAATTAAAAAATTTGACCCATTTTTAGTTGTAAACCTAGCTCTTCCTTATCAAGATCTTAATATAATGGATGCTTGTTTATTAACTAATACACATTATTTAGACACTGCAAATTATGAACCTAGGGATAAAGCAAAGTTTGAATACAAATGGCAATGGGATTATGATAAAAAATTTAAAAAAAAAGGCCTTATGACTCTTTTAGGATCAGGCTTTGATCCAGGTGTTACAAATGTCTTCACAGCTTTTACTAGAAAACATTATTTGGATAGTATTGATTTTTTAGATATTCTTGATTGCAATGATGGTGATCACGGTCTCCCATTTGCTACTAATTTTAATCCTGAAATTAATATTAGAGAGGTTACATCTGATTCTAAGCATTGGGACAATAATCAATGGAAGATTGGACAAGCTCTTAAGAAAAAAGTCTCTTTTGAATTTCCTGAAATTGGAAATAAAAATATTTATTTAATGTATCATGAAGAATTGGAGAGTTTAATAAAACATTATCCTGAGATTAAAAGAGCAAGATTTTGGATGACATTCGGTGATAACTATTTAAAGTATTTAGATGTTCTCCAAAATATAGGAATGACATCTATCAACCCAGTAAATTATAATGGAACAGAAATAATTCCATTACAATTTTTAAAAAGTGTTTTACCAGATCCTGGAAGTCTTGGAGAAAAAACTAAAGGGAAGACTTGTATCGGCACAATAGTTACAGGTAAAAAAAATAACTTAGAAAAAACATATTACACATATAATATCTGCAATCATGAAGATTGTTTTAAAGAGTTGGGTAGTCAAGCAATTTCATATACTACTGGCGTTCCCGCGATGATAGGATCATTGTTAATGTTAAAAAAAAGCTGGTTTAAACCAGGAGTTTGGAACATGGAACAATTTGACCCAGATCCATTTATGGAACTCCTCAATAAGCATGGTTTACCTACGAAAACCATACAACTAGAAAACAAAGTAAATTTCTAGTGGAAAACATTTTTAAAACTATGGGGGGAGACCCAAGAAATTTTAATAAACTAGATTTATATAAATTACCAAGTCCTTGCTTTGTTATAGATAAAAGAGCATTGATAGATAATTTGTTAACCTTAAATCACCTAAAATTACAAACAGGTGTTAAAATTTTAATTGCCTTGAAAGCTTTTTCTACTCCCTATTTCGGTCCATTAATATCTGAATATTTAGATGGATGTTGCAGTTCTGGTTTATATGAAACAAAGTTAGCTAAAAAATATTTTAAAGGAGAAATAAGTACTTTTTCTCCGGCTTATAAAAAAGATGACATTAGAGAAATTGTTAACTTATCAGATCATATCGTTTTTAATTCCTCAAACCAATTGAATGATTTTTATAATATCGCAATAAAATTTAAGAATGAAATTGGATTGAGAATTAACCCACTTCATTCTGAAATAAATAATGAGAAATATAATGCTGCTAGTATCAATTCTAGGTTAGGCATACATCTAAATGATTTGGATAGTATTGATATAAACAAATTAAATGGTATTCATTTTCATACCTTGTGTGAACAAAATTTCACTCCTTTAGAAAATACTTGGAATAAAATCAAAAATGATATTGTTCCCCTCTGTAAAAAATTAAATTGGCTTAATCTTGGTGGAGGTCACCATATTACTAGAAATGATTATGAAATTGATAAATTACAAACTTTTCTAAAACGACTTGCAGATGAAACTAGCTGTCAAATCTATATTGAACCGGGAGAAGCTGTGGTATTAGATTCAGGTATTTTAGTTGGAGAAATTATAGATAGTTTTAAACCTAGCAATGAATTCTCACCAAATTTTGCAGTTACAGATATTAGTGCAGTTTCTCACATGCCTGATGTAATTGAGGCGCCATATAGGCCAGCATTGCTAAATGAACCTAAAGACGGTTACAAAGTTATGCTTGGCGGACCTAGCTGTTTGGCAGGTGATATCATTGGAGAGTATAATTTTAAGTCTACACCCAAAGTTGGAGATAGAATAGCTATATTAGATCAAGCACATTATACAATGGTAAAAACTAGTTTTTTCAATGGAGTAAAAATACCATCTGTAGCGATTTGGGATAGCGATAATGATAATTTAGAAGTAATCAAAAGATTTACTTATGAAGATTTTGAAAACAAATTATCTTAACTTTAGGTAAAGAAATGAAAAATACAAAGAAAATTTTTTTAAACTCAGAACTTTCTGTGGAAGAAAAAAGTAAAGAAAAAGCAAAATTTCATATCCTCCCAATACCTCTTGAAAAAACAGTCTCTTGTGGCACAGGCACATCAAAAGGTCCGGAAGCCATACTAGAGGCGAGCAACGAATTGGAAAGATTTACAGGTGAAAGTGAACCTTGCCTTAATGGTATTTTCACTCATCCTTTTTTAAATTGTAATTTTTGTATAGAAAATGTGATGTTTAATATAGAAAAGATTACAAAAGAAATTTGCAAAAAAAACAAAATACCAGTAATTCTCGGCGGAGAGCATAGTATTACTTTTGGTGCTGTAAACGGTGTTTTTAAAGGATTAAATTTCTCAAAATATGAAGAAATAGGGATTATACAAATTGATGCTCATGCTGATTTAAGAAAGAATTATGAAAATAAGGTACATTCACACGCAAGTGTTATGTATCTTTTAAGTAAATCAAAATATAAAGTTGCACAATTTGGTGTAAGAGCATTAAGCAAAGAAGAAGTAAAAAATAGAAATATTTTTGAAATATTATATTTTGACATTGAGGATATTAGAAATAAAAAAGATCTAAAATTACCAAAAGACTTTCCACATAACATATATATCACTTTTGATGTAGATGGATTAGATCCTTCAGTAATGCCCGCTACAGGAACACCAGTACCTGATGGTCTCGGATTTAATGAAAGTCTACAATTAATTAAGAGCTTAATTAGAGGTAGAAAAGTTGTTGGATTTGATGTTGTTGAATTTTCACCAATAAAAAATTTTTTTGCATATGACTTTACAGTAGCTTCTTTGGTTTACAGAATAATGGAATTAATAAATTTAAATGATTAAAGATTGTGGCTTTGTATCCATTTTTCAGCATCAAGCGCAGCCATGCAACCCATACCTGCAGCAGTTACGGCTTGCCTGTAAATTTTGTCAACACAATCACCTGCAGCAAAAACACCATCTATATTTGTAATTGTAGACCCTGGTTTTTGAGCTATAATATAACCTTCATTGTCCATATCCAGCACATCTTTAAAGGGCTTTGTTGATGGACTATGACCAATTGCAATAAAAACACCATCAACTTTAATTATCTCTGTATGATTTTTTTTTGTTGAAATTAATTTAAGTGCATTAACCCCATTTTCATCACCTAAAACTTCGCTAACTTCATTATTCCAAATAATATTTATGTTTTTCTTTGAGAAAAGTCTGTCTTGTAAAATCTTTTCTGATCTTAGTACATCACGTCTATGAATTAAATTTACTTTAGTACATATATTCGAAAGGTATAGAGCCTCCTCAACAGCTGTATTACCTCCTCCAACTACTGCAACTACTTTGTTTCTATAGAAAAACCCATCACAGGTTGCACAGGCTGAAACGCCTTTTCCATTAAATTTGTTTTCACTCTCTAAACCTAACCATTTAGCTTGTGCTCCAGTGGCTATAATGATTGTATCTGCTGTCAAAGATTTATTTGAATCTAAAACCACCATCTTTTCATTTTTTTTTAAATCAACTTTAACAACTATATCATTTATTATGCGAGCTCCAACTTTAAGTGCCTGAGATCTCATTTGTTCCATCATCCATGGACCTTGAACAACATCAGCATATCCTGGATAGTTTTCAACATCTGTAGTTATTGTAAGTTGACCACCAGGTTGGATACCTTCAATTACAATTGGATTCAGATTAGCTCTTGCAGCATATATTGCAGCTGTTAACCCTGCTGCTCCTGAACCAATAATTATAACTTTTTCTTTTTGATTGTTCATACTTAAATTCTATGTCCCCTAAATACAATTGTTCTATTGTCGTTTAAAAAAACTCTTCTTTCAGAATGAGCTTTTATGGCTCTGTACAAAACTCTTGCTTCAATATCCCTCCCCATTAAAACCAAATCATTAGGCATCATTTCGTGATTAACCTCTTGAGTATCTTGTTCAATTATGGGTCCATCATCAAGATCTTTTGTAACATAATGTGCAGTTGCACCAATGACCTTCACTCCTCTTTCAAAGGCTTGATGATAAGGTTTCGCTCCTTTGAAACTAGGCAAAAAGCTATGATGAATATTAATAATTTTTCCTGCATATTCATTTGTAAATTCTTCTGATAGCACTTGCATATAACGAGCTAAGACAATTAATTGAACATCATTATTATTAATAATTTCTTTAAGTTTTTTTTCCTGATCTAATTTATTTGATTTTTCAATTGGTAAAAAATGAAATGGAATATTCGAAAAACTTGCTATCTCTTCTGCAGTTTTATGATTTGATACAACAGCTTTAATTTTTAAATTTAATGAGTTGTTCCTAACCTTAAACAAGATATCATTTAAACAATGATCAAATTTAGAAACAAGCAAAACTGTATTCATGGGGCGTTCAATCTCAGATAAGAAAAAGTCTGCATTTAATTTCTTTGCTAACATCTCTAAATTATTTCTTAAACTTGGTAACATTTCATTATTAAGTAATAAAAAACTTTGTCTGATAAAAAAGTTACCGTTTTTTTGATCTGTAAATTGTTTAGACTCAACAATATTACAATTCGATTCAGCCAGAATTGAAGAAATATTTGCGACAATTCCTACCTGATCTTTACAAGATAATTTTAATATATGTGTTTCTAATTTCTTATTCATGAATATTTAATACATTTTTTAATATTTTGAAACAATACGATATTTAATTATTTAAAAATTTTTTTGAAACTTCATAAAATTCTAATGGGTTTTGTATGTGTAAAAAATGGTCTGCATCTTTAATTTCATGAAATAAAATATTAGGAAAAAAAATTTTAAATATCTTAAAATATTCCTCTTTAACATAATTACTTTTTCCTCCGTAGATGCAAAGTACTTCTTTATTAAATCTTTTAATATTATTTATAGTAGGAAACTTTCTTAATTCATTTAGAGATTTCTTAATTGCTTTCAGATTAATTGACCATTTATATTTTCCATCTACTAATTCAAGATTTTGTAATAAAAATGACCTTAAAAACTTTTGATCTATATATTCAGCCAAAATAACATCAGCTTCTCCCCTATTTTTTATTAAATCTAAATTCATATTTAAAAGAGAATTTATTATTAGACTATCATCATTATCATAATCAATAGGAGCTATATCAGCTATTATGACTTTATTAACATATTTTGGCTTTAATAAGGTAATCATCATAGCTAATTTACCACCCATTGAATGCCCCAATAAATTAGTTTTTTCTATGCCAAGGTAATTGAAGAGACTTACAATATCATTCATCATTAACATATATGAAATATCTTCTTCGAAATGATTTCCTCCATGATTTCTTAAATCCACTGTCACCACTATCTTATTTTTTTCTTTACTTAATTTTTTAGAAAATGTATTCCAATTTTTACCTCTTCCATAAAGACCATGAAAAATAAATAATGTTTGATTATTTTTATCATCAAAGTGAGTATTTTTGCTTTCAAATTCTATTTGTTGTCCATTTTTATATATTTGAAAATTTATCATTTTGTGGATTTAAAAAATTGTCTTTAAAAATTAAAATTATATCAGTTTAGTCGTTAAATTAAATGTATAAATAAATATGATGAAAGTTAACATGGGCCAGATAATTAAATTAGATTTTTCTTCATGCAACACTAACCAAGAAGATTTTTATGAAAAAAAGCTAATTCGGATCAGAGACGAAATTGAAGATTATCTTAATCAAGTCTCAAAAATTGAAGAAGATGATCTTGCTATAGCTCTTGCTGCAGGAAGATACGCTTCAATGAAGCTTACAAAGTTAACAGGTGAAGAAAGCACAAAAAAATTTTTTAATGAATGTATAAAAACAACATTAAAGCAAAAAATTTTACAGTAATTAGGAAATTCTAGTTATACTTCCTGAAACTTCTGCCCCTAAATCAATAGATAAAGCATTAGTTTTCAAATTACCTTCAACTTTTGCACTACTTGCAACATTGAGAGTATTTGCTGCAACTTCACCTTTTACAAGCCCACCTAATGTAACTTTGTCGGCAATCAAGTTTCCGTCAAAAATACTGTTAGCTTCAAGAAGTACATCTTTAGCTCTTAGTTCACCTTTAAATCTTCCAGCAACTACAACTGATGATCCGGCAGAATCTAAGTTGCCCTCCATAACCAATTCTTCTGATATATATGTTATTTCACTCATAATAAATCCTTATAAAAACCTAAATTATTTGTCTTCTGTGTTATCTTCTTGAACTTCTTCAGTTTCATTAGTTTCTTCCGCTTTTTTTGCATCAGCCTTAGTCCAATTGTGTACTACCCTGCAATTTAAAGCTGCACCTCTATCCATTTGTAATGACTTATAATGAACCTCACCACTAATTCTTGAAGTTTCAGTTAACCAAACACTATCAGCCTTCATTTTTCCTTCATACTCTCCAGCAATAACCACTAATTCTGAATCAACTTTTCCATGAAATTTTCCAGTTGAACCAATAGTAACTTTTTCAGTTGTTAAATCAGCTTCAACATATCCATTGATTTCAATGGATTTGGCATTAGATATTTTACCGGTAAATCTTGCCCCAGATCCCAAAACTGCCTGTTTATTTGCCATCAAAAATCTCCTTTTATTTTATTTTATTTTATTCTATTTTTTTCTTTTTCCTACTTGAGCCTCTACAATAGCACCTTCCTCTATTGAAATATTTTCATAAAAAACTTCACCATTAATTTTACCAGTAGATTTTATTGAAACAATATCACCTGAGACTTGACCATCACATTTACCAGATACTGTTACAATATCTGCATCAATATTCCCTTTTAAAGTCCCAGTATCTTCTACTGATAAACTATGACATTTGATATCTCCAACAACTGACCCTAATAATACTAAATCTCCATCTGCTGAAATTTTACCTTTTATCTTCATGTCACTTGAAATTACAGATTTTGCATTTTCAGTATCGTTTGTTTTTCCTAACATCTTGGAAATCCTTTTTCTAATAATTAAAATTTATCAAATTTAACCTACTACAACTACATATATGTTACTACCGTAAATTTAAATTTAAAAAATTAAACAAAATTTATTTATTTGGTATGAATGATGCAATTAACTTGCCATAATAATTATTAGAAATCAAAAATTTAAAGTTGGATATTATGGCAGATGAAATAATTGATTTAAGAGATCGAATTGAAAAAATGCGTATAGAGATTGAAAATGAAGGTACAGAACAAGTTTCTGTTGATTCGCCTTTGCAAATTCATCAAAAAACTAGTAATTCAAACATTTCTCTTTCAATGGAAAATAAAAATAGTTTCCCGAATCAAAATTTTAAGGTAAAAAATGATTCTGACAAATTTGATGATAATGAAAATAAAGGTAATAAAACTTTTAACAGAAACGATTCTTTTCCTGCAGTAAGTTTGTCAGTTAAAAACCCAGTCTCTAGTAAAGTGTTGACGTTATTAGTTACTTTACAAGTTTTATCTAATATTGGGATTTTGTACTTTTTATATATTGGTATGGAGTAGTAAGTGGTTAATACCACATTAAACAAATTCGGAAAAAAACTTCCTCCCGTAAAAACAGGGCAACGTTTTGGAGAAGAAATTAAAAAAGACAAAAAAGTTGGACTTTTTTCAGAAAGACGTTTTTTAATATTTACTAAAAGAGGGCCCATTGAAATAGCTTTTAAACCAATTCACTATGCTAGTTTTGTAATGACAACAATCATTGGTTTAACAAGTATAATTTATTGGTCAGCAAAAGGCATTCACTCAGCGATAGATGTAGCTAAAAAGAATGATATTATAACTGTAGCCTCAGCAAATATTAGTAATCCGATAGAAAATGACTCTGACACTGTCGTTAACATTAATACTAACGACCAATCAAATATTTCATTACCCATTCTAAAAAATAATTTTTTATTTGAGGAAAATGATACAATTTCGTATGAGCCTTTGGTTAACAAAAATATTAATAACAAAGAAATTGTCGGCGAAGATTTAAAAGAAGTTAACAACCAAACGACAACAAAAAATTTAAACATCGATTTGTTTAATGAAACTATGAGAAATCAAGATTTACCTATTAATTTTACAAATCAACTTGTAAACGAGAGTAATATTTTCATTTCTGAAAACACTACTTCCAATGAACTTAATGGTGATTTTGTTCCTAAGCCTCCAAAAATAAATGATAAAGTAAAAACAATTCGCTTTATTGCTTCTGTTGATAATGAAATATCTCAAATGGAAAATGTTTTTGATTTGATTAACGTTAAGTTAAATGACAACGATTTAGTAAGTTTAAAGTCAATTACTAAAAAAACTAAGGTAATTGATCCCGATAGTGATGAATTTTTTCGAAGTTTAAAAGAAAGAATAAATTTGCTTTCAATTTATAAAGATGCACTTCAAAATATTCCATTAAAACCACCTATGGAACATTATTATGTATCTAGTCCTTATGGACCTAGAAAACATCCAGTTACAGGTAAATATAGAATGCACCACGGCATAGATTTAGCTGGGACATGGCAAGAAAATGTATCAGTCTCTGCTGATGGAACTGTAGTATTTGCTGGATATCATGGTTCTTTTGGTAAAGTTATCAGAATAAAACATAATTATGGAATAATGACCACATATGGTCATCTAGCAAAAATCAACGTAAGACGAGGTGATTTAGTTAGTGAAGGCCAAGTAATAGGTAAAATGGGTCGAACAGGAAAGGTAAAAGGGGCACATCTTCATTATGAAATTTCTGTAAATGGAAAATCTCAAAATCCTGCCACTTATATAAAAATTGGTAGGAACCTTCTAAGTAGGACAAGTTTAAAGAATTTTGCAAATAAAAACTTAAACTAATCAATCTTTGGCATAACAAATGCATCAAATGCTCTATAAAAGGAGATTAGTTATGAATTTAGAAGAAATAAATAAATTTACAAATAATAAGAAAATTTTATTAAATAATTTAAACGACTTTATTATTCAAATTGATTACTATGATCAAAAGGGTATTAAAAAACGTAAAAATAAAATACCATTAAAATATATTTTAAACTCTAAATTTATAAATTCTCCGATAACAATTTAAAAATAATTATAAATTTTATTATTTAGTTTGATGCAAATTTCATTAATCTAGCTTGTTTTCTTCTTTGTGAACTAGATGGTATGTTTAACATATCTCTATATTTCGCTACTGTCCTTCTAGCAACATCCATACCTTCTTTATTCAAAATTCCAGCTAATTTATCATCACTTAATGGTTTACCTACAATTTCTGCCGAAATTAAATTTTTAATAGTCTCTCTTACAGCAGAAGCAGCATGTAATTCTGAGTTTTCTGAACCTAAAATTGATGCAGAGAAGAAATTTTTCAGTGGCATTACACCCCACTCTGTTAATATTAATTTACTATTAGTGACTCTTGAAACTGTACTTTCATGCATTCCAATTTCATCAGAAATATCTTTAAGTATCATTGGTTTCATATGGCTAAAACCATGTCTAAAGAAACCTACTTGTTTTTTTAAAATTTCAGAGGTAACTTTTAAAATTGTTTTATTTCTTTGATCAACTGCTTTTTTTAACCAGCGAGCTTCTCCAATCTTTTCTAATGCAAAAGTATTACTTTTTTCATCAAGTTTATAACTATTTATTTCCTCAATATAAGATTCATCTACATTAACACTTGGTAAAGTTGAACCATTTAAGTCAATACGCCATCCTTTGGCAGATCTTGTTACAATTATATCTGGTTGATCAACATTTGTATTTTCTTGAATAAAATCTTCAGCAGGTTTGGGATTGAGTGATCTTAAAATTCTGATCATTTTAAATAATTTATCTTCAGAGACTTTGCAAAGTTTACTAATTTGTCTAAATTTTCCTGAGGGTAACATATTAAGGTTTTCAAGAAGAATTTCAAAATGCTGATTAAATTGTTTGTTTTCAACTAATTGTATCTTCAAACATTCTGCTAAATTTTGTGAAAAAATTCCAATAGGCTCTAGAGTTTTTAATTTTGAAAGTGTTTTTTCGATCATAGAAATTTCAACATTCAATTCTTTTGCAACTTCACTTATAGATGAAATAAACCAACCACTTGGATGAAGATAATCTGTCATAGCAATTGCAATACTTTTACTATGATCATTCTTAAAGGTTAAATTTATTTGATTTATTAAATGTTCTCTTAAAGAACTTTTATGCTTGAGTGTTTTTTCTATTACCTCTCCAGCAGATGTAATTGATCCTGATCTAATCACTTCTTTATCAAAAAGCTTTTTATTTTCCATTATTGAATTCGAAGATACATGCGTATCGAAAGTGTTTTCTAAATCAACTTTACTATTATTCATTAGTGGATCTATTGAACTATTCATATTTTCGTATGTATTTGAATTTTTTTCTTCCATATTTTTTTTGGTTATTGTTGGACTATTTTCTTTTAAAAATGGATTTTCTAACTGTGCTTTATCAATAAAATCTGATAATTCAATATTTGTTAGTTGCAACAATTTTATTGCTTGTTGCAACTGTGGTGTCATTATTAAAGACTGATTTTGTTTAATATTTAACTGTTGTCCTAATTTCATTTAAATCTCCACAATTGATAAATTCAAAATAGTGAAACAGATAAAAACAATTAAAATTAATAAAATCAAAATCTTAATTTGACAAAAAAAAATGACGAAAAAATGACTTTTTTTATTACTATGCTAATACGAAAACTAGCAATAATAACAGTGATTTAAATTGTTTAATTTTTTTATGTTTAAAAAATTTTTTTTTTATTTAAAATAAAAAGTCAATTATTTGGCTTTAATAAGTTGATATATTTTATGACAAACAAAAATGCAAATTCAATGCCTTCTAAAGAAATTAAGGAACCTTACAAATGCAGCAACTGTTATATTATTAGATTATTTTTATTAGCAGTTATTTTTATTGTACTTTTGGCTCTTATACAAAGTGATAAATTACATTATTTAGATTTTGTTACACCTTCAAATGCTGCGACATTAATAATTTTATTAGGTGTAGTAATGTTTTTTGTAAAGTTATCAAAGTATGTTTTTGAGAAAAAAAAACATTAGATATCACCTATCTCTGACTAATCTAACATAATTTGGAATAAAACCTGGGAATCTTCCAAAAGTATGACCTGTAAAAAAGTTCACTGTCCACATGAATTGAGATTGCCATGGATTTTTTTCGCTAGTCCAAAATGATTCAGGGGGAGTGTTAGGAAATATTTTTGAATTTATTTTGACTTTTTGACAGTCTCTACAAACTATACGTTCTAATTCTTTTCTATTTGGTAAACGCCAACTACCCTCAAGTTGTTCATTTGCTTGGCTTATTACAGATTCTATTTGATCTAATTTCACTTTTATTGGATTTCCAACGCACTTATCTTTGTCCCATACCATTCCTACCGTGCAAGTCATCCATTCAACCTTTTGACTTAAATCAATTACGTAATAACCTCTAGAGATAAAATTATTAGCCCAAACATTATTGAAATTAAGCAAGAATGATAATATTATAATAATAGTATAAATCTTAGAGAATGATAACTTTAGATATAACATAAAAAACTCCAAAAAGTATTTTTTTAAGATTACTTTACACTTTGGTCTCATTCTTGCAGAATTTATGCCTAATATCATTATTATTTAATAAAAAAAGGTAATAAAATGGATATAGCATCTTTAATTGGACTTATAGGCACCCTTGGAATGATAGCTGGAGCAATGATATCCTCTGGCGGACTAGGACCATTCATAGACACGCCCTCTATGCTAATTGTTATTGGAGGAACATTCTTTGCCGTAATGTATAGATCAACTTTACCCATGTTTCTAGCCTCATTTGGAGCACTTGTTAAAGTTTTTATGCCGGGCGCTAAAAAACATGATGAACTTGTAACACGTATAACAGAACTTGCAGGAATTGCTAGAAAAGATGGAATGATGGCATTAGAAGGTCAGGAAGTACCTGATAAATTTTTTGAAAAAGGACTTCAAATGCTTGTGGATGGTGCTGATGAAACAAAATTGACAGACCAATTGAATAAGGAAGTCAAGGCAATGAAAACCAGACATGAGGACATGACAGGTGTATTCCAGGCTTGGGTGGATTTAGCACCTGCAATGGGAATGATTGGCACATTAATTGGATTAGTTGCTATGTTAGGAAATATGGCTGATCCAAAAGCAATTGGTCCAGCAATGGCGGTTGCTTTGTTAACAACTTTATATGGTGCCATGATTGCCAACTGTATTTTTATGCCAATTGTTACTAAGCTTGAAGGTTATTCAGCTCACGAATTACTTTACAGACAAATGGTAGTTATGGGACTAAAATATATTTCCAGAGGGGAAAGTCCAAGAAATATAACTGATCAATTGGTAGCTCTTATGCCTCCAAAGATTCAAGCTCAATTAGAAGAAGCTGCTTAGTTAGTTTTTATAATTAGGAGATTATTATGGCTGAAGCGCAGGTAGAAGGTAGAGAAGAAGAAGAAGAAGAGGAAGAATGTCCCAAATGCGTCAAAGGTGCTCCTGCCTGGATGGCTACATTTGCAGACATGGCTACCTTATTGATGGCATTCTTTGTATTAATCTTATCTTTTGCTGAATTTAATGTCCCTAAATTTAAACAGATTAGCGGTAGTTTGAAGAATGCCTTTGGAATCCAAAGAATAGTTCCAGTAGTAGAACAACCTAAAGGTACAACTGTGCTATCTCTAAATTTCAGCCCTTCTCCAGCACCATCAGTAACTAAAAATCTTACTCAACAAACCACAGATGCAGAACAAAAAAATTTAGACCTTAAATCTGAAATTGATGAAGGTGATAGCGCTAAAAGCAATTCCAAAGAAACTTTAGATGCAAAAGATTTAAGTGAAGAGATTAAAAACAATGTATCTTCTAAAGAGGTGAAAGTTGAAACGGTAAATGATAAAGTTCTTGTTAGCGTAAACACAAAAGACAAAACTTCAAAAGAAATTTCAAAATTAATAAAAGACACTGTTGATGCTGTAGAGAAAGCACGTAAAAATACAGGCGCCACTGAAACTGATGTACTTATTGGCGGGATAAATCAAGACATTCAAAAAATGGCATCAGCAACAATAGAGAATAAAGTTTTGAAAGATCAAGTAAATAACCTTGAAAAACAAAGCTCTGATAGTGAAAAAGACATTCAAGAAAAAACCAAAAAGGCAGAATTTAGTGAGGATCAGCTTAGAGTTGCACTTAAACAAGAAATAGGTCAAGGTTTAGCTGAAGTCCAAAGAGAAAAAGATAGAGTTGTGGTAACAGTTGGGTCTGCAGGCGCATTTAGTTCTGGTTCCGCAAAACTTACTAAAAAAGCAAGAAAAATAATGCAAAAAATTGCTAAAGTAAGCGGAAAAGGAGCAGGACAAATAAATGTATCTGGACATACTGACGATGTACCATTAATTTTCGGAGGTCAATACCGAGATAACTGGGATCTTGCAGCGGCAAGAGCCTCAAGTGTTGTTCAGGAATTGGCTAAAGCTAATACAATTCCTTCTGATAAACTTAGAGCTATTAGTTTTGGAGAAACTAGACCAATCGAGCAAAACGATACAAAACAAGGAAGAGAGAAAAATAGAAGAATTGAAATTGAAATAAAGTACTAGCTTTAACTTTAACACAATTCTTGAAGGATTAAGTATGAATGAAGTAAATTATATTACACCTAGTCTTGATGAAGGTTATTCTCCAGAAGCAATAGCAAATATGGAGAACGCGCTTGAAGAATTCATTGTATCTTTGTTAGATATAAAGCCAGAAGACGCTAACATAGCAGTTTTTAGAGGTCTTAAGTTAACAATCAAAGGACGACCAAGAAGACTTTCAGAATTAGGTAATGTAGAATCACCTGATGATCCTATGAAAATTGAGCTAATGATTTATAATAAAGAACAAATTGAAGAAGTATTTGAATTTATAAAGAACAATGGTTTTCCTGCTAAAAATGAGCAAGGATCGCAATTTATCCACATAAGAGTACCAAAACCCTCAAGAATGCAATTAGAAGAATTAGGAGATGAAGTTATTAGAAGGACTAATTCTGCTTGCACAAGACTAATGAAAATTAAAACAAATACTGGTTTGAGAATTAGAGCTGCTATGGAAAAAGAATATATAGACCAACGAATCTCAGGTTTTGCAGTAAAAAAAATTGATAATGCTTTAGAAAGAATTACCAAAGAAATAAAAATAGTCGGTGTTATAAAAAGAAAAGCAATTCTTGGGTCTTTTTTTAAAACTGTTGAAAGAGATGATAATGATATTGTTAAAATCATAAATAAAAGAATAAAATTAGAAAAAGATAAAATTGCAAAAGAACAAGAGCTAAGATTAAAGGACGAAGCTTCAGAAAGCCAAGGTCAAACCACTGTTAGAGTTGAGAATGAAAATATTAGAAATAATGATGAACAAAAGGTTGAAGAACTGAATATTTCTTCAAATTCAACTTAAATTTTTACTTTTTTATATAGGGGTTATTTCCTTTTCTAAACATTATTCTTATAGGAACTCCTTGTAATTCAAAGGTATTTACAATAGATCGTAATAAAAAACGTTTATAACTATTTGGAAGATCATCAGGACTAGACATAAATAAAGCAAATGTTGGGGGTTTAACATTAACTTGAGTTATGTATCTAATATTATTTTGTCTTCCTTTATATAATGGTGGTGGATTATTTTCTATAATAGTTGACAACCATCTATTTAATTTTCCAGTTGTAATTCTATTACTTAACTTTTTCTCAACGTATATAATTTTATCAAATAACTTTTCAATACCTTTATTATGAAGACCCGATAAAAATACTATCGGTATATTTTTTATTTGTGACAGAGAAGTCGCTAACTGGTCTATGATTTCATTTTTAATTGTGTTTTGGTCTGACACTTTGTCCCATTTGTTTGCTCCAATAACAATACCTCTACCTTCTCCAATTATCATACGGGCAATAGTTAAATCTTGTTTGTCTATATTTTGAGAAGCATCTATTAGTAAAACACAAATATCGCTAAATTTAATAGACTTAAGTGTATCACTAACCATATGTTTTTCTAAAATTTTGGTTATTTTTGATTTTCTTCTCAGACCAGCCGTGTCAATTAAACAAAAAGTTTGTTTTTTATAATTCCATTCAATTTCTATAGAATCTCTTGTAATTCCTGCTTCAGATCCTGTAACTAGACGATTTTCACCAATTATATTATTTAATAATGTTGATTTTCCTGTATTTGGTCTTCCTATAATACTTACTCTTGTTGGAGAGTTTTCTAGATTTGTACAAGTTTCATTTTGTTTTTTATTTATAGTGTGATTATCTATGTTATTTTTCAAAACATCATACAAATCAGGTAAACCCTCTCCATGTTCTGCAGAAATTGGAATAACATTGTCAAAACCTAAAAAAGCGGATTCACTTAAACCAATTAATCCTTTTGAACCTTCACTCTTGTTTATTAGCAGAATTATCGGTTTGTTTCGCTTTTTCAAATTCTTTGCAAAAGTTTTTTCAATTGGTAAAACACCATCTCTTCCATCAATAACAAAAAAAATGACATTAGCATCATCAATTGCAAATTGACTCTGCTCTTTGATCTTAATCTCTGTACTTCCTTTTAAGGAATCATCTATTCCAGCGGTGTCAATCAATGTAAACTCTAAATCAGCTAATCTCCCCTGTCCATACTTCCTATCTCTAGTAACTCCAGGTTGATCGTTTACTATTGCTTTTTGTGATCGAACTAATCGATTAAACAAAGTAGATTTTCCAACGTTAGGTCTTCCTACTAATACAACCTTTAACATTTTATAACCTTAAAGTTTTTAGACTTTACTTAAAAGCTAATAAACTTCCCTTTGCAGTAAGAAATAAAAGACTTCCATCAACTGGAATAGGAGGAACAGACAACTCATCAAGATTCAAAGTATCAATTTCAGATCCATTATTAGCATTAACAATACTAATTATGCCTTTTTGATTTGTTATTAAAAGTTTTGAATCCACTAAAGATGGTCCCTTATAAACACTAATTTCTTTTTCTGAAAAAAAGGATTTTTCGTTGATATAAGATTGATATTGCTTTTGCCATCTTAGTTTTCCAGAATCTGTATCAACAGCGGCTAGAAGTCCTAAATTTCCCATTATAAATATAGTTTTTCCAGAAATTGTAGGTGTTTCAAATCCACCAATGGGTATATCCCATAGTTTTTTAGAAGTATTAAAGTCAAAAGCTGCAGTAAAACCCGATTGGGAAACTAAAAATAGTTTTCCTTTATAATAAATAGGGTTAGCAACTATATCACCCGAATGGAAAAGCATTGGTAATTGTTCATTTGAAGATATATTTTCGCTCCATAAAACTTCACCGGTATTAATTGCAATAACAAAAAAAGTTCCACCTGTACCAGGAACAATTACTTTATTTTTTGCCACTAATGGCCTAGCTGTTGTATAAACAGAATTATATTCACTGCCTAAAAAAACATTCCATAGAAGTTTACCATTTCTATTGTTAATTGATAAAAAATTTCCATCAAAATCACTAACAAAAAGGTAATTTTTGTAAGATGTGATTCCTCCCCTGAATGGAAGATCATTTTTCTTTTGCCATATAACAGTTCCATCAACACTATTGATAGCTAAAAGTTCTCGAGAACCATTATGAGCATATATTGTAACAGTATTATTTTTATTTTTTATTCCTGCGATAGCTGGAGTTCCAACAATTGTATCTTCTAAATCATAAAAAATTTGTTTTTTCCATACTAGTTTGCCGTTATTGGAATTAATTTTATATAAATATCCTTTGGTATTTAACAAATATATATATGACGCAAAATATAGAGGATCTGGCAAGTATGGATTTTTGTCATCAATATTTTGATCAGTATCAATTTGCCACTTTTTTTTGAGAGGAAAATTAATTTTTGAATTAGTTGAATTATAAGATTTTGAATTTAAAATTTCTTTTAAATTACTTAAATTTTCAATTTTAGAATTTTCTCTATCTTCTTTATTTACAAATAAAATTTCATTTCTCGGTTGAAAGATATTTATATAATTTGACAGATCTACACTCTCATCTTTTGAGCAACCCAAAAGAAATATGAAAGTTAAAAAAAGAATTAATTTATTTAGCATTGGTTTTATAAATTTTATTGATAAACTCTAATCTATTCTTTTGTTCAAAGCTTAAATCAGACCTTTTTAAAAGTATATTAAGAGCTGTTTTAGCTTCTTTAATTTTATCGAACTTAATGAATAACAGTACTTCTAATTCGGCTGCAAGAATTTGAAGCTTGCTTGGGCTGTTTAATATTGGTTGAAGTAATAATTTTTGTTGATCAAATGAACTCTTATTATCTTTTAACACGCTTAAAATTCTAGATAAATTTCTATAGAAAATATCTATACTTTCATCATCATAAATATTTTTATAATTTATTATCATTTGATTTATTTTTCCATTTTGGTAATTAGTCTCGGCTAAGCCAAAAAGAGAAAGAATACTATACCCACTTTTGTTATTTTGTGAATTTTTTAAAAATAGATTGTGACTATTTAAATAATTTTTATCTTCTAATTTTTTAAGTGCTTGGAAATATTGCTCTGACACTTCTTCCAATTGCTTTTTATTCCAGATAATATAGGCTTGATAGGAACCTAACGACACAATTAAAATTAAAATTAAAGTAATGATTAATTTTGAATATTTTTTCAAAGTTTGAATTAATTGATCTTGTTTTAATTCTTCAGAAACTTCATCAAAAATATCAGCCATACTTAATCCACAAAAATTCTATTAAAAATAAATATATCTAAACTTATATTAACAAAAGATCAAATGAATATCATTATTATTGGACAACATTATGAATTTAAATATAGAATAATTATAATATTGGAAATTTTCATGAACATTTTTAAGCTAGAAACAAAAAACTCTACTGCATCAAATAATAATAAAATTGTTATTAAACCTAATGAAATTATAAAAAAAATTGAAAAAAAAATTATATTTTTTTCTAAGTTAGAACTCACTTCTATTCTAAATTTATATAGTAAACAAGTTTCAAAAGGGTATTGGAAAGACTATGCATTAGATAGCAAAATTGATAATGCTATTTTTTCGATATACAGGCACACTCATGATAAACCTATGTTCCAAATTATAAAAAAAAGTCAAAAAGGATTTAGAAACAAGCCTAGTTTTTATATAAAGAAAGGTGAAGAAATTATAAGTAACAGCAAAAGCTTGTTTACAATTTTATCAAATTTTGAGAAAAAATTAAGTATCAAAAATTTAAGGAAACATTAGTTTAGTCATCTAGAAATACCATATAAAAAACATTAATGATTAGGAAAGTTAAAATGGATAGAAATACATTAAGTAAAATTCAGAATTATTTAAGGCTTACATTAGGTTCAAAACAACTAAAAGTTGAAGGCAGGGAAAATAAACTCGATTCTGCTGATGTAACAATTAATGGGGAGTTTCTTGGTGTCATATTTGAAGACAAAGAAGATGGAGATATTTGCTATCACTTTAATATGACTGTTTTAGATATTGATTTAAAAAACTAAAACATTAAAGTGAAGACAAAATATCAATTATAATTGATTTTATCAATAAAAAATCAAAAGGCAGAGTAAAAAAACCTATAACAATTATTGGAATTAGCAAAACAAAAACCAATACCTTAAAATTAAAAAATGATGAACTTTTTACTTTATTTTTTTGTATGTTATTATTTTGGCTAGTATTTCTTTCAAGCTTTTCAACTTTTTGTGACAACTCTAATATTACCTCAACGGCTTCATTGAATTTATTTGCAAGCATTAAAAACTGAGCATCATTATCATTAACAGTTTTATTAGTATTTTGATTTTCTGTTTTATCTTTATGACGAATTAGATTTTCGGAGTGATTTTGAGTAGAGTTTGATACACTGTCTCTATTTTGATCAATTACGGTTTCTTTATCGGAGTATCTTTCTTTATGAGTGTCATCTTTAATACTGCTTTCAAACTCTGACATTAGATTATTTTTTTGAGAATCTTGTTTTGTAACACTAATATTGTTACTCTCTCTCATTTTAAGTATTCTATTTCTTAAATCTAAACTATCATTCATTTTAATATCCATTAATTTAAATAACTAATTATTTACGACATTATTTAAATAGATTTAATTAATCATATTTAAATTTTTTGAACCCTTCATCAATTAAAAGCTGCATTTTCTTTTTTACACCCCCTTTGCCACTATACCCTCCTAAAAACCCGTCAGATCTAATTACTCTATGACATGGTATTTCAATAATTAATGGATTTTTAGCACATGCATTAGCAACAGCTCTAGAAGAATTTGGCTTACCTAAAATACAAGCAATTTCTTTATAGGTTTTAACACTTCCTTTAGGAATTTTTTTAATCTCTTCCCAAACTTTTAATTGAAATTTTGTGCCTTTAAGCTTCATGTTTATTTATTCTTTTATTAAAAATTAATCTTTTGGTATGGAATTTATTTCCTTTGATTTAAACTTCATTTTCTTCCATCTAATTCTCTGTTGACTAATATATTTAAGATATAATTCTTCTTTTTTTCCATACTCAAAACCAACTGTTTTATTTAGAAAATATCCACCTTCAATTGGAATATTTATATATGAATATTCTTCTTTATCTTTTTCTCCTTTGGTAATAAGGTGAGTTTTTTCATTTTCATCAATTATTTTCCAAAAATCTTTGATCTCAAACTTTCGTTCAAGAATTTCTTTTAAAGTTTCATTAAATGTAACAAATTGATACCTAACAAACTTTTTATTTGCCCTCTTAAATTTAGTAACTTTTTTGAAATTGTTTTTTTTATATTCCTCATAACATTGTTTAGAAATGCTTGTTATTCTCATCAAACTATATTCACCAGAAAAAAGAGCTTTAAGAACAACTTTTTTCTTTTCTATTGAGAAATTACTATCAAAAACTTGTGAATACAAATTATAAAATTCTTCAGATTTATAATTCCAAAATCTCATATTAATTTGTCTAAAATTATACTAAAAAGTTAAGTTATTTTATTAATAAATAGAGTATTACTTTTAGAATTTAATGCAACTTTGTCATGTTTTTTTGTAAATTATTTTTACTTAGTAACTTTTTGGTAACTTTATTTAAATTTAGCATCAGAAGATTTTATAAAGTTTGACAATTCAAGTTCACATTCACCCTCTGAAAATGAGACAATTCCGCCCATATCTTCAATGTCTTTCAAAAATTGTGTGGAAAATAATTTTCTTGCTTTTTCTTGAAATGATATATCTTTCTAAACATGAAACAAGTCAACTTGGGTATCAGATATATGTATAAAACTTCTTAACAATAATCCACCAGTTTCAGAAAATAAATGTTCAGAAATACTTTTTAAACTCATTTTAATAATGAACAAGAGAAGTATAACTCATTTCTTATCAATTTTTGGTGAGATCTTTAATTTTGATAATTATTGCATTTATAGATTATAAAATTCTGTCAGTTATTGTAGGGGTGGTTAAGCATGACTCCCACTCGATAGTGGCATTGGCATTCACATTGATTTACATAGCATTTAAAACCACTTTCTAACAAGTTTCTAACTTCTCCCTTCGTTTGTGCGTACTAAGGGAACTATTGAAACTCAATTGTATCAATACGTTAGTGGAAAGGCGATTGAAAGCATTCAATCCATAACATTTCTGAAAGAAACTATATCATTTTCCAACTCAACCATATCAATATTAGCCTTTGAAGGTACCACAAACATACATTGGCACCCACATTCTTTAAAACGGCTGACGTATTTTTCTACAAAGTGGTAATAAGGACGATTAGTGTAATAATCAAAGAGAAGCTTTGTTCCTTCTTCGGCAAACTTAAGTCTTGTAAGAAAACATCAAACTCTAAATCTGCCATCTACCAAAACTAGTTTTGGAGTTTTTTTTTGTTTCCACAAGAAATCAGTATAGTTAGAAAATGAGTCTATCTTCTCATAACTTAATGGCCGTCCCCAACCACCAACCTCACCTAAGTTAGAATGGTGAATATTTAATCTATAATTGTTGCTTTCATTATTCTTTTTTACAGAATCAACCCATTCACTTGATGTATCAACAGCTATTACATCAGCGGATGTGTTGTTTAGCACCCATTTTGTTGATTCTCCACAACCATACTCTCCATACACATCCACTTTATTAACTTCATCCTTAAATAATACGTCATCACCATCGAACAACTTGTTTGGAGAGTCTGAGTTGGAGCGCAATCTTCTAATAGCAATGATGAAAATCGTTGGAACACAAGCCTTTAAAATCTTAATAAGCATTTTTTTTGGGGGGAACTCTCTTTATTGGTTAGTGTGATATCTTTACTATGCCCCAATAGACAAACTATGACAATAAAAACAGATGCTAATTTCTTAAATGATGTACGATTTTGTTGCGTTTTGGGGCATTTCAATCAAAACAATCGTTTCTTTATTTACCCTATTCGTTTCAATACGATTAAAACAGCGACTGAGGCTTGATAGGCTGGAGTTCAGACTGCTTCTGTAAGTAGTCGTATATATGTCGCTTATATCCTTACTCGTGAATGATTGGCTTCCAACAGCACTATTTGGCGTTGCTTGTGGTGTCGTATTTGACGTAGTTGGTTGAGGTGGCTATACTGATGGTAAGGGTTTGGCTTTAGCAAAACCTTTGCTTTTCTTCGCTGTCTTTTTCTTAGTCTTATCCGTTGGCTTTCGAACTTTCTAACAACTTACTTACTAACAATATAAATAGGATCAATAATTTAGGCTATATAAACTACTCCCACTCAATAGTTCCGGGAGGTTTTGAAGTTATATCATAAGTAACTCTGTTTATACCCTTTACGTTATTAATTATAGCTGTAGAGGTTTCACTCAAAAATTCATGTGTAAATGGATAGTAATCTGCAGTCATACCATCTAATGATGTGACAGCCCTTAATGCACACACATAATCATATGTTCTTGAATCACCCATAACTCCAACAGTTTTTACTGGTAAAATTACTGTAAATGCTTGCCATATTTTATTGTATAGTCCATGTTTTTTAATCTGTTGGATATAAATTGAGTCTGCGTTTCTTAAAATATTCAATTTTTCATCGGTTATTTCACCTGGACATCTTATTGCTAAGCCTGGCCCAGGAAAAGGATGTCTCTCTAAAAAATCATTTGGTATGCCAAGTTCTTTTCCCAAAATCCTGACTTCATCTTTGAATAACTCTCTGAGGGGTTCAATTAAATCTAAATTAATTTTTTTTGGTAACCCTCCGACATTATGATGTGATTTTATGGTTACTGATGGGCCTCCAGAAAAACTTACACTTTCAATAATATCAGGGTATAAAGTTCCCTGAGCAAGAAAGCTAACATCGCCAATCTCTAAAGCATGCTTTTCAAATACCTGAATGAATAACTTACCAATTATTTTCCGCTTTTTTTCAGGATCTTTTATTCCCTTTAAGTTTGATAGAAAAAGATCCTTTTCATTTGTCTCTATTAAATTTAATTTATAGTGTTCCTTATATAACTTTAAAACCTCTTCGCTTTCATTTTTTCTCATCAAACCATTATTTACAAAAATACATGTTAATTGATTACCAATAGCTTTATTTATGAGTATTGCCGTCACTGAACTATCTACACCACCAGATAGTGCACAAATTACTTTTTTATTTCCTACTTTCATTTTTATTTCTTCTACAGATTGTTGAAGATAAGATTGCATACTCCAATTAAAAGAAAAATTTGATAATTTAAGAAAATTCTTGATTAATACTTTCCCATTTAATGTATGAAAAACTTCTGGGTGGAACTGAACTCCATAAAAATGTTTTTTTTCATTTCCAATTATTGCAAAAGGTGCGTTTTCAGAAACACCATATACTTTAAAATCTTTAGGTATTGTTGCTACGTGATCACCGTGAGACATCCATACTTCTTCTTTTCCATCCTTTGAAAATAAACCTTCTAGAAGTTTGATATTTTTACTTTTATTATTAAATTTTACATGAGATTTCCCAAATTCTGATGTTCCAGACCCAGAAATTACTGATCCACCTAACATTTTCATCATAATCTGTTGTCCATAACAAATTCCTAAAATTGGAACTTCTAAATCATATATACTTGAAGGTGGCTTAGGTGCATTTTTATTTAAAACACTTGCTGGTCCTCCTGAAAGAATAATTGCTTTAGGATTAAATTTTTTTAAAAATTCATCATGGACTTTGTTAAATGGATGTATTTCACAATAAACATTTAATTCCCTTAAACGTCTTGCAATTAACTGAGTAACCTGACTACCAAAATCAATAATTAAAACAAATTCATTTTCCATTAATTAACTTTCTTTTGTGAAATTGATTATTCTATCTTTTTCTTTGAAACATTGAGATAAAAAAACCATCCATTTTATGTGTAGCAGGGTTTATAATTATACTTTTCTTACCATTATCAAATGGATAATGAAAACTATTAGTTAAAGATAAATTATCATTCCACATATTAATCATGTCAATTTCAAAAAAATCACTATTTACTGACATTTTAAATTTTTCAATTTGATCAATTCCCTCTTCAGGTAAAATTGAGCAAGTTACATATGCTAATCTGCCTCCTGGAGCAACCATAGTTGATCCTTTTGATAGTAAATTAGATTGAATTTTAATTAATTCTGATAACTTTTTTTTATTGAAGTTAAATCTTGAATCAGGACTTCTCGTCCACGTTCCAATACCAGAGCATGGAGCATCTATAAGAACTAAGTCAAATCTTTTTTCTAAACCTTTTATACTCCAGTTTGTGTCAACCAAACGTGTTTCAACATTGTGAACTCCTGCTCTCTTAAAACGTAATTTTGCCTGTTTTAATCTTTTTTGATTTATATCTAAAGATAAAATTCTTCCTTTATTTTTCATTATATCTGCCAATATAAGAGATTTACCACCAGCGCCTGCACATATATCAGCAACTTGCATTCCTGGTTTTGCACCCAGTATTAATGCTGACAATTGAGATGCCTCTCCTTGAATTTCTATATTACCAGACTTAAAGAGTTTATTTCCATTTATGGGAAATCGTTTGAGAAGTCTTATACCCAGCGGAGAATATTTATTAATTTTGCATGGTATATTAATTTTTTTTAGAGAATTTAAAATATCATCTCTAGTTTTATTTTTTAGCATATTAACCCGAAGATCAACAAAAGCTTCTTCGTTAAGGGATAAAGCAACACTTTTCCAATCAAGTTTAAAATTTCTTTTTATGCTTTCTAATAAAAAATCTGGTAATTCATAGAACACACATTCTGGCATTTCTTGGTTAATAAATTGTTCGAAATTTAAATATTCTAGAAATTGTAAATTATCTTCTTTAAAATTTTTATTTAATTTATTATTGAAGGAAAAAAAATTTTTAATTTTTTGCAAATCATTTTTGTAATCAATATTTAAAAAAAATAATTCTAAAATTATTTGTCTTTCAAAATTTACTTTAAGATTATGTTTTTTTAAATGCCAATTAATCTTATTACGATGTTTAATTATGTTCCAAAAACAATTAGATATAAATTTCCTATCTTTTGATCCTATATTTTTATTAAATCTGAAATAATTTTGAATTAATTTACTAGCAATTTTAGATTCATAATCAAAAGTTTTTAATAGCTCTAATACACATGAAACTCTATCATAATCTAACATTAAGACGGTCGATAATTAGGTGCTTCACGAGTTATAGTAACATCGTGGACATGACTTTCTTTAAGCCCAGCATTACTGATTTTTTTAAATCTACAATTTTTTTGCATCTGATTAATGTCTTTGTTCCCAGTGTAGCCCATTGCTGATTTTAGTCCACCAACCAATTGATGAATTACATTTTCAGCAGGTCCTTTATATGGAACCTGTCCTTCGATACCTTCAGGCACAAGTTTTAGATTTTCTATCTCTGCCTGAAAATATCTATCAGCTGAGCCTCTTGCCATTGCACCTAAACTACCCATACCTCTATATGACTTATAAGATCTACCTTGAAATAAAAATACCTCTCCAGGAGTTTCATCAGTTCCTGCAAGAAGAGAGCCTACCATAACGGCACTAGACCCTCCTGCTATGGCCTTCGCAATATCTCCAGAATATTTAATACCACCATCTGCAATAATTGGAACTGAAAATTTATTTGCAACTTCTACACAATCAATAATTGCAGATAATTGAGGAACGCCAACTCCAGCAACCATTCTTGTAGTACATATTGAACCAGGTCCAATTCCTACCTTAACTCCATTCGCTCCAGCGTCTATTAGAGCTTTTGTAGCATCTCTAGTTGCAACATTTCCACCAATTAGAGCTACTTCTTTTGACATGTTTGAAATTTTTGACACAGAATCTAAAACCATTTTACTATGACCATGAGCGGTATCAACAATTAAAACATCAACTCCAGCATCAATTAGAGCTTCTGCCCTTGAAAGCCCATCTTTCCCAACACCGGTAGCAGCCGCTACTCTTAATCGTCCTTTTTCATCTTTACATGCATCAGGGTGATTTTGAGATTTTTCCATATCTTTAACAGTTATTAATCCAACGCAGTATCCATCTTTATCAACAACCACTAATTTTTCAATACGGTGTTGATGTAAAAGTTTTCTAGCCTCTTCTTTGCTAACACTTTCTTTTACAGTTATTACATTTTTAGTCATAAGAGCAGAAACTGTTTGATTTAAATCATTAGCAAATCTAACGTCTCGGTTTGTAAGAATACCAACTAATTTATTTTTAAGACCTTCAACGACTGGTATTCCACTTATTTTGTTTTTTTCCATGAGTTTAAAAGCATCTCCAAGGGGCTGATCAGGCTTTATTGTAACTGGATTTACTACCATTCCTGCTTCAAATTTTTTTACTTTTTTAACTTCTGATGCTTGCTCTTTAATTGAAAAATTTTTATGTAAAACTCCTAATCCACCCAGTTGGGCCATAGTAATAGCTAATCTATGTTCAGTAACGGTATCCATTGCGGCAGATATTAGAGGTATGTTTAACTTGATATTTTTAGTAATGAAAGTGCCTACATTGGCATCTGCTGGTCCAATCTTACTGAATGCAGGTTGTAGCAACACATCGTCGAAAGTGTAAGATTCTTCAATTATCATTATTTATACTCAGTACTGGGTTTTAAAATTTATAATATAAAGATTTATATAAGCACTGTAGTAATTTTTGCAAAGTTTAATTATTTTAATTTATTTTCCTTTAAAACCTAAAGCAATAACATATCCTTCAACTGATTCTTTTCGGCTTGCATCAGGTTTGACGTGATGTACTTTGGAAAAGTTTTTTTGCATTAAATTTAAGGCTTCCTTTTCTGTTCCTCCTTTAAAACATTTAGCTAAAAAAACTCCATTCATATTCAAATTCTCAATTGAAAAGTCTAGAGCAATTTCTAAAAGATGGGTGGTTCGTATGTGATCAGTTTGTCTATGACCTGTTGTATTTGCTGCCATATCAGATAAAACAACATCTGGCTTCTGTCCTAGTAATTCAATTAAATGATCACCAACTGCTTTATCATTGATATCTCCAATTATAGACTTACATCCAGCGATATCGTCAGTTTTTAAAATATCTAACCCAACAACTTTTTCATTGCCTGTAATTGAAGAAACTTTTTCAGATGCTATTTGTAGCCAACCACCTGGGGCACATCCTAAATCAATTACTGACAGTCCGGGAAGTAAAAAATTAAATTTATCATTTATTTGTAAAAGTTTAAAAGCAGCTCTTGATTTATATCCTCTTTTTTGTGTCTCTAAGACATATGGATCATTAAGCTGTCGACCTATCCACCTAGTACTAGAAGATTTTCTTTTTTTATCTTTTTTTATTTTGTTTAATAATCCTCTGGAGCTTCCAAATGAACCAGAATTATTTTTATTGGTCATTATGAATATCTTTTGTAGATTTAAAAAAACAGCTTTTTGCACCTGTATGACAAGCAGAACCAGTTTGCTCAATTAAAGCAAGTATTGTGTCATTGTCACAATCTAATCTTAGCTCATGAAGTTTTTGAAAATGCCCACTAGTTTCACCTTTTTGCCAAAGCTTTTGCCTCGAACGGGAAAAATAATACATATCATTTGTATCAATTGTTTTTTTTAAAGCCTCTTTGTTCATCCAAGCCATCATTAAAATAACACCAGTATGAACGCACTGAGATATTACGGGTACCAAACCATCTTTATTGAAGTTTATATCTGAAATTTGAAACTTTTCAGTACTAGAAATTGTGTAATTATTAATCATCTATTTCCTTCTTTTAAACTTTTTATAAAATTTGATAAATCATTGTTTATTCCCATCATTGAAGGGACTATAATCAACACAAGCAAAGCTGTAACACCAAGACCAAAGACAATTGTAGCAGCCATAGGTATTAAAAATTGTGCTTGTAGAGATTTTTCAAACATTAGCGCTGACAATCCACCAATAGTTGTTAAAGAAGTTAGTAAAACTGGTCTAAGTCTATCTACAACTCCTGAAATTATTGCTTCGTTGATAATATTTTGATCATTAAAACTATTTTCAGCATTATTAAGTAAATCATCAAATCTTCTTTCTATTGTAGATACTAAAATAATTGAATTATTTACTACTATACCGGCCAAGGCTAGAAGAGCGAACATGGATAATATTGACATTGTTAAGCCTAATATATAATGACCTAACACCGCTCCAATAAAAGCAAACGGTATCATTATCATTATTGTTAATGGTCTTGACCAAGATTTAAAGACCCACGCTAGTATAAAATAGATTAACATTAGTCCAACAATTGATCCAATTTTCATATCAGCAAAAGTTTCTTTCTGCTCTAAATCTTTGCCATCAAACCGATAGTTCAAATTATATTTCTTAGCAATTTCAGGCAATCCATTCTGCAAAAGAAACTGTCTAGCTTGAGAAGTATTCATAAGTTGAGGAAATAAATCACCTGAAATTGTTACTTCACGAAAACCATTTTTTCTATTAATGGAAGCAAATGGGACCTCTTCGCTTATTGTGATTATTTCTTCAAGTTTAAAACTAGTACCAATATTAGTTATAATCCTTAAATCATTAATCATATCAGTTTGTTTTTCGTTTTTTATTAATTTTAAGCGAACTGCAACTTCTTCGTCAGCCTTTGGAAACTCAGATATAATAACCCCATTAATTGCAGACCTGACTTGCTCCCCTATTTCTGAAATTGACAAACCTAACGACTGTCCTTTGTTATTTAAGCTTAAAATCTTCTCTTGCACACCAAATTCAAGATTATCACTTAATGATGTTACTCCAGGAATTGTTCTAGCAATTTGAATTAACTCATCAGACGCCTTCTTCAAGTTTTCTAATTTTTCTCCTTGAAACCTTACATCAAGATCTCTTCCGGGAGGCCCCCCACTAGGTGCTCTAATAGTTAACTTATCTAGTCCAGCAACAGATTGAATATTATCTTTCCATGCCTTAATAAATTCTTTTGTTCTAACTTTTCTTTTATCCGCAGTTTTTAATTCAACAACCATGGATCCAAGTAAGTCACTTCCTATAGGACTTGGCCCAGCATCATTTGAAAAAGAAGTCCTGTCTCCGATTGTAGACATTTTAAATTTCACTAGGTTTTTTGAATACGAAAACTGTTTTGATGTTTTTTCTAAACCAATTTCAATATTATTAAGCATTTCTAGGGTATTAGTTTTTTTTGTTCCAGAATGCATTTTAAAATTTGCAATTATGATATCTGCTTCAGGAGTTGGAAAGAAGCTAAAAAGCACTCTTCCTCCTGACATCATTCCCACTGATACTATAAACATACCAATAGCAACCATGAATGTTACATATCTATAATTAAAAGTTAATTTAACAAATTTTCTAAACAAGCCCTCTTGGAAATAGATAAATTTATTATCAAACCATGATCTAAATTTTCCTGGTAAGTTATTTTTATTATCAAAGTGAGCTAGATGAGCCGGTAAAACTAAAAAACACTCAATTAAGCTAGCAACTAAAACAGCGCAAACCACCCAAGGGATGGCAGCAATTATTTCACCAATAACACCTTTGACCATAAAGAGAGGGATAAATGCAGCAACTGTCGTAAGCATTGCTGATATTACCGGCATTGACATCCTTGATGCAGCTACTACAGGAGCTTGTGAGCTATCAAGTTTTCTTTTAGTTTTCAAATATGAGGTGTGTTCACCTACAACAATAGCATCATCGACTACTATGCCAAGAGCCATTATTAAACCAAATAATGATATCATATTTATTGATTGCCCAGTTACTAACATAACTGCAAATGTAGCTAGAAATGCAATTGGAATACCTAATGCAACCCAAATTGCAGTATTACGACTTAAGAATAGAAAAAGTACAGCTAAAACTATACAAAGACCACTTAACCCATTTTTGACTAGTAAAGAAATCCTTTCTTGAATAAGTTCAGCAGCTGTGTTGTAAGTTTCAATTTTTATGTTCTTACCAAGTAAACTTTGAGAATTAGAAATTACATTTTCTACATTTTTTGAAACCTCAATAGCATCACTCGTTTTACTTCTTCTTACCCACAACTCCACTGCAGGATTTCCATCTACAAATTTTAAAATGCTACCTTTTTCAATACTATAAGTTATCTTTGCTAAGTCTTCGAGTAAAACTCTGCCCCCAGAACTAGAGCTTTTTAATTCTAATTTATTAAAAGCATCAACTAGTCTTTTTTCCCCTTCTGTTCTAACTCTTAATGAACCATCTGCGTAACTTCCGCCAGAAACATCTTGTGTTTCAGATTTAATTAAATTAGCAATTTGATTAAAAGATAATTTAAGTTTTGCTGTTTCTAATTGGGGTATTTCTATTAAAATTTCTTCTTTAGGAAGACCTAATACATCAACTTTATCAACACCTGAATTTAGAAGTAACTCTTTTAAATTCTTTGACTTTATCCTCAGTTCTGATAAAGATACTTCCCCAGATAATACAATTCTAGTTACTGTGTCAAAAAATTCTCCAACAATAATTCTAGGTTTTTTAGACTTTTCAGGAAAATTTATTCTTGATACAGCCGTTTCAATATCTGTTCTTCCTTTTTGCATATCATAACCATATTGAAACTCAACTTGTGTACGACCAAGGCCCTCAACAGATTTGGATGACACCTTTTTAACACCAGAAATTGGTCTCAGTTCTGGCTCTAATAATTGGATAATATTTTTGTCAATTTCTTCGGCAGTGGCACCTGGCCAATCAATTGTTAAAGCTACAACTTCCACATTAAAATCAGGAAAAAATTGTTTGTTAAGTTTACCTATAGATAACAAACCTATAATTATCATTAATAACATGATAATGTTTGCAGATGTTCGATGTTCTACAAAAAATTTTAAAAAATTTGACTCTTTAAACCTTACCAAAACTTTATCCTAATTAAAAAATACTTTAATTTAATATTTTTATTTTTTGATTATTGAGATTTTCTGGAATTCTCGTAGTGATTATATAATCATTTTCAGACAAATTTCCATCAACTAAAATATATCCAGATCCTTTGTAAATAAGTTTTATTTTTTTTGTCTTAGCAATGTCGTTTTCAACAATATAAACTTTATCAGTATACAAAGATGACTCTGGTAACTTAAAAACATTCTTAAAATCACCAACAGGATAGTCTACCCTTACAAATGTACCTAAAGGGATATAATTTTCTCTTTTTTCAAATTTATCAATTCTAGCAAATAACTTTCCACCACCTTCTTCTTCATTTGTTTTTCCGTCTGATCTTTCAATTATTCCTTTCATGGTTTTCAAAGATGTAGTTCCACCTTTCCATAAAACATCAATTGATTTTCCTATTAGATCATTTGAATTAGAATAAATCTTTGAAGGCACAACAAACTCAACTTCTAAATTTTCAGTAGAAAATATATTAGCTATTTTTTCATTACTATTTACAAATTGACCTTGATTTATTTTAACATTAAACAATCGACCATTAAAATGAGATTTCAAAACAGTATCTGACAAGTCTTCTTTTGCCCTCTCTAACATAGTCTTTGCTCTAATATAATCAGATCTATTTTTTGAAAGAAGAATTAATTCGTTATCATATTTATTTTGAGAAACAACATTGTTTTTTAACATTGTTTTATATCTATTTACCTGTCTCTTTCGAATACCAAGTTGTTCAGCTAATTCTTTTGTTTCTGATGTGAGTTTTTCAATTTCTAGTAAAAATCTTCTTTGGTCTAGTTTTGCTAATATCTCTCCATTAGTGACATAGGATCCATTGAGAAGTTTATCCGAGATAAAATTAACTCTACCTGACACTCCAAATCGAAGGTCTCCACTTCTTGATGATATTATTTTACCATAAGCGTCTGAAGTTGGAGAATAATTATTTCTTTTTGGACTAATAACATTTACGTAAAAGGTTTTTTCTTCTACTGTTGATGGCTTTGCTTCGGGTCTAGTTGAGACTAAGTATTTATATAAAAATATACTTAGTCCTAAAACCAAGAAAAACATCATTGTTTTAAAATTTAATATTTTAAATAACACTTTCATTTTCCTAATTGATATTCAATGGTTTGATAAATTTAAAAAAATTTTTAATCATTTACATTATAAGTTAATATAATCCTAATTTTATTAATTCAGAATTTACCTCATCTGGTATTTCTTCGCTTCCATCGTCATTGGTATTTAAATCAGGTGGAATATCTTCTTCCATATAATATCTCCATCCCTGAAATGGTCTCATCGGTGTTGGTATTACTTTTATCAAATCTTTATCTAATATTATTTCACAACCTTTACTACCATCGCTTCTAATTACTGATGTTATATCCAAAATTTTTTGTCTTACCAAAACGTTTCTTTGAATAATCCAATACATTGAACCTGTTTTGATTAGATCTGCTTTTTGTTTAGGCATGTTTCTTGTTGTATGTACAATAGCACCATAATTTTCAAATAGCATCTGTTGTCTTATTTTTAATCTTTCGATTGATTTTATCCCGACTGCAATTTTTTTTAAATTATAAGACAATGACTTAATCCAATTATAAAATAACTATAGCAGAAAGACCTAAAAAGGTAAAAAAACCAATTACATCTGTAGCGGTTGTTAAAAAAACAGAACTTGATATTGCTGGATCTATTTTGAACTTCTCTAATGTAAGTGGAATAATAGTTCCTAGAATACCTGCAAAGAGTAAATTAGCTACCATAGCTAAACCCATAATAATAGCTATCAATTCATCATCAAACCATAAATAAGCCAACAGAGCAGACAATAAGGCAAATAATAATCCGTTTAAAAGACCTACCCAAGTTTCTTTGAGAACAAATTTTTGCAAATTAGTATAATTTAATTGTCTTGTTGCCAATGCTCTAACAGCTACAGTGACAGTTTGAGTGCCTGCGTTTCCTCCCATAGAAGCAACTATCGGCATGAGGACTGCTAAAGCAACCAACTTTTCTATTTCTTCTTGAAACAATCCTATAACAGAAGAGGCAAGAATTGCTGTAAGCATATTAAGTATTAACCATGAAAAGCGACCTTTTACAGTTTCAATAAATGAAGAACTTATTGACAAGTCGCTTACTCCTGTCAAACCTTGGAGGTCTTCTTCGGCTTCTTCATTAATCACATCTACAATATCATCCACTATAATCACACCAAGAAGTCTGTTTATATTGTCAATAACAGGCATATCAACTAGTCCATATTGTTGAAATAACAATGCAACTTCTTCTTGATCGGTTTCAACCTTTACACTTCTTGGGCTGGTTGCCATCAAATCTTTTAATCTTACAGGTCTTTTTGCTGATAATAATTTAGATAATGATATTACACCTAATAATCTATGAGCAGGATCAACTACATAGATTGAATAAAAACTATCTTCTTCTTCTTGAGGCTTCGCTCTCATATGATCGATGGTCTGACCAACAGTCCAGTTACTAGGAAATGCAAGAAATTCTCTTTGCATTAATCTTCCAGCCGATTCTTCAGGAAATGAAAGAGCTTCCTCAACCAGTATTCTGTCAGCTTTAGGGAGTTGTTTAATTACTACCTTTCTTTCTTCTTCTTCAAGCTCTTGGAGAATATCAACAGCATCATCAGAATGTAAAACAGGTATAGCCCGTGCAAGAGCTCTTGGCCCAATTATATCAATAACCTTTTCCTGAACATTTTGATCAAGATAAACCAAAACTTCTGGATCAAGTGCTTTTCCTAAAAGAGATATAGCCGTAACTAATTCTTCACCATTTAATCTTTCAAGCATATCAGCTTGATCAGCTGGATGAAGTGGAGAAATTAATTTTACTAATTCTTGCTTGTTATTGTTTTCTATTGAAATTGAAATTGCGTTTTCAACTTCAGGAGTTAAACCATATAAACTTCTAAAGTTTGTTTCCGTTTTAGAAACATCTTCAATTTCTAAATCATTTTTATTTTCTTTTAGGTCCATAATTATACCTTAGTTAAAATTTATTTCATATAATTTGAGCCTCAACTAAATATAATAAATTATTACTCGTCATCTATCTCTTGAAAAACATCTCTGATTAATCTCAAAGATTCCAAACCTGCAGGCGCTCCACAATAAATTGTGATCTGTAACACTACATCTCTTATTTGCAATCTTGTAAGTCCATTATTTATAGCACCTCTGACGTGTAGTTTAAATTCGTGAGATCTATTTAAAGCAGCAATCATACCTAAATTCACTAGAGATCTATCTCTGTCTGATAAATTTTCCTTATTCCATACTTCTCCCCATGCATACTCAGTAACTAATTTTTGCATGTCAGCACCCAACTCGTCCGCTGAGGCAAGAGCCTTATCAACATACTCATCACCTAGAACTTTTCTTCTTTTCGCAATACCTTTTTTAAACATTTCACTTTCCATAATAATACCTCTATAAAATTTGTTGACTTATTAAATTTAAACCACATAAGAAAAGAGCAGAATGGCTAATATGATAAAATAATCTGTCAGATAATTTTTTATTCAACAACTTACCTAAATAAATACCAATTGGTAATATTGGCAAAACCACAATACTCAACATTATACTTGTAGAAGTAAATAGTTGAAGATCAAAGAAAAAAGGTAATTTTGCTAAATTTATTATTAAAAAATAAAAACTCATAGTCCCCACAAATAATTGTCTTTCAAGTCCCATTGGTAATAAAAAAATTTGAGCTGGAATACCTCCTGTTAAGGCCACAAAACTTGAAAAACCAGAAAAACCACACCAACCAATTGCTCTTGATAATGAAGATTTGATATTTTCTATTTTTTTTATTGTGTTATTGTGAAAAAAAATCCCCTTAAAATATCTTATTGACGTAATCAGAGCAAGTATTCCAATTAAAATTAAAATATATTTATCCTCTAGATACTCAAAACATATCCAACCTAGTACTTGACCTAGAAGTCCTCCAAGTACCATCAATTTTAAGATCTTTAATACAGGAAATTTTCTCCATGTGTATGCTACAAAAATATCTGTGATTAAATATAATGGTAATAAAATTGCGATCGCAAGTTTTGGCGGGAAAGCTAAAACCATTACAGGTAAACCCAAAGAGCCTAATGCCCCTCCAAATCCAGATTTTGATATTGCTACAAGAATAACTGAAAGAATTGCAATAGGAATTAAAATCTCTAATTGATTTATAAGTTTTAAATTATTTAATGTTTCTTCAATCAATTTATAATTCCACTTTGATTTATTTTTGATTTATAAGTATCAAGAATAAAAAAACAAAGCATAATTTTAATTTATACTTTTTTGAGGAAATTTCATGTCTATGAGACCAATTATAAATGAAAAAATTTCAAGATCCGTTCTTGAAGGTGCAGGCGTAAGATTGGATAGAGCTTTTGGATTTGGAAATACAAGTGAGTTTGATCCATTTCTATTATTAGATGATTTCAGAAATAATGATCCTAGAGATTATCAAATGGGTTTTCCTTGGCATCCTCATAGAGGAATAGAGACCATAACTTATATTTTAAAGGGTTCTGTCGAACACAAAGATAGTTTAGGAAACTCAGGAGAATTATCTGATGGTGATGTTCAATGGATGACAGCTGGTTCAGGAATACTTCACCAGGAAATGCCTAAAGGCAATATTAAAGGTGAAATGCATGGTTTTCAATTGTGGGCTAACTTACCTTCAAGCCTTAAAATGACAAATCCAAATTATCAGGATATTAAATCAGAAGATATTAAAGTAATTCATGAGGATGATGGAACAATTATTAAAATTATAATTGGAGATTATAAAGGGTATAAGGGTATAATCAAAGGAATAGCTTCAAACCCACAATATTTTGATATCTATGTACCCCCAAATAAAATAAAGAGTTTTCCAATTCCAACCTACGACAATTGTTTTGCATACATTTTTGAGGGCGCTGCAAAGTTTGATTATTCTTCTGATCCTAAAGGAATAAAAATTGAGAAATCAATAAATAATAGAGAGTACACAATTAGGGATATGAGTGGTAACAAAACCTTAATTACTTTTGATAAAGGTAATGAAGTAAAACTTCTTTCAGGAAATAAAGGTGTAAGATTTCTTTTAGTTTCTGGAAATCCAATTCAAGAACCTGTTGCGTGGCACGGACCAATTGTAATGAATACAAACGAAGAAATTGAGCAAGCTATTACCGAATTAAATAACGGAACTTTTATTAGGCGATAAAGGAGTATAGAAAATGAAAATAGCAGTAATTGGTGCTGGTGCAATGGGATCGATATATGCATCTTTTCTTTCCAAAAATAATAATGAGGTTTTAGTAATTGATATATGGGAAGAACATCTTGAAGCTATAAAAAATAATGGATTAAGAGTATCTGGTTTTAGTGGAGACAACGTTGTTAAAAATATTAATGTATCAAGCAATATTGAAGATGCAAAAGGGTATGAATTATTTATAATTGCAACAAAAGCTTCTGGTGTTGGCACAGTAGCGTCAAAGTTAAGTGAAATTACTAATGATGACTCGTTAATTTTAACTATTCAAAATGGGCTTGGTGCAGGAGAAAGAATTGCTAGATATATGCCTACAAATAATATTCTTCTAGGTGTTGCCCAAGGTTTTGGGGCCGCAATGAAAGGTCCGGGACATGCACATCACAATAATATGAGTATGATTAGAATAGGTGAAATGAATGGAGGAATAACTCAAAGATTAAAAAAACTAGTAAAGGTATGGGGTGACGCTGGTTTTAATGCAAAGGCTTTTGAAGATATAGAACAATTAATATGGGAAAAGTTTATTTGTAATGTGGCATGGAGTGGTTCTTGCTCAATATTTAGAAAAACTCTCGGAGAGGTTATGAATAATGAACATATGTTTGATATAGCTAAAGGTTGTGCATTAGAAGCAAGAAAAATGGGTGATTTGAAAAAAGTTAATTTCACTTTCGAAAATACAGTTGAGTACATTACAGAGTTTGGTAAAAAACTTCTTCACTCTAAACCTTCTATGCTTCAAGATATTGAAGCAAAAAAACTATGCGAAATTGACGCAATTAATGGAATGGTAGTTACCTTGGGCGAAAAAAATAACATCAAGACACCATATAATTCTGTTGTTACCTCATTGATTAAAGCACAAGAGCTAGAATATTAAAAAAAGTAACTTTAATTGAATCTTGCTATAATTAGATATTTTAAATATAATTAAGTGTTTATTAAGTTCATGAATGTATAAGCCATGTTTTTTAATAAATTATTACTAACAAGACACTCTTTTTATTATTTATGAAGAGTTAAGAGAAGGACAAAAAATGGCAACAGGAACAGTCAAATGGTTCAACCCAACCAAAGGTTATGGTTTCATAGAACCTGAAGGGGGAGATAAGGACGTATTTGTTCATATTAGCGCTGTGCAGGCTGCAGGAATGACTACACTTGAACCTGATCAAAAAATTGAATATGAACTTGAAGACGGCAAAGACGGAAAAGTTTCTGCTGGAAACCTAAAAGCTATCTAAAATTTTAATATAATTTTACTTTTCCATTCAATATAATTAACAATTAATTGTACTAGTACATGAATACAAATTTACTTGCCAAATTACTCGTAAACACAAATGATTTAAATAACATGAAGTTATTACTTAAAGCTATCTTTACAAGTAAGGAATTAAAGGAGTTTGATAATCGTTTAAAAATATTTCAATTGCTAATGCAAGGACAAAAACATAGAGAAATATCTGAAAATTTAAATGTAGGAATAGCTACGGTTACAAGAGGCTCTTTAGCATTTGAAAAAGAAGAAATTTTTAAAATGAAAACAAACATAATAGATATTTTAAGATCAAAAAAATTTGATAATGACAAGTAAAAAAGAACAAAAAAAAATTAATATTAATGGAAAACCTAAATATATTAATTTAGGCACCGATTATAATTTTTTTGAATTATTCCAAAAAATCCAATTAAATTTTGTAAATTGTTTCTTATTTGAATCCCTAGGAGAAGAAAGTAACATTTCTCGATATCATATAATCGGGTTTGATCCAAAATATATTATATCTTCTGAAAATGATTATGAACTTAAAATTAATTGTCCTACAAGTGGTGAAACTGACACAATTACTTGTGACAATCCATATTACAAATTGAGAGATATTATTCCTCAAAATGTAATTTCAAGAAAATATGCAGGTGGATTAGTAGGTTATATAAGTTATGACAGTATTAACTACTTTGAGAGTAACTTAAACATAAAAAAACATCCCAAGTTTGAAACTTTCAAGTTCGGAGTGTTTCTTGATGGTCTTATTTATGACCAAATGACTGGTGAAGTATTTTATTATTATTATGAAGAAAATAAAATCGAGAAAATAAAAAATATCATCAAGCAAAAACGTAAAAAAAGTTTAAATATTCAATGTAAGTTTTTAAATGATTCTATGACAAAGGATCAACATAAGAAAACTGTATTAAAAATCAAAGAAGATATTAAGAATGGATTAATTTTTCAATGTGAAGTTGGATTTAAAAGTCATTATGAAATCAAAGGAGATCAAACAGCAATTTACGAAAAATTAAGAAACTTGAACCCTTCCCCACATATGTACTTTATGAAATTTTGTGATCAAGTAATAATTGGTGCATCTCCAGAACTACTTTTTAGACTAAGAAATGGTGAAATGGAAACATTTCCTTTAGCTGGAACAACAAAAAGAGGAAAAGATAAACTTGAAGATCTTAAACTAGCAAGAGAGTTATTAAACGATAAAAAAGAAATTGCAGAACATAATATGTTAGTGGATTTGCACAGAAATGATTTAGGAAGAGTAGCTAAATTTGGCACTGTCAAAGTTAGAAACTTAATGGATATTAAAAAATATTCACACGTCCAACATATCTCATCAGAAATTGCTGGCATAATAAGTGAAGAAGAAGATATGTTTTCTGCACTAGCATCAAATTTCCCCGCAGGCACCTTGTCTGGAGCTCCAAAGATTGAAGCAATGAAAATAATTAATGAAATAGAAGAAGAAGGAAGAGGACCTTACGGAGGTGCAATAGGACAATTTGGATTTAATGGTGATTGTACATTTGCAATACCAATTAGATCAATCTTTATAACAGGCGAACAAGCTTATGCCCAGACATGTGGTGGTAATGTATATGACTCTGATCCTGATAAAGAATATTTGGAAATAGAAAGAAAACTAGCTGCAATGAAAACAGTACTAGCTTCATTTGAAGAAAAGGAAATTAAATGAAAGTTGTAATAATTGACAATTATGACTCTTTTACTTTTAACCTTTATCAATATTGTGGTGAAATTTTAAATAAAAGAACATTATCTGGCCAAAATGAAATAATTGTTAAAAGAAATGATGAAATAACAGTAAAAAATTTAGAAAATTTTAATCCTGATAAAATAATTATATCGCCGGGCCCAGGTTCTCCAGACAAAAAAGAATATTTTGGTAATTGCCAGGATATAATTCTTAAATTAGGAAAATCAATTCCTATTTTAGGAATATGCCTTGGAATGCAAGGGATAGTTCATTCTTTTGGGGGCAAAATAATACATGCAAAAGAACCTATGCATGGAAAAATTTCTTTCTTATTACATGATGAAAAAGGTATATATGAAAAAATCCCTCAAAATATTGAAATTATGCGATATCATTCTTTGGTAGTTGACATTGAAACTTTACCTAATTGTTTTGATATAAATGGAATTTCACAAGAAAATGATAATAAAAACAATATACTGGAAATAAAACAAATCACTCCTAAATGTGAAATAATGGCAATATCTCATAAAATCTACCCAATTTATGGTATACAATACCATCCAGAGTCATTTGGCAGTGAAGGTGGAATAGAGATATTACAAAATTTTTTATTTAATGATAATGGTAATAAATGAAAACAAAAGTAATCAAGATTTATGAACCTGGTTCAGTGGATGTTCTTAAAATTGAAGAAGTTGAAATTGACAAACCAGGTTTAAATGAAGTTTTAATTGAACACTCCTATGCAGGATTAAATTTCATAGATATAAATCAAAGAAGAGGCACATATCCACTTAAAACTCTTCCTCAAATTATGGGGATGGAAGCCTCCGGCATCATCAAAGAAGTAGGACAAAATGTATCAAAATTCAAAATTGGTGACAAAGTAACTCATTGTATGAATCTTGGATCCTACTCAAAATTAGTGATATTGAATCAGGATAGAGTTATTAAACTCAAAAATGACGTTGATTTAAGTATTGCTGCGGCCTCAACTTTGCAGGGACTAACAGCACAATATCTTATAAACCACTCTTACAAATTAAAACCCAACAATACTGTTTTAATTCACGCTATTGCTGGTGGAGTAGGACAAATTCTGTGTCAATGGGCAAAAAATATTGGAGCTTATGTAATTGGTACAGTCAGCAATCCACATAAGGAGAAAATAGCTAAAATAAACGGATGTGATTTTATAATAAATTATATTGAAAATAATTTTGTTGAGAAAATTATAGAAATCACTGAAAAGAAAGGTGTCGATGTTATTTATGATTCTGTTGGGAAAGATACTTTTTTAAAAGGAATTAAATGTTTAGCACCAAAAGGTAGAATAGTAAGTTTTGGTGTTTCATCAGGACCAATAGAACCAATTAACATTAATTTATTGAGATCATTTTCTGGTTCAATTGCAACTGGAGGACTTAATACATACATCAAAGACAGTGATGAAATGCAGAGTAATGCTGACGCATTTTTTGACTTGATTTTAAAAAAAGAAATAGATATCGACATTACAAACGAATTTAATATTGAAGAGATTCAAAAAGCTCAATTGAGCTTAGAAAGCAGACAAACAACTGGATCAGTAATTCTAAAATTTTAAATTTTTTACTTTATATAGTTATATAATTAAATATTATATAATCGTAAATATGGAGTTGATACTCAGTTGCTTAATCTTGGATTATTTATGATGCCACTTCACCCTGCTGAAAAGGACGTTGGGGTTTCCTATGAAGAGGATAGACAATTAGTTCTTTTAGCAGATAGGCTTAATTATAAAGAGGCCTGGATGGGTGAACATTATAGTTCAACTGCTGAACCTGTTACTTCACCTTTAATTTTTAATGCTTCATTAATATCAGAGACAAAAAACATTAAATTTGGATCAGGAGTTATCTCTTTACCTCAACAACATCCTGCTGTTGTCGCCGGACAAGTAAGTTTATTAGATCATCTCTCTAAAGGGAGAGTCATTATGGGGGTTGGTGCTGGCGGGTTGGTTAGCGATTGGGAATTATTTGGCAATGAAGATGGTCGCAAACGTGCAATTACTATGATTGAATCAGTGGAAGCAATTTTAGAGTTTTGGAAAGAGAACGAAAGTTACAATTATAAGGGTGAGTTTCTAGACATATCATTAAATAAAAATATTGTATCTGAACTTGGAATAGGAAAGTTTGTTAAACCATTTCAAAACCCGCATCCAGAAATTGCAGTTTCTTTAAAGAATCCAAATTCTATGACAGCAAAACTTGCCGGTGAAAAAGGATGGATCCCAATTTCAGGAAATTTTATTGATGCAAAAGATATAGCTACTCACTGGCCTACTTATCTTGAAGGTGCTGAAAAAGCTGGAAAAAAACCATTATTTGATAAATGGAGAGTTGGCAGAAGTATCCTAATAACAAATTCTAATGAAGAAGCTGATGAAATTATTAATGATCCAAACGGTGTTTTTTCAAACTACTTTCTTTATTTAAATACAGTTTCAAAACTTGCATCAGGTACCTTAAGTAAAGACATTAACATAAAAAGTGAACTCCCTGATGCCATGAAAAAAGCGAAAGATTTAATAATAATTGGCGATCAATCTATTGTTATAGATAAATTAATTGAATTTATAGATATTGTTGGACCTTTTGGAACACTTTTAATTACAGGTCATGATTTTGGTAATTCCAGAAAACTATGGGAAAGTTCATTCACTAAAATGTCAGAAAGTGTTGAACCTATATTAAGTAAATATTTAAAACAGAAATTTGCAGCTTAATAGTTATTTTGGCATCATTTTTTGGAATGGAAATCTATAAGTTTTTAGAGTGAATTCGTTGTTTCTGGATCTTTTGTCTTGATCTTCTTTTACAATTTCACCCATTTGAGGAACACCAGATCTTTCTGCGTTTCTTTTTGCTTGATCTAGTGCTTCTTCGTTTTCTTCTGTATATGGAAATTTAAAAAGCTTGTTTATACCATCTTTAATGGCCCATAAAATAATAAATCTATCTCCTTGTTCATATACTACTGCATGATGTTCATAAACAAATTGTTCAGGAGGTCTATCAAACATAGGTCGCCCAATGAACTCATGATTGGTATAAAAACTAAGCCAAATTGCTATAAAAATTATTGGAACAGTAAAAAACCTTTGCCATATATTTTTAGTAAAAAAAGGTAGACAACAAATGGCCCCCGCAAATGACCAAATAAGCATTAACTGACCTGAGCTTATTGTGAAATCAATCATTATACCCCACTCTTCTTTCTAATGACCTCACCATCAATTATAAGTTCATTTGTTGGATCTACATGAACTATACCGTTGTAATCGACTCTAAATTTAAATGCAGGAAGTTCTTGCCCTTCTGCACTAAAAAATAATTTTTTTGTGTATTCTTCTTTATATGGATTTACTTTAAGTAATTTTACGGTAGCATGCGTAAGTGGAGCAGGAAATTTTCTAGAATTATAAAAATGTATTGTTACAAGATACGATCTTGCTTCAGGAGTCCTGATTGCAACTACTTCCCGATTTTCTTTTAAATAAACAGTTTTACCATTCTGATCTACATAAGTATCATTTACAGTTCCTAAATCGTCTCTTTCTAAATGAATGAGAGCATCATCTGGTCTTCTGAAACTAACAATATGACCCATATTATCTTTTACCCAAATATCAAGGTCAAATGGTTTTTCTCCATCCCATTCTAATTCTATAAAATACTCAGCTTTTGGTTTAATGGTCTCTTTCTTTGCAACTGGGTTTATTAATAAAAAAGCCAGCATAAAAAGAAAAACAAAGCCTATGAGCATATTGAATAAAAGGTCAATGAAACCAAAAGATGATCTATATCTTGGATCACTCATATTTTGTATTATTCTCTAAAATTACCATTTGAACTTTTGTTAATACACTACCAACCAAACCTGAAAGTGTTGTACATAAGGCAGTACTCATGCCAAGTGCCATATTTGAGATTACTTTTTGAACATTTTCAACATTACTTACATCTAAATTATCAAAGGCAGAACTCAACATTAATAAAAAGCCCGCTACTGTTCCTATTAATCCAAGTGTAACCATTGTTTCAGAAGCAAACCAAATATAGTTACTAAGTTTTATATATTGGGTATCGGATCTAAAGCTTAGAAATCCTGTTGCAATAGAAGTTGCAACAAAGATTATAATTATTATAAAACTAATTTTTGTTTGGTCTGCATTCCATAACTCATCAAACCAATCATAGGTAAATATTAAAATAGCAGCAAATAAGACAGTAACTACCTGTATCCACCATAATAAAAAAGCTTTAGACAATTTATTACCCCCTATTCAATATTGCTACGAATATAAAAAAAATGCTAGAATTATGTATTAAATAAGCTTTTATTAAATAAAAATTGTCCAATTTATAATCCTATTATTTATATAAAACCACAAAGCTGCCATATTCTTTCCTATTTAAGGTTAA
>CACBXG010000002.1:232500-240266 GCA_902543145.1 uncultured SAR116 cluster alpha proteobacterium | reverse complement strand
ATTATCCAGACAAATTAGAATTTTTAAAAATTATTGATCTTGGTTCTGGTACAGGTTGTTTGGGTCTATCACTTTTAGACGAATATTCTTGTTCAGAGGTTTCGTTTGTTGATACATCTAAAAAGTCTCTAGAAATAGTTAAAACAAATGCACAAAATTTTGATTTGTTAGATAGATCAAAGAATATAAATTTAGACTGGAATGTTAGAGATTGGGATAAAAAATTAATGAAAATTGAAAATAATATGAAATATGACATTGTTATTTCAAATCCACCTTACATTCCAACAAATGATATTAAAACATTAAGAACAGAGGTAAAAAAATACGATCCATTTATTGCATTAAATGGTGGAAAAGATGGTCTTGATTCTTACAGATCTATTTTTTCTAATTTGACAAATATAATTAAATCTACTGGTAAAATTTTTCTTGAAATAGGAAAAGGGCAAGAAAATAATGTCACAAAAATAGCTATAAAACATGGTTTGTTTCCAAAAGAATATAAAAAAGACTTGTCTGGAGTGACTAGGGCAATAATATTAATTACTAAATAATTTTTTTTTGTGCTTGGCTTAGAAGAAAAAACTTTATATAAGTATTTATAAATAAAAATATTCAAACCTTAAATTTTATATTAATTGAGTCCATAGGTTGAAATTAGGATTCTTAACCAATTACAAACAAGCATTGTGTAAAAAAAATTAATTAGCATAAATTCTAGGAAAATTATGAGACAGCAAAATAATGGGCGTCGACGCCAAAATCGTGGATCAAATCGTAGAAATTTTAATAATGGAAACTTAAATGGTAACCTTAATAAAAATACTGTGATTGAAAGTTCCGGACCAGATGGTCGTCAAAGAGGTTCAGCTTTACAACTAAATGAAAAATATTCATCCTTAGCATCAGATGCATCTTCGTCTGACGATAGAATATTAGCAGAGTCTTATCTACAATTTGCTGACCATTATTATAGGCTTCAAAAAGAAATAGAACTAAATAGTGAAAATAAAGAAATAAGAATAAAAACTGAACCAAACTCATCACTAAACAATTCTTCTGACTTAGCATTAGAAGAGAATGACAAAGTTTCAAGAAAACCCTCAAGACGTAAGAGAGGTTATCAAATGAGAGAGGAAGAACTTACTTCAGCGGATGATAAAAATGAAAGAAATGAAATCAACGATATAAAAAGTGATAAAACCGAAGGTGATAATTTATTGATTTAAACTAATATGATATATGAACTTTTAGTTCAAAATCCGCATAATTTTTTTTATTATTTTATATTGAAATAACCTCAAATAATAAACACATATATATAATAAAAATAAATAGGTCTTTAAAATAGATAACTTAGCAAATGAACTTTCTGATAAATCAAAGTTAATATTCAGTTCAGCATTTAACTTAGCTAAAAAATATGAAGAAAATGCAACGTCATATCATATATTATATATAATATTAGATGATTCAGAAAAATATATTAATGATATCCTAGGTGCTTTAACTTCAAATTTAGACGATTTAAGATTAAATATATTTAGGTTATTAAATAAGAAAAAGCATCTAAGTCAAGCTTACGAAATTGATAAAAGTATTTTATCTTTAATAAATACCTCAAAAATGTTGTTGAAAGAATTTGACGATCAGATAATAACTCAAGAAATATTATTGTTGTCATTTACTATTATAAATGACCAAGCAAAAGAAATTTTATCAAAATATAATATTACTTACAACACCCTTCTAGAAGAAATCAAGAAATTTAGGAAAGGCAAAAAAGCTATGAATAATAATGCTGAATCTGGTTTTGACACATTAAACAGATTTGCTGTCAATTTAACAATTAAGGCCTCTAAGGGGCAATTAGATCCTGTCATTGGAAGAGATGAAGAGATAAGAAGGTTAATACAGGTTTTATCAAGAAGAACAAAAAATAATCCTGTTTTAATCGGAGAGCCTGGTGTAGGAAAAACGGCCGTTGTTGAAGGATTGGCGATAAGGGTGGCAAATAAAGATGTGCCTGAGAAACTGAAATCTAAAGAAATATTTTCTCTCGATTTAGCCAGTATTTTAGCAGGCTCTAAATTTCGAGGCGATTTTGAAGAAAGATTAAAATCTTTATTAAACGAAGTTGAAAAGGAAAAAGATAAAATTATTTTATTTATCGACGAGCTCCACACCCTTGTTGGGGCTGGAGGTGCAGATGGATCACTTGATGCTTCTAATATGTTGAAACCTGCTTTGGCAAGAGGTGAGCTTCACTGTGTTGGGGCAACTACTTTGGATGAATATAGAAATTACATTGAAAAGGACAAGGCTTTAGAAAGACGTTTTCAGCAAGTTTATATAGACGAACCAGATATAGAAAACTCTATATCAATGATGAGAGGTCTTAAAGAAAAATATGAGTTGTTCCATGGTATAACTATTACAGATAAAGCGCTTTCAGCATCTGTAACTTTATCTTCAAGATATATTAACGATAGATTTTTGCCAGACAAAGCAATTGATCTAATAGATGAGGCAGCTAGTAGAAAAAGAATTGAAATTGACTCTAAGCCTGACTCACTAGATGAGATAGATAGAAGAATTATACAGTTAGAGATAGAGAAAAAAGTTCTAAAGAAGGAAAATAACAAAATATCAGATGATAGATTGTCAAAAGTTGAAGATGAATTAAAAGAACTAAAGTCAACATCTAAAGATCAAACTGAAAAATGGAAGTTAAGCAAAAGAACTCTTGAAGAAGAGCAACAGAAGAAAATTTATTTAGAAAATGCAAGAAATCAATTAGAGATTGAGAAAAGAAATGGAAATTGGGAAAAAGCTGGCGAACTTTCATATCAAATAATTCCAAATTTAGAAAATAATATTTCTAAAATTGAAAATACAGATAGTCTTTTAAACACAATAGTCTCGGAAGAAGATGTTGCGTCCGTTGTGTCAAAATGGACAGGAATACCAGTTGAAAAAATGATGGAGCATGAACGTAAAAAATTGCTAAAAATAGAAGGTGAACTAAAAAAATCTATTGTGGGCCAAGATCATGTGCTATCCGCTATTTCAAAAACAATTATTCGTTCAAGAACAGGCTTAAGTGATCCAACTAGTCCTTTAGGCACTTTCATGTTTTTAGGATCTACTGGGATTGGTAAAACGGAAACTGCTAAATCTTTAGCTAAATTTTTATTTAGTGAAACAGACTCTTTGATTAGAATAGATATGTCTGAATATATGGAAAAACATTCCATATCAAGACTCATTGGTGCTCCTCCTGGTTATATTGGTTATGATGAAGGTGGCATTTTAACTGAAGAGGTTAGGCGTAGACCTTATAGAGTAATACTTTTTGATGAGATTGAAAAAGCCCATTTAGATGTTTTAAATTTACTCTTACAAGTAATGGATGATGGTAGGTTAACAGATAGTCATGGAAAGACTGTTGATTTTACAAACACAATTATAATTATTACAAGTAACATCGGAGTACAACACTTTAAGTCTGATATAGATTTTGGTTTAAAAAATGAAAAAAACAATTTTATAAAAAAAGAAATTATGAGTTCAGTCAAATCAATATTAAGCCCTGAATTTATCAATAGATTAGACGAAATTTTATTTTTCTCAAAATTAGGTAAATCTCATATTGTTAAAATTGTTGAAATTCAATTAAATCATCTAAGTAGAAGACTGTCTAATAATAACATTTACGTTAAATGGACCTCAAAAGTTAACGATCTATTAGCCTTAACCGGCTACGATCCAGAATACGGAGCCAGACCAATTAAAAGAGAAATAAGGAATGTGATTGAAGATAAAATAAGCGAGTTAATTATTACTAATGAAGTAAAAGATGGAGAAACACTATTTGTAGATGTAGTTGATAATAAGATAAATATAAATGTAGAATAATTAGTTTAAAATTAATTTTTTTGGGTTATTATAATTACTTATAGCGATTTTATTATTTCTATTTAATTTTTCAAGAGCAATTTTTTGCTTAAGTATCTTTTCAATGTGGTTTTTATAATTATCAATATCTGCTTTCGAAATATTTTTTCCTGCAGGTAATTTAATTCTCATCGGATTTACTTGAATGTTGTTTTTTATCACTTCATAATGCAAATGTGGTCCAGTTGATCTGCCGGTGGTTCCGACATAACCAATTATTTTTCCCTGTAAAACTCTTTTCCCAATCCTAACATTTTTATGAAATCCTGATAAGTGTGCATAGGCAGTTTTATAAGTACCTGTATGCCTAATTCTAATATATTTACCATATGACCCATTCCATCCTGCCTTTTCTATAAATCCGTCACCAGCAGCAAAAACTGGTGTTCCAGAAGGTGCTGCAAAATCAAGTCCTCTATGCATTTTTGTGTAACCTAATATAGGATGTTTTCTGTTTCCATATCTGCTTGATAGCCTGGCGCCATTTATTGGTGTTTTCATTATTGTTCTTTTTGAGGATTTGCCATGTTCGTCATAGTATTGTGGTAAGCCAAATTTATCTTTATAATTGAAAAAATTTAATTTATTTCCTGATAAATTTATAGATACATACTTTATTGGTTTTGTTTCAGTAACTCGATTACTTAAAGCATCAATTATTTTTGTAAACAAAACTTCAAAACTATCACCTGAACGGATTTCCCTTTGAAAATCGATTGAGAAACCAAGCATACTTATCATTTCTAACAAAGTGTTTTCTGGCATTCCTGATTTAAGAGCAGATAAATATAAATTATTCTTAATTACACCTTTAATTAGAGTTTCTTCCGTTCTTGTGGGTCTCAAAAATACTTGTGAATTATATTTATCATTAATATTTTGCCACACAAAAATGTCTTTAGTTTTGGTGTAGTTTAATTTAAGCGCTCCTCCGGTAATATTTGACGGATTCGAGTAATGTATTATCATTCCAGCAGGTAGAGAGCTTAGTATTTTATGTCCTTTATTCAGTTTACTAATTGTTTTAATAATTTTACGGACATGAAAATTTTCAAAATTAATTCTTTTTAATGCTATGCTTAGATTCTCATTTTTTTTTAGTCTTGTTTTTTTTATATTGGCGACTGGTTTTGCTCCAATTTTCTGTACTAAATTGAAAATTGTGTCAGCTGATTCTTCAAAATCCAATAAATTTGATGGTCTTTTAATAGGAAAGTTCATTGTACTGTTCTTTATTTGTGTTGAATTAGCATCATCAATATCAAAACTAAAAAGTAATATCATAAACGAACCTAATATAGGAAGAAAATGGTATAACAATATATTTTTAAATACTTTTTTCATAGTGTGAGCGATATTGACCTTATATTTTTAAAAAGTCAAGGATACAATTTTTGCATTATATTTTGAGCAATATTTTTATTAAAATAATTATTTAAAAAAAAAGTTAAATTTTTACATTATTTTTGTCTTTTACGTTTGACATATGTTACTATGCTGAGTATAAACCTCATTCGGTTAGAATTTAACCGAAAACTCCCTTCTCGGAGTTATCTGTTTGATATTGTTAATTAAGAAGAGATTCACAGACGGCGGTTGTATGTTTTGTACAATATATTCATGGTCGTCTACTGAATCGCGCAATTTACCATAATAATTATAACAAATTTATTTTGTTTGTCAGTAACTTGAGTGTGAAGGTATGATTACCTTTTCGGTTGAATTTTTTAATTCATACCCATCAAACCTAAGAGTTTGATCCTGGCTCAGAATGAACGCTGGCGGCATGCCTAACACATGCAAGTCGAACGAGATTTTCGGATCTAGTGGCGCACGGGTGAGTAACGCGTGGGAACCTACCTTTTAGTATGGGACAACGTTTGGAAACGAACGCTAATACCGTATACGCCCTCCGGGGGAAAGGTCAGCCGCTGAAAGAGGGGCCCGCGTCTGATTAGCTTGTTGGTAAGGTAATGGCTTACCAAGGCTACGATCAGTAGCTGGTCTGAGAGGATGATCAGCCACACTGGGACTGAGACACGGCCCAGACTCCTACGGGAGGCAGCAGTGGGGAATATTGGACAATGGAGGCAACTCTGATCCAGCAATGCCGCGTGTGTGATGAAGGCCCTAGGGTTGTAAAGCACTTTCAACGGTGAAGATGATGACGGTAGCCGTAGAAGAAGCCCCGGCTAACTTCGTGCCAGCAGCCGCGGTAATACGAAGGGGGCGAGCGTTATTCGGAATTATTGGGCGTAAAGGGCTCGCAGGCTGCTTGAACAGTTAGACGTGAAATCCCCGGGCTCAACCTGGGAACTGCGTTTAATACTAGCAAGCTAGAGAGATAGAGAGGAAAGTGGAACTCCCAGTGTAGAGGTGAAATTCGTAGATATTGGGAAGAACACCAGTGGCGAAAGCGACTTTCTGGCTATTTTCTGACGCTGAGGAGCGAAAGCGTGGGGAGCAAACAGGATTAGATACCCTGGTAGTCCACGCCGTAAACGATGTGTGCTAGATGTTGGAAGGATACCTTTCAGTGTCGCAGCTAACGCACTAAGCACACCGCCTGGGAAGTACGGTCGCAAGATTAAAACTCAAAGGAATTGACGGGGGCCCGCACAAGCGGTGGAGCATGTGGTTTAATTCGAAGCAACGCGCAGAACCTTACCAGCCCTTGACATGTGGAGTTTGGTTATCAGAGATGATTTCCTTCAGTTCGGCTGGCTCCAACACAGGTGCTGCATGGCTGTCGTCAGCTCGTGTCGTGAGATGTTGGGTTAAGTCCCGCAACGAGCGCAACCCTCATCTTTAGTTGCCATCAGTTAGGCTGGGCACTCTAGAGAAACTGCCTGGGATGACCAGGAGGAAGGCGAGGATGACGTCAAGTCCTCATGGCCCTTATGGGCTGGGCTACACACGTGCTACAATGGCGGTGACAAAGGGAAGCAATAGGGTAACCTGGAGCAAATCCCAAAAAGCCGTCTCAGTTCGGATTGTTCTCTGCAACTCGAGAGCATGAAGTTGGAATCGCTAGTAATCGTAGATCAGCATGCTACGGTGAATACGTTCCCGGGCCTTGTACACACCGCCCGTCACACCATGGGAGTTGGTTTTACCCGAAGACGGTATCCTAACCTTTTTGGAGGGAGCCGGCCACGGTAGGGTCAGCGACTGGGGTGAAGTCGTAACAAGGTAGCCGTAGGGGAACCTGCGGCTGGATCACCTCCTTTCTAAGGAAAGTACAAAATTATTTGCCGCCGTCTTTGAATCTCTTCTTTCATTGAACTTTTTATAGTTTAGCTACAGCTAAAGGCGCGTAGCTCAGTTGGTTAGAGCGCACGACTGATAATCGTGAGGTCGGCAGTTCAAATCTGCCCGTGCCTACCACTGTCTGTAAAAGTTCAAATAAATAACAAAACAGTCAAAATTAACAGAAATGTTAATCTGTTTGAAATAGTAAGTGAAAATGATCCCAAATAATGTGGTAGCATTACTAAAATGCTATCCAGCTTACGGATTGTACTATAAAAATTTTTAAGATTAATTTTTATTTGTGGTAATGGTTGTCTGACCGGTTACTACTTTCATGTACGGTCCGATCAAGCGTCTTGAAGAGCATTTGGTGGATGCCTTGGTACAGAGAGGCGATGAAGGACGTGACACGCTGCGATAAGCTGTGGGGAGTCGTGAGTAGGCTTTGATCCGCAGATTTCCGAATGGGGAAACCCAAACCATATTGGTTTATCCCGCAAGGGAGGCAAACCCAGCGAACTGAAATATCTAAGTAGCTGGAGGAAAGGACATCA
>CACBXG010000002.1:0-230000 GCA_902543145.1 uncultured SAR116 cluster alpha proteobacterium | reverse complement strand
CGATCGGCTTGATCGTGACCGTCATGAAAGTAGAAATCGGTATATCTGCTTTATTGTGATGATATGTAAGTTTTATTTGGATTATTTTCTTTAATATTGTAAGGCTTGATGGCCTGGTGATTATAGTGCAGATGTCCCACCCGATCCCATTCCGAACTCGAACGTGAAGCTCTGTTGCGCTGATGGTACTGCATCTTAAGGTGTGGGAGAGTAAGTCGTTGCCAGGCCTTCTAGCCTTACAATAATTTTAAAAGCATGACGCGGGGTGGAGCAGCCCGGTAGCTCGTCAGGCTCATAACCTGAAGGTCGTAGGTTCAAATCCTACCCCCGCAACCAACTATATCAATAAAATTAATGACTTACACGCACCTCAAGAACTTAGGTTTTCGGGGTTTTTTTGCGTTTTAAGCCTGATAAGGGTTTCACCATGCCAACCATCGTGCCAACTAGTCGTCAGGTTTTTTTTATATTAATGATTATAACTCATAATTTCTATATTTCTTAGCTTGCTTTTAAAGCTCTATTTTATATTCTTCTGATGAACTGCAATTTTTTTCAAATTATAAATAATAAAAGTTTCATTTAGATGACGCATATTAACCTTTGACCTCAAGTTTTTCCATTTAATCATCTCTATACTGAATCTCATTTTGTTTAGTTAAAGTAGATACAATTGGATCAGAATGGTCGTCATTAAAAATAGCCTGACTATAATTCCCAATTAATTATTCAAAATTTTAAATATTTACCTGACACTTATTTATAATGAAAAAAACATAATTATAGGTTGAAGTTAGAAAAATAATTACCACTTGTATTATTATCACAACGATAACTTTATCAACAAATCTAAAGACCTAGATCAGCGTTTTTATTAAATGAGTAAAAATAAAAAACAAGTGCTTCACTTATGTGGATCACCAACCAATGAATTTTTCTATAATCTTTCTTTAATTTATGCAAAAGATATTTTTTTGCCTCCAAATTGGGAGCAAAGTTTTCTAATAATTGATCCAAAAAAGAACTATTATTTAACAAAAAATCTTGGCCAAACTAGAAAAAAAATAAACATAAAAGATTTAAAATCAATAATTTCATTAAATACTTTAGTAATACCACACTTATTTTGTAAGTCAGGAATGACTGAATATAGGGATTATTTTGAAAATGAACTTGGTTTTTCTATTTTTGGTTCTTCAGGTAAAACAATGTCATTAACTATGAATAAATACCTAACTAAGGATATAGTTAATAAACAAGGCTTAAAGATAGCACAGGGAGAATTAATTTACGGAAGTAACAAACCTAAATTAAAATTTCCAATTATATTGAAACCCAATGATCAAGACAACTCAACTGGTTTAAGATTAATCTATAATGAAAAACAGTTTGAAACAAATATTTCTGAGTTAAACAAATTTTATAATCCGATTTTAGCAGAACAATTTATTCCAGGACGTGAAATAAGAATTGCAGTCATAAAAAAATCTAATTATTTTTATGTGCCAGCAATAATTGAATATCTAGTTAGTGACAAAAATCCCATAAGAACTACTGAAGATAAGTTAGATTTAAATCGAGCTGGCGATCCTTATCAACAGTCTACTAATACTCCTTTAAAAACTATATGCCCAGCCGATTTAAATGATGAATTAAAAGAAAAAATTACTACTTTGGCTATTATTGCTCATAAGGCAATAGGCGCAAGAGATTATTCACTATTTGATTTTAGAATAGATAATCGCACAAATGAGATAATTTTCCTTGAGGCAGGTCTTTTTTGGTCATTTAGTAAAACCAGCATAATCTCAAAAATGCTTTTATCTGGAGGTGAAGACGTAGTTAAGTTAATCGACCAAATATGGACTTATGCTTTGCCCAAAAATCAATAATCAATTATAAATCAACTAAATTTATGTTTTTACTTTCCATATCTTTTAAAGATTTATTTTTAGAACCATCTAAGTCAATCGCTTTTGTTGCATTGAGAATTACATAAGTTTCGTAACCTAAGTTTTTAGCATCAATAGCTGAATAATAAACACAAAAATCAAGTGCTAAACCACATAAATACACTTTTTTAATGTTATTTTGTTTTAAGAAGCCATCTAATCCAGTCAGTGTCTTTTTGTCGTTTTCGTAAAAAGCTGAATAACTATCGATTTGTTTTCTATATCCTTTTCTAATAATTATATTTGCTTTACTAGTATCAAGGTCTTTGTGAAATTCAGCACCAAAAGTTCCTTGTACACAATGATTAGGCCACAAAACTTGAACTCCATAAGACATTTCGACTGTTTCATAAGGTGTCTTATTATTTTGATTAGAAGCAAAAGACAAGTGGTCTAATGGATGCCAGTCTTGAGTTAAAACAATCGAGAAGAACATAGTTTGCATAAAATTTATTTTTTTTACAATTTTATTTCCTTCATTAACCGCCAAAGACCCTCCTGGACAGAAATCATTTTGAAGATCAATAATTATTAATGAACAATCTTTTTCAAAATTCATAAATTCCTCATATTTTTGAAATCTTTAAAAAGCTCTTTCATCGCTAATGCAATGGTTTGCGTATAATTTACAAGGTATGGACCAATATAACCTTTACCAATTGTTCCGTCGCTTAAAGATATTTCAATTAGCATATACGGCCAATATTCAAATGTTCCTAATGAGGCCACGATAGGTCTTTTTAAAGGTACATTTACAGTGATAACAGAAAGATTCTTAACTAAAGGTTTTTTCAAATTAATTTCCTTTTAACTAATAATATTAAATTCAACTTATACAATAAAGTTTAATATTAGTGAGGTCGTCAGGCAACATAATCCTAACTAAAGTTCGTCAGGTAAAAATGTTTCGCTATAGATCTTCAGCGAAGTAGATTTTATAGCTAAACTTATAGCTAAATATAACAAAAAACCCTTAAAATCCGTAAAAAACGTCAGGCTCATAACCTGAAGGTCGTAGGTTCAAATCCTACCCCCGCAACCAACTATATCAATAAAATGAATGACTTAGATTACCCTCAAAGACTTCGCTTTTTGGGGTTTTTTTGCGTTTTAAGCCTGATAAGGGTTTCACCATGCCAACCGGTCGTCAGGTTTTATCTATATTTACAGGCTCACTCTTTTATAAATTCGCTTATTGCATTGAATTAGGTTATAAAATTTTTTTCTCATGATCTATTAGGGTTCATTTTTTGAATTTAACGTATAAAAATGTTATGTAATTTGAATAAAATTATTTAAATTAGATAACGTTTTCAAAGATTGATTTAATTTTGTGTTCACTTAAAGTTATATTATTTATTACAAAACAGGAAAACAGATGAGACATAAATTAAAACATTTCGTCGCCACTCATACATTTCATTCTACAAAATCAAAAAAAGATTTTTTTTCACTCGTCAAACATAGAAAAATTAATTCTGATTGGTTTAAAAATGAAACAATAGAAATGAAACAAAAATTTTTTAAATTATTAAAAGATAGAGGTTTGGTGATTGATGATAATATTCAAGGAAAAGATAGTGACGATTATGCGTTGCTCTTACAGTTATTTATTGGCCGTGGTGAATTCTTTTTTTGCCATTGGTATGCGATTGATGAGCAAACAATTTTAGATAGGCTAAGTGTAACAAGCGGGGAAAAGTTTTTTATTACTATGGCTACACCAGTAGACGGTCCAAAAATATATGTTGATAAGTTATTAACATACATGAAAAAGCTTAAGTAAATAATCTATATTATTAATATTTATTGAACTATAGCCAAAATTTAATTAACTTTTTTAAAATAAGATTTTAATATCTATATTCAGATTTGTAATAGTCTCTTTATAAAAATCAATGACTAAGATTACACTCAAAGACTTCAGTTTTTGGGTTTTTTTTGTGTTTTAAGCCTGATAAGGGTTTGGTTATACCAACCATCGTACCAACCAGAAGAAAGTGAAAAAACTATGCTAACCTTCGGTGATTTTAAAATTTAAAATTTTAATTTTTAATTTTAAAAGACAACTTTTTAGGCATTTTAGGTCTTTAATTTAATAATTTATAAATACTCCGTAAATAATCTTGATGTAGGTTTTTTAAAGATTATTCTATTTAAATTGTATTATTAGGAAACTAAGTATGACTTATTTTACAAAAACTTATGACGAGGCTTTTATAAATGAAAACTCTGTAAGGACCAATTACAAAAAGTTTATCAGTTGGTATAAAAATCAGGATAATGATGAATTAACAAAAATAAATTCTGATGCAATGAAATTTTTTGAAAATACAGGTGTATCGTTTAAAGTTTATTCTAGTGACAAAAAAGAAAATCTAATACCGTTTGATATAATCCCAAGAATAATCAATTCCAAGGAATGGGATAAATTAGTTAAAGGGATAACACAAAGAGTTTTAGCTATTAATTTTTTTCTCACTGATATTTATGGCCAACAAGAGATAATAAAACATGGTGTGATACCTGTTGATCTAATTCAAAATAATACTGCGTTTTTGAAGCAGATGATAGGATTAACTCCTCCAAACAAAACATACAATCATATCTCTGGCATAGATTTAATTAAAACAAATTCAGATAATTATTATGTATTAGAGGATAATGTTAGAGTCCCGTCTGGAGCTTCTTATATGATAGAGAATAGAGATACCATGATAAAATTATTTCCTGAGCCAATTTCAAGATATAAAGTATCTGATAATAGAAACTATGCCAAATACTTATCTGAAATTTTAAAGAAGTCCTCACCAAAAAAATCAAAAATAAACCCAAACATAGTTTTGTTAACTCCTGGAATATATAATTCTGCGTTTTTTGAACATGCTTTTTTAGCAGATAAGCTTGGTGTTGAATTAGTAGAAGGAAAGGATCTTCGTGTAATTAATAAATATTTAAACATGAAAACCATAAATGGTTGGAAAAGAGTAGATGTAATTTATAGAAGAATAGATGATATCTTTTTAGATCCATTATCATTTAAAGAAGATAGTTTTTTAGGTGTTCCAGGTTTAATGGAGGTATACAGAAATAAAAACGTTACAATTGCAAATGCTCCTGGTACAGGAATTTCAGATGATAAATCAATTTATTCTTATATTCCTGACATAATTAAATTTTATTTGGGTCAAAAACCAATTTTAAAAAATGTAAAAACATTCAAGTGCCGTATAAAAGATGAATTGAAATATGTATTAGACAATTTGAATAAATTAGTCGTTAAAGAAGTTCATGGCTCAGGTGGTTATGGGATGCTAGTAGGGCCACTAGCAAGCAAAACTGAAATATCAAAATTTAAAAATAAAATTAAAAAAAATCCTTACAGTTATATTGCTCAACCAACTTTATCTTTATCTACATGTCCTGTTTATACTAAAAAAGGTCTAACTCCAAGACATGTTGACCTAAGGTGTTTTGCATTATTAGCACAAGAAAAAGTTACAGTTATAGATGGTGGCCTTACCAGAGTTGCTTTAAAGAAGGGTTCTCTTATTGTTAACTCTAGTCAAGGTGGCGGTACTAAAGATACTTGGATATTGAGTTCATAATGCTAGGAAGTACAGCCGACTCTTTATTTTGGATGTTTAGATATATTGAAAGAGTTGAAAATACATTGTGTATGATTGAGAGTGGTTTCCAATTGTATCTTTTATCGTCTAGTAATTTGAATAATGAATGGGATGCAATTTTAAGGACTAATTCTATAAGACATCATTTTTTAAAGAAAAATAACTCTTTAGATAGTCTTAATATAATTAACTTCATGTTAAAAGATCCCAAGAATTTTAATAATATTTTAATACTTTTTGAGAAAGCTAGAGAAAATGCAAGAAGATCAAGAGTATCAATTACATCGGAGGTTTGGGAGGCCATAAACACTTGTTGGTTATATTTAAATGAAGAACTCAATAAAAAAATAAATGAAAGTAAAATTCAAACAATCATAAAAAATACAAGAGAAAAAATTGCTCTGATTTTTGGCTTTTTAGAAAGAAGCATGTTGAAAAATGAAATTTTAAATTTCTGCTATTTAGGAACATTTATTGAGAGATTTGATAACACTGTAAGAATTTTGAATACAAGATATTATCTTCTATTAGACGAAAAAAAAATAAGATTTGAAGGTTACAATAATTTTCAATTAGAAATGATTTTGAGAAGTATTTCTTCATACAGATCATTTATGTGGAAAAATCAAAATGAAATTAAAGCTAATAAAGTCTCTTATTTTTTAATATCAGATAAAGATATGCCTAAATCACTAATGTTTTGTGTTAACGAAACTATTAAAAATTTAAGGTCAATTCATAAAAAAAACTTTCCAAAAAATAAAAGTTACCAAAACGCTCTAAGTATTCAAAAAAAAATTAAACAAAAAAGTAGAAATTTTAATAATTATTTATTTTTAAATAGTCTATTTAAATTAAATATGACATTAGCTGCAAATATAGAGGAGGAATTTAATTTCCAGTAAAGGTATGATTTTAAAAATAACACAAAAAATTATATATGAAATTGATGGAACGATTAATTTTGGGTTTAATAAGCTACTTTTAACTCCTCAAAGTAATGAAAGTCAAAAAATTTTAGATTGGAAAATTAATATTGAGGGTGGATGTAAGGAACTTAATTCTATAGATCAATTTGGTAATCTAATAGATTTGGTCAGTATACAAAATAACTCTAAAAAAATTGAATATAATATTTTTGGTAAGGTTGAAACAAAGTCTAACTTTGGATTAAAAGAAATCTCAAAAAAAGATCTTCCACTTTGGTGTTACATTGATAAAACTTACCTTACGAAACCTGGTGAATATCTATCAAAGTTTTACAAAGAAAACATGTTGAATTTCGAGGATTTGATAGGAAGTCTTCATGAACTCTCATTTAAAATAAGATCTAAAATTAAATATAAAAAAGGAAAAACAGATTATAAAACGAAAGCTGAAGATGCATTTAAAAAAGGGTTTGGTGTTTGTCAGGATCACACCCATATATTTTTATCTTTAGTTCGAATGAATAATCTGCCTTGTAGATATGTTAGTGGATTATTTAAACCCATACAAGATACTCATAATCTTTCCATGCATGCCTGGGCTGAAGTATTTATAGAAAATCTTGGTTGGATAGGTTTTGATATATCTAATGGTATTTCTCCAGATGACAGATATGTAGAAATAGCAAAAGGTTTCGATTATAATGATGTAGTACCTGTAAAAGGTCTTATAAATGGATATTTTATTGAAAATCAAAATTTAGAATTATCAATTGATATTTTAAATCAATAATCAAGGTGCTTAATGACTTATTGTGTAGGATTAAAATTAAATCAAGGTCTAGTATTCATGTCAGATACTTTAACTAACGCGGGAATAGATAATGTTAATACAAATAAAAAAATGTTTTTTTGGTCGAATAAAAACGAAAGAAGTGTAGTTTTATTAACTTCTGGAAATTTAGCCACATCTCAGGCTACTATCAATCTCATAAATGAAGCTATTGATAATCCCAATAATGATAACGATAATATCCTTAAAACTAAATCAATGTTTCAAGTCGCAAGAATTGTTGGAAAAATTTTAAGAAATATATCTAATGAATACTCTTCTGATGGTCAAGTAGGTGAAAATCCATATTCTTCCACATTAATTTTAGGTGGTCAAATTGCAGGTCAAGAACATAGGTTATTTTTAATATATCCTGAGGGTAACTTTATAGAAGCATCTGAAGATCAATCTTTTTTTCAAATTGGAGAAACAAAATATGGCAAACCAATTATTGTTAGAGCATTAGAAAAAGACTCAAACTTCGGTGATGCAATAAAACTACTTTTAGTTTCATTTGATAGTACTATGAAGGCTAATGTTTCAGTAGGCATGCCAATAGATGTCTGTACCTTAAAAAAAGATGATCTTGAATTGAATAATCAAATAAGATTTGAAAAAAATGATCCTTATTTTGAAAAAATATCAAATAGTTGGGGAGAGGCTTTAAAAAAAAGTATAAAAGAGTTACCACCATTTGATTTTAAATAATTTAGATATTGATCCAACATATTTGTTTCTTACTTATGCATCCAACATGTTATTGCTTTTAATAAAACTTGCCACTTCTATCTCTTTTTTAGTAAATTCAAAAACTTAAAAAAACTAAAAAAATGTCAATTTGTGCCAACCACTATGCCAACCGGTCGTCAGGCCTTTTTATTTTGCTTAATCATATTTCATAGTTTCTATATTTTTTGGCATGCTTTATAAGCTCTGTTTTATATTCCTCAGCAGAGTTACAATCATTTTCAAACTCTAAGAAATAAAATTTTTCATTTGATGATGCGAAGTACCCATTAACTTCAAGTTTCTCCATTTTAGCGTTTTTATCCTTAATCCCGTGTTGTGCATTTAAAGTTGAAACTATTGAGTTAGAATGATCATCATTCATATGTTCAATTATTCTATAAGAAGCTTTTGAAAGCCATTCTGGTAAATCATTTTTCTTCATTTTATCTTTGACAAATTAGGATCATCGTTAAATGATCTTTTTAACCATTTTAAAAATTTTTCCATTTTTAATGGATTTACACCTAACTGAACCATTGCAAGTCCACCATTAACTGCTTCGCTATAATTTTTAATGAATTCATTCTCAAACTCAAAACGACTGATTCCTGGAATAACAACTTTGCGGCCTTTGTAATCAGGTATTTTAGATATAAAACTAAACCTATATTTTACATAACCTAAGTTATTTTCCAACGCATGATCATACATTTCCCAAAAAAAACTTCACCATCTCGATGAAAATAATCAGATAGCATTATTGATATATTTTTTCTGCCTCTAAAATTTCCATAGATATAATCATGATAACAGTCATCTTTTAAAAACAAATTAGCCAAACTTTCTCCATCGTTTTGGCATATATATTTGGTGAAATTTTTTGTTAAAGTCTCAAACATAAAATGGTCATAACTAATTAATGTAATAAAAAATTTTTCTGAATTATGATTATAAATATTAAAAATGAATTAACTATTCTTTTTTATTATAAAATTGCTATTTCATTTATTTCGATCTTGTAAAAAATTTAAATCTACTTAATCTAAAACTATGCCCGCCGAGATAAATCGTAAAATAGCTGTAATATTTGTAGCCGATGTTGTGGGCTACTCAAAACATATGGAAGTAGATGAAAATGGAACTCTACAAAGCTATAATGCATGCGAAATAATACTTAATAAACTTTTAAAAAAATATAATGGATCAATATTTAATACAGCTGGAGACTCAGTGTTAGCTGAATTTCAAAGTGCGGTAAATGCAGTTGAATGTGGTGTGGAATTCCAGAATGAAATAAAAAAAAGAAATCAGTCTAATAAAACTGAAATGAATTTAGAGTTTCGCATTGGTATAAATATGGGAGATGTAGTTAATAAAGATGGTAATCTTATTGGAGATGGAGTTAATATTGCAGCACGTTTGGAGGCTCTTGCACAACCAAACGGAATAACTATATCCAAGAGTGTATATGATTTTGTGGTTCCTAAAACAAAAATCACATTTAATGATCTTGGCGTTCAAAAAGTCAAACAAAATGAATTTCATGCGTTTGATGTGCTCTTAGATCCTTCGCAAAGAAGATCTAGCATTACTAAATCAAAGATAAACGCTGTCGCTTTAAGTTCTATTGGGTTAGTAGCAATGTTGCTTATAGGGTTTATCTCATTTCAATTCTACAAAAAAAATGAATACTTGAAAGATCCCAGCTTAGAAGACAAACAAGTTGTTCTTGTTCTTCCATTTCAAAATTTAGCAAATTCATCTGAATATAATTTTATATCAGAGAGTATGCTTGATCTATTTGTAGGTGGTTTGTCAGGTTATGAAAATTTAAAAGTGCTTTCCAAGAATACCAGTCTGTTAGCAGCAAAAAAAAATCTACAAAAAAAAGAATTAATTAATAGTTATAATGTAAGATATCTACTGAGTGGTTCTGTAACGGTTTTTAGGAAAAATATGAGAACGAATATTGAAATTCGTGATATAAAAAACAATCAAATACTTCTTTCACAATTAAAGAATTCTAAAACTGATGACTTATTTAAAGTTCAAGATGAATTGGTGCTCTCAGTTCTTTCTAAATTCAATCTTGAAGAGGATAAAATTCGTATGTCAAATGACGATATTGAAACAATAGAAGAATTAAGACTTCTCCAATTTGCAGCAAAAGAAAGAGAAAAGTGGTCCAAAGAAGGTTATTTTGATTATGAAAAAGCATTAGATAAGCTATATAAAATTAATCCAAATGGATATGCGCATAATTTGAGTCAGGCATGGAAACATCATTACAAATTTAGACTCGGTTTTTGTAAACCAAAAAGTAATAAAGCGTCAAAAAAAGAACGAAGAGCAGCGTCAACTGCATGCTTCATAAAAGCTATGGAATTTGCAACTAAAGCAATTGAAATAAATCCTGATAAAGCTGATGCATATTTAGCACAAGGTTATTTTTTAGCTTCGGCGCATATCTTGAATCGTGATGGAGAAAGAGCCAATGAATGGGGCGGACTTAAAAAAGCTGGAGAATTTGCTGAAAAAGGTTATAGCTTGATAAACAATAATTCTTATCAATATGGACTTGCGGGAGAAGTGTTTACACTTTGTAACAAGTTTGAAAAAGCAACTGCTTCTTTTAAAAAATTATTTGAGTTAGATGATAATCCCTCAGATACATTCACTTCATTTTATATGCAGGCAAGTTTTTTAAATAATGATCTAAAGAAAGTAAAACAACTAGCAAAAAAAATTATATTAGATAGAAAGAATTCTGATGAAATTGACAACTGCAAAAGTCCTTTTTGTGGAAATGCAGGATACGCAAATCTATTTCTTTTATATGTTTATGAACAAGAAAAAGACTCTGAAAATCAAAAAAAATATTTACAAGAATACAATCAATTGGAAAATAAATATACAAAAGCTATGTTTACAGGTAGGACAAACCCAGCTAACTTTATATGGTCTAAACAATTTAAGAAAATTATCGAAGTAATGGATACTTTAGGATGGCATGAATAGTTATTGTAAATTTTTAATGCTTCTTATTTTTTCTTACTCTTCTAATCACCACCATATTGATAGGTATTTAAAATAAATTATTGGTTCGTCAGTCATTATATTTTTAAACTAAAGTTCATAATTGTAACGGTTTGGCTATAGATTAAATGTAAATCAATTTTTATAGCTAAACACAACAAAAAACCCTTGAAATCCCTGAAAATCTTTAGGCTCATAACCTGAAGGTCGTAGGTTCAAATCCTACCCCCGCAACCAACTAAATCAATGACTTAGATCATCCTCAAGAACTTAGGTTTTTGAGGTTTTTTTGCGTCTTAAGCCTGATAAGGGTTTGGTTATACCAACAATCGTACTAACCAGTCATTAGGTTTTTTTAAATTTTTGATAAAGTCTAGATGATAATAAATTAGAAAAAACTACGAATAAAATAAAATAACTATTAAATATTAACCATAAAATAAAAAAATAAAAATAAAAATCATTTATCAATTTTATTTCTAACTTACTCATTAACAAAATTGAACTTGTAAGAAGTGTTCCAAATAAAAAAATGATGTTAGTTTTTTTAAAGGAAACATTTCGCATTGGATGAATAACTCTAAATGGAACAAACTTAAGTAATGTAAATAATAAGATTATAAATAAGTTTATCCATTGATTAAAATTCAAAATTTCTAAGTACAATAAAATTATATTCCATATAGAAGGAAATCCTATGTACGAAAATGATGTGTCAATTAACTTAGTATTTACGTAAGAATAAAGAGAAACACATATGATGAAAATTGGTATGATTATTGTGAAGTCAGGAGGTAAATAACCAAACTTATATATCATTATACAAGGTATAAAAATGTAATTTATGTAATCAATTATTGTATCTAAAGTCTTTCCGTCAATATTTGGAAAAAATATTTCAGTTTTGTATTTTCGAGCCAAGGTTCCATCAATAATGTCAACTAGTAATGCAATACCCAAAAACATAAAAGTTAATAATTTGTAACCTTCAATGACGGATACTAATGCTATAAAACTAAAAATTATTCCAGAACCAGTAAAGATATGCACTAAACAAGCAGGAATTTTTTGGACATTTTTCATTTTACAAACAACTGAACTAAAATTACTTGGAAATGGTGTGTAGATAATATTAATGAAATTGATATAATACTAACCTTATAAATTACAACTCATCATTATAAAAATTAATCTATTGAAAATTTTTATAGAAATAATATATAAATCCAAATGAAAACAATAATTACGCTAATCTTCATATTAATGTTTAATCCTTCTTTTGGTGATTTTTTCCAAGACATATCTGCATCAATAAAAAATAATCAAAAAAGATTAAGTTATGGAGTTTCTGTAACTGATTTTAACAAAGATGGAAAGTTTGAGTTCATTGTTACAGGATTTAAATTTCCTAATTTAATCTTATCCCACAAGAATGGTTTTTTAGAAAATATTAATACAAACAATTTGTTTGCAGACCAAGCTAGATCTACGATTGGGGTAGCTGCATGCGATATAGATAATGATGGTTTTGAAGAATTATATTTTCTTAATACAGATACATATAGTGGTCAAAAGCAGTTTTCTGATCGATTACTTGATAATAACAAAGATATAATAGATTTATTTCAACTTGATAAAAACTTAAGATCGTTAAATTTAACAGCAGGAAGGTCAGTTGTTTGTGTAGATAGAAATGGTGATGGTAAGTATGGAATTTATGTGGCTAATTATGGTGGCCCAACGCGTTTTTATGAACTAAAAAAAGGTAGCATCGTAGACCAAGCACCGTTACTAAACATCAACAGAATTACTGGTGGAAGAGCAGTTGTTGCAGGCCATATCTTAAGTAATTATATGGATATTTTTGCAGCAAATGAGAGAGGATCAAATTTTCTTTATATAAATGAAAATGGCACATTTAAAGATGTTGCAGAAAGCCTGGGTGTTGAGGATACATTTGAAAATGGTCGCGGCACGACGCTTACTGATTTTTTATATAGAGGTAAATTAGATATTGTTAGTGGTAATTGGAATGGTGAACACAGAATTTTTTTAAATAACAGCAACAAGTTTAATGACATAGCTAATTCTGAATTCAAAATTCCATCAAGAGTAAGAACTATAATTTCAGCCGATTTTGATAATGATGGTTTTGATGAAATTTTTATAAATAACATTGGAGAGCCCAATAAACTTTTTAAAATCTTAAGTGATGGAGAATTAAAACAAATTCAACTAGGTAATGGACTAGAACCTTTAGGATTAGGTACAGGTGCAGCTGTAGCAGATATAGATAACGATGGCATTCTTGAATTACTAGTTTCACATGGTGAATCAGGGTTGCAACCACTTTCTTTATTTAAAGCAAATATTAAAAAATCTTTCAACTTTTTAAGAATTTTACCAAAAACACCCTTCAATGCACCAGCTAGAGGAGCTACTGTAATACTCAATACTAATATGAGAAATCATGCAAAAACGATTGATGCTGGATCTGGTTATTTATGCCAGATGGAGCCCGTTGCTCATTACGGACTAAGAAATGGAGAAAAAGTTAATAGTATTACAATTAGATGGACCGACGGATCGTCAGATAATTTTAATATAAATCAACTTAATAAAACTTATGTTTTTCGAAAAGGTATTTAGATTGGTTCTAAGACTCACCCATTATTTTATATTATCTTTACTATTTGTTCTTACAAATGTAGTTGTTTCTGAAGCAAATGATAACAAAGGTAAATATTATCAAAGTCTATCTAAAGACTGGCGATCAATTTTCCCAGATGGAAACAGAAATGCAGCTGGACCAAAATTTTATAAACATATTTCAGATAAATATAAGAATTTTTCAGATTTTAAAGAATATAATAAACATTACTGTGCTGTTTCAGGATCTTTAATTGCAGAAAATTCAACACCACAATTTATAAATATAAAAGAGGATATAACTGAAAAAGAAGTTTGTGGTTACTACTACAAATGCTGTTGGCCTTGTGTATGTGACTTAATGAAATATGCTAAAGTTAAAAAGATAACAAGAGAATTTAAAGAAGGTAACAAGATTGTATACGCATTGGTTATAGATAATCCATGTATAAAGAGTGATTTTCCTAAAAAAGTTAACAAGAATTATTTTTGTAGAGGAAATAAACTAGACGATGAACAAGTGGAAATACAAGATGGTAAATTAATAATTGGAATGTTACATGAAGCAAAATATTGTGAGCCTTCTGATTTAAGAAAGATATACGCTAATAAGATAACAGGAAGATTTTGTCCATATAGAAATAGTACTCCCATTGATGAATTAAAATCTGGTATGGGGGATGTGTTTATAAAGTTAGCAAGATAATAGCTATTTCTTCTTACCCTTCCAAGTACCACCATATTGATAGGTATTGTTAAATTCAAATTTTATCTTCATAAGACAGTTCCCATATAGAAACACCCAATATTTAATTTCATCGTATCTACAACGATACAAAATATCTTTGTATGTAGAGCAATTAAAAAATTGTTTTATTCTTATTATAGGCATTGGCGATTAGAATTTTTCAACTACATCTTTACTTCGCTTAATATATTATACCCCTAGTAGGAAATTGAGTATTTTCTCTTTTTATACATATTTTTTTATTAAATAATTATAGTTTATAACACAACTATTCAATTTTAAGTATTATACAAATGAAAGATTTTCAAAAATTAGATGATTTTTTAGACTTTGGCTGGGCACAAATTTATCGTGGAAAGGCTGATAAAAAATCACCCGCAAGACATCCTACCTTTGTGACATCAAGTTCTGATGGTTTCCCGAATGCTCGTACTTTAGTGATGAGACGGTGTGATAAAAAAAATAACCAGATAGAATTCCATACTGACACCGCTTCTTCAAAAATGTTTGCACTCAAGGAGAACCCACGCGCTGGAATTCACATTTGGTTGCCAAAAGTGCAATTACAAATTCAGATGGACGTTATTGTTGAAGTGAAGGTTGGAGACATTACCATTAAAAACTGGAGAAATGTTCCAACTTACTCTAGGGTCGCTTATGGAACTATTCCTAACCCTGGTAGTGTCATTGAAGGTCCCTTTGACTATGACCATGCACCAGATCAGAAACGTTTTGCCGTATTATTATGTGATATACAATCAATTCAACTACTGCTTTTGGGTGTAAAACATATTCGTGCTCATTATAAAAAGACAAAAAATTGGCAAGGTGAGTGGCTCTCACCTTAGCTAGTAATTTTATTAAAATTTATACTATATACAAGCAAAACAATTTCTTAGCTCTGATCATTTTTCATCGATTAGTTTCATAGGACACAATTGGGTATTTTCTAACGCTATTTTTTACGACTGACAAAAAATGTAATATTACAAAACCTCTAAAAAACTTCAATAAACCCAAGTTAGTGTTAAATCGACTGCGGCAAATGAGGTAAACACTTTGTGTCTTAAAATTCAAAAATTTTATAATGTTTTTTATTTATGGTTTTATTATAAATTTATATTAAGTAAATAATTTTGAAGAAAGTTTATTTAAATTTTAGATCTAAATCTTGTAATCCTTTTGATACTTCAACTTCACAATTTCCCTCGTATCTTGTTACTTGACCGCCCATATCCTTTATTTGATTCCAAAATTCATTAGATTTATTTTTTCGAACCTCCTCCATTTCTTCTTTTGTTCGAAAAACATGAAAGATTTCAACCTGGTTTTCTGTTCTATCCACAAAACACCTAAACATTAAACCGTTATTTTGAAAAAGATCATGGCTCCAGTCTTTTAGTGCAAGAATAATTGCTTTTTTTGCTAACTCATTTTGCACTTTTATTGTTACATTGACTGCGAACATCTTGACCTCTTAAATATAGAAACTCTTTGCAAGATTAATTAAGATTTATAAATTTGTAAATAATACAAGAAATTATGTTTAATAAAATTAATATAAATTTTTTTTGGTTGATATTATTTAAAATTAAGTTGAGAAAAATTTAGTTTTTCCAAAATTCTGAAAATGTTAGTAGAAAATAGAGATACATATTAAACTTTTCATAATTTATATATCCAATTAATTTACTTTTAAAATATTTTAAATTAAATTTAAATTAGTTTATTTATTAATTAAATTTTAGGAACAATCTTGATACCTGATTTAACAATAAATGCATTACAAGAGGGATTGGGTCACTTTGGTGTTTCGTCCAAAAACAATAAAACAGTGCATGTAGACACTTTAGGTGTAAAAATTGATAATATACAATCCACACTTACTTGTTTTGTAATAAATTCTGAGTGTAAAAATGTTTTGCAATATTTAAGTGAGTCTGGAAGGGTGAGTTTTTTTGTTGGCATGATAAGTCATGAAGCTTATAATTTTAAAGGCCAATTTGTCTACTCAAAAAAATTAAATAATGAAGATCTAAAAATATCAGAAAATTATAGAAATAATGTTATTGATGTCATTACTAGTGTGGGTTTGTCAAAAGATGCTGCTTTAGATAAATTTGGGAAAGTGCCAGACCTTGGCATAACTTTTAAAGTTGACAAAGTATATATTCAAACACCAGGCCCAGATGCTGGTAAAGAAATAACTAATAGTGAAACTAAATGATTAAAGATAAGCACATGCCAGCATTACAAGGAATGTTTCCAAGTTGGATTACAAGTTGTTCATCTGATGGTGAGCCAAATACCACTGTGATATCCCAGATATGGTATGTAGATGAAAACCATGTAGCTCTCTCATTTCAGTTTTTTAATAAGACAAAGAAAAATATTTCTGAAAATCCATATGCCTATGCAACAATTTCAGATCCTAGCACATTAAAACAATACAACTTAGAATTGAAATTTGATCATGAAGAGACCGAAGGTGAATTATTTGATGAAATGGATATGAAATTACAAGCTATAGCGTCTATGACGGGTATGACAGGTATCTTTAAATTAAGAGCAGCTGATGTGTATAAAGTTATATCAATAAGTTAATAGTTTTAATTAAATTTTTTTTAAATTATGAAGTATGTCAGTTTGTATGGATAAAATTTCACAATCTAAAAATGAATTAGAAAATATTAAAATTCTTCTTGATAGAAAATCAAAAGAAATCGAAATAATCAAACAAATTTCTAATCAAATAAATAAATCTCTCGATTTAAACTTAATTGCTTCTTCAATGCTATCATTAATGAATGAATTTTTTGGATTTAAACACTCTATGATTTTACTAGTTTCTGAAAATAAAAAACATCTCAACGTTTTAGAAACTTATGGATATGAAAAAAGAGGGATTGGTGCAAAAGTTGAATTTGGTGTTGGAGTAATTGGCATAGTTGCTGAAAAGAAAAAACTCATGAGAATGGCAAATTTAGGAATGCAGAGAAGTTACATGCAAGCAATTCGTGAACAAGTTCAAATTACTAATAAAAATAAATTACAGGACAAAGTTGAATTGCCAGGTCTCAAAAACGCGGAAAGTCAGGTCGCAATACCAATGCTTATAGATAATGAGCTCGTTGGTGTATTTTCTGTTGAAAGTGAAAAAATGAACATTTTCGATAAATCTGATGAAATATTGATTGGAATATTAGCAAATCAAACTGCTAGTGCTTTAGAAAATGCAAGGCTATATCAACTTGAGCAAAAAAGATTAAAAGAATTAAATAAAGCTCATCAAGAACTAGAGAGTTTAAACATAAATCTCGAAAAAAAGGTTGAGGAAAGAACTTCTGAATTGAAAACACTTTCAGAAAAGTTGTCAAAATACTTTTCACCTCAAGTTTATGAGTCAATATTTTCAGGCAAACTAGACGTAAAGGTCCAAACAAAGAGAAAGCCTTTGACAGTCTTTTTCTCAGATTTGCAAGGTTTTACAGAATTAACTGAAAGATTAGAACCTGAGGTTTTAACAGAACTTCTAACCCAATATCTAACAAAAATGTCTAATGTTGCTATTAAATGGGGTGGTACAATAGACAAATTTATTGGTGATGCGATTTTAGTTTTTTTTGGAGACCCTAATTCAAGGGGAGACGAAGAAGATGCAATAGCGTGTGTTTCGATGGCATTGGACATGTTAGAAGAACTCAACAAGCTTAGAATTTCGTGGAGAAAAAAAGGATTAGCGAAACCTTTAAATGCGCGAATGGGAATCCATACTGGAGTATGCACAGTTGGTAATTTTGGTTCTGAAGATAGACTAGACTACACGATTATTGGCAAAGGTGTAAACTTAGCATCTAGGCTTGAGGCAAAAGCTGATATTAACAAAATTTTATTATCAGAAGACACATATTTATTAATTCGAAATAAAATTATCTGTGAAAAAAAAGAGGCTATTAATGTGAAGGGTATTTCTTATCCGGTTCAAACATATGAAGTTGTAAAATTTTCGCAGGAAAATGATAATTTGATTGAAAGAAATATTCCGGGTTTGTCTTTATCTATTGATAAGTCAGAGATTGAAGATAATAAAATTGCAATTAAGGTCGTTTCTGAAGTTTTGAAGGATTTAAAATCAAAGTCTTAACCTCAAGTAGCTATAAATTGATTACACTGCTAATTCAAAAGTATATTTGTAATTTGATTGCATAATTTTCATAGATAGCGTTTGTAAATTACAAATTTAAATTACGCTCGTTAAAATTATCATTTTAATCATTTTTACAAAGTGGTTTAACAATTTCAAAATTATCTCCTTCGGTGTCAAATACATAGATTTGTTTTTTTCTAATACCTTTAAAGTTCTTACTTTGAACTAAAACTCCCAAGGATTTGTCGGATTGAGAAAAATAGTTAAATGTTTTAATGATTGGTTCATTAAAGTACATTTTTTCTTTGTTTTGATAATTAAATTTTCGAAAAAATTTTAAAATATTGATATTTAGATCTTTATTATTCGGAAAAGGTATATCTTGAAACCAAACTGGTTTTCCTTTTATACAAGTTGACTTGGTTGGAATTGGGCCATTAATTATTCTGTAATATTTGACCCAACTAATTTTAACTTTGTTTCCTTTATTTCCAAACCATAGCAGACATTTTCTATAGTCTTTAGTTTCACAGTTTCTTGTTTTAAAAAAAAAATTTGAAATTTTAAATTCTTTTATAGGTTTAGTACAAGTCTTACCTAAACAAAGTTCGTCAATATCAACAGTATTATTTTGAGCAAAAGAATTATTAGAAATTACAAAAATTGTCATCAATAATAAGATTTTTATCATTAAAACATTCTTCTTATTTTCTCTGCCCGTATATTACTCCTTTTTTCCAATTGTCTACATATTCTTCTATCGATAATGTCCATCCATTTTCCATATTTTCATCAAAATATTCAAATAATATTCCATTAGGAGCATTCATTGACAATAGGACTGTTCCCCCATGTTCGCCTCCACGCTCATCATGTGGAAGTGCATCAGCACCTGCTATAGCATAATCTCCTTTTTTTCTTACGATAGATTTTTTGGATCCGTCTGATTGCCATTCAGTTAAGTGTTGTTCACCTTCTAAAACCATCGTTAATGTTGAAGCTACATGTCTATGTCGTCTACAGTGACTTAAATTAGCATACCTTAATAGCATATCAAGGCGCCCTGATTTAATGTCATATCCTAAAAGACTATAATCAAAGTCAACTTTAAACTCCTTATTTTCTGGATCTTTAACATTTCGCCATTCTACTAGTTTCGGATCAAAACTCTTAGATATCATATTCATAAGTACTCTTCCTTTTATAATTACAAAATTAATTTTTATTAAATAATAGTATTAAAGTTTATGTGACTATCCAATAATGACACTTATTTTGGTGCATTATTTTAAATAATTCAAATACGATTTTTATTTTTTTATATATTTTTCAAGTGCATTTACAACGTCATCATTAGCGCTTACAGTAACGTCCTTATATGGAAATTTATTATCCTTTATATCTTTAATATAATTTTTAAAAGCATTTATTCTGGTTTGTTGTAACTTTTGTTTCAACTCATAAAGATCAGCATACTGCTTTGAATGACGTGGATATGGTCCTTTAGTGTTACCTAATATATCTTCTGCAAATAAAAATTGTATATCTCCAACACCACTTCCTAGAGATGATGTAATTAATGAAGTTTGTGGAGATAGAATGGCCATGATATTTTCTGGTATAACTTCGACTTCAACAGCCCATGCACCTATATTTTCAAGAATTTTAATATCATCATAGAGTTTTTTAGCTTGTTCTACTGTTTTTCCTACTGCCTTAAATCCCCCTGTCCAAGTGCTTCTCCTAGGCACTAGTCCTATATGACCTTCAGTCGGTATGCCTGCATGAGCGACAGCTTCAATGAATTTTATACCCCATGTTCCGCATATTACAGAATCGGCTCCAAGTTCCATCGCATCAAAAGCTAATCTTAAAGCATCATATTCAGATTTAGCAGACTGCATTGGAAGTGCAAAACTCATAAATGTATTTGGAGCAGCAGCTCTAAGAGCTTTTGAAATCTCGGGTCTTTTAGGATTATGCCTTATATTAAGTGTTTCAATGCCTGCAGTTTCAGCAGCTTCAGCTTCTTCTTCTGAAAAAGGGATAGTTTTTGTAAGTTGACGTTTACCTTTGAATGACTGAAGGTCTGCAACAGTAAAATTTCTTTCACTATATTCTCCAGAAACTGTCATTATTTTCTTAGTTTTTTTTATTTTCATTTTTTCTTTTACACTACAAAAATTGAAATTTAATTCAGTACACTAAGGTTTACTTCAAATAATGTACGATTTTTATCTACTATTATCATACCAACTCCAGTATTAAAAAATACTTGTTTGAACCTGGATGATAATTTATTACTTTTGACCACTAGCTTACTTCTAACTTTATAAAACAATACAAGTTGAAGAACCGCAATTTAAGAATAAATATTTTAAATTAATCTCAGACCATCCTTAGAAAAAAAGTGCACATATTTAGAAATAAATTTCAAGCCTATCTTCTCATTAAGAACAACTTTAATATTTGGATCTATTTTTACTATAATTAGCTTATTATTAATTTCACAATCAACATAAACGTATTGTTCAGAACCTAAGTATTCACAAAATTTTATTTGCCCACTCAATATATTTTTTTCAGATTTGCAAATTTCTATATTATCCGGTCTTATTCCCAGTTTGAATATTTTTTCTTTTTTAGTTTTAATATTAGTTTTTTTATTTTCGTCTAAATAAATATATTCTTCTTTTTTAATGCAGTTTAAAATATTCATTTTTGGTGTGCCAATAAATTCTGCAACAAATAAATTTTTTGGATAATTGTAAAGTTTGTGTGGAGAACCAATTTGAATAATTTTTCCTTCGTTAAGAACAACTATCTTATCTGCGAGTGTCATGGCTTCAACCTGGTCATGAGTAACATAAATTGTGGTAACTCCAAGTTCTTTATGCAATTTTGAGATTTCCAAACGCATTTCAACTCTCAGTGCTGCATCTAAATTAGAAAGTGGTTCATCAAACAAGAAAGCTTTGGGTTTCCTAATAATTGCTCTTCCAATTGCAACTCTTTGTTTTTGTCCTCCAGATAGTTGTTTAGGTAGTCTATGTAGCAAATCTTCTAGTTGAAGAATTTTTGCAACTTCTCCAACTTTTGTTTTTAATACATCACTCTTTACGCCTGAGGTTTTCAAAGAAAAACCTATGTTATCAAAAACATTCATATGGGGATACAGTGCATAAGATTGAAAAACCATTGATAGTCCGCGATCATATGGAATTTTGTCTGTCACATCCAAATCGTCAATTAAAACAGTTCCATCATTTAAATCTTCAAGACCAGAGATGATTCTTAAAAGTGTTGATTTTCCACATCCTGAGGGACCTACAAAAACAATGAATTCTCCATCTTTAATGTTTAGGTCAACATTTTTAATTACTTGATTACTGGAAAACCATTTTGAGATATTTTGTAAAATAATAGAAGCCATTATGTGCTCACTAATTGGTCGTAAACTTTAAATTAGAACTATCTCTTCCAAGTGCTAATAAAATTGCAGCAGTCCATGAGAAATCAAGTCCACCAAGGCCTTTCCCTGTATGTGGGTTAAAATATTCATACATACCACCAACCTCTATAAGTTTAATAGTATCATCCTTAATTCTTTTGGCTAGTGAGTATTCACCTTCATGCTCTAAACCATGTGAGATCATATAATTCATGATTGACCAAACAGGACCTCTCCAATATCTTTCACTTTCAAATTTTTTATGTTTTGGATCGACACTTGGCATTCCATAAACACAACTATTTAAAATTCGCTCACAATGCTTAATTGTATAATTTTTTTGTTTATCTGAACCTGTGCCAGCATATAAGCAAAGCATTGATGCGGTAGTTATAGCATCGCAGAATTGATTGCTTCTCATGTCAAATGCAGTGAATGCTTTTACTTTATCATTCCAAAAATTTTGGCAACCGTCCTCAAGTTTATTTATCCAACTCTCAATCTTATTTACTCTGTTTTTATAATTAAATAATTTTGCTAATGATAAAAGATCTTTATTTGCCTTTAAAAAAATAAAATTTATTCCTGGATCAATTGCCAAGAAAGGACCCTCATGGTACATTTTTTTTGGGTCCCAATTACAGTTTCTTCCATATTCGACTATAGACATAAATTTATCATAATCTTTATTTGTAGGTCTCTGAGATATTTCTACATGTGACGTATCGCACCTAACATAATCTCTAAAATTATCAGGAACATTGACATTATGTAAACCTAAGTCCCAATCTGGACAATTATCCCTTCCAGACTCCCAAGGGTGAATTATGCTCATAAAACCTTCATTATTTGGATCTCTTGCTGAAAAAAACCATTCGTGATAAGCCATTAAAGAGTTAAAAAGACTTTGACCTTTCTTTAAATCATAATTATTTCCATTTTTTACCATATCCCAAATTATGCTTGCCAACACTGGTGGTTGAGAGTGACAACTAGTATTAGCATTTGATTTGATTTGCCAATGATTTGGACCAGGAAAATAATTTGGATCATTTTTATGAAAAATTATATGAGGTATCATTCCATTTTTTCATTGTGCTTTAATCAACAAAATTAATTCTTGCCATGCTCTAGTTTTGTTATAAGTAGAAATACCTAAAGCTGTAAAAGCAGAGTCCCAATTCCATTGGTGTGGATAAAGTTTAGAAGTTGGAACAGTATATCCACCACGGTCATTTTTGGTTATTATTTCAACTGCATTGTGAAATCTTTCTTCAATCATTATCCTTTAACTCCACCTGCTGAAAGACCAGATATCAAAAATTTTTCTAAATACAGAAAAATTATCATAATAGGAATTGTTGCTATTACTGCACCTGCCATTAGGTGCTGTTGTGGTATTTCTGAAGAGTTTAAAGACATGATACCTCTAGACAATGTAAATATACTGGGATCATCCAAAAACATGAATGCAATTAAGAATTCATTCCATGCAATCATGAAAACATATAACCCAACACTAACAATAGCTGGTTTAGATAGAGGTATAGCTATTTTTAAAATTATCTGAATGCGAGAAAGACCATCCATTAACGCGGCATCATCAATTTCGCTTGATAATGCGCTGAAGTAACCTCTTAGCATATATAGAGCAACAGGAATTGTAGTTGCTGGGTAAACAAGTATTAAACCAAATAAAGAATTTCTTAAACCTATAGAAGAAAAAATTACATACAGTGGGATAATTAATACTATAGAAGGAATTAAATAAATTAAAATTACAGTTCCTGAAAAAATTTTTTTGTTGGGTACCCTTAATCTAGCTAGTGCATAAGCTCCAGGAATTGAAAAAAATAAAGTTATAATAACTGTTGTGCAGGATACAATGAAAGAATTAATCAAAAACAAATGAAAATTGAAATTAGTAAATAATTCGATGTAAGAATTAAAAAGAGTTTTAAAATCGGTATTTAAATTAACAGATATATCTAGAGGGTTTAAAATCAAGCTTTGTTGATTTTTTAAACTAGTAATAATCATTATATAAAAGGGAATTAAGGTAATCAAAATTAATATAATTAAACCCAATCCCCACGTAAATTTTATAAAAAAACTTTCAACATCATATTTTGACAATTCCCCAGGACTTAAATTATATAAAGAATGGTTCAAACTTCCCCATATAAAAAATGAAGTTAATAAAATTAGCATAAATATTATTAGTCGATTTTCATCCTCTACTTGGTATGGGTTTCCTAAGTGAGAAATAAAAATAAGAAAAGTAATTATAATTATTGCTGTAAGATGGAATTTTATGGATAAAAATTTTTGACTTTTGATGTACAAAATTCCTGCTAATGGTCCAATAATCATAATTTGACTTAATTCTAAACTTAAAGGAATTCCAAGGGTTAAAATGCCAATTACGGTAAAAAAGATTTGCCAAAAAATACCCCATATACCTCCAGACAAAATCGAAAAAAATAAGCCATATTTCCAAAACATTTTAAAATGTTTCCTTTTTTGAATATCTCATAAAAAGTAAAGAGAATGTAAGTAGAAATATAAAAATTACTACTGCCACAGCTGCTCCTGCTCCGAGATTTGAAATTGCAAATGCTTGTTCATAAACATTTACAGTAAAGGTTCTTGTTCCTGCATTACCGCCAGTTAGTAAGAAAATGTCATCAAATTTATTAAAGGTCCATATGAATCTTAGTAAGAATAAAATAGACATAATACCAATCAAAAATGGAAGTGAAATATAATAGAATTGTTGTAATGGTGACGCCCCATCTATTTTGGCTGCGTCATACACTTCCTCAGGAAATGACTGCATGCGTGCAAGAATAAATAAAAAAGAAAGAGGAAAATATCTCCAAATTTCAAAAGCTATAACCATTGATAAAGCTAAAGGAAATTTAAAGACATAACCAAAAATAATTATGTCAGTATATTTTTGTCCAAAAAAATTAATTGGTTTATCAATTACATTCATTTGAACTAACATTGAATTTACAATACCTGAATAAGGATCAAATAATATTACCCACGCAAAAGCTACCGCTATTACTGGTGAGACATAAGGAAAAAGAAGTAAACCACGAACAATAGACCTCCCCCTAAAAGATTTTTGTAAAATTTGTGCTGCTATCAGTCCAACCAACAATGCTCCAGCGGTACCAAATATAGTGTAGTAAAAAGAAACTTTTAATACTTCAAAAAATTCAGAGGCAGAAAAAACTTTTTTAAAATTTTCAGTATTAAATTCAAAAGAGGTTAGTACATTTTTACTTGAAAAAGTAACAAACGGTTTAGTTTTTTTTGGGTTATCTAATTCTTCTTGCCATTGATCATTCTTGTGCACTTTAAGAATTATTTTTCCAGACGATCTAGAGGAAACATTATTTAAATTACATATCAACTCTTTTAATTTTAACCTACAAAATTGGGTTGGTTGCAAATCTTTAACAGTGAAACCATTCGGTATTATGTCTTTAATTATTACATTTTCAAGATCATATTTAATTGATGAATTTCTATATCTATATTGAATTTCTGCAATCTGATTTTTATCAGATAATTTTCCTTTGATGCGTTCTTTTACTATGAGTTTTGGTGGACGTAGATCCCCCAAGGATACTGGTTTAAAAGAAATCCAAAAATTAGCTAAGAGTGGAAAAATAACTACAGATAATACTATTAAAATAGTTGGTAGCAAGAGTATTAGACCAAGTTTTTTTTCTTTTTCTAATAAAGTATTCTTACTTTTTTTTATGATATTAGTCATTCAAAAATACTTAAAATTATAAAATCAAGTTAGACGACCTTATAAAGATCGTCTAACAAATAATTTAATTTATTTTTGAAAGCTCTTTATTTAACTTGCTTACAGCAGTTTTAACATCAATTTGATCATCAATAAATTCACGAACAACTCGATTAATAATTTGAGAATTTATAATTTTTGATGCTAAAGATAGTTGACCTTCTTTTACGCCCCATCTATCAGCAGTTTGAAGTCCAGAAACAATTTTATTAATTGTAAGATCTGAATATAATTCTGATAATGGAGCCTTTCTGTCAACACCAACTGGTAACTTTGACCATGCATTTACATATTTTGCTGTATCAAAAGGCTCGCCCCTCCGAACTGGGAATTTGCCCTCTGGTGCTATTGAAAGTGTAGCAGTATATCCATCTTTCATTGAATATTTAACAAACTCTGCAGCAACATCAGTATTTGCGTCTGAGGTTACTCCGAAATAACGTATATCTGCCCAAGCAGCGCCTGCAGGATTAGATGGACCTCCAAACGTTGTTACAATTCCAGTCTTTTGTGCTAAAGCCTTTGAAGTTGGGTCATCATTGATTGTTGGTGGTGCAGAGTTTCTTAGACCAGCTAACTCATCTAAAATAAAAGGTGACCATATAATCATAGCAGCTTTACCAGCAAAATATATAGCTCGAGACTGTTTCCAGTATAACTCGCCAGCTGGGGAAGCTTTAGCAATCTTTTTATAAAAATTTAAAACTTCAGAAGTTGCTTTTTCGTCTAGTGGGCTGAAACCATTTTTATTAACAGGCGATACCCCATTAGCTAAAAAAACATGTTCTAAAACTTGACTCATAAAATTTTCATCAACCTTAGTTGCTGCAACAAAACCGTACATATTTGGCGGGTTATGTAATTTATCTATTGCTTTTTCAATGTTTGCATAGCTATTAGGTGGAGCTAATCCAGCTGAATCAAAAATGTCCTTACGATAAACTACCATTTGTGTCCAACCGTCAACTGGTACTGCTGCAGTTTTTCCATCAAATTGAGCCATCTTGATAGCGCCTGGTGCAAAGGTCCTTTTCATTAAAGAATTAACTATGTCATCATTAGTTTCTACATCTAATATACCAGCCTCTGACCATGGAAGAACATATTGTAATGTATGATAAATAACATCAGGCAAATCACCTGCAGCAAATGCCGCTGTTGCTCTCTTACCTAGATCTTTTTCCGATACAGGTATAACTTCTACTTCGTGACCAGTCTTTTGCCAGAAATCCGCAGCCATTGCATTTTGTTTTGCAAGACGCGCAGGTTGCTCCTCTGTAGTCCAAAATTTTATTGTGTCAGCATTAGCTAAGTTTGAAAATAATAAAAAAAATAGACTATAAAAAATATAATTAATAAACTTATTCATTATTTCTCCTCCAATTTATATTATTTTTAGAATGTTATTCCCCAATAACTTCCCAAAGCACTTTAGGATCGAAAAAATAAAATCATGAGTCAATTAAAAGTTAGCAAGAAAAATTTTTGCTTAATAAATGGGCAATCATATATTTTTTAACCTTTTAGCCAAATCACAATTTTGTTTGTTTACAAAAGAAAACTCTATTTAAAAATTACTATTGATTAAAAATATTGCATATATTTTTATCGATTTATTCAAAGTATTAAAAAAAATTTAAATTTTACACGAATCAATCTTATGCACTTTGAAACTACAATTAATTTCGACTTTTGTGAGGATCATCCTTTGGTAAAATATTTTTTATGTAATCTCTTTCTTTCCATTCAGGTGCAGGTGGAACACTTTTGCCTTTTCTTGGCACATAAGCTGACGATTTATCTTTTTCCAGATTCGGAATATACCTTGGGCAGTTTGGATATATTTCGCAATAAATTCTCACAACAAACTTGGCACCAAAATGATCTTCTAGAGATTTTTTGTCATGATGGATAGTTGCATGACCATTTATCCTAATTCTTCGACTTTTCCCATCAAAGTTCAGAAAAAGTAAAGCTACATTTGGATTTTTAGTAATGTTGCCAGCGGTGCGATACATTGAATTTCCGTCATATTCAGGATACTCAATAATTCCTTTTTCAACTATTTTCACAAAACCTGGGTCTCCTGATTTTATGTTACAATCAATATATCCATTCCATGAACTAGCAATGAAGAAAAACTTAGAATTTTTTATTAATTCTTTTTCATCATCCCAAAATTCATAATGTTTTCTATTTTTTTCTATAGCTTCAGCTGTTCTTCGGCCATCAAAAAGATCTTGGAATTCTCTCATACCTTCATGGAAAAAATCTCTTTTTTTGAAATTGTTCATAATAAGATCCTATTTATGTCATTAGAAAAAAATAAAAAAATTAAATATCAACCCAATACAATATCGTTGGTAAAAAGAGTATGAATAATGAAAATAAAACAAGTTCTAACCTATTCATTACCAATTTCTTCTGAAAAAGGGTTTGTTTTTAGCCAATCAACTGTTTCTTTTAAAGTTGTAGAAAAATCTTTTATTTTTACGTTAAGTGAATCTCTTCTAGTAAAATCAAACGTAGTTGGTTTTACAGGTACCTCAGAAAAACCTTGAGGCATCTTCATGTTTGGTATTAATTTTTTACATTCATTATAAATATCTTCCCAATGAAGACTTTTATAAACTCCAAAATATCTACCAGACGCACTAGGGTTTTCGTATACTGCTAAAAATATTTTTGCTAGATCTCTTAAATGTATCATTGAAGCAGAATCATTAGGTATTTTCTCATGTCTAGGACTGCCACCATCAATCACTCTTTTAAGCCAGATAAAGGGGTTATGTTTTAGATGCATAGGTAAAACGGGATCACCATATAACCCTGTAGGTAAAATAATTGAAAGTCTAATATCATTTTCTTCACAATATTTAATAGCCATTTTCTCCATAACTGTTTTAGTAGCAGATGTATATTTTTTGGCTTTACATTGTTCTTTTTCATCGGACCAATGTTCTGTTTCATTTTTAAATTCTATAGGTGGAACAGGGTTCGTACTAGACGTAGAAGAACATATGATAATATTTTTTATACCTGTATTTTTAGCTGCTTTGATTATGTTCAAACATCCATTAACTGTCGGATTAATTATTTCTTTATAGCCTCTTTTATCATCCATTTCTTTGGCTGGGGTCCCGTCTTTACCCTTATATGTGGGAATTAGACATGCTATAAAAACAGCATCTGCATTTTCTATCGGATTTATAAAATCTTTTTCGTTTTCCATTTTGGCGCTAAACAATTCTAAGTTACTAGAATTCTTGAGTTTTTTTAAATACTTGACCTTAGTCATATCTGACTTATCTGTGAGAGTTCCATTTACAAAATAGCCTCTTTCTAGAGCATATCTGACGATACTAGATCCGACTAATCCACTTGCGCCTACTACACAAATCTTTTTATTATTTTTCATCATAAATTAACATTAGGTTTAAATAAAATTTAAATAAATAATTTTTTTTATTTCATACTATTATTGTGTAAAATTAATATAAATTTGACAGTTATTTTCGGAGTAAGAACAATGATTGAATCCCTTGATTTTGGTCTTAAAGATAAAGTCGCCATTGTTGCTGGAGGCGGAGCAGTTGGAAAAGACATAGGAAATGGGAGAGCAGAATCTATATTATTAGCCGAGGCTGGTGCAAAAGTACTCGTTGCTGATAAGGATGATGCATTAGCAAAAAATACTGTTCAAATGATTAAAGATAGAGGCGGGGAAGCAACAAGTATTAGTGGAGATTTAACAAAATCTGAACAATGCAAAAAAGTTGTAGATTTTGCTATAAGTAAGTGGGGAAGATTAGATATATTGGATAACAATATAGGTATTGCTAGTAAGCTATCTGTAGTTGATGAACCAGAAGAAAATTGGGACCATGTTATGGATATTAATCTTAAACCAATGTTTCTGATGTCAAAATATGCTATTCCGGAAATGATAAAGTCAGGAAATGGGGGATCAATTGTAAATATATCTTCTATTTCTGCTACTAGACCCAGAGGCTTTACTACATATTCTGCTTCTAAGGGGGCCGTTTTATCGCTTAGTCAAGCTATGGCAGTGGATCATGGGTCAGACGGAATAAGAGTGAATTGTATTCTTCCAGGTCCAGTCTATACACCTATGGTTTATTCAAATGGGATGACCAAACAACATCGTTCTCAAAGACAAAATGCTTCTCTAATTCAGATAGAGGGAAAAGGTTGGGATATTGGAAAAGCTGTGGTTTATCTGTCTTCAAGTTGGGCAAGATACATTACTGGACATCTCATGGTAGTCGACGGTGGATGCTCATTATCATCAAAACCAAGGGGTTAGTTAAAAAATTAAAACTTAATTTTAAAATTATGCTACTTCTATGTAACCTATCATACCCGAAGCTGCATGTTCCAACATGTGACAATGAAAAAGCCATTTACCAGGATTATCTGCTAAATATATAAATTTTGATTTTTCACCTGGTTGCATGAGATATGTGTCTCTGAGAATTAATTTGTCATTGTCTGAAAATTCTTTTGATTCAACATAGAAATGATTACCATGCAAATGCATACTATGTGGCCATCTTGTGTCATTCCAAACATCTAAAATTATTATCTCGCCTTTTTTTACACATGCGAGTGAATGTTCATACTTACCTACCTTTTTGTTAAATGCCCAAAATTTTTTATCTTCCATTGCTAATGAACGAAAATTTTTTTCTACACCTTCAAAATAGGCTTTAGCAAGATTTCCCATTGCACCGCCTTGCATGTGAATTTTTAATATTTTTGCATTTTTATAGGGTGGTATTTTTTTTAAAGATTGTAGTTTTATTTCTTTTTTTACAATATTTTTTTTACTACCTTGATTAACATTTAGCTTGAAAGCATTTAACGGTTTTTTACCACTGACTTCAAAGAAATCAATTGTTGACATATCATAAGTTTTTATTAACAAATCAACTCTTTGACCTGGCCCCAAATCAAATTTATCTTGAATAAATGGTTCAACCGACATCCCATCTATTGAGATGATCTTCATTCTATTTAAACTAGAGCCAAATGAGAGTATTCTTGCATTAGAGGCATTGATAAATCTTAATCTTGCATAGCCATTTTTATTTACAGAGTATTCAGGAAATTTTTTTCCATTAATAGTAAGCCAATTTCCAATTCTCCCTGCATGTGACCAATCATGAAGTGAGCCAAATGATTTTCTATCTAATTGATAATTTTTATTCAATCTCCAATCATCAGCTAATATAATTATATCATTATCAAATTGTTTATCTAAATTATTTTTGACTACCAAAGGCCCATATAAACCTTTTGAAATTTGTTTCCAAGTTTCAAAATGTGCATGGTACCAAAATGTTCCTGCATCATTAACTGGAAATTCATATATAAAAGTTTCTCCAGGTTGAACTGGGTCTTGAGTTAAATATGGAACACCATCCATCTTATTAATATTTTTTATACCATGCCAGTGGATTGTGCTGGCTTCATCTAAATTGTTAACAAACTCAACTCTTATGATATCATTTTCTTTTGCCTCAATGACTGGCCCAGGTGATTGTTTGTTATACAACCATAAGCTATCTGAGACACCTTTCTTATCAAATAAATGTGGAGTGATCTCAGCTGTTAACTTATAATTGCGAATTAATTGGTTAGATTGAATTTGATTAGGTAAAGATGTTAAAGCAATTGTCGCTGCTGAAAAATTTAAAAATTCACGTCGAGATAGCATATTTATTTCCATTAATATTTCAATTGATGTTACTTTGATTTCTCACGATTATTGATTTGGTCATGGATTTTTTTTACTTTGTTTGGCCATGTACTTTTTATATAAGATAATACTGAAATAATTTCTTTATCCGAGAGAATATCTTTATAAGCGGGCATATTGTTAGGATATTTTTGACCTATAATATCTTCAATACCGTATTTTGTTATCATGAATAAATATTTATCACTATGATGCCAAGTGTGACCTGTTTCGTCATGTGGTGGAGCAGGCATTAATCCATTTGGCAGTCTGGACATCCAATCATTTTGACCTTCTAATTTTGCACCATGGCATGATGCACAATTTTGAACGTATACAGATTTTCCTAGTGAAATAGTTTCTTTATTATCAGGATTTAAAGTGATAGCTGCTTGAGCGACTTTTTCATCAGCCAAATATACAATCATCCCAAACATTAAAATTATTGAAGGAATTAATATTAAAAACAAAAATTTATTTTTAGTAAAACCTTTAAAATTTAATGACATGCTTTGCCTAATGCTTTTAATCGCCAGTAATTGTATGGAAGGGGTGTTACAAATCCTGCGATAAGCATAAAAGGAATAACCCACCATGTTAAAATAGCACCACCAGTTAGTACAACATCAGTTAAATTCATAGCTAATTCCATAGAGACCATAGAAACTAAAGACATCCCAATTGCTGTTTTAAAGGCTAATTTCATAGACATTTGCTTTGACAGTATAAAAGTTTCAAGTGCAATAGATGTCAATATTCCATTAACAATGGCCAGTGACATAATTAATATAACGGGCCAGTCAATCTGCATGAATTGAAAATATGCAATTGTACCAAAATCTCCAATACAACATCCAAGCAAACACCACAAAGTATTTTTAGACGACTGTAACCAAGTATGTTGGCAGAACCAGTTTATCTGTATGACATCTTGAATAATCATTTTAACTCCAAAATAATCTTTAAACCCTTCCCTAAGAGGAAGGTAAAGAAAAAAATTAAAATTTTAATTATAATGCAACATTTAACTGTTAATTATTTAATTAAATAATTTAAATACTATTAAAATAGAATAGTTAATTAATTTTATTAAAATAAGATTTTGAAGTTATAAAAAAATTAATCATAATAATATATAAATTTTAGGAGATAATAAATGAAAGATTACATGATAGAACATAAATTTAAGTCTGAAGAAATGAGAGATCAGTATTTTGAAGCAATGAAAGATATGACGCCAGACGATGTGCGTAAAAATATGAAAAATGAAAATGCAAATTTTCAAATGAATTGGAATAATGAAAAGAACGATATGGTTATGTATTGTTGGTGGAAAGCAAACTCTCCTCAAGCTATTTTAGACACTTTAGGTGATATGGCGGGCATGTTTCATAATGACATAAAAGAGATGTCAAATGTAATGGACGTAACCGATTAGATTATAAAATCAAAGGATTGATACATGAACACTCTTATAATTGTGAAGATTAAAAATACTACTTACGATGAATGGAAGAAAAAATTTGACGCAGATGCAGAAGTTCAGTCTCAAATGATGAGAAACACGATTGTTGGTAAGGTAGATGATGAAACAGCAATGATTAGTACAGAAGTCTTTAACCCTGATATGGTTGGACAGTTTATGTCGTCAGATGAATTTAAACAAATGGAAAAAGAACTTGGCTTATCACACGAAGTATATCAATTATCTAAAAATTGAATTACTCTGTAATTTAAGTCTTGTTAGTTATATGATTACTAGCTTTCATAATTATATAATTCAAACTTAGAATTTTATCATAGCTATTATAATTAGGTTTAAAAGTGGTTCTTTCTTCAAATAATATTCCAGATAGTAAAGGAATAAACGCTTATTTAAGGGATAAGTCGTTTTCAAAATTATTAGAATATTACTGTGGAAAGGAATTATTTGAACAAGTTGAAAACAAGTTTATTGAGTTAGGAGAGATAGTAGGTTCTGAATTAGAAGAATTAGCCTTGTCAGCTGATAAAAACCCTCCAAAATTGAAAATAAGATCAAGAGTTGGTGAATTATCAAATGATATTGAAAAACACCCTGACTTTATAAAAATTGAAAAGTTTGCTTTTGAAAAATTTGGTTTAGCAGCAATGTCGCATAGGCATGGTGTTTTTGGAATGCAACAACCGCTTCCGCCCATAGTAAAATATGGACTTACATTTTTATTTGTTCAAAGTGAATTTGGTCTTTGTTGTCCATTAAGTATGACAGATTCTTTAACACGAACTCTTAAAAAATTTGGAGACAAAACATTAATTGACAAATTCTTTGATCAATTAACTTCTCAAGATCTTGATCATCTATTTCAAGGTGCCATGTTTATGACAGAACAACATGCAGGATCAGACGTGGGGTCTATTGATACATATGCTGAATATGAGGATGGAAATTGGTTTTTAACAGGAGATAAGTGGTTTTGCTCTAATCCAGATGCAGATCTGGCTATGGTTCTTGCTAGACATAATAAAACCATCAGTGGAACAAAAGGACTTGCATTATTTCTTTTGCCAAAAAAACTAGAAAATGGAATTCAAAATAATTATGAAATTATAAGATTAAAAGATAAATTAGGAGGAAGATCTTTTGCGAGTGGTGAGATTAAATTAAATAGAGCATTTGCTTATCTTGTAGGTAATCCTGATGAGGGTTTTAAACAAATGACCGACATGATAAATATGTCTAGGCTATCTAATGGTGTTAGAGCATCTGGTATGATGCAAAGGTGTCTTCAAGAAAGCTTGTTTATTTCAAATAATCGTCATGCATTTAATAAAAAATTAATTGATCTTCCTTTAATGCAAAAACAACTTTTAAAGATTCTGATAGTTACAGAAGCTTCTAGATCTATCGTATTTAAAGCAGCAGATCTCTTAAAAAAAGCAGATAAAGGAGATATTGTTTCGCAGAAAATTTTTAGGATAATAACACCTCTTATTAAATTTAGAGCATGTAGAGATGTTAGAAAAGTTGCTGGAGATGCAATGGAGATTAGAGGTGGTTTAGGCTACATAGAAGATTGGCTTGATCCAAAAATTTTGAGAGACTCCCATCTTGGTTCTATTTGGGAAGGCACTAGTAATATAATATCTTTAGATACAATTAGAGCTCTTAAAAAAGACAATAATTTACAAATATTTAAAAATTTTCTCGTAAATTCCGTCAAAATTAATTCTGAAAAAGAACACGAAAAACATTTATTATCTGTCATAGATGACGTTTTTTATTTTGTTGAAAATGAAGTAAAAGAAGATTTTACTTCTTCATCAAGGCAAATAACTACATCTTTATATTACCTAAGCTCAGCTATTTTCCTTATTGAAGAGGGAAACTATTGTGAAGATTTAGCTTATAGATCTAAAATTAGTGAGTTAATTATTAAATATAAAATTGATAAAAATAGTCCTATCACAAGAGATGATATCGATTATGATCTCATAAATAATTTAATTTAAATAAATTAAATTTTTATAGCTTCTTGCAATGCAGGTCTAGACAATAAACGATCAATATACTTTTCTACATTAGTCAAATCTGAAATGTCTGCACCTACTCTTTTTGCTCCTATACATGCGTGTCCTGTCATTATATCAGCTCCAGAAAATGTACCAGTTAAAAAGTCTTTACTTTCTAAGTTATTATTTACGTTTAATAGTGCCACATTTAAAAGTTTAAAAGCTCTTGCGACGTTAACTTCGTTCTTTCGTTCTGGAGGTAGTAAGATAGTCTCTACAACAATTGTATTAACTTGTGGCATGATTGAGCCTTCAGCATAATGAAGCCATTGTAGATAATAAGGAAAGGTTGGGTCTGTTTTGTCAGGACAGAATTTTCCTTTATCATATTTGGATAGTAGGTATTCCACAATTGCACCAGACTCATAAATTTTGATACTATCATCCTCCAGTACAGGAACTCTACCCATTGGATGTAATTTATAATATTCTGGAGTTCTAAGAGCTTTATCGCCTACTGAATATTTTTCTATTTCATAGTCCATACCTAATTCTTCAAGAAGCCAGGCTATTCTAACCGCGCGTGAGTTAGGGGCAAAATACAATTTCATTTAAACCTCCTTCAAAAAAGATTAATCATTTAATTTTATCAATAAGCTTGTTAAATTTTCAATAATTAAATTATAAGAAATTATTCAAAAAATGTAGAGAGAAAATATGAATTTAGAAAACATCCTTATTACAGGTTCATCTGGTTTAGTTGGTACTCCCTTAGTTACAAAACTTTTAAACAAGAGTAATCTAATTGTTGGTATTGACCCAGTTATTAACTCAGAATGTAACGAAAACTATAAGCATATTTCAATTCCTTTAAATAGTGTTGAGGATGTTACAAATTTATTAGAAAAGTACGATATAACAAAAATTATTCATACAGGTGGAATTTCTGGTCCAATGTTGGCAAATGAAAATCCAAATATAATCATCGAAAATAATATTTTTTTTACTATGTATTTAATTGAAGCCACTAGAATTTGTAAAAAAATTAATAGATTTATTTTCTGCTCTTCTATTTCAGCATATGGGGAGCTTGCAGAAAGTGACACTACAGAAGATTATAGATTTGCTCCAGAAAATCTATATGGGGCAACAAAGGCTTCATGTGATTTATTATTAAAGAAGTATTATGAAAACTATAATATGGATATAATATCTTTAAGGTTATCAACTATCTATGGTCATAGAAGATCAACCAGCTGTTTTATCAATGACATTATAAATTCAGGAATTAAAAATAAAGAAATTACATTACCATTTAAAAGCAATTTTTGTTGGCCGTATGTTTATGTAGATGATGTAGTCTCATGTATAGAAAAATGTTTATTTCATAAAAAAGAACATTTTTATGATTACAATGTTTCTGGGCCAGATTTTCCCTCATATGACAAGATAGTTAATGAAGTCAGTAAACACATAGACAATTTGCAAGTGAACTTTTCAAATCATAACTCTGTGAGTGAAAGGAAACTTTTTAGTTTGAAAAAAATTAAGAATGATATTCAGTGGGAACCTAAATATTCAATAGAAAGAGGGATTAAAGATTATATTGATAATTTGGCTTAAAAATTACCTTTTACCTTAGGGTGAATTTATTGTAGTTTTCTTATATCATTTAATATTATTAGGAGATTTTTATGGAAGGATTATGTTGCGGTCCAGGGTATGCAAGTCCTTCTGAAGCCATTAGAGCACCAAGTGAACAATTACTTTACACTATAGCTATTTATACTGGCACTGGCATTCAAAAACCTGATTACTTAGCAACAATTGATGTTGACCCAAAAAGTGAAAGTTATTCAAAAGTAATACATAGACTGGAAATGCCAGGAATAGGAGATGAACTACATCATATGGGTTGGAATGCATGTTCATCTTGTCATGGTGATAAAAGTATGAGTAGAAGATATCTTCTTGTTCCAGGTGTTAGATCAAATAATATTTATGTTGTTGATACAGCAACAAATCCAAAAGCACCTAGAATACACAAAATTATCCAAGGGACCGAAATTAAAACTAAAACTAATTTATCAGGACCACACACCGTTCATTGCTTAGGATCAGAGATAATTATTTCTTTCCTTGGAGACGCTAAAGGTGAAGCTCCAGGAGGTTACTTACATCTTAACAAAGACTTTGAAATTTTAGGGCGTTGGGAAAACTCGATGGGTGATATTCCTTTTAGTTATGATTTTTGGTATCAACCACGTCACAATGTAATGGTTAGCTCAGAATGGGCTGCACCAAACACTTTTATGCCAGGCTTTGATCTTGAAGAAGTTGGCCATCTTAAATATGGAAGACGTTTACATATTTGGGATTTTGAGAAGAAAAAGCCAATTCAAACGATGTATTTAGGAGAAGATGGACTCATTCCTTTAGAAGTAAAGTTTTTACACAATCCAAATAGTTGCCACGGGTTTTGTGGTGCAGCCTTAAGTGCAAACGTAATACATTTTTGGAAAACCAAAAATGGTAGCTGGGAATGGGAAAAGATAATAGATATTGATAATGAACCTCAACCAGATTGGCCTATTCCTATTCCAGGAGTTATGTCAGCTCTTTTAGTTTCTATGGATGATAAATACCTTTACATAAATAATTGGCTTCACGGTGATATGCGACAATATGATATTACTGACCCACACAATCCAGTTTTAACAGGTCAAGTTTGGATGGGTGGTCTTCTTGGCAAAGCTCCAATAGTAAATGGTGTCAAAATTGCTGGAGGTCCACAGATGTACCAATTATCTTTAGATGGGAAACGTATGTATGTAACTACATCACTTTTTTCAACTTGGGATAATCAATTTTATCCAGAAATTAGAACCAATGGTGGCGTAATGCTAATGATCAACTGCGATGTGAAAAATGGTGGTATGAAAATTAATGAAGATTTTGTTGTAAACTTTGGCAATGAACCTAATGGCCCAAGTCGTTGTCACGAAAGCCGTTACCCTGGAGGTGATTGCACAAGTGATATTTGGTTATGAAAAAAATTATAATAGCAAATCGTAATAATGCAACATATGAGGTTAAAGGTAATAAACCGTTATTATTAGAATTACGTTCACTTGGTGTTGATTTACCTTATGGTTGTCAATATGGAGGATGTATTACGTGTGCTGCAAAATTAATTAAGGGTAAAGTTGATCAAAAATCTCAAGTAGCACTTAACAATAGGCAAATTAACGATGGTTATGTAATATTATGTGTGGCAAGAGCTAAAACAGATTGTACTTTTGACATAGGTGTAGAAAGTCATGATAAATTATACCGTAATCCATTTATTGATCCGTTAGCTCCACATGAATTAAAAGCTGATATTGCAACTATCAGGGAACTTAAAGATGACTAACATTAACCATGATGAACCGTATGAAGATAAATACCTTCAAGATATTTTAAATTCTGTAAAGACTATTGCAATGGTTGGAGCAAGTCCTGATAAAACAAAGTTTAGCTATGGTGTTTTAAGAGTATTACATGAAACTGGCTATGATATGATACCAGTGAACCCAAAACCTGGATTAAAAGAAATCAGAGGCTTGGAAGTATTCCCAAATTTAAAAAATATTAATAAGCCAGTTGATATGGTTGAAGTATTTAGAAAATCAGAAGACTTATTTAGTATAGCTGAAGAAGCAATTGAAATTGGTGCCAAAGTTCTTTGGGGACAAATTGGCGTTATCAATTATGAAGCTGCTCGTCTTGCTGAAAATGCAGGTTTAAAAGTTGTTATGAACCGTTGTCCAAAAATTGAATTGTTCCGTCCATTTTGGAAACCTAGACTTGACCTAAAGATTTAATAAATAAGTTAATTAATCTTCAATAGAATATTTATAGATATTTAGATGAAATAGAAATGAATGATTTTCTTGTATCGGTGGTATCTTTTTTAACTTGAATTATATTCTCTGAACGTAGTTTTTTTAAACATCTGAATAATGTTGCTCTTGGATGTCTACAATTTTTAATAATATTTTCGAGGCTAATTAATTTATTTTTTTCTTGAAGAAATAAAATACATAAAAATATGTCACGCTCAGTTAAAGACAATTTGTCTAGTCCTAATTTTTTTTCTTGGTCTCTTAATAGAGACCACAATTGTGCTAAGGACAGAGCATTTTTGTGCATACAATATCCCCCATAAATATATATGATATTGTTTCAGATGATAATTTCAACTTTTTAGCTAATTATCTAATTAGGATTTTAATTATAGAGTTATTTTTAATTTACATTAGTACTTAGAAATGATTAAGATTTAGTAAATTAAGTTGGAAATAAATTTTATATTCATTATAACTTTAAAAATATTAAATGATCAACATTCGAATATTTCTATTTGAAATTCTGAAAGAAAATAAATGAAGATTAATAACAAAACTTCTAAATCAATTGGCTTTATTGGCGCAGGTAATATGGGTTTGCCAATGTTAAAAAACTTAATAAAGCAAGGATATGAAGTTAAAGTATATGACATTAATCCTAAAATTACAAAAAAGTTAGAAAAAGACAAAATAAAGTCCGCCAATAACTTAAGAGGTATTGCAAATAGCAATTTTATAATTTCAATTTTGCCAGATACAAATGATGTTGAAAATGTTTTCAATGATCGTACTGGTATAAACTCGTATCTTAAACCTGGTACAGTTGTAATTGATATGAGTACAATTTCATCAAAATCAGCAATTGAAATTGGTAAAACTCTACAAAAAATACAGGTTGATTTTCTTGATGCGCCAGTAAGTGGCGGCGTCAAAGGTGCTCAGAATGCAAAATTATCAATAATGGTAGGTGGGAAAAAAGACATCTTTAAAAAATCAATAAATATTCTTAATTGTTTTGGGAAAAATGTAATTTATGCTGGAAAATCTGGTATGGGTCAAATTTTCAAAATGTGTAATCAAATAATGGTTGGTTCTCACATACAAGCTATGTGTGAAGCTTTTGCCCTTTGTAAATCAAAAGGTGGTAATTTAAACCTTTTAAGAGAAACCTTAATGGGAGGGTCAGCTAATTCCTGGATGTTAGAGAATTTAGGAAATCATGTGATAGATAAAAATGATCAAGCTGGATTCAGAATAGATTTGCAATTAAAAGATTTAAGGTTAGCTAGTGAGGCAGCTTTCGAGAGTGGAGTTCCGTTACCAGGTTTGTCTCTTGTACAAACACTTTATTTGGAGTCAAGGGCTCACAATGAAGGAAAAAATGGAAACCAGTCTTTATTTAAAACTTATGATAGAATGACAAACCAAAAATAGTTACTTTAAATTTTCTATTAATTATTTGCCTTCAAAAATTCTAATATCTCTGTCTGCGCCACCATCCAGGGCTTTTAAAGCTAGTTGATAATCAGAACCATAATAAAAATCTTTTGCTTTTTCTAAGCTTTCAAATTCAACTAGAACAGTTTGTTCAGAAACACCATTTTCATGAGCATCTACTTCATTGGTGCTAGCTAATATTTTACCATTACCTTTCAAAATGGCAGGTCCTGCAAGATCAAGATATGCCTGTCTTTTTTCAGGATTCGCAGGTGAACGGTGGGCGCTTAAAAAATAACCTTTAGGCATAAAAACTCCTCTACATTACATATTTAGGACATCTTCTTTTTTTATAATTTTCAATACTTATATAAATAATATACCAAAGGAAATTGACGTGGAAGATAAAAGTTTAGAAAAATCTCTAAAAAGAGCTAATTCAGGTGGTACACATAAGTTACTAAAAACAAAATTTTTAAATTTAGAAAATGACATATATAACTTTGAACTTGAATTTTCAAAACAATGCTTAAACCCTTTTAATACGGTTCAAGGCGGTATGATTACAAGTGCTATAGACGAAATAACTTCAATAAGTGTAAATATTTTTACAAAAGATGAATATTTACCAAGTTCAACTGATATTCATACTACATTTCATAGACCACTATCTGAAGGCAAAGTACTTGGCACTGCTAAAATAATTAAATTAGGAAAGCAAATAGTCTCAATAGAAGGAAGGTTGTTTTCTCCTTCTGGCAATGTTGCTGCCTCAGGTTTGCATACGGCAATTTTAGTAAAAACGTCACAAATAGACCAATCTAAATAGTCACCTAACATGATAAAAAAAGAGAATTTACCTTCAAAAATTTGTCTCATTTGCGAAAGACCGTTTACATGGAGAAAAAAATGGCAAAAGGTTTGGGATGAAGTTAAGTATTGTAGCGAAAAATGTAGAAGAAATAGGATCAAAACAAAATGAAAATAAATAACAAAGATTATGATATCAACAATATTATAGAAATGGCTTGGTGTGACAAAACAAGTTTTGACTCTATAAAATTTCAAACAAACCTAAGTGAAAAAGAAGTTATAAAAATAATGAGATCAAACTTAAAAAAAAGTAGTTTCCAAATATGGAGAGAGAGGGTCTACGGCCGTAAAGCTAAACATGCAAAAATCTGAAATACAAATAGTGTGGTTTAAAAGAGACTTAAGAACTATAGACCACAAACCTTTATTTGAAGCTTCAAAAACTCTAAAACCAATTTTACCAATATATGTCGTAGAAAATGAATATTGGAAACAGCCTTTTTCGAACAAAAGACATTGGTGTTTTATTTATGACAGTTTAATTGAGTTAAGAAAAGAATTAAAAAAACTTGGACAATCGCTGATAGTACGTATAGGGTCTGTGACTGAAATTTTTAATGAGTTATCAACACAATTTAAAATTATTTCAATATACGCCCATGAAGAAACAGGAAATCAATGGACTTATGACAGAGATTTAAATGTTAAAAAATGGTCTAATCGAAAAAATATTCCTCTTATAGAGTATCCCACTAATGGTATAGTAAGAAATTTAAAAAATCGTGATGATTGGTCAAAAATTAGAAATTTAAGAATGAAAGAAAGTTTAATTCCTAAACCTATATCTCTAATGTCTATTGATGAAATTTTAGAAGGATCTATCCCTAAAAAAAATAGTCCTATTTTTAAAAACGATTTTAATGGTGAAGTTCAAAAAGGGGGAAGAAGTGAGGCTCTAAAAATAATACAAAGTTTTATCAACGATAGAGGTCAAAATTATTTATTTAATATTTCCAAACCAGGAATATCTGAAAAAACATGCTCTCGAATTTCTCCTCATTTGACTTGGGGAACTATCTCATCAAAAGAAATAATAAAACTATTGAATTCAAATAAAATCAATTCTCAAAAAAATAGAAGTACAATTAATAGTAGAAACCTAAATGCAATCAAATCTAGGCTTTCATGGAGATGCCATTTCATTCAGAAATTAGAATCTCAACCCTCCATAGAAACTTCATGTATGCATCCTTTTTATGATAAATTGAGAAAGGATAATATGAATTTAGAATATTATAAAGCTTGGAAAGAAGGATTGACAGGCTATCCATTTATAGATGCATGCATGAGAAGTCTAAATCATAACGGATGGATCACATTTAGAATGAGGGCAATGTTAGTTAGTTTTGCAAGTTATGATCTTTGGCTTGATTGGAGAAAAACAGGACATCATTTAGCCCAGACTTTTACAGACTACGAACCAGGTATTCATTATAGTCAATTACAAATGCAATCTGGAGTAACTGGTATCAACACATTAAGAATTTATAATCCAATCAAACAATCAATGGATCATGATATTAATGGTAAATTTATAAAAAAATGGGTTCATGAGCTCAGAAACATACCAGAAATATGGATACATGAGCCTTGGAAAATGGATCTGAAGACACAAGAAAATGTTAATTGTTTAATTGGAAAGCATTATCCTAAACCAATTGTTGATCACACCACAGCAATAAGAAATGCAAAAGCAAAAATATCATCTATTTTTCAAAAAGAAGGTTATAGAAAAAAATCAAACATAGTATTTGAAAAATTAGGAAGCAGGAAAAGAACAAAATCATCAAAAAAAAGAAACACTCAACTTCAACTTATATAGTTTTTAACTTTTTTTAGTTTTGACAGCTTTTTTTCTTTTTGGGTAACAAGTCGTGCATATTTTACAAACAGTACCGTCACAAGCCCAAGCAGAACAAAATTCACGACCATAAAATATTATTTGTAGATGAAGTTTGTTCCATTTTTCTTTAGGAAATAAACGTTTTAAATCATTCTCAGTTGTTTTAACATTTTTACCATTAGTTAAACCCCATCTTTGAGCAAGCCTGTGAATATGTGTGTCTACTGGAAAAGCAGGTATACCAAATCCTTGAGAAACTACAACACTTGCTGTTTTGTGCCCAACACCAGGTAATTTTTCTAATTCATTTATATCCTTGGGAACCATCCCATCAAATTTATTAACTAGAATTTTAGAAAGATTAGAAATTGCTTTAGATTTTTGAGGTGCAAGCCCACAGGGTCTAATAATTTCATAAATTTTTTCAACAGGGATTTTTTCCATATCAAAAGGATTATCGGCAATTTTGAATAATGACGGTGTTACTTTATTTACACGTTCATCTGTACACTGTGCACTAAGCAATACAGCGACCAATAGTTCAAAAACATTTTTGTTATTAAGTGGAACTGGCGTGTTTGGATAAGTCTGTTCCAAAAAATCCATTATAAATTTAGTTCGTTCAGATTTTAACAAATTTTAATCTCAAAATTTTGGGTTTATAATTTTTAGTATTATAATTTATATATATCAGTTTTATTAATCTTAAAAAGTTTATAATAAATATTATGAAAAAGTGGCAAATATTTAAACAAGGTGTTCTTCAAGAGTTACCTTTACAATTAGGTGTTTTTCCCTTTGGAATTATTTATGGAGTTATGGCTATTGAAAGTGGTTTAACTTTCTTGCAAGCCCTTCTAATGTCTTCAATTATTTTTGGTGGGGCTAGTCAGATAGCATTTGTTCAACTGTTATCAAATTCTACTCCATATGGAGTGATAGTCACAACTGTAGGTGCAATAAATTCACGGCATCTATTATATAGTATTTCAATGGTTGAATATTTAAATAAGTTATCTTTAAGTTGGCGAGTGACACTGGCTTATTTACTAACTGATGAAGCTTATGCTGTATCAATTAGAAAATTCATAAACCATTCAGATAATTCTATACTTCATTATCACCTTTTAGGTTCTGGCATAACATTATTTTTATCTTGGCAAATTTCTACATTACTTGGTGTCTGGTTAGGGAATGATTTGCCGGAATTTTTGGATTTGCAATTTATCATACCACTTACTTTTATAGCTATAATTATTCCAATGATTAAATCAAAATCAACTCTTATCACAGTTATTTCGTCAGGAATTTCAGCACTTATTTTTAAAAACTTAGATATAAATTTCTGGATAATTTTGTCAGGCCTTACTGGTATCTTAGCAGGAATGATATCAAGTAGATTGGATAAAAAATCATGATTTGGTCGTTAATTATTTTATGTGGCGTCATTACTTTTTTGATTAGATTTATTCCTCTTTCAGGTATAATTTCGAGTGATTTACCGTTATCCGTGAAACATACATTTAAATATATTCCTTTAGCAGTTTTAACTCCCATTATTGTTAATGACTTATCAATTATTGATAATAACAATTTTTTCTTAATCGAAAATTTCAAATTATATGCTGCTTTAATAGCAATAATTGTTTCAATAATTTGGAATAATGTTCTTGCTACAATATCAATAGGTATGGCAAGTTTTTTAATATTGTCTAATATTTAACGTTTAATTACTTGAGGAATTAATTAATGAATAAAAATATTATAGGTATTAATGGTTGTGTAAAAGATTGTCATGAAGCAGCCGTAAAGGGTGGTTGGTGGCATGATACTGAAGGGAAAAAAAAAGATAGAAATGTTGGAGAATTATTGTGCCTAATACATTCAGAAATAAGTGAAGCTATGGAAGGTGCAAGAAAAGGATTAATGGACAACCATTTAAAACACAAATCAATGATGGAAGTTGAACTGGCTGATGCTGTCATTCGGATATTTGATCTAGCTGAATCTAGGAGTTTTAATTTAGGTGAAACAATTTATGAAAAATTAGAGTATAATAAGTCTAGAGCAGATCATAAACTTACAAACCGCCTTCAAGAAGGTGGAAAAAAATTTTAGTAAAATATTTATTTAACTATAAAAGTAAAATTAAATCTAAAAAATGAAAACACAAATTTCAAACATAATGTCACTTGATGATCATGTAATAAAAATTAACTTAGCCAAGAATAAAGTCAAAAATAGTATATTTGAGATGGCTGATGCAATAACAAATGCTTTGAATCAGTTAGAAAATAGACAAACTGAGTTAGCTCAAAAGCTTGGCATGTCAAAAGGTACTCTTTCAAAATGGCATTCAATTGGTTCCAACAATAATATAATGGGAATCAGAGAATTAGCCCCCCCATCTTTTGATTCATTATATCAATTAAGTGTTTTAGACAATCAGTATTACAAATATTATGGAAAAGAAAAGGGAGGAGAAAAGTTTGTTAAACTTTTTAAAAATAAAGTTGTTACTCCTTTATCTCAAAGGAATGACATAAAGAAAATTTTAAAATTACATAAACAAAAACTGAATTCTCAAAATGTTTCTACCAAAGTGTTTGACAATCAAAAATTTAATTCAGAAATAAAACTAAGCATTTTAGTTAAATCAAAATTACACTTTAACACTATTATAATCATTCCATCAGATAATCAGATTGATAAATGGAAAAATTTTTCCTCTACAAAAGATATAAATTTTGATTATCCAATTCGTAATTTAGAAGGTTTAGATAAAAATATTTTCCAACAATGCCTAATTAAAGTTAAGGCTAAACATATTGATACCTCTATTAATTGCTTGAATTCATGGGGATATAAATACAATAAGATAATGGCTCCCAAACAGCCAAAAAACGGTCTTGTCGATTTGTCATCTAAATTTGTATTAGTTGTTGGATCAAAAGGATTTTCAAAGAATAACAGATTAACAATAAAATCAGATCAGAGCACTGATTTAATATATTATGCTAAAAAGACAGGAAACAGCCCCTTTTTATTTATAGGCGAAGTTGTTAATGAAAAAAATTGGATGTACTGTATCAATTAGATTAATAATAAATAAACTTAAGTTCTATGAAAAGTTAACTCTTACTAAAGTTTTAAAATGATACCTATTAGAGTATTAGTTCCTTCAGGAGTTCTTGGTCTTGGTTTTGATTTAGAAGCTCTTAACAATGGTGTTAAAAATAACCCACATATTATTAGTATTGATGGGGGCTCTACAGATAGCGGTCCATATTCTTTAGGTTCAGGAACATCGAAATATTCACGCGCTGCCATAAAAGCAGAGTGGAAAAGTCTCATGATAGCAAGAAAAAAAGCTAATGTACCACTTGTAATTGGTTCTTGTGGCACCTGTGGAACTAATGGGATGGTTGATTGGATGGAAAATATTACCATTGAATTAGCTGAAGAATTAAATCAAAACATAAAAATTGCCAAATTATATTGCCAACAAGAAAAAAACTTTATTAAAAAAAATTTTCAATTACGTAGGATTTTTCCTTTAACCCCTGCCCCTATGCTTAATGATCAATTAATAGAAGAAATGACAAATATCGTTGCGCTTGCAGGTGCTGAACAAATACAAGAATGTATAAACACAGAGGCTGAAATTATTCTAGCTGGCAGAACGACTGATACTGCAATTATTTCAGCTTTGCCATTAATGAAAGGAGCTAATCCTGGTTCTTCCTGGCATGGAGCTAAAGTTGTTGAGTGTGGTGCGCTATGTTCAACAAATCCCACATCTGGTGTTGTGATGGTAGAGTTTGATAAAACTGGATTTACTGTCGAGCCAATGTCTAAAAATGCGTTTTGTACTTCTGAAACAGTTGCTGCTCATATGCTTTATGAAAATGCTGATCCTTATATTTTACATGAACCAGGAGGATATATGGATGTAACTTACTCAAACTATTATAATATTGACAAAAAAAAAGTTCGAGTAGAGGGTGCAAAATGGTATCCGTCAAAACAATATAGTGTTAAGTTAGAAGGAGCTAAGATTGCAGGATATCAATCTTCTTTATTAGTTTTATTAAGAGACAAAAATTATGTGGAAAATGTAAAAAAATGGACAGATAAGTTATCAAAATTCTTAAAAAAAGAAATTAATGAAAGAATGGATATAGACACCTCTGAGTATTCACTGGAATTTAGACACATAGGTCTCAACTCAACTTTGGGAGAGTTAGAAAAAAATATAAGAAGTCCTGTTGAAGTTGGTGTTTTATGTTTGATAACATCAAAAAACAAAATATCTACCGAAATAGCAAAATTAATAAATCCATTTTTATTACATTTTCCACTTTCCTATAATGAAGAACTCCCAACATTTGCGTTTCCATTTTCTCCAGTGCATTCAGATAGAGGGTGCGTTTATGAGTTTGCATTAAATCATATTTTAGAATTGGATAATCCAATGGATGCATTTCAAATTAAAATATCAGAGGTATAATTTGTCAACTCTAGGTGAAAAAGTTAGAAAAATCAGATCTAAGAATGCAGGACCTTTTTGGGTTACTATTGATATTTTTTGTGGCAATAAAAAAATATATAAAGAAGTTTGTATTAAATTAACTAACTCTGCAATTGTAAATTTACTTATGATAAGTGAACAACAGCTAAAGAGATTTGAGATTGATGATTTAAATGTAATTAAATTTTCTTTTCCAAGGAAGATAATACAAGGAGATATTTTTGATAGAGATATGCATGGGGCCCAACTGGCCGTTCTACTTTCTGAAATGAAGTTTTAATTTAATCAGCCAACTTAAAATTATTTCATTTATCCATTGAGGTTTTTCGATTGTTACATAATGACCAGTATTTTCTAACAAAACTATGTCATTATTTTTATTAAAGTTATTTATAAAATTTACATAATAAATATCATCATTTTTATTAATCATACATCGTGCGTTTTCAGAGTCAATTTTAGTACTTTGTATAACAAGTATAGGTAATTTTAAACTTTTTAAGTTATTTTCAACACAATGACTGTCGTACCAAATTGTATTTCTTCTAAGTGGTAAGGAGTATCTCTTTGGGATATTTATTGCTCTTTTTACAATTCTATCTCTTTCTTTTTTGTAGCTTTCAGAAAAAAACATAGATGAAAACATAATCTTCAATAGTGATTGATAATTATTCTGTTTCAATGAGTTTTCAAAATTACTAAGTACTTCAAAGTATGTTTCATAATCACAAAATCTACTACCATCAACTAATATTAATCCGGAAGCATTTTTTATTTTACTTGCAATATCTATAGCTAATCTGGTTCCCATACTATGATCAGCAATTACTACTCTATTGAATGACTTTGTATTTAAAATTTGTACGCAATCATTGGATAATTGTTCAATACTCATTGGTCTGTTTTTGTAGTTGTTTCCATCGTGTCCTCTTAGGGTAGGTGCTAAGATGGTAAAGTCAGCACAAAAAAATTTTATTTGATCATCCCAATCTTCAGGACCACTGCAAAAACCATGAATAAGTAGTAAACAGTCTTTAGATTCACCTTTTTCTATGAATTGGATTTCTTCCATGTTTCACTCAATAATTTTATGTTAAATACTATGAACTATTTAATTCAATATTTGTCATAATATGGGTTTAAATTTTAGATCTCAATACTTATGTCATTATAAACTTAAGAGGAAAAATTATATGTTCATAGCTAAATTAGTTTCTGTTTCAACAGCCCTTTCATTTCTATTAATCTCAAATTTTGCTAATGCAGAAAATTTTACTATTGATATGTTAAATAAACTTGGAAAAGAGAGAATGGTCTATTCTGAGAAAGTTATTTCAGTTAAAGTTAATGATGAAATTACATGGAAGTCTGTAGATAAAGGTCATAATGTTGAATTTATAGGAATGCCAGCTGGCGTTTCTAAATATAAATCCAAAATCAGTAAAGATGCTAAATTCAAATTTACAAAGCCAGGTATTTATTTGTATCAATGCACACCGCACAAAGCTATGGGTATGATAGGTCTAGTTGTTGTTGGTAATGATAAAAGCAATCTAGATAAAATTAAAAAAGTTAAGGTTTACGGGAAATCAAAAAAACTACTAAAAGGTCTTTTAAAATCCATTAGTTAATTTTGACTTATTAATACATATTAAATAAGATAATTCATAAATTTAATTAACACTTTTAAAACCATGAAACTGATATATGGTAAAACTTCAAAACTAGTATATTAGGAGATACATTTATGACTAATTGTTTTCATTTAGCAATACCAGCTGGTAATATTAAAACTGCTCTAAAATTTTATTGTGATATATTAGGATGTAAAACTGGAAATCAGGAAGAAGGTCGTTGGATCGATATTAATTTTTGGGGAAATGAACTAACGTTGCATGAAACCAAATCTAAACAATTTAGAGAAAGACATGATGTTGACATGGGTGACGTTTGTGTGCCTCATTTTGGAGTTCATCTGGAAGAAAATGATTTTGAAGAAGTAAAAAGAAGAATTGAAGCAAGTGATATAGATTATTTTGATAAACCTTATAGAAGGTTTATAGGTTCCAAGTTTGAACAAGAGACATTTTTTGTTGAAGATCCTAATGGGAATGTTCTCGAAATTAAAACAATGTCAAACCCTGAGGTTTTGTTTGAAACTGCCTCTTAATAGTATGAATAATATTTTTTGTTCAATTTAAAATCTACATTTTATTAATTATTAAATATAATCTATGATTTAATTATTCGATAGATTAGTTTAAAAACATAAAATATGGCCATACTAAAAAAAATTTTCAGATATCCTATAAAAGGTCTTTCTGGTGAAAGTTTAAATGAAATTTTATTAGAAAAAGATCAAGTTCTGTCTGGTGACCGTGAATACGCATTTGCTAGATCACATGTTTCATTTGATGAAAAAAATCCACTGTATTTAAGAAAAACAAACTTTCTAGCTTTAGTTAAAGAAGAAAAGTTAGCAAAATTAAGTACAGAGTTTAATAGTAAATCAAATAGACTAATTATAAAAATTGATAAAAAAACAGTGTTAGAAGAAATTATAATTAATGAGATAAATATAAATAAAGTTGAAGTTTTTTTTCAGAAATATTTAAATTTAGGTAACAATAACAAGCCAAAATTAGTTCAAGGAACAAAATATGAAAATGATAAAAATCTTAAACATTCATTTTCAGACCTTCCAGAAAAGGCTATTTCTATTATTAACTTAAACACGATTTCTGATTTTGAAAAAAAAATTGGGAAAAATATTGATCCTTCTAGATTTAGAGCGAATTTGTTGATTGACAATATTGACCCTTGGAAGGAATTTGATTGGGTTGGCAAGAAAATTGTAATTGGAGATAGTATTTTAGAAGTTTTTAAAAGAACCCAAAGATGTGCCGCAACTAATGTAAACCCTGAAAATGCTCTCAGAGACATTAATATACCGAATGAAATTAACTCTCATTTTGGTCACTTGGATTTGGGAGTTTATGCAAAGGTTAAAAAAACTGGAGTTATCTCAGTTAATGACAAGTTATCTTTAAATTAATTTTTATTTTTAATGAGGTATTAAATCAGTTCAAAGCAACAAAAAAATAAATTTAGAGAAATGGGGTTTATTAAGTTTTGGTTTTATTCAACTCTATTTTTTGTAACATTTCCAATTTCTCTTTTGTTTTGTTTACTATTTTTTGGGTTTAATAAAACAAAACAATTTATTACGGCAATAATTAAAGATTATGTTCAAACAATTTTAATAATTTTTATTTTGTCATTATCAATACTAGCATTTATCATTTACTCTATTATCTCACTTTTTAATTAAATTAATGTGTTTAGTACTTAAAACAATAAAGACATTCACTAATGTTTTATATATTTTGATTTTTTTAATACTTTTTCTTCATAAATATTCGAATGCAACAGAGATTCGTATAGGTGTAGCTTCAAACTTTTTAATGCCTATGAATGTTATAAAACAAAATTTTGAGAATGAAAATAAAACTAAAATTTATCTTTCAACTGGTCCAAGTGGAAGTTTATACTCTCAGATTATAAATGGGGCACCTTTAGATATTTTTCTTTCAGCCAATCAAGACCTTCCAAAAAAACTCGAAAATACAGCTAAAGGAGTAAAAGGAACAAGATTTACTTACGCAACGGGAAAGCTTCTATTGTATAGCACAAACAAAGATCTTTTTGATTTAACATTTCCAAATATAATTTTATCAGAAAAAATTAAATATGTTGGGATAGGAAATCCAAAATATGTACCTTATGGCGTGGCTGCTAAAGAAGTTTTAAAATCGCTCAAAGTATTTAATAGATTAGAAAAAAAAATTATTTTAAGTAAAAATGTCAATCAAGTTTTTCTGATGAATTATTATGGTAATTTAGATATAGGCTTCATTGCGAAATCGGATTTTATTATTAAAAATAAAAAAGGGAAAGTGTGGGATATACCTCAGGATTTGTATTCACCTATAAATCAAGATGCAGTTTTACTAAAATATGGAGAAAAAAAACCAGAGGCAAAACTTTTCTTAAAATTTTTATCTTCAAATAAGGTAAGGGATAAATTGGTCAGTTTAGGGTATACTATTAATTAATTTTTCTTAAATTATTAATTTTTTGAATTATAGAAGATTCATTTTCACCCCAGGCTATAGTCCCTCCAAAATTGCCTAAGGCATCAATCATGAATACGGTTGCCGTATGGTTAAGAGTATAATTACTATTTGTAGTTTTGACAGTTTCATAAAATACTCCCCAATTATCTGCAAATTTTTTTATTTCAATTTTATTACCCGTTACACCAATAATATTACCATCAAAATATTGAATATAATCTTTAAGATGTTCCTTATTATCTCTTTTTGGATCTAAAGTTACAAAAATTATGTTTATTAAATCATCGTTCAATGTAACTTTTTTTGTAATTTGTGATAAATCGGCAAGTGTTGTAGGGCAAATCTCTGGGCAATTAGTGAACCCAAAAAATAATAAAGAAGGTTTATTTTTAAGTGTAGTACTTTTAAAAGCTTGTCCATTATGATCAATTAAATTAACTTTATTTATTATTTCTGAAAATTTTTCTGGAGCATTTTTACGTGATAGATATTCTGCAAAAAGAAAGGTCGTGATTAAAATAATAACGAAAGAAATAATTATTGATGAAAGTAAAATTAATTTTTTTTTGGCTAAATTCATTAGAAATCAGTTTTATAATTTTAAAACAAATGTTTTTACATTTTTATAGAAGTTTGTCATTTTATAATTGATATACAGTAAGATAAGATATTATTGAAAATCTGATTTTCTCTAGCTAGAAAAGGTAATGACCAGGTAATTACTATAAAAGCCAATCCCCAAAAGACAAATAATAATAAATTTTTTCTATTCATTTTTTTTTATTTTTTGTAAATTTACATAAAAATTATAATAGGATATTTTTTAATATTTTAAAATATTTTGTACTAATACAGTTTTAATATGGAAGTCTAATGAAAATTTTTTATTATACACTTTTTTTACTGTTCGTCTCACATAGTAGCTATGCTCTTGAATACTCATGCATAGACAAAAAACATGGTAATTTGTCTAAAATGACTATAGATGGTGAATCTGTAAAATATGAAGATCAAAAGGGTGAACCGTTAGAATATAAAATAGTAGAGAATTCTGAAATTGCATTAATGGCTATTAGTAAGGTTTCAGCAGAAGAAAATCCAATACTTAATTACTTATTTATAATTAAAGATAAATCATTGGCATTCAATGCTAATTTAAGATCCATAAATGACAATTATAATGAAATATTTACAAAAAATAAAATTTTAAAATGTATTGGGAATAATGACCAAAAAAATTAAATTGAAAAGAAAAGTTTAGTAAAATAAAAATTATGGATAAAATAAATAAAGATCAAATATCTATCAATGACTTTACAAAGTTAAATCTTGTTTTAGGGACAATTTTAGAAGCATCTCAGAATGTAAAAGCAAAAAAACCTGCATATATTTTAAAAATTGATTTTGGGAAAACTATTGGTGTAAAACAAACTTCAGCTCAGGTTACTAATTATTCATTACAAGAATTAATAAATAGACAAGTTGTGGCTGTTTGCAACTTGCCTTCCAAAAAAATTGCTGGTTTTACTTCTGAAGTACTCATACTTGGCGCAATCTCAGGTGAAGATGTTCACTTGCTTCGGGCAGATATTAAACTCGAAAATGGTACATTAATTGGCTAGAGAAAAAAAAGATATTTCTAAAATGCTAGGAATTGTTCCTAGTTTGCACACACCCTTTAATGAAAATAATAAAATTGATATAGCTAGCTTAAGGAAACTGATTGATCAAACTGTAATAACTGGATGTGCTGGTATGCTTGTGGGTGCTGTTGCAGGGGAAAATGGAAGTCTATCCTTTGATGAGAAAAAAATTCTATTAAATGAATGTGTAACTTATAATAATAATAGAATTCCAATCATTATAAGTTGCACTGCAAAAAATCAAATTGAAAGAATTGAGTTATCCAAAAATGCAAAAGAATTAGGGGCTGATTGGATATTATGTCAAGCACCTGAAAATATTTTTGGTGATGAATTAGTGCAATGCTTTTATGAAATTGCTGAAGTTGGGCCTGACAATCTTATGATACAAGATTTATCATGGACAGGTTATGGAATGAGTGATGAAGATATAATTTTATTAAATAAATACGTTAAAAAATTTAAAAGTTTGAAAATTGAAGTTCTTAATTCTGGTCCAAAATATACAAGAGTTTTCAATATTACTAACAACCAGTTGCATCTGAGTGGTGGATGGGCAATTATGGGTATGATTGAAGCTCTGAATAGAGGGGTACATGCTCTAATTCCTTCAACTATGGAGGTTATTTACAACAAAATCTATAATTTATATTTAGAAAATAAAATAGAAGCCTCTAGAAGATTATTCTCTCAAATTTTACCAATTTTATCTTTTACTCACCAACATATAGACATATCAATTAAATTTTCAAAAATGTTAAGAGTTGAAGAAGGAATTTTTAGCACAAGTATCTGTCGAAAACCAATTAAGAATTTCGACCAATTTCAGTTAGAAGAAGCTAGTTTACATATAAAAAAAGTATTGAAATTGCAAAACCATGTAACAAATAACTAAACTTTTTTTCATTAAGTCGTTTAATAGGTTATAAAGTAATTATTATATATTCCTCCTTATTTAAATAGAGACCTAAGTGTCTCTATTTTTTTCTTGTTATAAGTCTTTATTAACAATATACAGTGATTCATTTTTTTATATCGAGTTGTTTATGCAAAATAATGTTCTATTTGGGATTACCCTTATGGTTATTACAACATTTATGTTTTCAAGCATGGATGGACTGTCTAGATATTTAGCTGAAAACAATAATGTTTTTACACTTGTTACAATGCGTTACTGGTTTATAGCTTTTGTAATGATAGTCACATGTTTGTTCATAAAAAATCGTGTTTCAGATATTTTAAATACAAAGCAACCTTATATTCAATTTTCTAGAGGTGTAATTCTTTCTCTAAATAATTGCTTAGTTGTTTATACATTCACGTTGTTAGGGTTGGTTGAGACACATGCAATTATAGCATGTTACCCATTGATAGTCGCTGGTTTATCAGTTCCTTTTCTTGGGGAAAGATTTGGCTGGAGGAGGTGGATGGCAATTTTTACAGGTTTCATTGGCGTAATCATAATTTTAAGACCAAATACAAATGTAATTACAGAAGGATCTATCTTTGCAATAGTTGGAGCTATAATGTTTGCTGTTTATCTTATTTTAACTAGATATGTCTCCAGATCTGATACAGCAATAACAAGTTTTTTTTGGACGGGTATTGGTGGCACTGTTACAATGAGTATAATAAGCCTTTTTATATGGGATGATATATTAAAAGAAGATTATTTATGGCTTCTTTTAATGTGTGTATTAAGTGCAGGTTCTCATTTTATGATGGTCAAAACATTACAAGTGGCAGAAGCTTCGGTTGTACAACCTTTTTCTTATCTTCAATTAGTTTTTGGATCAATTATCGGTGTAACAATTTTTTCTGAAAGCATAGATCTAATGATTATTATGGGTGCATTGATAGTTATCGGATCAGGACTTTTTACAACATGGCGTGAATATAAAATTAAACACAACATTTAACATATAAACTTTTTGACAAATCTTTTAATTAATGGATTCATTAAATTCTACAAAAGGTTTGATCATGTCAATTGAATTTTACGGTAAGACTTCAGTTAAACATCCAATACCAAAAACAATGAAAGCATGGGTCTTAGGAGATCCAGATCAGTTGATGTTAATTGATAAGCCTATCGTTATGCCAGGTAAAGCAGAAGTTTTAGTCAGAATTGACGCTGTAGCTATTTGTGCAACAGATCTTGATGTGATAAGTCATGGACCGCCAGCCCTGATAGAAGGTGGATTGCCATTTAACAAAAATTTTACTCCTGGACACGAGTACATGGGCACAGTTGTGGCATTAGGTCCTTCAGTTGATGAATTTGATATTGGCGATAGGGTGACGGTAGAAATTCACTCTGGTTGTGGTCAATGCAAAAGATGTAGGATGGGAATGTATACTTCATGCCATAACTATGGTCTGAACTATGGAAATGTAAATAAAGGTCACAGAGCAAACGGCTTTACAACAGATGGTGGCTTCAAACAATATGCTGTAAATAATATAAACACACTTATTAAAGTTCCAGATAGTATGACTGATGAAGAAGCAACTTTAGTGGTTACAGCAGGAACAACAATGTACGGTCTCACCGAATTAGGGGGGTTAATCGCTGGAGAAAGTTTAGTTGTAATAGGCCCTGGTCCCATTGGCTTATTAGGAGTTGCTGTAGCTAAAGCTTTGGGTGCGGGACCAGTAATCTTAATTGGTACAAGAGATAGTAGGCTAGAAATAGGAAAAAAGCTTGGTGCAGATTATACTTTGAATGTAAAAAATGAAAAAGATATAGTTCAAAGTGTAAAAAACATTGTTGGAGAAAAAGGTGCCGACTATGTAATTGAGTGTGCAGGAACAAAAAAAGCCTTAAACGATGCAATTATGATGACAAACAGAGGCGGTAAAATATGTCTCGCTGCCTTTCCTCATGAACCAGTTGAAGTTAATATTCCACATATGGTTATTAATAATATTTACATGTTTGGAATAAGAGGTGAAGGTAAAAGTGCTACTCACAGAGCTATGCAATTTATGAAAGAAAAAAGATTTAATGCAAGCCTAGTACACACTCATACTTTTAAATTATCAGATATACCTACTGCTTTAAAGTATGCAAGAGAAAGAATAGATGATGCAATAAAAATAGTGATCAAACCATGGAGTTAATAATTTTTAAATTTTAGAATTAATAGGAGAAGATAATGTGGGCTGTGACTAGATCAATCAAGTTTCAAAATAAATTGGCAAAAGAGGCTATAATAAATGCTCTAAAAAGTAGGAGTAAAGATATGTTTCAAGATGGAGATATGATAATTAGAGCTTTTACAAATATTACCGAAAACTCAATAGAGATATTTCATCTTTTCAAAAATAAGGATTACGTAAATAAACAAAGAGCTGGGTGGACTAATCAATTTTGGCAAGATATTCGAGAAATGGGAGGAACAGTCTCATTTACGGAAGGAGAATGTGAGGTTGAATATTCTCCCAGAATTGATTTAAAAGATTTTAGTAAAATAGAATAAATATAAATTTTTTTGGCATATAATTTGCAAAACTCATTATGAAGGGAATAGCTTTTGAAATCTCCACGATTATCCTAAATAAGGTAAATAATTAGAGCTATTCCCTATTTTACTGAACTACTTTACCAATGAATGGTAAATGCCTGTTATCTTGAGCATAATCAATCCCATAACCAACTACAAACTCATCTGGAATGTCAAAACCAACCCATTTACTTTCAATATCAGTTTCCCTGCGTGAAAACTTATTCAGTAGGCAGCAAACTTCTAAACTTTTTGGCTTTCTACTTTTCAATAACTTTATAACTTGGTTTAGTGTGTGACCAGTATCAATAATGTCTTCTACTAATAGCACATCTAAGTTTTTTATATCTGTATTTAAATCTGTTAATATTCGGATATTATTTGAAGATTGCATTGAGTTTCCATAGCTAGAGGCAGTCATAAAATCAACCTCAACTGGTATTTTTAGCTCTCGAACTAAATCTGCGATAAATACAAAAGATCCTCTTAATAATCCAACAACCAATAATTTATCTGTATTTTTATAAAAAAGGTTAACCTCTTTGCCTAATTCAATAATTCTTTTTTTTATTTCTTTTTCTGCAATTAATGTATCTACAGAATAAGGTTTTATATTTTTATTCATTCTAATTACTCATGGTAACTTTATTAAAACGCAATATACTTTATAATAATAATTGGTATAAAAAAATAAAATTATTTATTTGGTAAGGAGTAAAAATTGTTAATATTAATGGCTGCAGCCATATTAAGCTTCATGATGTTTTTTCCCATAGTTGTGGCAACTTCAGTTTTTAAAGTCCTAGACGAAAAACAATCATCAAAATTTTTAAGAATTTTCTTTCCTAAATATTATCTGTTTGGTTTTGTTTTGAGCCTAATAGGCCTTATTCTTTCCATCTATTATGTAAATAAATCATCAATATTAATTTTTTTACTTGTTATGATTGGATTTATTTTCTCAAGACAAGTTTTAATGCCAATGATAAATAAAGCTAAAGATTTAAATAATGAAAACAAATTTAATAAATTACATAAATTTTCAGTTTTTATAAATTTTCTGCAGATAATAGGATGTATATTTTTGTTAGTAAATTATCTGAAATAATGAATTAAGGGTTAATTTTAATGAGGACAAATGTTGTTATAGTTGGAGGTGGTCCTTCAGGGTTGCTTTTATCAAGACTTTTGTCAGTTGATGGGATTGATAATATAGTTCTTGAAAAACAATCTGAAGAACATGTTATAGGTAGAATCAGGGCTGGTGTTTTGGAAAATGGTACAATTGAAATGCTTGAGAAAGCAGGCGTTTCAAATAGGCTTAAAAAGGAAGGCTTTAATCACGATGGCATACAACTCTCATTCAAAAATCATGGATTTAGAATTAATTTAAAACAATTAACTAATAAACACGTAACAGTTTATGGACAAACTGAAGTAACAAAAGATCTATATAGAAAGATTAAAAAAGAAAATGGTATAATAATCAACAACGCAGATGATGTTCTTCCTCAAGCCATTGACACTGATAAACCATTTGTAACATATAAAAAAAATGGTGTAGAAAAAAAAATTATGTGTGATTTGGTCGCAGGATGTGATGGATTTCATGGAATAAGTAGAAGCATAATTCCAAAATCAATAATTAAAACTTATGAAAGAACATATCCTTTTGGATGGTTGGGGATTTTATCAGAAACACCGCCCGTAAGTGATGAATTAATATATGCAAATCATGGTAATGGTTTTGCTTTAGCCTCAATGAGAAATGAAAATTTAAGTAGATATTATATACAGACTTCGTTAGACGAAAAATTAGAGAATTGGTCAGACAAAAAATTTTGGGATGAATTAAAAAAAAGACTTCCAACTGAAGCATCAGATACAATTATAACTGGAAACTCCATTGAAAAATCTATAGCACCACTTCGATCTTTTGTTTGTGAGCCAATGAGTTGGGAAAGATTATTTTTAGTTGGAGATGCCGCGCATATCGTGCCCCCTACTGGTGCGAAAGGGTTAAACTTAGCAGTTTCAGATGTATACTATTTGCATAACGCTCTGAAAAAATATTATAAATTTCATACTAATGATGATTTGAAAATGTATTCAAATAACGCCCTTTCTAGAGTTTGGAAAACTATTAGGTTTAGTTGGTGGATGACTACAACTTTTCATAAATTTCCCAATCAATCTTCTTTTGATCAACGAATTCAAGATTCTGAAATAGAGTATTTGGAAAATTCTGTTGCATCCCAAAGAGTTTTGGCAGAAAATTACGTTGGTTTACCTTACTAAAACTAAAAAAATACATTTCTCAAAACTTAGGTAAAAGCATGAATGTTAAATCATTAGTAAAAAGAAATTATAAAAAACAACCAGAAATAGATTTTCCTGATTATAAATCTAGTATTTTCAGAGCTCCTAAGAATAAAAAAATTTCAATACCATCCAATTTAGAGATTTTTGGACCAATATTTAATAAAAACATTATAAGTAAGTTAGATAATGACCTTACATTAAATTTTTCCAAAAACAAAATGTCCCCTCTTGGTCATAAAATTATTGTCCACGGAACTGTTTCTGATCAATTTTCCAATCCAATAAAAGGTGCGTTAATAGAAATTTGGCAAGCTAATGCTGCTGGTAAATATTTACATCAGGACGATAAAAATTCTGCACCCATTGATCCTAATTTTTCAGGTTGTGGGCGTTCTCTAACTTCATCAGATGGCTCCTACGAATTTTTAACTATTCAACCTGGACCATACCCTTATCCAAATCGTGGGATTGAGTGGAGACCAATGCATATTCATTTTTCAATATTTGGGGAAAGCTTTGGACAAAGGTTAATTACACAAATGTATTTTGAAGGTGATCCACTGATAAACCTATGTCCAATGGTAAATTCTATTGCGGATGAGAAAGCAAAAAAGAGTTTAGTTGGAAAATTAGATACTTCGCGATCAAACATTCAAAACATACTAGCTTACAAATTTGATATTGTGTTAAGAGGAGTAAAACAAACATACTTTGAAAATAGACAAGAAGGGCTATAACTTGAAAAACTCTAATAAAATTCTTGATGAAACTCCTTTTCAAACAGCTGGTCCATTTCTTCATATAGGATGCATGCCAAATAAAATAAAAATAAATAATATATATAAAAATGATTTGGGTGAGGTGCCATTTAAAAATAAAAATGAAATAGAAATGATAACTGTCGAAGGTTCAGTCTTTGATGGTAATGGTATTGCATTAGACGACGTGATGCTAGAAACTTGGCAATGTGATGAAAATGGTCAATTTTTTGAAGACAATGGGTTTGCACGATTTATTCCAAATAAATTAACAAAACAATTTAAGTTATTTACAGTAAAGCCAGGACAAGTCGAAAATCTACATGGAAAAAATCAATGTCCGCATATTTGTTTATCAATTTCATCTAGAGGACTTAATATGACTTTAAATACTAGGATATACTTTGAAGGTGATGATTTGATAAACGATCCTATTTTATCTATAATAAAAAATAGTAAAGGTAATATTGACAGCCTTGTAGCAAAAAAGATTAAAAAAAATATTTATGTTTTTAATGTATTTTTACAAGGTAATAAAGAAACAGTTTTTTTTGATATATAAATCTAATTTAAGGTGGAGAAGATAATTGGGCAGATCTAATTTTATGATGAATTATTACAAAAATTATAGAGAAGAATTAGAAGAGATTGAAGAAAGAAGTAAATCATTTAAACCAAAGCCGTGGTGGGCTTATGGGTTATTCTATTGTTATTTAATTTTTTATGGATATATCTTTTGGATGGAGCCTTTAGCTATTCCTGTACAATAATTAAATCATTATATTTAAAGGAATATTGATGCAAGAAAATGGTAAATCAATAATTTGGGAGCCCGGTGAAATAATTTACGAAGTGGGGAGTGATCCAAAAGAAGCATATTTAATTTTAGAGGGATATGTCAATATTGAAACCAAAGATGGTTTAAAACTGAATAGACTAGGTATGGGAGAGATATTTGGAGAGAGTTCAATTTTACTCAATGTTCCAAGAACTGTAACTGCTAAGGTATGCACTCAGAAATTAGTTACAAAAATAATACCCAAATCTTACTTTAAAGAAATCATTAAATCTAACGTCATTTTAGGAGCTTTAATAAGAAAGACTCAGCTGAGACTCCTAGATTCCAATAAACAAAGTAACGAATTAGCCAATGAAATTTCTAACCTTTTAGATCAGTTAGACTCAAAGAACCCACCTAAGAAAAATGAACTTGAAGAAAGAATGAAAAATATCAGAACTAAAATTAATGTAATTAAAAACTCAGTAGATGTTTAAATTTTAATTTAAACTAAACTCTTTATAATTATTATTTTTAATGTTTTCACATATCTTTCTATATCTAGGTAAACCACCAGCATAAGGCATAAAAACTTGTGGTTTACCAGGAATATTTGCACCTAGATACCATGAATGTTTTACGGTGGGTAATAAAGTTTTATTTGCAACTGTGTTAACTTCATGTCCCCATTGTTCTGCTGACTTAGCATCAGTCTCAATTACTGAATACTCTTTTTTATTCATGAAATCTATACAATCCCTAATCCATTCAACATGTTGCTCAATTGCTATAGGCATGTTTGTTAGAACTGAAGGACTGCCTGGGCCTGTTATTGTAAACATATTAGGGAAACCTGGTACTTGAAGACCTAAAAATGTTTTTGGCCCTTCTTTCCAAGCTTCCTGTAGTTTTAAATTATTTTTTCCAATGATATTCATATTCTGAAGCGGTCCGGTCATCGCATCATAACCTGTAGCAAAAACAATAATATCTAAATCAAAATGTTTTTTTTCAGTTTGAATTCCTTTTTCATCTATTTGTGTTATAGGATTACTTCGAAGATCAACAAGATTAATATTGTCTCTATTATAGGTTTCAAAATAATTAGTATCTATTGGTGGGCGTTTACCTGCATATGGGTGATCAATGTCTGATAATATTGCTGCAAATTTTTTATTAGAAACAGTTTCATTAATTTTATTTTTTATAAAATCTGAGGCTGTTTTATTAGCTTCAACGTTAGTTACTAAATCACTAAATGATCCCCTGAACTGTAAACCTCCTTTTTCCCAAGCTTTTTCGTAAATATCTTGCATTTCTTGTTCTTGGACATCAGCAACAAGACGATCTGATATTTCAAAAGGGTGTCCATTTGGTGTCTTTTTAAGTAATTCTCTGTAATAATTAAATCTCTCTTTTACATGGATTTTGAAGTTTTCAGTTAAAGGTTTATTCCTCGCTGGTACACTATAATTTGCCGTTCTTTGAAAAACTGTTAAATGCTTAGCCTCTTCAGCTATAACTGGCACTGCTTGTATCCCAGTAGAACCAGTGCCAATTTGACCAACTTTTTTACCAACAAATGATACGTCGTTTTTTGGCCAATTGCCTGTATGGTAATACTTACCTTTAAAATTTTCTAATCCTTTAATATTGGGAATATTTGCATTTGACAAACATCCAACTGCTGTAATTAAAAATTTAGACCTAAAATTTATTTTATTGTTAGTTGTGATTTTCCAACAAATTTTATCTTCATTATATTGAGCACTTGTTACTTTATGGTTGAACAAAATATCTTTTTTAAGATCAAATTTTTCAGCAACAAAATTCATATATCTTCTAATCTCAGCATGACCAGGATATCGCTCTGACCATGTCCATTCTTTTAGTAATTCGTCTGAAAAATAATAAGAGTAGGCGTGGCTTTCAGTATCACATCTTGCTCCTGGATAACGATTCCAATACCATGTACCGCCAACGTCGTCGCCTGTTTCTATAACAAGACAATTCATACCAAGTTGATCTCTAAGACATATCAATTGATATAATCCTGAAAACCCAGCACCTACAATTATGACATCATATTCTCTATTATTTAAGTTAATTTGGTTCATTAAATGGTACCTTATAATACATTGAATATGTTAAATGAAAAAAATATAAACAGTCAAGAAAACTTAGTGTATAGATAGCTCATTTAATAATTTTGGTTTATATTATGGATCCAGTTACTCAAGGCGCATTTGGTGCAATTTTTGCTCAAACAATCTCAAATAAGAAAAAAATTTTATTTGGATCAATAGTTGGTTGTTGTGCAGGTCTGGCTCCTGACCTAGACATTTTCATTAGATCTACTTCAGATCCTCTATTAAAATTAGAATATCACAGACAATTTACTCATTCCTTAATTTTTATACCAATAGGTGCTTTGATTGTAACATTCTTTTCAAGAATACTTTTCAAAAAGTATTTAAGTTGGGGTGAAACGTATTTTTTTAGTCTTTTTGGTTTTGCCACACATGGATTATTAGATGCTTGTACAAGTTACGGTACACAGCTTTTATGGCCATTTTCTAGTGAAAGAATTTCGTGGAATTATATATCAGTTGTTGATCCTTTTTTAACTATACCGGTCATTCTGGCTATAATTTTTGCAATTATAATGAAAAATAAATATTTAACCTTATTCGGGATACTTTATATTTTAATTTATTTAACCTTTGGTGCTATCCAAGAAAATCGTGCTGAATTTGTTGGTAAATTTATTGCTAATCTCAGGGGTCATAATGGCAAAAACCTAACAGCAAAACCAAGTCTGGGAAATTTGTTTTTATGGAAAACAATCTATGAAGATAATGGTTTTTATTATGTAGATGCAGTAAGATTATTTGCTAATTCAGAATACTGTCAAGGAACAAAAATTAAGAAACTTGATCTTTTAAATGATTTTTCAGAGCTTGATAAAAAAAGTCAACAATACAAAGATATAAAAAGATTTAATTGGTTTTCTCAAGGTTATCTAGGAAAAGGAATTGATGAAAATATAATAACAGATGTCAGGTATTCAGCAGTTCCTAATGAGGTTGACGGTTTGTGGGGGATTAGGATAAACTTAAATAAACCTGCTTCTGATCATATCGATTGGTTTGTAAATAGAAGAAATTATTTAGAAAAATGGAAGAGATTTTTTGATTTGCTTTTAGGAAAAAATTGTCAGGACTTAATTAATTAAAGTTGACCTCATCTATACCATTTAGATTTTTGGATTTAAAAATATTTTTAATAAAATTATATAGTTTATCAATCTCAGCAGACTTTACATTTGCAAATTTTAAATTAGCTTCAAATTTTTTTCTAACTTCATTTGTGCTGAGAGGATCACGCTTCCCGCCTCTTAAACAATCTTGTGATGAAGAATAAATTGTTCCATCTTTCATAATTATTTTTATTTTACCAGTGTAATTTCTTGGATATTCGTCATTCGGATTAATTTCATAATTTACTTTAGATGCTAATTTTGTCACTTCTAATTTTTTTAAACATTTATCAGTAAACTCATTTAAGCCCGCAGATCCATTTATTAATCCTATTGAAATACAATATGGAACAGAAAATTTTGCGCCATAAGGAGTAGATGGATTTTGTTTTTCTTTTAATGGTTCCCACAATCTGTGGACTGTTCCTTCACCAACACTAGCAATGATTTTATCTATTTTTTCGATATTATCGATTTTAGCTTTTAGTTTTATAGCACAATCAATAAAAGGTTGTGCCATTGTTCCACAAGCGTAAGGCTTCAAAGCTAGGTTTTTTGATTCCCATCTGTTTCCTAAATCTGAAATTATATGTGAAAAATCTGGTTCTATATTATTCTTAGCAAAACTACTAAATACTCCGTGTTGACCTTCAAATACAGTTCTTGGTCCTAAAAATCCAGATTTAGCAAAATTAGCAGATTGCCATCCGCATCCAGCAGCCCATCCTGGGTGAAGACGTTTTGTAGATGTGCCTTCAGCTAGATACTCTATAATACCAGATGCCATACTTCCAACAATACCTAATCCTGAACTCATTTCATTTATAGAATTTCCAAGCAAAGATGAAACACCTATTGATGAACCAAAAGCTCCAAAAATTGCTGTTGGATGAAAACCTTGTCGATGAACTGCTGTAGGCGCAACCAAAGCTAATCTACAAATCAGCTCTGATCCTACTACTAATCCTTTTAAAAATTTTTTTCCATCTAAATTTTTAGCTTGAGCCGAAGATAACATTGCGGGAACCATTACTGAACCTACATGTACAGGTGTTCCTTCAAAAGTATCATCAAAATCTTCACCATGGATAGCTGTGCCATTAATTATAGCTGCGTTGAATGGGTTCACCTTTGTATTGTGTCCAACTAATGTGCAATCTCCAGTTTCTTGAAGTGCATTGATAAGACTTTTTATGTATTGTTCATCTCTAGCTGAGGCCATAAGTCCAAAAGAGTCCATTACAACGAGTTGTAATTTATTTACGACTTCTTCAGGTATGTCATTTATTTTAAGTTTATGAACCCACTCTGAAAATTTTTCAGCCAGAGAAATTTCAATTTTATTCATTTTACTTCAACTAAAAAAATTATTTCTTTGAGAAATATCTTGTCCAAAAAGGAGATGATAAACTTAGGAATGTAAGAACAAAAAATAATAAGACAACTGGACTTTCTAATAATGCAAAGAAATTGTTATCATGAATAATCATAGATTGAGAAAAGCTTTCTTCAACTAATTTTCCAAGAATTAATCCCATAACAAGTGGAGCTGCTGAAAACCCATGTCTGTCCATAAAATAACCTACTAGTCCAGCAGCTAGCATTACCCAGACATCAAACATTGACGATGCAAAAGAATAAGAGCCGATCATAGAAAATATAAAAACAGCTGGCCAAAGAAGTTTTTTTGGTATGAAAGCAACTAAGGAAAAGAATTTTGCACCAACTAAGCCAATAAACAAAAATCCTAGATTAGCTATTAGCATTGCTCCAAAAATTGCATACACGAATTCTGGTGTTTCACTAATTAAGTAAGGGCCGGGTCTAAATCCATGCATAATTAATGCCGCTAATATAAGAGCTGTTGAACCACTTCCAGGTATCCCTAGAGCAAGCGTAGGAACCATAGCACCTCCAGCAGCTGCATTATTCGCTGCCTCTGGTCCAACTATGCCCTCAGGAGAACCTTTACCAAATTTATCCTTGTCTTTAGACCATCTTCTCGCTTCATTATAACCGATGATAGCTGCTACAGTAGAACCTTCGGCAGGAAGTATTCCTATAAACGTTCCAATTCCTGAAGACCTAAGTATTGTATATTTTAGTTTCTTTAATTCAAATAACGAGGGTAACCTCAAAGCTTTTGCCTGTATTCTCTCAACTACTGCATTCAATTTTTCAGATTGTTTAAAAAGCTCACTGACTGCAAATAGCCCAATAAGAACAGGAACGAAATGTATACCCTCTTCAAGATCAGGTATATCAAACGTAAACCTTTCTACGCCTGTAGTTAAGTGAATTCCAATAGTACCAATTAACACTCCAACAAGACCTGAAATGAGGTTTCTTAAAGACGATTTTCCACTCATCGAGGCAAGCATCGAAAGAGCAAATACAGCAAGTCCAAAATACTCTGCTGGTCCAAATTCCAACGCTAGCTTTGCTAAAAGAGGAGCCGCAAATATAAAAATTATTAAACTAAAAATTCCACCAAAAACACTAGATACGGCGGCCAAACCAAGAGCTCTTCCTGGTTCACCATTTTTTGCCATTGGATATCCATCCAAAGCAGTTGCAACAGCTGGTGGAGCACCTGGAGCATTTATTAATATAGCAGTAATAGAGCCTCCAAAAGTTCCAGCACAGTAAAGAGCAGCCATCATAGCTATTGCAGCAACTGGATCTAAAGAAATTGTAAAAGGAATTAGAAGTGCAATTGCCATAGGAGAACTTAAACCTGGTAGGGCTCCTACTAAAACACCTATTAAAACACCTGATAGAATTAAAAGAATATTTTGAAATTCTAATAATAATCCAATACCTTTTATTATGTCTTCCAAACTTCAACCCTTTCTAGTTTTGAATAAGATCTAATAGCCCAGGTTCAAAATGAACGCCAAGAATTACATTGAATAAAACTATTACAAATAATGGAAACCCGATAATATATGAGATTAATACTATTAATCTTCTTTCACCCCAATAAATTGGTAAGGAGATACTTACTGCTATTATTGTAAGAGCAGCTCCTAAAATTTGTGAGGATGCTATTATAGCTGATAAAATTACCATAGTTCCAATTGTTGAAATTTCTACTGGTTTTTTTCTGGATGAATCAATATCTTTTCCACTTTTCTTTAAAAAAAGATGCTCAAAAGGTATTATCAAAACCATCCCTAAAATTATAATGAGTAATATCTGAGGAAACATTTCAGGGGGAATATTATTTGAAAATAAGTCAGGAACTTTCTCAAATTTTGTAGTTTCAAACCATAAAAATGAAATTATTAGAGTTAAAAAAATCGCAATTAAAGTATCACTTTTATTTAATAATGCACCCAAGCCTTTGGGTGCATTTTTATTATCTTTCATTTATTAAAAACCTTTGATTAAAATACTATTTAATTAATCCTAGTTCTTTAAGAGCAGATGCTGCAACTTTATATTCAGCTTTTAGTTGTTTGTCCCAAACTTTAGTCCCTGCAACACTACCTTCAACTGTTAGTCCAGCTCCAGCAAGATAACTAGCAAAAACATCGTGTTTCATTGCTTTAACCATAGCTTTTGATATCTGATCTATAATTGGCTGTGGAGTAGAAGCTAATACAGCATAACCCCTAGTTGTAGAACATTTTGCCTTAATCCCTTTCTCATAAGTAGTAGGAACATTTGGATAATCTTTAAGCCTGTCTTCAGCCATAACTGCCAGAGCTTTAAAGCTTCCATCTGCAACTTGGTTAGCAGCTTCACTTACATTCGGTAAAGTAGCATCTATTTTGCCTGCCATTAATGCTTGTACCATTTGAGCCCCTGAACCGAATGGTACCACTTTAAACTTAATTCCAGCTTCTTTTGCGAACTGAGCTAGTCCAATATGTTCAGTACCTCCAATTTGAGCAACTCCCCAGTTTAATGGTGCCTTTTTAGAAGCAGCTACAAGCTCTTCTAAAGTATTAAATTTTCCCTTTCCTGAGACAGTAATGAAGGTAGGGTCATCCATTGCCCTTGCAACTCCTACAATGTCGTCAATCTTCATGTTAGATTTACCTCTAGCCATTGTATAAAGATGAGACTGAGTTAATGCCATGATTGTATAACCGTCGGCTGGCTTTGTTAAAACATAGTTTTGAGCTTTTGCTCCTGAACCACCTCTTTTAGCAACAATAGATATATCTGTTTTTAAATTTCTTCTTGTTCTAATAGATACCATTCTTGCAGTTGTGTCTGTTCCACCACCATATTTTGCATGAATAACTAATTCTATTGGCTTATTAGGATATTTGTCAGCACTAGCAATAGAAACCAAACCAACGGTACTAATTCCTGCAATAGCAACAAGACCTAAACCGGCTTTAACGATACTTCTTCTAAAAGAATTTACAAGTTGTGTCATATTTTCCTCCCGATTTCATAACATTTATTATTCTGCTACTGATTTTTAAATAAATCAACATAACTCTAACATTTTATGATAACTACGCTGTAATTTCCATTTCTCCTTTTATTTGAGTTCGGTGCATTACTCTTCTTGTATTAGGATCAAAAGCATCTCTTTTGTGAAGTACGTTCAAATTTTTCCACATCAATAAATCTCCTTTTTCCCATTTTTGTGTCCAGGTAAACTTCTCTTGTGTTGCGTGTTCCCAAATTTCGTTTAATAAATTTTCACTCTCTTCTAGCTCTAAACCGATTATATATGCGTGAGGTCTTCGTCCAAGAAAAAGTAGTTTCTTATTAGTATTTTTATCTGTGATTACCATTGGATGTTTTGCCCCTGGAGTTTCAGATGGATTATCTACTTCTGAATATCCGTTTCTTAGCATTCCAGCACTATTATGAGCAGAATCATGTATCAAGATTTTATCATCAATTTTTTCCTTAAGTTTATTTGGTAATTCATTATACGCTAGGGCCATATTTGCAAAGTGGGTATTACCTTGATTTTCAGGTACTTCAAGAGCATATAAAATTCCAGCCTTTGGAGGTAGTTGTAGGTAAGTCATATCTGCATGCCAGACTGCTTCACCATCTCCTAAATTACCTATAGGAGTACCTTGTTCATTTTTAACATTAGAAATTACATTAATTTCAGGAAATTCTGGCAAAAAGGTTATACCATATGGATTAGGGCCAGGAGGGTCGAGTTCACCAAAATATTTACTAAAATTTATTAATTTATGATCATCTAAATTTTGTTTTTTAAATACTAAGACGAGCCTTTCATCCCAAGATTGATTTATGAAATTAATTTGATCTTGAGTTAATTTATTACTGATGTCCAAATCTACAATCTCTCCACCCAAGCTCTTAACACTATTAATTAATTTCATTCCTTTTTTCCTATTTAATATATTTGTAAATTTCCTCTTTATTAATACTGTATTTTTCTAATTTATCTCTGTCAATTTCAAGATTCCAATTCTCAGATATTAATAGAAAACCATTCGTAAATTTTAGGGGATTTGACAAAATTCTTGCTTTTGGATCAATTTTTAAAAAACCGTTATATTCTCCAGCATTGTCAATTAGGTTTTTTGCAATTCTAGCTTCCATCCAACAATTAATTTCAGTACCAAGCCCGTCACCAAGTACAATTTTTAATCCTAATTTATGTGCAAATTTTATGGCTTCAGTTAACTTTGTAATAGATAAAAATCTTTTCAACTTAAGTTTGCATAATCCTACGCCTTTTAATTTAGAAGCTTTTTCAATGTCTTTAATACTGCAAATAGGTTCGTCCAACATTATTGGGATGTGTGATAGTTTAGCGACCGCAGCGTTTGCATCCCAATCATTAGCATCACAAGGCTGCTCAAATAATTCTATGAAATCAGGCTTTAACCCCTGAACAAATTTACAACCGTCTTTTTTTGTGTACCCCCTATTAGCGTCTATTCTTAGGGTAGCTCTGCCATTCAAATAAGTTTGTATATTATTTATTTTTTTAATATCTGCATTAACGTCCTTTCCAACCTTAATTTTTATTGTTGTAAATCCTTGTTCAGTTACTTTGTCCAATTCATCTTTTATTTCAGATTCTTCCTCTGCATTAAATGAAGTTAATAATTTAAGTTTTAGAGAACTCTTATTATTTAAAATATTATTTTTTTCTAGCATCTCGATTGCTGTATAGATTGCACTTGAAGCAACAATACTTATAGATGAATTAGATAAAATGATTTCTTTTGCTTCGTATAATTTTTTATTTAAAATTAATTTTGATATAACTCTGGCAAATGTCCATCCACCTTCTCTTGTTTCAGTGCTGGAGCCAGGTGATATGTGCTGTTCGCCCCATCCCTCATTACCTTGATCATCTACAATATGAATCAACAACGGTTCAAAAGAATAGAAAGTATTATAGGATAATTTATAAGGCTTTATTAGAGGAACATCTAGTCTGTAAATTGTAACTTTTGAAACAATATTATCCCTAATAATCATAAGAACTCTCATTATTTTTAATAAAATATTAACAACAAGAAAAAATTATATAAGATATAATTTTAACGTTAACTTATTATAAAGGAGTGCTAATGCCAATTTATAGTTTAGGTGAAAAAAAACCTCAATTACCTGAAAATAACCTATATTGGGTTGCACCAGATGCACATGTTATAGGAAACGTTATTTTAGGGAAAGATGTTGGTGTATGGTTTGGATCAGTTTTAAGAGGTGATAATGACGTTATTAAGATTGGTGAAGAAACAAACATACAAGAAAACACAATAATTCATGTTGATCCTGATTGTCCTGTCACCATAGGTAATAATTGTACGATTGGACATAATGCAATTATACACGGTTGTACAATAGGTAATAATTCTCTTATTGGAATGGGTGCAACGATTCTCAATAATGCTAAAATAGGCAACAATTGTCTTGTAGGCGCTGGTGCCCTTGTTACTGAAAATAAAGAATTTCCGGATGGTTGGTTAATTTTAGGCTCACCAGCAACAGCTGTAAGGGAACTAAGTCAAGGGATGATTGAAAATATGACAAGATCTTCAAAGCATTACGTTGCAAACTTCAAAAAGTTTGCAAAAGAGATGAAAGAGATTAAATAACCTTATCGTCTTTTAAATTCTCAATCTCACCTTTAGTATAACCTAAACCTGATAATATTTTATTATTGTGTTCTCCGAGTTTAGGTGCTCTTTTTATGTTAGCAGGTGTTTTAGAAAATTTCCAAGGAGTACCGTGTACTTTCATATTTTTGTTTAGTTCTGGGTACCATACTTCTGTTACATAATTGTTTTCTTTTATATTTGGGTCATTAGATGCTTCAAGCATTGTATTAACATGGGTAGATATCATGTCAGCTTTTCTCAAGACTGATATCCAATTATCTCTTGTATCAGTTGAGAATAATTCAGCAAGTTTATCCAAAATTTCAGTTTTCTTTTTTTCAGATTCAAACGCTAAACCAAGATCAATGAGACCATTTTCTGTCAAAACATCAAAAAAGTTAAGGGCTTTCATTGCTTCCCGCCAGTCATCTGGATCAAGCTGGAGTGCGAAAGGCTTACCATTAATATCGTTAAAACATGCTGCAATACCCGGCCTTTCTCTTGTTCCATTAATTCTAGCTCCAGTAATTGGTGGCCTGTTACTCCACATTGCTGTAGTCATAGTCCAACCAAGAAGTCTGAAAGCACTCCCAACTAAAGAAGTTTCTAACTTTTGACCTTTTCCTGTTTTTTGAGCATTTATATATGCCGCTAAAATTCCTCCAAAAGTTAGTATTGCACAACTTTCATCTGCAACTGAGGCTACTCCTGTTCTTAAATTATTTCCAGGAATTGAATATGCTTCAGCTATTCCACTTAAAGCTTGTCCTACCGCGTCGGTTCCTGGTAAGTGACCGTCTGGGGCATCAGGCCCATAAGCAGAAACAGAAGCGTAAACTATTTTAGGATTAATTTTGCTAAGAGTATCATAATCAAAATTAAGTTTTTCAGCAACGCCTGGTCTAAAATTTTGACCAAACACATCGGCATCTTTTATTAAACTGTGAAGTATTTTTTGTCCTTTTTCTGATTTAAGATTGAGAGTAAAACTTTTAACTCCTCTGTTATTAGTCTCAAAAAATGATCCAATCTCTCCTTCTAAAAAACCTGAGTTACGATTGTTATCACCTTTACCTGGCGTTTCAATTTTAATTACTTCAGCACCAAGATCTGCCATTAACATGTAGGGAACAGTTCCAGCTTGTGCTGTTGAACATGCAACTATTTTTAACCCAGAAAGAGCTCCATTTATTTCACTCATTTTGACCTCTAATTTTCCTCTAATTTCGGCATATTATATCTATCTTCTGGGTTAAGCCAACCTTTAAAGTTTGGTTTTCTTTTTTCTGCAAAGGCTCTTCTACTTTCCATTCTATCCTCAGTGTCGCCGTGAAGATGTAGCTTTTCAGCAAGGTCTGCAATATTAGGATTTATTTTTGGTGCCATATGCTTCATCATATAAAGTGTGTTTACTCTTGCAGCAGGAGGGAGTGATAGCAGATGTTCTGCCATTGAATAAGCCTCACTCATAAGATCTTTAGCTTCCACTAAACGGTTAATGAAACCAACTTGATGCATCCTTTCAGCAGAAATTCTATATCCAAAAGCCATTTCAGTTGCAACGGGATGTGGGAGGTTGCCATAATGTCCATGATTATAACCACCAAGAAGCCATCTTTTTGCTTCTGACATTTCAAAAATTGCTTCTTTCACAGCAATCCTAAGATCTGTTCTCTCAACTAACATAAATCCACCACCCATTGCATATCCATTTACTGCTGCTATGACTGGCTTTTGAAGAGCACCTGTCTGAAATGGGTCAACTAAGTTTTCTTCTACAAATTCTTTTGGGGATCCTGGGATGCCTCTGTCAATAGACTCTTTCATATCTTCGCCTGCACAAAACCCTCTTCCAGTTCCTGTCAAAATTGCTACTTCTAAATCTTTATCCTCATGATATCTATTGAACGCTTCTGCCATACCTTTTCTTATAACAGTGCTTAAAGCATTTAATCTTTCTGGACGATTTAATCTGATAGTAATTATTTGGCCATTAATTTCAGTTTCAACAAAACTCATAGAGATACTCCTAATATCTAAATCCTATAAACCTAATTTATATACTAAAAAATCTTGCAAGTCATGGATATTAAATCATAGTAAATTTTACATTTAAGAAAATTATTTTTTGGGGGACACAATGAAAACTAGAGCTGCAGTTGCTGTAGAGGCGGGAAAACCGCTTGAAATTATGGATGTGGATTTAGAAGGGCCTCGTTCCGGAGAAGTTCTAGTAGAAATAAAAGCAACAGGTATATGCCACACTGATGAGTTCACACTTTCTGGGGATGATCCTGAAGAACTTTTCCCAGCAATATTAGGGCACGAAGGAGCAGGAGTTGTAAGAGAAGTGGGTAAAGGCGTAACATCTCTTAAAGAAGGTGATCATGTAATTCCTTTTTATACACCGGAATGCAGAGAGTGTGAGTATTGTTTGCATCCGAAAACTAATTTATGTCAGGCCATAAGAGTTACCCAAGGTAAGGGAGTAATGCCTGATGGCACTAGTAGATTTTCGATAAATGGGAAACCCATATTGCATTATATGGGAACATCTACTTTTTCAAATTACACTATGGTTCCTGAAATTGCGCTTGCTAAAGTAAATAAAAAAGCTCCCTTTGATAAAATTTGTTATATCGGATGCGGTGTAACTACAGGTATTGGAGCCGTTATCAATACAGCAAAGGCAACCGCAGGTTGTAACGCAGTAGTTTTTGGCTTAGGTGGTATTGGTCTTAATGTTATTCAGGGTTTGAGAATGATAGGAGCAAACATGATTGTTGGTGTCGACATGAATAACAAAAAAGAATCTTGGGGAAAAAAGTTTGGTATGACACATTTTGTAAATCCATCAGATATTGATGGTGATTTAGTTAATTACTTGGTTGATCTTACAGGTGGTGGTGCAGACTACTCTTTTGAATGTATTGGGAATGTGAATGTAATGAGACAAGCTTTAGAGTGCGCACATAAAGGCTGGGGAGAAAGTATAATAATTGGGGTTGCTGGAGCAGGGCAAGAAATTAAAACAAGACCTTTCCAACTAGTTACAGGTAGAAGCTGGAAAGGTACAGCTTTTGGTGGAGCAAGAGGAAGAACCGACGTTCCTAAAATTGTGGAGTGGTATCTTCAAGGCAAAATTTCCATTGATCCAATGATTACACATAATTTAAAATTAGAAGATATTAACAGAGGCTTTGATTTGATGCATGCTGGTGAATCAATAAGATCAGTCGTAGTTTTTTAATGAAAAATATATCTGAAGTATTTTCATTTGAGGGTAAACAATTAGTCTGTAGTCATCAGTCTCTGGTTAATAATTGTGAAATGACTTTTGCAGTTTTTATCCCTCCCAAAATAAAAAAACCTCCAGTCTTGTGGTATCTATCTGGTTTAACTTGTAGTCACTTAAATGTAATGGAAAAAGGTGAGTACAGAAAAAAAGCTGCTGAACTAGGCATAGCAATTATTTGTCCTGATACTAGTCCTAGAGGGGAAGATATACCCGACGAAAAAGACAATTGGCAATTTGGCAGTGGAGCTGGTTTTTATCTAGATGCGACAGAATCGCCATATGACAGAAATTATAATATGTACACTTATATAATTGAAGAACTTCCAAGTATTATTGAAAATAATTTCGGTTTTGATATGTCTAGACAAAGTATTTTTGGTCACTCAATGGGTGGTCACGGAGCTCTTGTAATGGCTTTAAGAAACCCAAAGAAATTTAAAAGTTGTTCTGCATTTGCTCCAATTGTCGAGCCATCGACAGCCAGCTGGTCTAGTGATGCCTTTAAAAAATATATTGGTTTAAATCAAAGTGATTGGCAAATGTATGATAGTGTAGCTTTAATTAAAAATGGTTATCATTTTCCTGAAATTCTTGTTGATCAAGGAGATGCGGATAGTTTTTTAAAAGAAGGGTTAAGACCTTGGCTATTAGATGATGCATGTAAAGATAAAAATATTAATTTAAAACTTAGAATGCACCCAAATTATGATCATTCATATTATTTTATATCAACCTTTATGTCGGATCATTTAATTTGGCATAGAGATAGAATATGAATTTATTTTTGTGGAATAGAATATGTAAGTGCAGCGTGGGCAACAGGCTCGTCAATATCTTCTGAATAAATTAAAACATCGCCTACACTTAAAGTTTTTCCTAATTTTAAAATTCTGGCTTTACTAGTTAAATTTTTCTCATTTGGTTTTCTTAAAAAATTTATTGAACAATTAGTTGTAACAGTAAGACTTTTTGGTCCTATAATGCTTAGTGTTGCTAAATAAAAAGTTACGTCTGCCAATAAAAACATCGTTGGGCCTGAAACTGTTGCCCCTGGTCTCAAATGTTCTTTATTAATGTACATTAGCATTGAAAAAGACTGGTCGCTAACATTTAATATCTTGAAGTTTTTGCTTACTTGAGGAAATTCCTTATTTAAAAATTTATCAAGGCTTTCTTTTGTCATTAATTGTTGCATTATGTTATGATAACTTTCTTTTATCTAAAAGTCTCTGTGCCATAGTAGGAGCCGCTCCTAAATAATTAGATGGATCTATCATTTTTAACAAATCTTGTTCATTAAAAAATTTAGAAATTTCTTTGTTTTTTAATAATATATCTATGAATGATATGTTGTTTTTGATTGATTCTCTACAACAGTCATAAACTAAATCGTGTGCAATTTGTCTTCCCATTTTGGGTGCGAGGGCCATCATAACAGACTCTGCAACAATTAACCCATTAGTTTTATAAATGTTTTCTTTCATTTTTTCAGATGAAACTTCTAAACCTTCCAAAAGATATTTAGCTGAGTTGAAAGATGAAGAAGCAACCAAAAAAGCGTTAGGTATTACATGCCATTCTACATGCCATTGACCTGTAGCTCTTTCATGATCAAGGACCATAGCATCAAGCATAGAAGAATGATGTTCTCTTAATAGTTTTGAACAAGCCAGCATTATCTCAGAAGAAATGGGATTTCTTTTTTGAGGCATTGTCGAAGAAGAACCTCGTCCGTGAAGATATGGTTCAGCCACTTCTTGTGTTTCTGTTTGCATCATTAACATCACATCATAAGCTATTTTACCAAGTGATGCAGCGACTATTGCAAGCCAACCAGTTACTTCACAAAAATTATCTCTAATAGAATGCCAACTTACGTCAGGTACATTCAGATCTAATTCTTCTGCAAGAGTTGACTGTGTCTTAAGACCTTTATCTTCTCCCAAAGAAGCAAGTGTTCCTGCTGCTCCAAAAAATGAAACATTGAAAATACGTTTCTTTATTTCTTCCAGTCTTTTATGATGCCTATCTATACCAGATAACCAAGTAGATGCCTTATACCCAAAAGATATAGGTAAAGCATGTTGCAAATGTGTTCTACCAGCCATAGGTGTTTTAATGTGATATTCAACAATTTTTTCTAAAGCATCTGAAATTGACTTTAGGTCTTTAGATAATAATTCAAGACCCTTTCTAATTTGAAGGATATCTGCTGTGTCCATAATATCTTGTGTTGTAGCGCCCCAATGACAAAATTGTCCAAAGTTGCCTTCAACTTTTTCACTTAGTTGTTCTACTAGTGGAAGAATTGGATATCCAACTATAGATGTCCTTTTTTCAAGTTTCTTCCAATCAATTATATCTACTTTTGCTGCTTGGGTTATTTTTTCTCCAGCTTCTTTTGGTATAATATTCAACTTTGATTGTGATCTTGCTAAAGCCGCTTCTACATCTAAATAAAGTTGTGTAGTACTCTCATCAGAAAATAAGAAATGCATTTCTTTAGTACCAAACATTTCTCCCCATATTTTTGAATTTGTAACTAATGCAGGCATTTATATATCCTATGATTTAAATTTGATACCAAGATGCAGTTCTTTTCTCAAGAAAACTATTTAAACCCTCTTTTGCTTCATTAGTCATCCTTTTTTGAGAATGTTCAAAAACAAGTTCGTCAAATTTTTCATCTGACAACATTAAACCACTTTCAATTAAAGTTCTTCTTTTTGTAGCTTCCAATGCATCTGGAGCGCACATTAACAAGTCCTCAATAACAGGTTGAGCAGCATTTTCAAGCTCACCCGTTTTACAAACTTGGTGAACTAAACCCATTTCCTTGGCCTGACTAGAGCTAAAACGCTCACATGTAAGAGCATATCTTCTAACGTTTCTTACGCCAATACTGGCATTTAAATGAGGTATTATTATTCCTGCCATTACACCCCATCTAGCTTCAGAAATTGAAAAAATAGCGTCTTCACTAGCTATTACTATATCAGCTGCTGCGGCAATTCCAGTTCCACCTCCAAAGCATCCTCCATGGATCAAGGCTATTGTTGGCTTAGGGAACTTTGTAAGACCTTGAATCGCTGAAGCTGTTTTTCTTGAAACCTCTATATTTTCTTTTTGACTTAGTTTACCAATTTCTTTAAGCCATTGTAAGTCAGCTCCTGCTTGAAAATGTTTTCCATTGCCTTTAATGAGCACTATTCTTACAGAATTATTTTTATATAAAGATTCAAAGCTTTTGATTAATTCAATAATCATATCTCCGTTATATGCATTATTTCTTTCTGGACGGTTTAAAATAACTTCAGCAATTCCTCTTTCATTTACGCTTGTTAATACAATATTTTTACTCATTACTTATCCTTCTATTTTTATCACTTGAAATACAATTTTAATTTACAAGATCTAGTGCAGTTATTGATGCATCTTGAATTGAGAATGCCCTAAGTCTTATAAAGGCATTAAATTTATTTTGTAAAATTTTACCAATTCTTTTTAAACATTTATCTCTTTTGTCAATATTTCTAGTCTCTTTATCTCTAAACTTCAATTCACCAAATATCTTATAATTTGAGCAAATTATTTTACTCTTAACCCATATAATTTGACAGTTGTTTTTTTCAGCCTCTAACTCTTCTTGGATAATATCTATTATGCTTTTTTCTATTGCTTTAACTGCAGAAATTTCAAAAATATTTTCTAAGGTTTCATCTACATGTAAAATTAAAGAAGGCATTTCAAAGATCCTATCATTAAATATTTTATTAATTGATATTAATATAATTTTTATATTTAATAGTTTCAAATATTCTTAAAAATAAAGGTTCGGTAAATGGAAATTGAAGCGCTTGATATTAATCATTTAAATAAATGGTTAGGTAATATAGAGACTGTAACAGATTACCTTACACCAATTGTTGAACAGAGGTACAGAGCAACATTAAATATTGATCCAGGCGATCCCAAAATTGGGGAGGATGCAACCTCTGGTTTGCATTGGATGTTAGGTTGGGATTTAAAAAAAAATGACGAACTTGGTGTAGATTCTCATCCAGCTAGAGGTGATTTTTTGCCTCCAGTCCCACTTCCAAGAAGAATGTGGGCAGGAAGTCAGATCAAAGTAATAGAACCTTTAAGAGTAGGTGATAAAGTAATAAAAAAATCTAAGGTAGCTGACATAAAACTAAAGGAAGGTAGGACAGGACAGCTTTGTTTTGTCACTGCAGAGTATGAATTTTTAGTTAATGAAAAGGTAAGATTGCATGAACTTCATAATATTGTTTATAGAGATGTAACTAAGGCAGGTGGTGGTTCTGGTGTGTCAGACAAAATACCTGAAGATGCAGACTATACAGAAACTATTTTTATGCATCCAACAATATTGTTCCGTTATTCAGCGATTGGTTTTGTAGGTCATAGAATACATTATGATTATCCATATACTAAAAATGAAGAGAACTATCCTGATTTAATTGTTCATGGTCCCTTGCAAGCTACTTTTTTATTAAGGGCAGCTGAAAAGCTTAAAGGCAAGACTGTAACATCATTTAGTCATAAAGTTATGGCCCCTGTTTTTGCAAATAGTGATTATATAATTGGCGCAAAGGAAAACACTGATGGAAGCGTTAGTTGTTGGGGTGCCGTAGAGGGTTCAGGAATGACCATGCAAGCTGAAGCACATTTTGAATAGTTTTAGGGGAGGGATAGATTATGTCGATTACAAAATTATTTGGTAGTTATGGATTTAATACTAAATTAGACAGTTTCAATGATGAAATGAAGTTTTTTGCCAAGATGTCAATACTAGATTGGTGTGGAGTAGCTTATGCAGCAAAACAAGAACCGGTTTCAAAAATAGTTTCTGAAATGGTTAAAGAAGAAAATGGCGTTAATCAAGCACGAGTGATTTCAACTGGATACAACGTTTCATCAAGAGGCGCAGCTTTAGCTAATGGAGCTACTGGTCATGCGTTAGATTATGATGACACTCACTTTCTTTTTGTTGGCCATCCAACTTCAAGTGCATTACCAACTGCTTTAGCCTTAGGCGAAGAATTAGAATTATCTATAGAAGATTTATTACTTGCTTATATGTCTGGAGTTGAGGTCTCTACTAGAATTGGTCATATCTTAGGCTATTCTCATTATAATGCAGGGTTCCATCAAACTGCTACAAGTGGATCATTTGGTGCGACAATTGTTGCATCAAAATTACTAAATTTGAGCGAGGACCAGACAATAAATGCGCTTGGTTTAGTTTCAACAAGAGCATCTGGAATTAAATCCCAATTTGGTACTATGGGTAAACCGTATCACGCAGGAATGGCTGCATCAAATGGTATTGAGGCTGCCAAATTATCTAAACTTGGGTTTGTGTCAAGAGAAGATGGTATTGAGTGTGATCAAGGGTTTTTTCAAACTCATGGTTGGAATAAAAAAACTCCTACACGAGCTGTAGAAAACTTAGGAACAGACTTCCTATTTCCTGAAATTAAGTATAAATTTCATGCCTGTTGTCATGGTTTACATTCTTTTCTAGAAGCACTTGAGGAATTAAAACAAGAAAACAACTTTAATCCTGAATCAATTGAAGAGATTGCAATTGAAACTAATCCTTCTTGGCTCAAAGTGTGTAATATTCAAGAACCAAAAACTGGTTTGGAATCAAAATTTTCTTATAAATTAACGGCAGCCATGTCAATTTATGGCATAGACACAGCCGACTTAGGGACGTACAACGATGATATTTGTTTTGATGAAAAATTAAATAATGTTAGGGACAAGGTAAGTGTCATACCTAATGACAAATTAACAAATACTCAGTCTTCAATTTATATTAAAGATGGAACTAGAGATATAAAAAATAAACATGATTTATCAGACAAGATTGATCAAAATATTTTGGAAAATAAAATTGTTAACAAATCTGAAGCATTGCTATCAAAAAATAAATCTCATGAAATTTCAACAATCTTAAACTCACCCTCTGAAAGTAAAGTTTCTTCTCTAGTAGATTGTTTGGTTAGCTAATGGAAAGACAAAATTCCGGAAAGGATTTAGAAGGTTTATTAGTCGTAACAGTTGAGCAAGCTGTGGCAGCCCCCTATACATCGTGCAGACTGGCAGATGCAGGTGCCAGAGTTATAAAAGTTGAAAGACCTGAAGGTGATTTTGCCAGAAATTATGATAGCAATGCACTTGGAAATAGCGCTTATTTTGTTTGGTTGAATAGAGGGAAGGAGTCAATTGCTTTAGATCTTAAAAACAGTGAGGATTTTAAAATTTTTGAGAATATTATTTCAAAATCTGATATTTTAATCCAAAATTTAGCACCAGGTGCATTTGACCGCCTTGGTTTAAATTTAGATGAATTAAGAAAAAAATATCCATTATTAATTACATGTTCTATTTCTGGATTTGGAGACGAAGGACCATATAAAAACCAAAAAGCTTATGATATGTTAATTCAAGCTGAAACTGGTGTTATTGATATAACTGGTCTTCCAGATAAAGCTGGGGTTGATGGAAGAGCAAAGGTTGGCCCTTCAGTCTGTGATATATCTGCAGGAATGACAGCTTATCAAGCAATTTTGCAAGCACTTATAAAGAGAAGTGTAAGTGGAAAAGGCAGACATATATCAGTGTCTATGTTTAATTCACTCGCAGATTGGATGAACCCTTTCTACCTTGGCTATGTTTATAATAACAAAATTCCAAAAAGAAACGGTATGACTCATCCAATAATCGTTCCCTATGGTGCATATAATTGTAGAGATAATTTGACAATTTTAATTGCTATACAAAATGATAGAGAATGGGTGAAACTTTGTAAAATTGTATTAGACGACGAAACTATGGTTAATGACACTCGCTTTAAAACAAACTCAGATCGTGTAACTAATCGAGAATTAACAGAAAAAATTATTCAAGATAAATTCATTACTTTTGAACGCGAGGAGTTAATTGAAAAACTTGAAGAAGCAAGCGTTGCTTACGGAAGAATATCTGACATGGAACAATTAAAAAACCATCCCCAAAACAATTTTTTAGAAATTGAAACCAAAAACGGCAAAGTAAAGGTCTTAGGTCCAGGCGCAATACATGACAACCTTATACCAGAAGTTAATAAAATGCCTGAATTAGATGAGCATGGGAAAAAAATTAGAACTGAATTTAGTTCTTAAAAAAGGAGATAAATTTGAGAAGTATTTTATTTTTACCAACCGATAAGATTGAAAGATTACCAAAGGCTATAGGATCTGGGGCCGATAAAGTTATTTTTGATTTAGAAGATGGTTTGGCCCATGAAAATAAAGCTATGGGAAGATCTAATTTTGCTGATTTGGCAAATAGAAATTATGACGGTCAAGCAGATAAGCTATTATTGCGCATTAATGCTTTAGATACTGAAGAGTATCAACATGATATAGAAATGTTACGGTCTTTACCTTCTCTTCCATACTCTATTGCCATTCCTAAAATAGAGTCTGCTGATGAATGTAGGACTTTTTTAAAAGATCTTGGAACTAATATATTAATCTTACCTCAAATTGAAACACCGCGTGGTATCGCAACTATTGAAAGTTGGGATTGTTCAAACATAGAGTTTTCTGGAATTGGATTTGGGTCAGCAGATTATTGTGCATCTACCGGTGGTGACATGGGTAAAGCCAGTTTAGCGTATGGAAGGGGTAAAATTATTAATGCTGCCGCATTATACAACACACTTGCTCTTGACGGTGTATGGTTAGATTTCAGAGATCCTGATGGATGTAAAGAAGAAACATTATATGTCAAAACTATGGGTTTCAAAGGACGTTTTGCTATACATCCAGATCAAATTAAACCTATTCATGATGCTTACAGACCTACTCCAGAAGAATTGGAATGGGCAAAAGGTGTTTTAGAAGAAGCAAAAACAGCAGGTTCTGGTGCTTTTAAATATCAGGGTAAAATGGTTGATGCACCCGTGTTAGCGGCAGCAAGACTAATTATATCAAGGGAGGATTAAATGGATGAAAATTCTTATGGAATAAAAAAAATAGGACCCCAAAGGTATAGAGAAGATCCAGGTAGATATTTTGAAGATTTTCAAGTAGGAGACGTTTATGAGCATTGGCCCGGTAGAACGGTAAGCGAAGCTGATAATATATGGTTTACAAATTTAACAATGAATACTCACCCAATTCATTTTGATGCAAATTACGCCTCTAAATCTGAGTTTGGAAAATATTTAGTTAATTCCGCTTTTACTCTAGCCCTTGTAACAGGGATGTGTGTTAGTGGCACTAGCCAAAAAGCAATAGCCAACTTGGGATGGGAAGAAATAAAAATACCTGCTCCAGTGTTTGTTGGAGATACATTATACTCTGAGACGGAAGTTTTAGACAAAAGAGAATCAAAATCAAGACCCACACAGGGTATCGTGAAGGTAAGACACATTGGTAAAAATCAAGACAAAATTGTTGTAATGGATATGGTAAGATCTTTCCTGGTTGCTAAGCGTGGGCATAGTGTAGTTGATGAACTTATTAAAGAAGCAGCAAATTAGAGAATAATAATATGGATTTACCTTTATCAGGGGTCAGGGTAATTGCTTTTGAACAATATGGAGCGGGACCATTTGGCACTCAATATTTAGCTGATTTAGGCGCAGACGTAATTAAAGTTGAACCTGCAGGTACAAGTGGTGATTATTTAAGAGCAATTGGTCCTTATTTTATTGATGGCGAAGATAGGAATTCTGCTTCTAGTATTTTTTTTCAAGCTCTCAATAGAAATAAAAAAAGCATAACTTTAGATATACTGTCAAATGATGGAAAAAAAATTCTTCAAAAATTAGTTGAGAATGCTGACGCAGTCGCGAACAATTTAAGAGGGGATGTTCCAGAAAAACTTGGGATTACTTATGATCAGCTTAAACAATATAATAAATCAATTGTTTCAGCACATTGTTCTGCGTACGGAAGAGAGGGACCAAGAAAAAATTGGCCGGGATATGATTATCTTATGCAAGCAGAGGCTGGGTATTTCTCATTGACAGGCGAACCTAATGGACCTCCAGCAAGATTTGGTCTTTCAATTGTAGATTATATGTCTGGTTTGACCATGTCATTTGGACTAGTAAGTGCTATACTATCTGCAAGGTCCACTGGTATCGGAAGAGATGTAGATGTTAATTTATTTGATACGGCCATGTTTAATCAAAGTTATATGGCAGCCTGGACACTCAACACTGATTTTAAAAGTGAAAGATTAGATAGATCAGCTCATCCAATTTTAGTTCCTTGTCAACTGTATAAGACTAAAGATGGTTGGATTTATATAATGTGTAATAAGGAAAGTTTTTGGCCTGTTCTGTGTAAAAAACTAGGTAGGGAGGATCTAATTGATAATTCAAAGTTTGTTGACTTTTCATCTAGGCAAAAACATAGAGACGAAATAACTAGAATTCTTGATGAAGAATTAATGAAAAAAAATACCTCTGAATGGCTGGACGAGTTTGGAGGAGTTGTTCCAGCAGCTCCAATTTTAAATTTAAAAGAGTCTTTAGAAAATCCATTTTTAAAAGATAGAAAAAATATCCAAAAATTAAAAACAAAAAGGGGGGTTGATATTAGTTTATTGAAAACACCTGTTCATGTTTCAGATAGCAAATTTCAAGATAAAACTGCCCCAGAAATAGGCGAAGATACATATGATATACTTAAAGAGATAGGTTTTACTGGTGAACAAATAAGCACTTTCAAGAACAAAGGCATAATCTAAACAGAATTACATAACATATTAACTAATTAATTGGTTTTATTGCAATTAAGGGTTTACCTGTAAAGCATATCGTTATAGGTTGTGATTCTAAATATTTGGAGGAAATTTAATGAAATTAAATAAACTATCATTGTTAGGTGCAGCTGGCGCTGTTGCTCTAACTTTTGCAGCTGGAACCAATTTAGCTTTAGCTGATGGACATGCTGTAAAACCTATTAAGATGCGTTGGGCTTCTGACCATTCTGGTCCGCCACATCCTGCAGCTATTGCAGAAATGTTTTTTGCAGAGCAGGTTGAGAAGAAAATTCCTGGAAGTAAAGTTCAGATTTATTGGGCTAAGTCACTTTATAATGTTCCAAAAGGAACTCAAGCTCTTACAAAAGGTAATCTTGAGATGATGACTGGTCAATTTGGTAAAACTTCAAGTGTTGAGCCATATGCTAATACTATTGTTGGTGCTGGAAAATTAACATCACCTGGTGCTATCAATGGCCTTGATGGAACAAAAACCTTTGCTCAATTAAAGAAAGTTTTTAATGACAAGCATGGGATAACTATTTTTGGTTCTGGACATCTAAGTATGTACATGGGTGCTGGTGCTGTTAAAAGTAGAATGTTAGTTCCTGCTGATTTTGCCGGTAAGAAGGTTAGAAGTATGGGACCAGCTGAAAATGCATTGTTAGGAGCTTTAGGTGCAAACCCTACGACAATGGCTTTTGGTGATGTTCCACCTGCTCTTCAAACAGGTGTTATTGATGGTCTGCTAACAAGTTTAGGTGGATTTAATGCTACCAAAGAACAAGCTCCATATTTCACAGTTGCTGGAATTAATGGTATTGTTGGTGATTACTATTGGATTGGTGCATCAAATAAATGGTGGGCAACCCTTGATAAAAAACAACAAGCAGCTCTAACTGATATTATTATGAATGATTTTATTCCTTATCAAAAGGCTATTAACTTTTGTAATGATAAAAGATTAGTTGATAAGTTTAAAGTAACTGATAAAAGTGCGCCTGGAATTTATGTGATGAGCCCTAAAGAAGCTGGAGTTCTTCAAGCAAAAGAAGGTGGTGCAACTAATAACTGGATTAAGTCTAAGGTTGATGCAACTGGTGACAAAATGGTTGACCAGTTCACTGCTGAAGCAAAAGCTTTAGTTGCAGCTAATCCAATGGGATCAAGTGCTTTAGAAAAGACTGATTGTACAGCGTTTGCTTCCGACTTTGCTAAATTTGCAAAAGGAACAGCTTTATACAAGAAAAAGTCAAGAAAATAAATCAATCAAAAAAGGCCTGACTTGTGTCAGGCCTTTTTTTATTTAGTTGATTATCATGGATAATTTTTACAAAATCTCGAACAAAATTCAATATTCCATCACTGCTATATTAGGTAGGTGTTCTGCATTCCTAATGATAGCCGTCACACTCTTTGCGTTAGCTGAAATTATTAGAAGATATATTTTTGGTGTTGTTTTTGAATGGGGTCAAGATGCTGTTATTTACATGATGGTTTCTTCAGTTGCCTTTTACATTTGCGTTACACAGATCAAAAGGAATCATCTTGTAATGAGTGCTGTGTTACAACTTTTAAATACAAAAGGTTTTCACAGAACAGTAGGTTTTTGTAAAATTTTTGTTTCTCTCTTTGTTTCTGTATTCACTGGTTCTTTAACATATACTGCGTATTCAACTGTTGAATATTCAATACAAATTGGTGAAAGAACAGAGAGTTTATTTTTCTTTATGTGGCCATTTTATTTTATATTGGCTCTGGGTATGGGATTAATGTCTTTAGTAGCCTTTCTTCAATTTATTGAAGATATACATAGTTATATAAAGGGTGACCATTTTACTGCAGAAGTTGAAGCTGCTACTGATGTTTAATTCTAATAATACGGGAAAAGTATAATGTGGGCTTTAGGAGGATCTTTATTTAGTCTATTATTTGCTGGTGCTCCAATAGGTATAGCTCTTGCTGGTGCTACAGGTCTTCTTGTACTGTTTGACGATTTTTTAACATATAGCACCTTGTTTGAAGCTTTTTTTAGTTTTCTTACTAAATATACATTAGTAGCTATTCCATTTTTTATTTTTGCTGGTTTTTTAATGGAAAAAACTGGTTTGGTTGCAAGTCTTTTTAAATTTGCTGACTCAATAGTAGGATGGGTTCCTGGTGGCTTTGCTTATGCAACATTGCTTGCAGCTGTTTTATTTGGAGCAATTTCTGGTTCATCCACAGCAATGGCTGCTGCAATGAGTGTTATAGCTTATCCAGAATTAATTAAAAGAGGTTATCCAAAATGGATGGCAGCAGGAGTTATTGCCTCCGCAGGTGGAATAGCACTTCTTATTCCGCCAAGTATAACTTTGATTCTTTTTGGTGTTATAACAGAAATGTCTATAGTTGATTTGTTTTTCGCAGGTATAATTCCTGGATTGATGTTGGCTATGAGTGATGCAGTTATAATTGTTAGTGTATCTCTTTTTATTAAATTACCTCGAGGAAAATTTGATTTATGTGAAGTTTGGAGGTGTTTTAAAGAAGCTCTACCTGCTTTGTTAATGCCTGTAATTATATTAGGTGGTTTATATGGAGGTTTATTCACTCCTACTGAAGCAGGTGCTGCTGCTGCTAGTTATGCCCTTTTTTATGGATTAATCTTTAAAAGAAAAACATTTGCGAAAGAATTGATGCCAACAACTTTAAGAACTATGAACCTAACTGCAGTTGTGTTTTTTCTATTGGGTTGTGTTGGAATCTTCCAATTTTATCTTGCAAATATGGGTTGGCCTCAAATGATTGCTGAATGGGCTGGTGAATTAGGTCTGAGTAAAACAGGATTTTTATTTGCACTTATGGGATCGTTATTGTTCTTATCCATGTTTCTAACAGGTGTAGCAATTTTAGTCTTAACTGTACCTATATACTTCCCTGTTGCATTGGCTCTTGGTGTAGATCCTATTCATTTAGGAATTTTAACAGCATTATGCATAGAAATAGGAAGTGTTATCCCACCGGTTGGTTTAAATTTGTTTGCTGTTAGTGGAGTAACTGGTTTACCAGTTACAACCGTTATAAAAGGATCATTTCCTTTCTGTATTTCTGACACAGTTGTTTTAATCATAGTGCTTCTATTCCCAGCTTTAGCACTTACACTTCCAGAACTATTAGTTGAATCTCACTTTAATTAAAGCTCTAAGAAGGCTTTTGCATAATTTAAAAGTTGATCGTCTTCTCCAAACCTGGCAACAAGTTGGCATCCAATTGGTAATTCTTGTTTCCCCTTAAATAGGGGTAGAGTAATACATGGATTTCCGTTTAGAGACCAAGTTGTATTAAATATCGGTGATCCTGTATATTCTAATCCTTTTAATGCTTCGCCAGGTGCACTAGGAGTAATTATTAAATCAGTCTTGTCAAATACAGCGTTTATTTGATTTTTTAAAATTAACAAGTCTTTTAAAGCTAACTGATAATTTTTATTACTTACTTGATATCCGTCATTAAGCCTACCGTTCCTTAATTGGTCACTTAATTGGTCATAATAATTGAATCTTTCGTGAGATATTGATCTTTTAAATTCATATCCACTTATATCTAAATGAAGTGCGTCAGATTTTGAAATAAGGTTATCAATTTCTAAATCAACTACATTTAATTTATCTGAACGGAGTAAATTAAGAAAATGCTCAAAAGCTTCCTTTGTAGAATCATCAGTTTTATCCCAGTGTGGAGTTCTAACAAATCCAATTTTAATTTTGCTTAAATCTACTTTTTGTATTGATACTAAATCTTCTTCGAGAAGGATTGATCGAAAAAGTGCAATATCTTCTACTGACCTAGACATCAATCCTAAAGTATCGATTGATGGAGAATTTGGCAGAATGCCTGATTTATCAAAATCACCATAAGATGGTTTATACCCAATAACTCCACAGTAAGCAGCAGGTCTTATTACCGACCCAGTAGTTTGTGTGCCAAAACAAACAGGTGCCATCATAGATGCTACAGCTGCAGCCGATCCAGAACTTGAGCCTCCAGGTGTGAAATCTTTATTATGTGGGTTTGTTGTTAATCCAGGAGCTCTATGTCCTAGTTCAGTAGATACAGTTTTGCCAATAAAAATACATCCTGATTGTTTTGCAACGGATACCGAAGCAGCGTCTCTCATAGGAACATTATTTTGATAAAAATTAGTTCCAAATCCAGTAGGTGTATTACTTGCATCAATTATATCTTTAATTCCAAATGGAATTCCAAGTTGTGATTCATTATTTTCATCATCTAGCTGCTTAGCTTTTTCTAGAGCCCTATCTTCATCCAAGTATATCCAAGCTTTAACGAGACCTTCTTTTTCACGAATCCTTTCGAAACAACTTTGTACCCACTCATACCTTGATAACTTATTGTTACCAATCAGTTTAATTGCATCAGTTGCAGTTAATTCAAAAGGATTTGTCATGGTATTTTCTCATATGATTTTAATAACGATATCTTAATGATTATTTTTTAGTTTTGTAAAATGAAATTTTAGTTTAACCTTTTCAATATGTTTTGGGAGAAATAAATGGAAAATATGACCGAAAAGTTTGCTGAGTTTTGTACCGAAATTAGATACGAAAATTTATCTTCAGACGTTATAAAAAGAACAAAATTGTTAATTCTTGATACTGTTGGAATAATAATACGAGCAAGACATGATGCAGAATCAACTGCTAGTTTAGTCGCAGCAATCGACAGATTAGAAATGAGTAATGGAAGTTGCCAAGTCTTTTCAGATAAAAATAGTTACTCTCCAAGTGCAGCTGCTCTACTTAATGGAACTTTAGCTCATTCTCTTGATTTTGATGACACTCATGCTGAAGCCTCTTTACATTCCAGTGCCCCAATACTTTCTGCCGCCTTGGCTGCAGCACAAATGAATAAATCATCAGGACAAGAGTTAATAACAGCATGTGTTGCTGGTTATGAAATACAAATAAGACTTGGATTAGCTGGAGGCTCATCAGCGCATTATAAAAAAGGATTCCATCCAACTGCTACATGTGGTGTGTTTGGGGCTGTTGCTTCAGCGGGCTACCTTATGGGCTTAACAAAAGATCAGTTTGTTTCTGCATTTGGAATAGCCCTAAGTCAATCAGCTGGATCAATGCAATTTTTAACAGATGGTGCTTGGACAAAAAGATCGCATGTAGGACAAGCAGCTCAGAACGGTCTAAATTGCGCAACAATGGCGGCGGAAGGTTTCAAAGGTCCTTCTAAAGCTTTTGAGGGTCAGTGGGGTTATCTACATGCATACGCTTCAGGAGGAGACACAAAAAAAGCATTAGACGGTTTAGGAAATAAATTTGAAACACTTAACTTGGGAGTAAAACCTTATCCTTCTTGTAGATATAGTCATGCAGCAATTGACGGTATAATAGATCTAAAAAAAGAATTAGATTTTTCCATTGATGATTTAGATGATATTGATATTGGCCTGTCCGAAATAGCACTGAACATTATTGGATATCCTTTAGAGGATAAACAAAATCCAAAAAGTATTGTTGATGGACAATTTTCAATGCCTTTTTGTGCTGCTGTAGCTGCTAAAAGTGGTGGATTAAAGTGGGATGATTATAAAGATCACTTAAATAACAGTGATACATTAGAGCTGTGTAGCAAAATAAAAGTAAATTCTGATAAAGATGCTGAGAAGTGTTGTCCAGAATTTATGAGTGCAAAGGTAAAAATGGTGGTAAAAGGAAAGACTTATGAAAAGTTTGTAAAGATTCCAAAAGGAGAACCAGAAAACTTTATGAAAGATGAAGAATTTATATCAAAGTTTAAAGGTTTAACAGAACCATATTTATCAAATGAAAGAGTTAACCAGTTGACAGATTTAATGCTTAAGATTGATCAAGCAAATAATGTCAATTCAATATTTGAGTATAGTCAAATAGATCTATAATCATTAATTTAGGAGATATTAATGAATGAACATAAAATAATTGAAGTCGAAAATGAAAAATCAGTTTCTGAAGATAATTTAATAATAGAATCTGTAAATAAATTCTTAGAAAAAGATGTAAAGCCTTATGTAAAAGAATTTGAGTCACAAGACAAATATCCACAAGATATTGCTGATAAAATGGCAGATTTAGGTCTCTTTGGTGCTACAATTTCTCCTGAGTATGGCGGTTTAGGTTTGTCAGCAGTTACTTACTCAAAAATAGTAGAAAATGTGTCTGCTGTGTGGATGTCAGTTTCTGGTATCTTTAATTCTCATCTTATAATGTGTGCCGCTGTAGAAAGATTTGGCACTGAAGAGATGAAAAGATATTATCTTCCTAAGTTTGCAACTGGAGAGATAAGAGGTGGTATCGCACTTACGGAACCAGATTGTGGTACTGACCTTCAATCGATAAAAACCAAAGCAAAAAAAGTTGGGAACGAATATATTATTGATGGTACAAAAACATGGATTACAAACTCAGTTCAAGGAACTATTTTAGCTGTTTTAGTAAAAACGAATACTGAAATTCAACCAGCCCATAAAGGTATGAGTTTAATTCTCGTTGAAAAGAAAGATGGATTTGTATCAAGAAAACTCAAAAAATTGGGTTACAGGGGAATTGATACAGGAGAAGTTCAACTTGAAAATGTAAAAGTACCAACTTCTAACTTGATTGGTGAAATAGAAGGAAAAGGGCTCAAACAAATTTTGGCGGGCCTTGAATTAGGAAGAATTAATGTAGCTGCACGTGGCGTCGGTGTGGCTAGAGCCTCTCTAGAAGATTCAATAGAATATGCAAAAATAAGGAAGACATTTGGAAAACCAATTAGTGAACACCAAGCAATTCAAATTAAATTAGCTGAGATGGCAACCAAACTTGAAGCTTCTAGATTATTAACTGAACAAGCTGCAAAGGCATATGATTCTGGTAATAGATCAGATTTACAAGCCGGAATGGCAAAGCTTTTTGCTACTGAAACGGCGTTGTTTAACTCTACAGAAGCAATGAGAATTCATGGCGGATTTGGGTATTCGCCGGAGTATAATATTGAGAGATATTATAGGGATGCTCCTTTGTTGGCTATTGGTGAGGGAACTAATGAGCTTCAAAAATTGATAATAGCTAAGCAACTTGTGTCTGAAGATTAAAATATCTAAGATATAAATATTCCAACGCTAAAGAAGAGCACTCCTATTGCTAAACCAAAAATTGGTTTTTTTGGGAAAAATAAAAATATAATTATACCAATTAAAAAAGGTGCTATTCTTTCAATCAATTCAGTTTCGGCCAACGCTCCTATTGGGAAAATTATGATTCTAGTCATTAAAGCTGTCGTCATAGCAAATGCAATAGCATTGATCCATTTTGCAAAAAAACTATCTTTTTGTATTTTACTAGATAAAACTACTCCTAAAAATCTCCAAACAAAAATACCTGAACTAGCGACTAAAAGCATTATCCAAGTGATTATTTCAGGTATAATTATTGGATTCTCATACATTAATTTTATCCTTATTCAAAAGATAACTGATCATCAAGCCAACGGAACCGCCAACTAATCCTGCAACAATCAAACTCCAATCACCAATATATGGAAATAAAAGGGGCCCGATAATCCCTCCAGTAACAACTGCTAATCTGTAATATATTTCAATAGCTCTTAGCATTAAGATAGTTAAATATAATGGCATTATAAATACGGGAATAGAAACAATATCATTAGGTAAAAAATCATATAATTTGTAACCAATAATTGTGGTAGTTGAATTAAATATTACCAATGCCAAACTAAGACCCTGAAAAAATTTAAATAAATCTTTTTCGTCTATTTCATTTTTTACTTTGGTTAATTCAGCCCAACCAGTGGGACTAATGAGGTGAGCCCAAAATAATTTTGTAATAAAAGATAATTTATGTTTGTGAATATTCATTAATGTAAGGCCAGATAAGACCAAAAAAAATTGTCTCATGTTAGCCAATAAAACAGTAGTAAATAGCAAGAAGATTGGTGTGCCTATTGAAAAAAGAGACACAAAAATAACCATACCAGGCATGCTCCATAAAATTAAAACTGAACCTAAACAAAGATATAGATCTAGTCCTGCTTCTGCAGCAAAAACACCATATCCAAACATTGCTGAGCTCATTCCTATGCCAGGGAAACCAAAGCCAGTAAAAATACCTTTTTTAAAAGGGGTATATTTTTTTTTCATAGACAAATTTTTCTTATCTAAACTTTTGCTACAAGATCAATCTCAATTGAAGCACCTACAGCAAGTCCAGTTACACCAATACATGTTCTTGCAGGAAGTTTGTCTTCATTGAAATAGGATTTATAAATTTTATTGACTTTGTCGAAGTCTTGAAAGTTAACTAAATACACTCTTACGAAAGTTACTCTCTCGAGAGAAGAGCCACAATTATCTAAAACACTAATTAGATTTTTCATAACTTGATGTGTTTGTTTTTCAACATCATTACTTACTAGTACGCCAGGATTTTCTGGCAATGTTGGCATTTGTCCAGTAATAAAAATAAATTCACCAGCTTTAACAGCATGACTAAAGGGGCCAACTCTTTTAGGTCCATTTTCAAATACTAAATGTTCTATGTCCAATCGATTACTCCAATAAAGATTAATGTTGTCAAAAAGGCTAATTCAAATAAACTTTGCATTAACAGGGGGATTTTTCAATGAGATTTACAAACAAAACTGTGTTTATTACTGGAGCAGCAGGTGGAATTGGTCGTCAAACAGGTTTAAGTTTTGCAAAAGAAGGTGCAAATGTAGCTGTTTCAGATTTAGATTTTGATATGGCTAGCAGGGTGGCTAAAGAAATAAAATCTGCAGGTGGTAATGCTGAGCCATTTAAATTAGATGTAACAAATCAAAATGAAACTATTGAAAACATGAAAAATGCATATGAACATTTTGGAAGCTTAGATATTGCATTTTGTAATGCCGGAATAAGGGAGATTGTGTCTCCATTAGAATTGTCTATTGAAGAATGGAGAAAGGTTATTGATATAAATGTTACTGGGGTTTTTATAACTGCACAAACATTTGCAAAGCACTGCATCGAAAAAAAAATAAAGGGTAATATTGTAATTACTTCTTCGACTTTGAGCGTAACTTCTGCGCCTAATAGGTGCGCTTACACTGCCTCTAAACATGCTACTGCCGGAATAACTAAGCAACTAGCAGTAGATTTAGCAAAGTATGATATTAGAGTAAATGCTATTGGACCAGGTGTTATTAGAACTCCATTAACAGAAAGATATTTTCAAGATGAAGAAGCTTCTCAAAAAGTAAGAAACTTGCACGCTATGAAACGTTGGGGCGAACCTAATGAAATTTCTAGTGCAGTTTTATATCTTGCAAGTGACGAAGCAAGTTTTTGTACTGGGACAAATTTAATCGTAGATGGGGGATGGACAGCAGGAAAAGACTGGTAGCTAACTAATTTTATTTAAGACTGGATGAAGGTATTTTAAAAATTCTTTTGGATTTTCACTCATTGGAAAATGGCCTACATTTTTCATTTTGATCATTTCGATACCAATAGTGTCAGCTAGAGATTTTGTTTCCTCTGGTGTTGCTGAGTAATCATATTCACCAGTTAATAAATAAATTGGACATTTTGAATTATCAATTTTTTTTATTTCATTGCCAATATTTCCGTCGAACTTATAAAAAAATAAATCTCCCTTAAAAATTCCAGGTCCGCCTTGCATGTAATGCCACATCGTTTCAAACTTATCACTTTCAGGACTTGTTGGTGCCATTAAGCCATAAGCAATCCCTCCGCAAACCTCTCCTCCATGTACATCTTGTCTATGTAACCAACTGATGTCGTAATAAGGATCCAAATGACCAGCACTTTGAAGCCCAATTAATGCTCTAAATTTATCTGGAAAATTTATTGCTAAATGAAGAATAATTCTTCCGCCTATAGAACAGCCCATTACAACTGGCTTTACTAATTCCAAACCATTTATAAAGCTCATAATTTGAGAAATATAAAAGTCAGTTGATAGTTTGTAATTTCCAACTTTAGCATTTTCGGGTGGCGAAGATTTTCCATGCCATGGCATATCAAATACAATAACCCTAAACTTTTCTAATATTTTTTTATCATTTAAAAGAGCTCTATATTGTCTACCATCAGATCCCGCAGTATGTAGGCAAACTAAAGGAATACCCTGACCGGCTTCTTCCCAATATACTCTATAGTCAATACCATCAATTTTAAATTTTCCATATTGACCAGAAATAGGTTCTTTTTCAATTTTCATTTTTACTCTCCGCTGCTCTTAGGGAGGCTAGAAGTAATTTGAAGTATAGTAAGTGAGACATTAAAGGATGGAGATCTCCTTCAAATTTCAAAACTTTTCTTCGAAGCATTGCAATAATATCATGAGACCCCGGTTCAGGAATATGTTGTAAAAATTTTATCCACTCGTTCTTAGGTGCAGTTAATTTAAAGACATAGCTTGGCATTACAAAAGGTCCTTCTTCTACATTTTTTACAACGCCTTTTTCAATATTTACTAAATACTCGTTCTCTATTGTACTAATCATAAAACTTGTGTTTAGATATTGAGCCATAATAGAAAGTTGGCTTCGTTTTTCATTGTCATCGATTAAAGATTTAAACATAAAATTCTCAAAATAATTTCTGTAAAGTTTTACATAAAATTAAATTATTACCAATTAGATTTTTAATTTGATATGTTAATTAAAAGTAAGATTGGAGGGTCTTGTGAACGGAGCAGAAAGTTTAGTTGGTACTTTATTAGAAGGTAATGTTGACGTCTGTTTTACTAATCCTGGAACATCAGAAATGCATTTTGTTGCAGCTTTAGATAAATATCAAAATATGCGAAGTGTTTTATGTCTTTTTGAGGGATGTGCTACTGGTGCTGCTGACGGTTACTTTAGAATGAAAAGATCGCCAGCATCAACTTTACTACATTTAGGTCCTGGATTAGCAAATGGCCTTGCAAACTTGCATAACGCAAAAAAAGCTTATTCAGGAATTGTTAATATAGTAGGCGAGCACGCTCTCGATCATATAAAATTGAATGCTCCTTTAACTTCAGATATTGAAGGAATAGCAAGGCCAGTCTCCCATTGGGTAAAAACGAGTAAATCTTCAAAAAATATAGCAAATGATGGTGCTGAAGCTATTAGACAAGCAAATGTAAAACCTGGGCAAATTGCAACTTTAATCTTGCCTGGTGATACTGCATGGAATGAAGGAAACAAAATTGAGTCGATTGAGTTAAATATGAAATCTAATATTGTTTCTTCTAAAATGATAGACGAAGCAATCTTAGAACTTCAAGATGCAAAGAATCCTCTAATTCTTGTTGGCGGTGAGGCTTTAGAAGAAAACAACCTTATTAAATTGGCAAAAGTAGCGGACAAAATAGGCTGTCCAATTAAAACTGACTGGTTTAATGCTCGTTTAGATAAAGGTGCGGGAAGAATAAATTCAGTAAGAATACCATATGTTGTTGATAAAGCAGTTGAAGTTCTAAAAGACTTTGACACCATTATAATAATAGGAGCTAGACGACCAGTCGCTTTTTTTGCATATCCAAATAAGCCTGGAGTCTTAACACAAGATTCTACTAAATTTTTTGAATTAGCTTCTATATCAGATGATATCACCACAGTTGTCGAAGAGTTATCAGATAGGATTGGAATATCAAATAATACTCCTAGTACTATTTCAAAATTTGATATTCCAGACATTCCAAAAGGTCCAATTAACCCAATGTCATTGGGAATGGTATTAGGTGCATTAATCCCAGAAAATGCAATCATAGTTGATGAATCTGTAACTACTGGAAGAGAATTCTTTTATCAAACTTCAGGATCACATCCACATACATGGCTGAATAACTGTGGAGGATCTATAGGATTTGGAATGCCTGTAGCAATTGGAGCTGCAATATCATCTCCAGATCAAAAAGTTATTTCATTAGAGGGTGATGGAAGCGCCATGTATACCGTCCAGTCTTTATGGACTATGGCAAGAGAAAATTTAGACATAGTTGTACTAATTTTTGCAAACCAAAGTTACAAGATCCTTCAGGGAGAATTAACAAACGTAGGCGTTGATAACCCAGGAAAATCAGCAATGGAAATGTTGTCTTTAAAAGATCCAGCATTAGATTGGGTCTCTATATCAAAGGGAATGGGAGTAGACGCCGTTAAAGTTGAAAACATTGAAGATTTAGTAAAATATTTTAAACATGGACTTAAAGAAAAAGGCCCATTTCTAATTGAAGTTTTGATTTAAATATTTTTAATGTAATAAATTTGAAATATAAATTATTTACAAAGATATAGTTTTGAGAATTCATCTGGTTTAAATTGATGAGATTAAGTTAGATTTGCCAAATGAAACTCAAAACCTCAAATCCTGAGGTTAGATTGTCTTTAAATAAAATCACAAAAAAATTAATTAATAATCAAAATGACAGATATTTTGACAGAGAAATTAGCTGGTTATCTTTTAATGAAAGAGTTTTACTACAAGCATATGATAAGACAATTCCTTATGGTGAAAGACTTAGATTTGTAACAATTTCTTCAGAAAATTTAGATGAATTTTATATGGTTCGAATAGCTGGGCTACATCAGCTTATAAGTCAAGGTTTCAATACAGTTCCTGAAACTGGAATGAGAGCAGATGAATTATTTAAAACAGTACTTAATGCTTCCAGAGATTTAAAAAATAAACAGCAACGATGTTTGAATTATTTATTGAATGAAAAGGAAGATTGTGATGTTTCAATTTTGTTTGATAATAAATGGACTAAAAATGAATTAGAATGGCTTAAAGAATATTATGAACAAAATATTCTACCTCTTTTAACTCCAACCACGTTAGATCCTGCACACCCTTTTCCTTTTATCCAAAATAAAGGCAAATGTGTATTAATGGAGATGAAAGATACAAAAAACAAAAATATAAATTGTGTGGTTTTACTTCCTGATAATATAGATAGATTTATAAGATTACCTGGTGAAAATCAGAGATATGCTTTGCTGGAGACCTTAGTTACAAAGTTTGTTCATTTAATTTATCCTGAATATAAATTATTAAAATCAGGCATGTTTAGAGTTATTAGAGATGCCGAAATTGAAATAGATGATGAAGCAGATGACTTAATAGGGCAATTTGAAACTGCAATTAAAGCCAGAAAAAGAGGTGGTATTGTATCTTTAACCTTTTCTCATGATTTATCTAAATCTGCTCAAAAACTTTTAACTAGGGAATTAAATATTCCTGACGATCATATATATGTTGCGCAAGGATTTGTTGGGATCAATGACTTTACTGAAATAATAAATAATCTACCCAAACAAAATATATTCAAACCGTACAAACCCAGAATGCCACAAAGAATATTAGACTTTAAAGGAAATTGCTTTTCGGCAATAAAAAATAAAGAAATAATTGTTCATCATCCTTACGAAAGTTTTGATGTAGTTTTAAGTTTGCTTCAACAGGCAGCAACAGATAAAAATGTTTTAACAATTAGACAGACTCTATACAGAACAACACCTGACTCACCAATAGTAGAAGCTTTGGTGTCCGCTGCTGAGTCAGGAAAATCTGTTATTGCAGTAATTGAGCTGAAAGCTCGATTTGATGAAGAAAATAATGTTCAACTAGCTAGAGTATTAGAACAAGCTGGTGCACAAGTTGCTTACGGCCTAGTTGATTTAAAAGTACATGCAAAATTATCTTTAATAACAAGAAAAGAGGGTAAAAAATTAGTTTCTTATGCTCATTGTGGAACTGGTAATTATCATCCACATACTGCTAAAATTTATACTGACTTTTCGTTATTCACTATCGATAAAAATATTTGTGAGGATGCTAGATCAGTCTTTAATTTTCTTACCAGTCATGTTCAACCAAAACAATTAAATAAGATGATCATTTCACCCAACTCTTCTTATGATTGGTTAATTGAGAAAATTGATAATGAAATACAAAATGCTAAAGATGGTTTTGAAAGTGGAATTTGGATTAAATGTAATGCGATTGTAGACCAAAAAATAATTGAAAAATTCTATGAAGCATCCAATGCAGGAGTTAAAATTCACTTGATGGTTAGGGGTGTTTGCTGTCTACGCCCTAATGTTAAAGGAATGTCAGAAAACATTGCAGTAACTGCAATTATAGGGAGATTTCTTGAACATGGGAGAATTTATGTTTTTGCAAATAAAGGAAAATTTCAGTCTGAAAGTAATTTAGTATATATAGCATCTGCTGATTTGATGCCTCGTAATTTATACCATAGAGTTGAAGCTTTTATACCTTTAGAAAATAAAACAGTTCGAAGTCAAATCCTAGATCAAGTATTACCTGCTCTAATAAATGACACAAAAAATACTTGGCAATTAAATAAATATGGGGAATACTCCAAATTAGAAAATAAGGACAAATCATTTTGTGCTCATACTTATTTTATGAAAAACCCAAGTTTATCAGGTCAGGGAAGCTTAGCTAAAATATAAGTATGAATGAAGTAGCTTTAAGTTTTTATAGGAAGATAAATAAAGGTAAATTAGCAATAATCGATATTGGATCTAATTCTATTAGACTTGTTATATATCCTCAAAATGGTAAATACCCTTTTCCATTATTCAATGAAAGAATAAATTGTAAACTCGGTGAGGGTTTATCATTGAGCAAAAATATTTCAAGTCAATCAATTTCAAAAGCTTTGTCAGCTATAAAGCGTTTTGCATATATAATAAAAACAATGTCCGTAAAACATCAATTAATTATAGCAACTGCAGCTGTTAGAAAAGCCAAAAATGCAAAAGAATTTTTACGTCCTGCAGAAAAACTTCTTAATCATAATATTAAAATCTTGTCTGCTAAAGAAGAAGCTGATTATGCCTCTTTAGGAGTTCTTAGCAACATAAAAGTTGATAAAGGGCTTATAGCAGATTTAGGAGGAGGAAGTTTAGAACTTATTCTTATTCAAGATGGAAAAAAGAAAAAATCAACGAGTATTGATATTGGACACTTATCTCAGATTACTAGTGAAGAAATCAGAAAAGAAATTAATAAAGTTGAATGGCTGAATAAATCTAAAGGTCTTACATTGTTTGGAACAGGTGGAAGTTTTAGAGCTCTAGGCTCTGCCTATATAAAGAATTATAATTATCCACTCTCATTATTGCATGGATTAAAATTCGATATCGAAAGAGGGATAATCCTTTTGGATCAAATGTCAGATGAAAACAAAGAAGTATTAGGTATACCTCCTGGTAGAACAGATACTATTTCAACTGCAGCAAAGATAATAACTCACCTGATTTTATCATCAAATGTAAAAAATATTATGATTAGTGGAACAAGTATAAGAGATGGATTGATAGCAGAATTAAATAAAGAAAATAGGATCAATCCAGATAAAGTTGCCTACTATAATGTACTTGCAAAAAACCAAAGATTTAATGGTATGCAAACTAAAATAAAAAAAATATTCAGTCCTATTTTTGAAAAAATTGCAGATAAAGATCTTGAAAGGGTATTTAAAATTAGTACTAATCTTTCAGATATTTCTTGGGACGAACAGCCAGATATGAGAGGTAATATTGCCGCAAACAAAATCTTATCACTACCAGTAAGAGATTTAACTCATATTGAGAGGGTATGGATGGCCAAAGTTGTTTATCACAGATATGTTGGTACTAAAGATAAACAACAAATTGATAAAAGAATAATCAATTTACTTTCAGAAAAGCAAAAAATTTCATCTTATGCTATAGGTTTAGGATTAAGATTTTTATATAATTTTAGCGCAGGATTACCAAAAAATTTAGATAATATTAAATTTAAGATTAAGAAAAATAAATTAACTTGTAAAATAAAACCTGAAGCCAAAGCTCTCATGGATAAAGAAAATGAACGAAGATTAAAAAACTTTGCTAATGCTTCTAATTTAAATTATGAGATTATATAATCATTTAATTGCCGAAACATAATTTATACATGCTTTATAATTTGTTTCATCATTAACTCTTCTTTTTTTGCATAATTCAATCATTTCATTCTTAATGATTAATAATTTATCACTAGATAAATTCTTTTCTGATAATATTTTTGCTCTTGGTCCAATTCCCATAAGAATTTTTGCGTTGTTTGTTACACTATCTTTAGTTGAAATTGAAGTATAAACTTTATCAACATTAATATTTTTAAACCCAGAGAATTCAAGAATTTCTTTTATATATTCTTCATCATTAAATGCAAATGGACCAGGTTTTTTTGTTATTTCTGGAAGATCTTCTTGAGTATATTTTGTTATAATTTCCATACCTTCAATGAAGAATTCGTTTTTCATTAAATCTGTCCAACAAACAAAATGTAGAGAACCGTTTGTTTTCATTGATGAATGTATATTTTGAAAAGCATCAAATGGATTTTCAAAAAACATTACGCCAAATCTTGATATAACTTTATTAAAATAATTCTTTTTAAATTTATAATTTTGTACATCACAGTTTATAAATTCAATTACATTGATATTTGAAAATTTACTTTTTGCATGTTCTAACAGAGTATTAGATATATCAGCTCCAACAACATGACCAGTATTATCTAATAATTTAGAAGTTTGATAAGTTGTTTCCCCACCCCCACAACCAATATCTAAAACATGATCAGATTTTTTAATATTAGCTTTTAAAAAAAGTTTTTTAGTTAGAATAGAAAATCGTTCATTCATGGAATCATCAAATCTTACCCACTTTGGCCCAGATTTTTCGTTCCAATACTCAGATTGCTCAATGTTAATAATTTTTTGGTTCATATCATTAACTCTTATAACGCTATAGTATAGTTGGTAATTTTAAGTATACTTAAAATATTTTTCTTTAAATTTCAAAGCAACGGAAACTAGTAATATTAGTATAGGTACTTCAACAAGAGGACCAATAACAGTTGCGAAAGCCTCTTTTGATGCAAGCCCAAAAGTGGCAATTGAAACTGCAATAGCTAATTCAAAATTATTTGAAGCTGCAGTGAATGATAAAGAAGTAGCCTTTGGATAATTAATATTATAAAACGTGCTGATACCAAAACTAATAAAAAACATGATTAGAAAATATATGACTAAAGGAATTGATATTGTTAAAACATCTAAAGGTAGTTTCAAAAGTTCATTTCCTTTTAGAGTAAACATAACAATTATTGTAAATAACAGCGCAATTAAAGTTATAGGACTTATTCTAGGAAGAAACTTGTTCTCGTACCATTCTTCACCATATCTTTTAACTAATAATGATCTTGTCACAAAACCTGCTAAAAATGGAATACCAAGATAAATTAGAATAATTTTGGAGATGTATAATATTGAGATATCAATAATTTGTCCACCATATCCAAAAAATTCCGGCAAAATTTTTAAAAAAAACCACGCATAAGGCGCGAAGAAGATAATTTGAAAAATTGAATTAAAGGCAACTAATCCTGCTACATATTCTGAACTTCCTCTAGCCAACTCATTCCAAACAAGAACCATTGCTATACATCTAGCTAGACCAATTAGTATGACGCCAGTCATATATTCAGGCTTATCAGAAAGAAAAGTAACAGCTAAAAAAAACATCAATGCAGGGCCTATTATCCAATTTTGAAATAAAGACAAAGCTAAGACTTTCTTATCTTTAAAAACTTCAATTATTTTTTTATATTTAACTTTTGCTAAAGGTGGATACATCATTAGAATAAGCCCTATTGCAATAGGAATATTTGTATTACTGAAAGTTATTGAATCAAGAAATTTGGGCATATTAAGAAAAACATTACCAATAACTATACCTATAATCATTGCAAGAAATATCCATAGAGTTAGGTATTTATCTAAAAATGATAGATTTAATTTTTTATGTTTTGGATACATCTTTTATTTAAGCAACTTCTCGACCACTTGACCATACTTTTCTAATGATTGGTAAATCCTTTTTAATACTTAATCTTACCAAATCTGCTTTTAAACCTTCTTTAATCATTCCTCTATCATTTAAGCCTGTAACTTTACAGGGGTTAGCAGTTACTGCAGCGATACTTTTGGGTAAATTATTAGATTTTATGCCCCACATTATCGCTGCCATCATCAATGATGAAGGCACGTAATCTGAACTTAAAATATCTAGAAGGTCTTTATCAATAAGTGATTGAGCTGAAACATTACCTGAATGAGATCCTCCTCTTACTAAATTTGGTGCTCCCATTATTATTTTTATGTTACTGCTTTTACACTTTGTTGCTGCTTCAAGAGTGGTTGGAAACTCAGCTAAACTTATACCTTGTGAACAACTCTCTTCCACATCAGAAATTGTAGTATCATCATGACTAGCCAATACTGCATTTAATCTTTTACTAAATTTTATTGTTTCAATTTTATGTTTTTTACCAAACATTTTTTGAAGATCTTTTAAGTATGAAAAGTGTTGTTGAATTTGTGATTCCGAAAGACCAAATTTCCCTGATAAATAAACTTTGAACTGTGAAACATCACGAAACTGTCTTTGGCCTGGTGTGTGATCCATAAGACTAACTATTTTTACCTTATCCTCATCGTTGAATTCTTCTAACTCCTGAATTAAATTTTCTGAACATATTTCAGCTCTTAGATGAATAAAATGATCAATCTTAAAAGATTTGTCTTTTGATAAGTTATTGATAGAGGTGGCTGTTTCTCTTGCATATTTGTCATATCTATGCACACCATCTCTGTTAATAGATCCTACTCTTAAAGCATCGAAAACAGTTGTAATACCTGCAGATGCTAATTCTCCATCGTGAGCTGTAAGAGCATTATTTATAGGCCAACTTACACCAGGTCTTGGTTTGAGATGCCTTTCTAAATTATCTGTGTGTAGTTCAACTAAACCTGGAATTAAATAATCTTCATTGCAATCTATAGATCTAGGTATAGAGCTTTTTCCTTTATTGACCCTTTTAATAAACCCATCTTTTAATTGAATACTTCCCAAAAAGACTTCGTCTTCAGTTACAATATTAACATTATTTAAAATGACATCAGACAACATGAAATCCTTAAATATCCATTCATATGACTCTAATATTACAGTTTTTTTAAAAGTTAAAATATATTAATTAAATTGAAACAAAACTATAATATGTAAATCTTATGGAAGAATATTATAAAAGATATGCAATATATTATGCACCTTTAGAAAATTCAGAGCTAGATGTGTTTGGTAAATGTTGGTTAGGATGGGATCCTTATAAAGGTTTAGAAACTACTAAGTCAGATCTTTCAAGTTCACCCAATTTACAGAAATTTTCTAGATTTGTACTTGCACCAAAACAATATGGATTTCATGGCACAATAAAAGCTCCATTTAGATTAAAGGATGGGTATACCTTTAATGATCTTGAAAATAAAGTTTGTGAAATATCAAAACAAATACATAGTTTTAATTTAGACGAACTAATTATTAAAAAATTAGGTAATTTCATTGCATTAATTCCTACTAATAATCTCAAAGTAAATGAAGTATCTAATAAATTTGTAAAGGGATTAGATTATTTAAGAGATGAGCTTTCTGAAGATGAATTAAAAAAAAGAAATCCTGAAAAATTAACCCCAAATCAAAAAAAAATGCTCTATAAGTGGGGTTATCCTTACGTATTTAATGAATTCAAATTTCACTTAACTCTTACCAGTAAATTAAATATTGAGGAAATTGATGGCGTGTTTAAATCTCTTCAAAACATTTTAAAACAAGTTAATTTAAGTAAGATAAACTTTAATAATATTTGTGTTTTTGGACAAAAGAGTGATGAAAAATTTTATTTTATTAAAAGATTTAAATTTAATAATTTAAAGCATTAATTAAGTTATTTACGCCTGTTTCTAAATCAATGTCATTTTTAACATAGATTGTATCCGAAGGTAATTTTCCAACTTCTCTATTAAGTCTTTTTTTAATATCATCCTTACTTTCTCTATTTCTTGATATAAGACGGCTTTCAATAGCTTTTTTGGAAGCAATAATGCAAATAATCTTTGCATCAGGATAACTTTCCCTAATTTGCTTCAAAGCGAGTCTTGATCCATTAAAAATTACATTAACACCTTTTTTCAATTCATCTTCAATATCTTTTGGAATACCATATGATAAGGAATGTGCTTGCCAGCTTATTGCAAAAAAACCATCTTTAACCTTATTTTGAAAATCAGTATTTGATATAGCGATATGGTCTTCATTATTTTTATCGAGGGTTCTGGTAATATACCTTTTTACAAAGTAAAAATTTTCTAGCCTAGCTTTTATTTCATTTAATAAAGTATCTTTACCTACTCCAGAAGCTCCTACAATCACAAATAAATTGCCATTAGTTTTTTTCATTAATTCATAAATTTTCTAAATTGACTTCTCTTGTAGCAACTTTGTTTCTAGCTGTTTCATCATGAAATATTCCTATTATAGCTGAACCATTTAGCTTAGCTTTTTCTATTAAATCTAATACAACATTTTTATTATTTTGGTCCAGACTTGCGGTTGGTTCATCTAAAAGTAAATACGGATAATTATGAATAAAACCCCTAGCAATATTTACTCTTTGTTGTTCACCTCCTGAGAAAGTTAAGGGAGATAAGTTCCACAAATTTTTTGGAATATTAAGTCTTTCTAATATTTCTTGAGCTTTTTTTAATGCAATTTTTTTTTCACATCCAATCTCAAGCAAGGGTTCTATTACAACATCTATTGTTGGCACTCTAGGTACAACTCTCAAAAATTGACTAACATACCCCAATTTATTCTTTCTTAGTTTTAAAATATCTCTAGGTGATGATTTTCTAATATTAATATCTGAAATAAGAACATCACCTTTACTTATCACATAACTTCCATAGATTAATTTTAATAAAGTAGATTTACCTGTGCCAGAGTTGCCAGTAAGTGCAACAACCTCACCTTTATTAACTCTGAAGTTTATATTTTTAAATACATTTATGTTTGTATCGTTTTGATTATAAAGTTGGAATGATTTGTTTAAATTTTTAATTTGTATCATTTTACACCTGTAATACTGAACTAACTAATAATTGCGAATATTTATGCTGTGGATCATCTAAAACCTGATCACACAAACCAGCTTCTATTACATTTCCATTTTGCATTACAATTATACGATCAGCTAAAAGTCTAACTACTGCAAGATCGTGTGTAACTATTACTGCAGCAATGCCAAGTTCTCTTACAAGGTTTCTTAATAAATCCAAGATTTTAGCTTGTACAGATACATCCAAACCTCCAGTAGGTTCATCCATAAAAATCAATCTTGGTCTAGTTACAAGATTTCTTGCAATTTGAAGTCTTTGTTGCATTCCTCCAGAAAAAGTACTTGGCTTATCATCAATTCTGTTAACATCAATTTCAACTTTTTCTAGCCAATTTGCAGCGATTTCTCTAATTTCACCATAATTTCTATGACCAATTGCCATTAATCTTTCACCAATATTTCCTCCTGCACTTATATTCATTCTGAGACCATCACGAGGATTTTGATGCACAAATGCTAGATCAGATCTTTGAATTAAACGAAGTTTTGGTTCCGAAATTTTTGTAAAATTGAGGATTGTTTTTGATTTGTCGTTTAAGAAAATATCTCCTTCATCAACTTCTAAATTTCCATAAATACAGTTTAATAATGTAGACTTCCCAGAACCTGATTCGCCAACAATTCCAAGGACCTCTCCAGGATTAATATCTAAAGATACATTTTTGCAACCTATATTTTGGCCATAGTATTTAGAAATATTAGAGGCTTGAAATAAGAAATTTTGCTTCATAATTAATCTTCTTTTTTTGAATTTAATTTGGTTTGTTCTTTGCAATAGTCTGTGTCTGAACATATATATGATCGTTTACCATCATCTGAAACAATAATTTCATCTAAATAACTATCACTGGATCCACATATTGAACATTTGAAATTAGCTTTCATAGCTTCAAAAGGATAGTCTTCAAAATCAAGACTTTTAACATTTGTATAAGGTGGAATAGCATAAATTCGTTGTTCTCTTCCAGCGCCAAAAAGTTGAATAGCTGGACTATTATTCATTTTGGGATTATCAAATTTTGGAATAGGAGAAGGGTCAGTAACATAATTTCCATTTGTTTTTATTGGATATGCATATGCTGTCTCAATATGACCATGTTTTGCAATATCTTCATAAAGTTTTACATACATTAATCCATATTCAGAAAGAGCATGCATTTTTCTAGTTTCTGTCTCTCTTGGTTCTAAGAATCTAAGAGGTTCTGGAATTGGTACTTGATATACTAATATTTGTTTTTCTTTTAATTTTGTTTCAGGAATTCTGTGTCTAGTTTGTATAAGAGATGCATCTGAAGTTTTTTCAGTTACAGCTACATTTGCAGTTTTTTGAAAAAATTTTCTTATTGATACTGCATTTGTAGTATCGTCGGCGCCTTGATCTATTACCTTTAAAATATCTTTGGGTATTAAACAAGCAGATGTTACCTGAATTCCACCAGTACCCCAACCATATGGCATTGGCATTTCTCTTGAGGAAAAAGGTACTTGATAGCCAGGTATACATAATGCTTTCAGAAGAGCTCGTCTTATCATTCTTTTTGTATTTTCATCTAAATAAGCAAAATTATAAATTTGAATATCTAAATTTTCATTTTTACTCATTTCATTCATTTTATTACCTTTTCATATTAACTTTGGCGTCAGCTCTAATTTTTCTAATGAGCTCTAGTTCAGATTGAAAATCAACATAATGTGGTAGTTTTATGTGCTCTAAAAAACCAGTCGCTTGAATGTTGTCGCAATGTGAAATAACAAATTCTTCGTCTTGTGCTGGTGCGCCACAATAATCTTCACCTAATTCTTTCCATCTTAAAGCTCTATCGATCAAGGCCATTGCTAAAGCTTTTCTTTCAGTCTGTCCGAATACTAAACCATAACCTCTTGTAAATTGTGGAGGTTCAATTTTGGATCCTTGAAATTGATTTACCGTTTCACATTCAGTTAAAATGATCTCAGCAACATTAATTTCAAAACCTAATTCTGGAATATAAAGCTCAATGTCAACTATGCCAATTCTTAGTTCCCCTACAAATGCATGATTTCTTGCATATCCTCTTTGAGTAGAATATGCGAGACCAAGTAAAAAACCCTCATCTCCTCTTGATAATGCTTGTAACCTTGCCGAACGAGATGTTGGATAGCTAATAGGTTCTCGAGTTATATCGATAGGATCAAGATTGTTATCTTTTTCGTTCTGCATTAAATCTTCTTGATTTAAAAAACTTAAAACGTGAGGCATTTTGTTGTCATTATATTTTTTTTTGGGACTAATAGGTGCTTCATTTTCAGCTAGTAATTTAAAGTCCAAAAGCCTATGCGTGTAATCAAAAGTAGGACCTAATTTTTGTCCACCTGGTATATCTTTAAAAGTTGCTGAAATCCTTCTAAGGCATGTCATATTTGCTGTATTAACTGGTTTGCTGTAACTAAATCTTGTAAGAGTTGTTCTGTAAGCTCTTAACAAAAATATAGCTTCTATCAAATCACCTCTAGACTGTTTTATAGCTAATGCAGCAAGTTCTTTATCATATAGAGAACCTTCAGACATTACTCTATCAACGCCAAGTGTGAGTTGTTCTGATATTTGATCAAGGGAAATATTTGGAATGGATGTATCACCTCTTCTTATTTCTGACATCCAAGAATGAGCGTTATCAATTGCTACTTCCCCACCTTTAACAGCTACATACATCTAAAGCTCCGATTTTATGATATTAATTTTTGTTGAACGAGGAATAGATAAAATTTCTAGGTCATTTGTGAAATAGAAATCTAAACCTAAAGGATAAAGATTATTATTTTCGATAAATAATTCAGGATTAGGTAAATCAATATTTAATTTATTTTTTATGCCTGGACCATCAATGTTGCATTTTACTTTTTTATATTTTGTTTCTTCAATTATTAAAGTTGCAGATCTTTCTGGATACTCAGGAACTCCTATTTTGAAATCATTTAATGGCAATAAAGATTTCCATGTACCAATTACAAAATCAGCATTCTTTTTGTTACTAATAATGGCACCAGTGTTAAAAATTAACCAATTCCTTACTTCATCTGTATTATATTCTTTTGAGAGGTAAACATTACTCTCATTATCACATAACGTAATTAATATTGTCGCTGCTGCATTTGACAATACACTTGGTTTGTTAAGTTTATTTATCTGAAAAGTTCTACCTGGATATGATGTTGCATTTACTAATGATCTAAAAGCAATAGAACTATTTATAGAATTTTCAGAAAAAGGATAATTTTCCATTAATCGCTTTCTCCTCTTACAAGAGTAAAAAAATCAACTTTTGTAGCTTCAGCTTTTGAGAGAATTTTGTCTTTATTATCTTTTTTAATTTTTTCTAAAGGAATAATAATATTTTTATTTATTTCTTTAGACATTTTAGTTTGCATAAGAGCATCACATAATGCGCTTATTTCAGCTTTTTTCTTACTTCTTCCTTGAACATAACTATGACCTATTGTTCCACAATTCAATTTTAAGGAACATCTAGTTACAGTAACTTCACCAATATTAAATTTATCTCCAGTTACACCCATTCTTCCTTGAGCCATTATGCTTCCAATTTCAGGTGTTCTTAACCATACATAATTGACTTTTATTTTTTTTTGTTCCCAGAGATTTAACAAATCACTTTGGCTAGATGTTGCTAACAAACTCATCCAAGATTTTCTTTTTTCAATCATTTAATTACTTCTTTACTATACAACTATACAACTTATAATTATAAAACATTAATTATACAATTATATTTTTATTAAGTTTTTATTACATGAATTCTAAACTCATTTATTATCAAATTTATGAAGCATTAAAAAAAGATGTGGCGGATAACATATACAATTCAGGTGATAAACTACCTTCTGAAAATCATCTTTCAAAAAGATTTGGAGTAAATAGACACACGGTTAGAAGAGCTTTGCAAATATTAAAAAATGAAGGAATTTTGTTTTCTAAAAGAGGTTCTGGTGTAATTGTTCAAGCTTCTAAGTTAAAATATAAACTTGGAAAAAGAGTAAGATTTTCAGAGAATATTACTCATGAAAACAATATTCCTAAAACAACAATTATTAGATCAGAGTATAGAAAAGCATCCAAGATAGAAGCTGATAATTTAAAAATAAATTCAAAAGATGAGATTCTTTTAATAGAAACAACTGGTAAAATTAATAATATTCCATCTATTATAACTAAAAGAATAATTCCAAATAAAAGGTTTCCCAGTTTTCTAGAAATATTTCAAAAAGAATTATCTGTCACAAACACACTAAAGTTGTTGGGTGTAAATGATTTTGTTAGGTCAAACACTAATATAATCGCAGAGCTAGCTGATAGTATTCAAGCAAATTTACTTGATTGTAAAATTAATAGCCCACTTCTTAAAACAACATATGTGAATCAAGATTTAAATTGTATTCCAATAGAGTTCAGTCAAACATGGTTTGTTGGCGAAAGAATTCAATTAACATTAGAAGATTAAGCTTTTGATATTTGTAATATAAAATTAATAAAATTAAGATAACTAAAATATATGAACCAAATACAATCAAATCAATTTTCAGGATATATTTTACAGGGCAGTAAATTTTTGCATCATAATAAAATGCAATCGGGAACCATAACTATTGAAGATAAATTTTTAACTTCAATTGAAGTTAATAAAACTAATCAATACCCTAAAAAAAATTATCCAGTTATAGATTTGACGGGTTTTTGGGTATTACCTGGAATAATAGACTTACATGGAGATGGATTTGAAAGACAATTATTTCCAAGGCCAGGCGTAAGTTTTGATATAAATGATACTCTTAAAATTGTTGACAAAGAACTTTCCATTAATGGCATTACTACGGCTTACCTAGCATGTAGTTATAGCTGGGAAGGTAGAATAAGAAGTCCTGAATACGCTAAAATATTTTTAGAAAATCTCAATAAATACAGACCTTCTATGATAACTAATATAAATGTTCAGGTAAGGTACGAAACGCATCTTGTAGAAAAAGTTCAAGAACTTATTGATTTAATTACAGAATACAAACTTAATTATGTGGTATTCAACAATCATATACCTGATGCCATAGAAAAAATTCAAAACAAACCAACAGCATTTGCAACATGGGCTAATAAAATGTCTATGGAAAAAAGTGAACTTGCAAATATTGTGAATTATCGATTAACAAAAGAAAATGAAGTAAGTGATAGTTTAAAAACATTAAGCAATTTTATGAAATCTAATAATATTAAATTTGGTTCGCATGATGATGAAAGCAAAAAGGATAGAAAATGGTTTAGAAGTTTTGGTGCTAATATTTGTGAGTTTCCAACAAGTATTTTAGCTGCTAAAGAAGCATACTTCAATAATGAAAATGTAATAATGGGTGCGCCTAATTTAGTCAGAGGTGGTTCACATAATGGAAATATATCTACATTAGAATTATTAAAACTAGGATACTGTAGTATTCTAGTATCAGATTATTATTATCCATCACTACTCCAGTCAATTTGGTATTTGTTAGATCATAAGATTTGTTCTATTGAAAATGCATGGGCATTAATATCAGAAAATCCCGCAAAGGCACTAAATATTGACAAAAGAGGAGCTATCAAAGTAGAAAATTACGCAGATTTAGTAATTATTAACCCAAAAACAAGAGAGATAGAAGCAACAATATGTAATGGAAAGATTGCAAGTGTTTGTAAAAGCGTTGTTGACAGATTTATTAAATCATCAAATGCAGTATCCTAATCTATTTATATTTTGATATAAAATCTTCAACACTTAAAGTTCTAAAGTCGTCTAAGGAAGATCCTATTTTCTCATGAGACCAATTCCACCATTGAATTTCAGACAATTGAATTGCAATTTTTTCTGAAAACCTTCTTCTAATAATTTTAGCGGGATTTCCTGCTACAATAGTATAACTTTCCACATCTTTGGTAACAACAGAACCAGCTCCAATTATAGCACCATCCCCAACTGTAATGTCAGGTTTAACAATAGCAGCATGTCCTATCCATGTGTCATTGCCAATTATAGTTTTTCTGGAATATCGGTTTTTAAAAAAATCTTTGTCATGTTCTTTGTCTTCCCAATAGTCAGTTGATCTATATAAAAAATGATGAAGACTTGCTTTTTCCATTGGATGGTCCGTTGGACCTATTCTAACAGAGCTTGCAATATTAGAAAATTTTTTTATGTCTGTATTGGCTATATCACAAAATCTTGTACAATAAGAATAATCACCGAAATTAGAATTTGAAATAATAGAATATTCACCTATTTCAACAAATGAACCAAAATCACTGTCTACAACTTGACAATCTGAGTGAATTAAAGGTCTGTTTTTATCAAGTTTTTTCATGTTAATAACTAGGTGCTAAAAAAATAAAAACATTGAGATATGTTAACTCTAGTATCTTCAATCGTTACTCCAATCTTTAAAAATTTCATCTAACCAGTAAGGATTAGACCAAGCATATTTACCATACTCGTTTAATACTGTTACTCTAAAAAAACTTGTATCAAGCTTATTTAAATCAAATTTGGCACTTGTAATGTTGTAACCATTTTTGGAAAGGCAGGTATTAGAGGAGCCTGAAATAATTATGTGTGAAGCTGGACTACATTGTATTAAGAGTTCATTATCATCAAGTTCTATATTATGTATTGCTATCCCTGTAGAAGAGTAATAATTGCCATTTTTAAGAGAATATAAAATATTTTGTATAGACAGGTTTTTGCATTTTACGAATACCCAACCTCCTAAAGCATCTTCTTTATGAAAATGCGAATCGTCAGATGCAGTTAGTAAAATTTTTTTATTATTATTTAGTAGGAAGTCAGCTGTAGCTATTCCACTACCTCTATTTGAGCTAATTGTTGCTGCGTGATTATAGATTTCAACTGCGTGAGCATTACTTACTTTAATGGCCTCATCAGAAGATAATGAATACCACTCTGGATGAGCTATTGTTACAAATGCTCCAGTCTCTATGATTCTGTTAAGTAGTTCATCTACTGTTTCATTATCAGATGCAATTTTGAAATCTAAAGGCAAACCGTTAGCAACAAGATGCCACAAGCCAGCTCTTTCGTACTTTTTTCCTTTTACATGAATTTCAGCACTTGGAATTGTAATAAAATCTTTAAAATTAAAATCAGAAACATCATTTACACTTTCTGCAGCAAATCTCTTGTCATGCCATAAATGATCAGAAAGACATGTAAAATCATAGCTATATGATTTGTAAAACTCAATCACAGTTTTTGGTTTAAGCAGTCCGTCAGAGTAATCGCTATGTCCATGCAAATTGCCTTTGTAAAATTTTCCAGATTTGTCAAATGGTTTTAATTTCATACTATCCCCTTTTTTAGAAGATCATTACGAAATAATTTTTCATTTTTTTAACAAATATTTTAATATAAAATTAAATTTCAATTACCAGAATTTCCACCATGGCTTATCATTTATACCATTAGAAGAGTTTGTATCTTTTAGAGGTTCGATATCTTTTTTAACAGTTTCTAATCCACCTGTACCAGTTTGGCCAAATTTTTCCGAGGCAGCTTTTTTTGCGATTTCGTATGCTTCTGTTAATTTTACTTTAGCTTCCTCAGGTTTTTTTTGTGCACACATTTCAAAACCTTCTAACAGCATTTTTTCGACTGTATCAGCGTCAGATTTATCTATTCTAGGTAACTCTAATCTTATTCTGGCTCTTAACATAAGAAGGTTAACATCATCACATTTATCTATAAGTTTTTGAAAAATTTCTTCTGTATTAACTAATGTTCCAGCTTCCTGAGAAGACACCTCATTGCTTATATTTTTTGTGTCTTTGCTTTGAGCTTGAACAAGTAACGGGTAAATTAAAAAAACTATTATTAAAATATATCTATTCATAGTAACTCCTTTATTTCTTATCCTCTATACCAATTAATAATCTTCTTAGTTTGGCTGACATAGTATCAATGCACATTACAGCAACTAAAACTAAAATTGCCATGTAAGCAACGTTTTCAAAATCATTTCCAGTCATTAATGCCCCAAGGAAATGTAAGCCTATACCTCCAGCACCCATTGCCCCAATAATTACGGCAGCTCTTGTGTTAGACTCTAGGTAATATAAACTTTGTGAAATGAAAATTGGTAGTATTTGTGGAATGATACCAAATCTATGTTGAAGAACTTTGTTTGCACCAGTTGACTGGATACCTTCTTTATCTTTTTTATCAGTATTTTCTATAGCTTCAGACATTAATTTACCAAGAGTGCCTGTGTCTGTAAATGCGATTGCAAAAATTCCAGTAAAAAGTCCAGGACCGAAAGCTCTAAGGAATATTAAACTCCAAATTAACATATCTATTCCGCGAAGCATGTCGAAGAGTCTTCTCAGAAAAAACCTTATTGAGGAAAGTGGAGTAACATTGTAAGCAGCAAGAAAAGCTAGTGGAAGACCAACCATTGAGGCAATTAATGTTCCAAGAATGGCCATTAATAATGTTTCAACCATAGCAAACAAAACGGTGTTGTGGTGCCATATTTCATTTTCTAAAAATTCATTTACAACAAGATTAAAATTTGAAATTTTTGGATCTACTCTGTCTTCATTAAACATAAGTGATATAGCGTCAAGAAATCCCTTTCCAACAAGAGGGCTATCGAAATCAAACCAAAAATATTTCCATCCTAACTCGTATCTATGAACTTCGACTTTTGATCCATATACCTGAAGCCTTTCATATAAAGAAGGTCTCACTTCAACTTTATTTTCTGTTGCACGCATCCAACTTGGCAACATACTTTCCTTTCCAACATACCCATCAACATAAGGTTTACCATTTTTATTAAGCTTAAAAATGAATGGTTCATTGATATTAGGAAAATTTCTCATTTCCACTCTATTAGGAAAGAAAACAAACTGACCACCATTATCAAAGTTAACAATTGTAGATTGATTATTTTTATTTCTAATAAGCCAAGTGGGATCATCTTTATAAACATGCCTGTGACCACCCTCAAATCTTACGTCAATTTTCTGAGGATCTTTCCAATTCATTTTTATATGGTCTTTGTGAGCGTAAATATCTAACATAAACATAGACGCTCGATTTTTATTCCACTTTTTAGCTAAGTTAGGTAGATCAAAGTGTAATATTGACCCAATTAAATAAACAAGAAACACAAATCCAGTTATAATAAGAATTCTAATATGTTTTTTATGTTTTAGATCAACTGCATCAATAACATTTTGATTTAATACTTGCTCCATTACTTATTGTCTCCAATTAATCTACCCCTAAGAAATCTGGAGAAATAATCTAAGGAAATTATAGTTATAACTAATAAAAACATAATAGCTATAATTTCGTCTCCATATCTAAACTGAATTACAGCAGACAATGCTTCTCCAATACCTCCAGCACCTACAAAACCAAGGATGGTTGACGCTCTTACATTAATTTCTAACCTCAGAAGGGTGTATGAGATAAATAAAGGTACTACTTGAGGAATAACTGCAAATCTAACTCGTTGCCACCAACTTGCTCCACAAGATTGTAATCCTTCAATTGGTTTGTTATCAGCATTTTCAATAGCTTCAGAGAATAATTTTCCTAGAGCTCCAGCAGTATGAATTACTATTGCAATAACTGCAGGTAATTCTGATTTTCCCATCAGATACAAAAATATCATAGCAATAACCAACTCAGGGAATGATCTCAGAATATCCATGGTTCTTCTAGATAAAGTAACTATATATTGGTTTTTAATTAAATTTTTACTTGCAAACAGGCTCAAGAGAAGAGCAAAAATTGCCCCGAATAGTGTTGAAAAAAAAGCCATGTTTATTGTTGTTATTAAATCTGGAAGATATTTGAATACATATGCATACCATCTCCAACCAGACTCAAATGCTTCTTTGAAGAGATCAACAGGGTAGTCAAAAAATTTACTCAATCCCCTTTGAAAGCTTCCAGCATTATTTTCTTCTGCTATTGTAAGTCCACTGGAAAGAAGAAATAAAATAGCTAGAATGCTTATGAAAGAATAAATTAGTCTTTTAAAAGCCATGGCTTTTAGGTTTTTCTCAATTGTTTCAAAACCTAAAATATTGTCTGAATACATTATATTTCCAACTATAATATTATTATTGATTGAGTTAATAAAGTATGCAAAAGACAGCTAAACACTGTCTTTTGCATGAAAGTTAATTAGCCTTTTTTCTTCTTGGCTTCTAATTTTGCTTTTCTAGCTTTTACGATCACTTCGTAGAAACTATGATCAACTGGAACCCAAGCTTTTACAATACCATTTGCAACATCTTCACTGCATTTTGGATCATTTTTGTGTATCCATTGCTTCATTCCAACCATAACGTCTCTAGCTTCTTGTGGTAATTTCTTTGGCATTACAATTGGGCCATTAGGAATTAATTTTGATGACCAAACCTGAACAAGGTCATCCATATTTAAGATACCTTTATCAACCATTTTTCTTAAATTACCAGATGAGTATCCTTCTTCCCATTTACCAACACCAGATACCCATGTAACACCTGCATCAACGTCACCATTTAGCACAGCTAATACGTTGTTTTCATGACCACCAGAAAATTGTGTCTTTGAGAAGTAAGTATCAATATTAACGTTATATAATTCTGGTAATTCAATAGATGGAATTAGATATCCAGAAGTAGAATTAGGATCAGCAAAACCTAATTTTTTTCCTTTAAGGTCATCTAGGGATTTTATACCAGAATCTTTTCTCGCTACCATTACAGAATAATAACCAGTGTCACCAGTAGGTTGCATTCTAGTTAATATAGGTACAACCGCATTAGGGTCTTGTAGATAAACTCCAGCATAACCAGAAGAACCAAACCAAGTGTAATCAAGGTTACCACCAAGCATTGATTCCATGGTTCCAGCATAGTCCTTAAAGGTAAACATTTTAGCTGGGACATTATATGCTTTTTCAACATAATCTTTTAGGCATCCATTTCGTGCAATGATATCCTGGGATGCTTCATCTCCAAGAAATCCAATTCTGAATTCAGGCTGAAATTTACTGAGGTCCATTTTTGGTCCATCGTATTTTTTATCTGCATTAGCTGCAGAAACCATTAAAAAAGCGGTCACTACAGCTAAAAAACTATATAATTTTTTTAACATTTATATTTCTCCATTGATTTAAGTTTGGTCTTCTAATTTTCATAAGTTCATGCAGTCTTCTTAATATCTGCGCTCTCTAATGAAACTGATGTCATAGTGCCTTCAAAAGCTTCGTCAGCTTCAGCACCATAAATTTCTCTAGCTTTTTGATTTGTAAGTTTTGATGGTAAATCATCAAACACTATTTCTCCGTTCTGCATACCAATAATACGATCACAATACTGCTTTGCAGTATCTAGAGTATGTAGGTTACAAATCACTGTGATATTTTGTTCATCATGAATTTTTCTAAGAGATTCCATAACAAGTCTAGCATTTAAAGGATCTAATGAAGCTATAGGTTCATCTGCAAGGATTAGTTTAGGGTCTTGCATCATAGCTCTACATATTGCAACTCTTTGTTGCTGACCACCGGAGAGTGTTTCAGCTCTTTGTAGAGCAGTCTGTATCATGCCAAATTTGTCTAGTAAGTTTAATGCGACATGTCTTTCTTCAGATGTAAAAAGTTTTAGACTAGCACGCACAGTAGACATCTCATTCAATTTGCCTAACATAACATTTGTAAGAACATCCAATCTTGGAACAAGATTAAACTGTTGAAATATCATGGCACAATTTTTTTGCCATGCGAGTTTATCCTTTTTCTTCAAATCTAATATATTTTGATCTTGGAAAAGAATTTCGCCAGAGGTAGCGTCAGTGAGTCTATTTATTGTTCTTAATAATGTAGATTTACCAGCACCTGATCTTCCAATAATTCCAATCATTGAGGAATTTTCAACATTTATTGTTACATTATTAACAGCTTTAACTTGATCAAAATATTTAGAAATATTAATTATTTTAAGCATAAAAAAACTCCATAATTCTTTGCTTTTTGATCTTCAAATATTTCAGTTTTGTTTAATTTTTATTTCTAAATTGTTAAATTAAAATTTAGTTATAGAAATCAGTAGTTTAATTATAGAAAAAAATTATTTCTTATTTGAATGTTATATGAATGAACAAAATAAAAAATAATTTTTTGATGATTAAAGAATCATCTTGTTAACATTTCCAATTTAAAACAAAGTTTTTTTGCTCATCTGTATCAATTGATCCTGGTCTATATTTTCTTATAAATTTAATGGCATCTTTTGGGGATATTCCTAATTTAGCTAATAATAATGATGCGATTGTGCCAGTTCTACCTAATCCCGCCTTACAATGTATAATAATATTTTTTTCTTTTTTTAAAAAATTTTCTAGATCCGAGAGAAGTAAATTTAACTTTAAAAGTGAATTTTTAGTAGGTATATTAAAATCATTAATTGGAAAATGTAACCAAACGAAATTATTTAATTTAATTTCCTTTATTAAATTTTCACATCCTAGTGATTTTAGTTCTGATGTTTCCGTAAGAGATAAAACAACATTAACGTTGTGATTTTTAAAGATTTTCAATGTTTTTTGAATCCCAATAATTTGATTCTTAGAATCTAATAAAGTGCCAGGACAACCACATAATCCTAAATTTCCAAAATTTTGAGAATAATGAAATTCATTAAAGAAAATATTTTTTAATGGTAACCATGTAATTAGATCATCTTTGGCCAATTCATATATTGAGTTAATTTCCATATAAATAATTATATTGTTATTGATTACAAAAATATTAAAGTTTATTTCATTAATTGAACTTTGGTTATTGTCAATGTGAATAGACTGTAATAATTCTTATATTTTATCCCAATATTTGCGCCAATCTTTATCCAAATGTCCTTGGTTATTTTTAAAAAATTTTAGATTAAGAACTTGAAAGATTCTTTAAGACTAGTTTCAAGGCATAATTATCATTTTTTACAAAGAAATGACTAAGTTAATTATGAAATACATGATATTAAAATTTTATAAAATTACATTCTTCAAGGTTTAATCATTGGATATATCAACTAACTCAAATGAAGTTGCCCTAATAGTAAGTTTTGCTTTTTTTGTTGCTGGTGTTGTTAAAGGGGTAATTGGAATTGGTCTTCCAACAACAGCAATTACAATTATGACTTTTTTTGTTTCACCATTAATGGCATTAGGACTTAATCTAATACCAATGACCGTTGCAAACATGTGGCAGCTGAGTAAGGCAGATAATCCCAGAGAACTAGTAAAAAATTATAAATATTTCGCTACGTCATTAGTAGTTTGTATCTTAATTACTTCTTTTTATGCAAATCAAATTGGAGACGATGTAGTTCGTCTCATTTTTGCTATTGCCGTTCTTTTATTTGTTTGTCTCCAAGTTTTTGGTTTTAATTTTAAAATGAAACCTAATCATGACAATTTTTGGCAAGGTGGTCTCGGGGCATTAGGAGGTTTAGTTGGAGGTGCAGCATCAATATGGGCAGTTCCAGTAACAATGTATTTATTAATGAAAAATGTAAAACCTAAACAGTTTGTTGATGTAAGTGGTTTTTTAATTACCATTGGTTGCATACCTGTATCAATTGGATATATAGCAACAGGTGTTTTTCAGCCTAATATGTTTATTTATGGAGCTCTTGGGTCAGTGGTTGCAGTAATAGGGTTTCAAATAGGAGAAAAGCTTAGAAATAAAGTAAATGCTAAAACATTTAAAAATTTGTTGCTCATTTTTTTTAGTATATCTGCTATAAACATGATAATACGATCATTGTTAGAGTATAATGTTTTAAATTAAATTATCTTAATCTCTACTTCTGATAGATCCTCAACTTTATATATTATTTGATCACCTTTATTAGGAGCACGTGTCCTAATCACGCTTCCGGTAATTATAACACTGTCCTTTGGGATGGTTCTTCCCAACGAAGTTAATAGGTTTGAAACCCAAGACAATGACTCAAGTGGGTTAGCGTCCTTTATCATTGCGTCTTGGGGAATTTCATCATTCCAAAATAATTGTGATCTAATAATATCTAGGTTTAATTTTCCCCAATTTGGAAGTTCTTTGCCCATAACTATACCAGAACACCAAGCATTATCTGTTATCATTGATAGTGGATTTATATTAGAATAATCTGCATTTCTATCTATAATTAATTCAAAAGCTGGTGAAAGGGATTTTATAAATTCTCTAATATTATCTTTATTAAATGGTCCCATTTCAGGTTTCAAATCATCTGATAATGTTACAGCTATTTCGAATTCCAACCCTAATCCATGAAAGTTTTCTAATTCAAAGGTTGAAGGACTTGACTTGATTTCATTTGCAAAAATACCACCAGCAACAGGATGGTCTATCCCACATAGTTGTTGCTGCACTTTAGAAGCTAAAGCAATTTTAAAACCACCCAAGCTACCTCTTCCAGAATTTTCTTGAAAGATTTTTTGTATTTTATAAGCTTCATCAAAATCTTTAGGCATTAATGTTTCTGGTAAGTTTTCATAGTTTTGTTTTGAGTTATGTTGATCTAACATAAATTGTGCAATTTGCTCTAATCTATTCATAATTAATCCTTCACAAAAATCATGTAGAAATATCTTATAAAAAATTTATATTATTACATACTATAGTTTGGTATTAATAGACATCTAAAATTACATCGAATTTCTTGAGGCTTACTGTGTTAGACAACCAAATCATTAATATCAGAAGTGAAGTGGATAATTGGTTGCAGAGTTTCAATCAAGCTATTTCACAGCAAAAAAATAAAGATGAATCTATAAAAATTCTTTCCAATCTGTTTTTTGAAGATAGTCATTGGAGAGATATTTTAGCCCTTACCTGGAAGATACAAACTGTATCGGGAAAATCGAAAGTAATCGAAAATCTTTACAACAAAATAATGGACGTTTCTGCCAAGAGTTTCCAAATTGACCAGCAAAGAACACTTCCTAGAGAAGTCATAAGAGCTGGAAAAAATGTTATTGAAGTTATTTTAAGTTTCAAAACAAAGTTTGGAAATTGTGAGGGAGTAGTTCGTCTATTTGAAGATCAAGAAAGAAAGGGTTATTTTAAAGCCTGGAGTCTCCTGACTGCCCTAAGTGATCTAAGTTCTTCTGACAAAAAAAACAATGAACAATATCAAAATGTACTAGAAGGACCTAATTGGTTAGATAAAAGAAATGAAGATAGGCTTTATAAAAATAGGGAACCAGAAGTAATTGTTGTTGGAAGTGGTCAGGCTGGTCTTTCAATTGCAGCAAGGCTTAAACAACAAAATATAGACACACTTATTGTAGATAAAAATGAAAGAATAGGAGATAACTGGAGAAATAGATATCATTCTTTAAAATTACATAATCAGACACAAGTTAATCATTTACCATATATGCCTTTTCCTTCTACTTGGCCAACATATATTCCAAAAGATAAGTTGGCAGGGTGGTTTGAGTATTATGTTGAAAGTATGGAATTAAATGTATGGACTAATACAAAATTTATTGGGGCGGAATATGACGAAAATAAAAAGCACTGGAAAGTAAAACTCAAATTATCTGATGACACTATTAAGATCATGAAGCCAAAGCATATTGTGATGGCTGTTGGTGTAAGCTCAGTTCCAAATCGCACAAAAATAGCTGGCATGGATCACTATAAAGGCAAGGTCATTCACTCAGCAGATTATGATAATGGAAAACACTACAATGGAAAAAATGTTTTAGTTTACGGTACTGGAACAAGTGCACATGATGTTGCACAAGATCTCTATGTTCATGGAGCAAATGTAAAAATCGTACAACGCTCACCATCTATGGTAGTTAATGTGGAACCTAGCGCACAATTGCCATATCAATTATATAATGAAGGTCCAAATACTGACGATTGTGATTTAATAACTATTTCAACACCTCTACAAGTACTCAAAAAGACACACCAGTTATTAACTGAAAAAACAAAGAGAATTGATAAACCGCTTTTGGATAAACTTACAAGAGTTGGCTTTAACCTTGAATATGGAGAAGAAAACTCTGGGTGGCAATTTAAATATTTAACAAGGGGTGGTGGTTATTATTTCAATGTAGGAGCATCAGATTTAATCGCAGATGGTAAGATAAAAGTTTTACAATTTTCAAACATTGAAAATTTTTTATCCTCTGGCATTGAAATGAAATCAGGAGAAAAGCTTGATATAGATTTGATGGTTACAGCTACGGGATATAAAGGTCAAGAATATGTAGTAGAAGAATTATTTGGCAAAGCAGTTGTAGACAAAATTGGTCCGATTTGGGGGTTTGATGATGAAAGGCAAGAGTTAAGAAATATGTGGATGCAAACCAAACAGCCAGGACTTTGGTTTCATGCAGGAAGTTTAGCTCAGTGCAGAATTTTTTCAAAGTTTCTAGCTTTGCAGATCAAAGCAATTAATGAGAATATTTTAATTTAATCTTTTAGAAATAAATTTGTAACAAAACCTATATATAGAAATTTTAATTTAATATTAAATTTCTCTATTTATTAATGGTTAAACACAAAAACAAAAACTATAGAGCTATTTGGATCTCCGATATTCATTTAGGGTCAACAGGCTCGCAAGCTGAACATCTTCTCGAATTTTTAAGATATAATGAAAGTAATTATTTATATTTAGTTGGGGATATTATTGATGGGTGGAGCTTAACTAAAAAGTGGTATTGGCCTCAATCTCATAATGATGTAATTCAAAAAATACTAAGAAAAGCGAGAAAAGGTACAAAAATTACATTTATTCCAGGTAATCACGATGAAGGGGCAAGAACTTTTCTAGGTATTACATTTGGTGATATTAAGATAAAAAATGAAGCTTTTCATAAAACTGCTAGGAATGAAAAATTGTGGGTAATACACGGAGACCTTTTTGATGAAGTAATGCAACATGCTAGATGGTTAGCTTACATAGGAGACTCTGCATATACCTTTCTCCTCTGGTTAAACAAATGGTTTAACAGAATAAGACATATGCTTAACTTACCATATTGGTCGCTATCACAATTTTTAAAATTAAAAGTAAAAAAGGCTGTGTCATTTATTAACGCTTTTGAAACTCTTATGGTTAGAGAGGCATCTAGACGTGGCTGTGATGGTGTTGTTTGTGGGCACATTCATAAGTCAGAATTGAAAAAAATTAATAATAAAATTTATGCTAATGATGGTGATTGGGTTGAATCTCTTACTGCTCTTGTAGAACATCAGAATGGAGAGCTGGAAATTATTAATTGGGCTCTACTAGACCACAATAATGTAAATAATAAAGATTTAACCGTAACAAAAAAAATAGCATGAAAATTTTAATAGTAACAGATGCGTGGTATCCTCAAGTCAATGGAGTAGTAAGAACTCTAGATGAAACATCCAAGCAATTAAAAAAATTAGGTCATGAGGTAAAGCTGATTACTCCAGAAGGTTTTTTAACAATACCGTGCCCAACTTATCCTGAAATAAAATTATCTCTTTTTCCAGGTGCAAAAGTTTCATCTATGATCAGAGATTTTAATCCTGATTGTCTTCATATTTCAACTGAAGGTCCTTTAGGCCTTGCAGCACGTGGATATGCTAGTAGAAATGGTTTGGCTTATACTTCAGCTTATCACACTAGGTTCCCTGAGTATGTTTATGCAAGAACAAAACTTCCACTTAAAATCACTTATTCATTCTTAAGATGGTTTCACAATAGATCTGAACTGGTAATGGTGCCAACTGAAGAAGTTAAAAAAGACTTGATAAAATACAAAATTGGGAATCCTGAAATATGGTCAAGAGGTGTAGATTTAGATATTTTTAAACCAAAAAAAGGAAGAAGAAAAAATAAAAATCCAATTTTGTTAAATGTAGGAAGGGTAGCTGTAGAAAAAAATTTAGAAGAATTTTTAAAAATAGACCTGTCATATGAAAAATGGGTTGTAGGAGATGGACCCGCATTTAAAGAATTAAAGAAAAAATACCCTAAGGTAATTTTTCATGGAGCTAAGAGTAAAGAAGAGTTAGAATATTACTATAACAAAGCAGATGTATTTGTCTTTCCGAGTAAAACGGACACATTTGGCCTTGTATTATTAGAGGCTATGGCTTGTGGTCTTCCTGTTGCTGCTTTCCCAGTAAGTGGTCCTTTAGATGTTATTGGTAATTCGAATGCAGGTATTCTAAATTCTAACTTAAAAGAAGCATGTAAGAAGGCTTTGTTGATACCAAGGAAAGTGCCAAGAGAATACGCTAAAAAATTTTCATGGGAATCAACAAGTAAAACATTTGAGTCTTATCTTGTTAGCATAAGAGACAAAGACACTACATACAACATTGAAGACAATCCTCATAAGGGTAATACTGGAATTACAAGAGCACTTCATGCGGCTAAAAACTCATGGTCAGGTTTAATTTTTGCTCTCCGAGAAGAAAGCGCTTTTAGGCAAGAAATGTTTTTAGTAATAATTTCCTTATCTGTAATAATTATTACAGAAGTTAGTGCTATTGAAATAATATTCATGACTTTTGCAACTTCTCTCGTTTTAATTATAGAACTATTAAATTCTAGCGTTGAAGCAGCTGTTGATAGAATATCGTTTGAATATCATGGGTTGTCTAAAAGAGCTAAGGACTACGGTTCAGCTGCTGTTATGCTGTCACTTTTTTTATGGACTTTAATTCATGGATTGGTGTTGTTTAATTAGAGTTTTTTAAGGTCTGATTTTTGTACCAGTTAATTTTTCATAAGTAAGAGCGACATTGCTCATATCAGCATCTTCTCCAAACTCGTCAATAGTCCTATTTAACAATTCCTGAGATAATTTTCCTAAAGGAATTTCAATTTTATTTGCATAAGCTATTTTAGTTGCTACACTTGCATCCTTCTTCATTAAACCAGTGCTAAAACCCTGAAACATTTTACCAGATAAAATATTATCAGGGAGTGTGATTTCAGTGGCATAGTTTCTACCAGAACTTTTTTGAATAATTTCAACTGCTTTATTTGAATCAACACCATCCTTAACAAGAAGTGAGACAACCTCAAAAGTTGCCATCCTACAAATTAAATTAAGTAAATTGTTGCCAGCTTTAATAGAGTGTCCTGATCCTATTTTGCCAGCATAGAAAATATTTGAACTTATATCATCCATTATGGGTTTTATTTTTGCGAATTGGCTTTCTGTCCCACCTACCATTATAGCTATATTTCCTTGATGAGCCCCTTTTGGACCTCCACTAACTGGAGCATCTATAAAATTAATCTCTTTTTCTTTAAGTATTTTAGCTATTCTCCTTGTGGTTTCAGGTTCCCCTGTGGTCATATCAATTATGTAAGAACCTTTTGTTGCTGATTTAATTAATCCATTTTCTCCATTAATAACTTTGTCTACGATTGCACTTGTGGGCAAACATAAAAAAATTCTAGATGTGGTTGAAGCTAATTCTGAGGGGGTAGAGCATGATATTGCTCCTTTGTTTGTAAAATACTCTAATTTTTTTTGATCGAGATCATAAACAAAAAGTTCATTATTTACAAGCAATCTATCAGCAAGTGGTTTGCCCATGTTACCTAAACCAATGAAACCAACTTTCATTGAAGTCCTTACCTCCAATTTAATCAAAATTGTCTTGTAAATAATCTAATATAAAATTAGAAGAAAATAAATAATATCATATTTTTATTAAAACAGGCCCATGAAAAACGGCCCACCCTGATTTTCCAACAGGTTTTTTAAAAGTTTTCCTTTTCAGGTGTCTTTGCCTAAGTGTTTTAGCGCTACCATTTCTTTTTTTAAAATCATTATTGTCGATTTTATTTATATTCTTAATTTTTTGAATTCTTTGGTACTCATCTTTTTCAAATTCGTATTTGATCATTTTATTTATAAGATCTGAGGTGTTTCTTCTTTCAACTTTTTTCTTTTTATAGTTTTGTTGACCACGTTTTCGAAAATGCCAACTCTTTTTTGGTTTAGGACTACTTCTATTGTCATTTTGATATGAAAAAAACACAAAAAATAAAACTTATATTAATTTATAATTGCAAAAATTCTTTCATTAAATTATTACAAATTATTTGGATTTTTGTTTCAAAATTATTAATTAAGGATTTTTAAAGAAACTGAGTGCTTCATAAAGTACTTTAAAGTTATTTTTTGATAGTAATATAGCATTTTTAAAGTAAGAAGCTGCAATTTCATTATTACCTAGCTTCACCTCTAATTTACCCAAAATGAGATTTATATCAGCTCTCTGGCATAACTCTATATCCAAGCAACTTAAATAGTCTGCTTTTGCAGAATCATAATTTTTAGTAAAGAAGTATGCATTGCCTCTATTAATTAAACTTTCTACCAGGTAACTATCAGGTATATTTCTACTTTTAATATTAATAGAAAGAAGATTTATAACACTATCATAATCTTTTAATATTAATTTTTCTTTTGCTGATTTTACATTTTCAACAAAATTAACTTTTCTTGATTTATTAAAATTGTCGTTAGTTGGTAATGCTGCTAGGGATACAAAATTAAAACTCATAAATATAAAAAAAGGGAAAAAAAACCTAAGAATCATTATAAATTTCCTAATTATTACAAATTTATTACAATAATATTAAAATTTTATTACAAATCAAGGTTTAAAATTTTACATATACATTCTAGGAAAAAAATAATCGACAACTTCACCGTTTGTAAAATGTGGTGTTTTAAAATTATTTTCAGAATATTCTATCATAACAACACCACAAGTAACTAAATTAGTTGGTAATTTATTATGACCTTTAGTTGTTAGTTCATACATTAATAAATTTAAAATGGGATTATGACCTATTATAACCACTGTACTAAATCCAACCACTTTAGAAGTTAATTTTTTTTTAATCTGTTCTATTGATGCGTGATATAAATCTTCTTCAACGAATAAATTATTATCATTATCATCCCAATTTAAAAAGATATTTTCGTAAGTTAATTTTGCTCTAAATGCAGGTGAGATTAAAAACAAATCTGGTTTATTTATTCTTTTTTTTAGTTCCTTAGAAATAACTCTACAAGAATTATAACCTCTTTTATTCAAACCCCTTTGAAGATCATTAACATTACCACTCCAATCAGATTTAGCATGACGAATTAAAATTAATTTAGACATATATGAATATAATTTTATCCAAAAGTACCAAGAATATTTTTTTTAAAACAATCACGGTTACTTATTTTATCGTACCAACTTTTTAAGTTTAAAAGATTTGGGCGTTCAATAGGTAAAGAAAGGTATCTATAAGAAGCAGCGCCCATTATAATATCTGACATACCAAATTGATTATTTAAAATATATTCATGACCTTCTAAAAATTTATCAAAAATTTCAAACTTTTCATTTAATAAAATAATATTTTTATTAATCAGTTCTTGATCACGATCCTCTGGTGGATTTCTTACTAATCCCCAAAATATCGGTGTCATATTTAGTTGCAAATCAGTTGTTTGAAATTCCATCCATGACTCAGCAATTGCAATATCTTCGTCTTTAGAAATTTCATATACGTCCGTATATTTTCTATATAAGTATCTTACAATTGCGTTTGATTGCTTAATAATAGATCCTTTGTGATCTAAAGTTGGGACAATAAGTTGAGGATTTATTTTCTCGTAATTTTCTACGTCAACTTTCCCAAATTTTCCATGCTCATCATGCCATTTAAATTCAAGATTTAATTCGCAGAGAGCCCATGAAACCTTTTGCACATTTATAGAATTTCTTCTTCCATATAATTGTATCAAAATTTATCCTCTTTATTTCATTACAGAAAGAGGGGTTGAACTAAGATTATGAACTAATATTGAGTTTCTATCTACATATTTAGCAACAGTTGGGGCTATGTTTTCAATCCACTCCTTACTTTCACAAACTTCTTTATATAATCTAACTTTTTCTTCCTGATTTTCAAATCTTCTTATCCAAACATAGGTATTACCCTTTGTTTCTGAATTCATTACACGTTCACCATTTTCCAAAGCAAATTGATCAGAGCTATCCATAACAAAGCTACCATGTATAACCATACCTTTTTCGACTTGAAAGGGCATTATAGTTTTTTCCATAAATGAAACCCATTCATTCATTTTTCCAGGGGCAATTTGATAAATTCTCAATTCAAAAAAAGCACTCATTACAACACCTCATAAAGTAAATAAAATTAAACATTATATAATTAAATTTAAATATTCAAATTTTCATTTATATTATCAACATGAGTTTTTAGGGAGAGTTGAATGAATTATTCAAAGGGATGTTTTATTGGAAGAATATGGGACAATTCTAAAGGTGGCCCATGTTTAATTATAATAAAAGATGGGGATGTATATGACATAACATCAAAAGAGATCCCTACAGTAAGAGACTTGCTTGAACTAGAGGATGTAAAAAATTATTTAAGTAACGTTCAACGGATAAAATTACTTTCACTTGAAGAATTATTTGTATCAAGTCTTAAGAAAAAATCTGAATATTGCCTACTTGCTCCATGTGATTTTCAAGCAATTAAAGCATGCGGTGTAACATTTGCAAAATCAATGGTTGAGAGGGTAATTGAAGAAAGAGCAGCAGGTGATCCTAAGAAAGCAGAAAGTCTAAGAAATCATATAGGTGGATTGATTGGTGATAGTCTGCAAAATATTATTCCTGGATCCGATAAAGCACTTGAAGTTAAAAGTGCACTTATCAAAGAAGGTTTATGGTCACAATATTTAGAAGTTGGAATAGGAAAAGACGCTGAAGTTTTTACTAAGGCTCAGACTTTATCATCAGTTGGCTATGGTACAGAAGTTGGTCTAAATCCTATTTCAAATTGGAACAATCCAGAGCCAGAAATTGTTTTAGCTGTTAATAGCAAAGGAATAATCAAAGGCGCAACTCTTGGTAATGATGTGAATTTAAGAGATGTTGAGGGGCGCTCGGCTCTCCTTTTGGGCAAAGCTAAAGATAATAATGCTTCATGTTCAATTGGACCCTTTATAAGAGTTTTTGATGAAACCTATTCAATAGATGATATGAAATCAGCTCACATAACTTTAAAAGTTGAGGGCGAAGATGGGTATATTTTAAATGGATCAAGTTCTATGTCTGAAATAAGCAGAGATCCAGAAGATTTAGTAAATCAAACTATTGGAAGACACCACCAATATCCAGACGGTTTTATGCTATTTTTAGGAACATTATTTGCTCCAACTGAGGACAGAGATGTTGAGGGTGAAGGATTCACACACAAAATTGGAGATAAAGTAACTATTTCAGAGCCTCATTTAGGAGAGCTTATTAATTTTGTAAATTTATCCACAGCTTGTCCACAATGGGATTTTGGTATCGCATCTATGATTAAAAATTTAAGTCAAAGAGGTCTTTTGTAAAATTAAGGAATTTATCATGAGTGAATCATTAAAAGGATCCTTAGAGGGCATAAAAGTAATAGATTTTTCAACTCTTTTGCCTGGACCACTTGCTAGTTTGTTTTTAGTAGAAACAGGTGCAGAAGTAATAAAAATAGAAAAACCTGATCTAGGTGATGAGATTAGGTTGTCTGATCCCAAATGGGGTGATCAAAGTGCCTCTTTTTCAATGCTTAATAGAGGTAAAAAGAGCCTATCCTTGGATTTAAAAGATCCTAGTGATTTAAAAATCTTGAAACCCATTCTTAAAGAAGCTGACATTTTAATTGAACAATTCAGACCAGGTGTAATGAAAAGACTTGGATTAGATTATGAAAATATAAAGAAAATTAATAAGAATATAATTTATGTCTCTATAACTGGGTACGGTCAAGATGGTCCTAAAAGTATGGTTGCAGGTCATGATCTAAATTATATTGGTAATACAGGTTTGTTAAGCGTAAGTATGGGTGACGGCGAAAATACTGTGGTACCTCCTGCACTTGTAGCCGATATAGCTGGTGGATCATATCCAGCTGTAATTAATATCTTGTTGGCATTAAGAAAACGAGATTTTAATAATGAAGGTTCTTATATTGATATTTCTATGTCCGATAATCTTTTCCCTTTTATGTTTTGGGGTTTAGGTTCTGGATTTTCTAAAAATAAATGGCCAGGTAATAGTGATGGGGTTTTATCTGGTGGATCTCCAAGATACAATATCTACAAAACAAGAGATGGTGGATATGTTGCTGCAGCGCCACTAGAGGATAGATTTTGGAATAAGTTTTGTAAGGCTATAGAATTACCGAATAAATTTATAAATATGCAGAATAATCAACAAATAGTTATTAAAGAAATTAGAAAAATAATTGCTTTGAATGATAAAAATTATTGGTCTGAAGTTTTTAATAAAGCTGATTGTTGTTGTTCAATTGTAAAATCAATTGAAGAGGCTGTTAATGATCATCACTTCAAAGTAAGAGAGATTTTTTCAAACAAAATTGTTAATAACTTAGGAGAAGAAATTCCCGCACTACCAATTCCTATAGACAAACAATTTAGAAAAGAAAAAGTTAGTGATGCAGTCCCAAAGCTAGGAAATGCTAATGATCAATTTTTATAGGATATTGATCATTAACTTGACCTTCTTGGTACAAGTTGTCAGACTACTAATATACAAGTAGATTTTGCATAATTTTGCTTTTGGGGATTAAAGATGAAAAGATTAAATGATTTAGAATCATATTGGATGCCTTTTACTGCAAATAGGGATTTTAAAAAAGATCCCCGAATGGTTGTTGCTGCAGATGGTATGTATTACAAAAGTGAAACTGGACAGGATATATTAGATAGTGCTGCTGGCTTATGGTGTGTAAACGCTGGGCATAACAGACCAGAAATAACTTCGGCAATTTCAGAGCAGGCGGCAACTTTAGACTTTGCTCCAAGTTTTCAATACGGTCATCCAAAGTCTTTTGAACTTGCCAGTCGTGTTGCTGATTTGTTCCCTAAAGGTCTTGACCATGTGTTTTTTACTAACTCTGGTTCTGAAGCTGTTGATAGTACTCTTAAAATTGCTCTCGCTTATCATAGAGCAAGGGGGAAAGGTACAAAGACAAGATTAATTGGTCGTGAAAGAGGTTATCATGGTGTTGGGTTCGGAGGAATTTCAGTAGGTGGCATGCCAAGAAACAGACAATATTTTGGAACATTACTTACTGGTGTGGATCATATTTCCCATACATTTCTTCCAGAAAAGAATAGATTTTCTAAAGGTTCACCTGAACATGGTGATTATTTGGCAGATACATTAGAAGACATTATTGCACTTCATGATGCATCCAATATTGCTTCTGTGATTGTAGAGCCTGTAGCAGGTTCTACTGGAGTTTTACCGCCTCCAAAAAATTACTTAAAAAGACTTAGGGAAATATGTGATAAACACGACATTTTATTAATTTTTGATGAAGTTATAACTGGTTTTGGGCGCCTTGGAAAAGCAACAGCTTCTGAGTATTTCGGAGTTACTCCTGATATTATTTCGTGTGCGAAGGCAATCACTAATGGAATTATTCCTATGGGTGCTGCTGTAGTGTCTAAGGAGATATATGATACCATGATGGACGAAGCAGATATGCCCATAGAACTTTTTCATGGATATACATATTCAGGACATCCTATTGCATCTGCCGCTGGTCTTGCTGCACTAGATATTTATAGAGATGAGGACTTGTTCAATAAAGCTGGTAAAACAGCTAAATATTTAGAGAATATCGTTCACCAGCTTAAAAATGATAAAAATGTAATTGATATAAGAAATTTAGGTTTAGTAGCTGCAATAGAAGTTGCTCCAAGGCCAGGAGCTGTAGGCGCTAGAGGATATGAAGCTATGAAAAAAGCTTGGCATAAAGGTTTAATGCTAAGAGTGACAGGAGATACACTTGCATTCTCTCCCCCTTTAATTGCAGAAAATCGTGATATAGACAAAATTTTTGAAATTGTTCAATCTGTTTTAAAAGAATTAGACTAAATTTTTCATGCTATTAATTGGCACCTTGATAAAGACATCTCCACTGTCCTCTGCGGGCGGCAGATTACCAGCTCTCATATTTACTTGAATTGATGGTATTATGAGTTTAGGCATATTTAATGTTTTGTCTCTTGCCTCTCTTACTTTAACAAACTCATTTTCTCCAATTGAAGTCTTTACATGAATATTCTTTTTTTTCTGCTCACCCACCGTTGTAACCCACTCAACTTTTCGTGAAGTCGGTGGATAATCATGGCAAACAAAAATTAAGGTATCGTCTGGATAGCTCAATATTTTTTGAATCGATCTATAAAGTTCACGAGCGTCCCCACCAGGAAAATCAGCTCTGGCACTACCAAGATCTGGCATAAATAAGGTGTCTCCTACAAAAATAGAATTTCCAATCACATGTGCGGTACAAGCTGGTGTATGGCCTGGAGTATTGATTACTTTACATTTTATACTTCCAATTTTGTATTCATCATTATCTTTAAATAATCTATCAAACTGACTACCATCCCTTTGAAATTCTGTCCCAGCGTTAAATGTTTTACCAAAAATATTTTGTATATCGGAGATTTTTTCAGATATACCAATTTTTCCACCTAGTTTTTTCTGGATATAGGGAGATGCAGACAAGTGATCTGCGTGAACGTGTGTTTCGATAAGCCACTCAATATCTAATTTCATCTTTTCAATAAAAGAAATAATTTTTTCTGCATTATGATAATCTATTGTACCTGATGAAAAATCAAAATCTAAAACACTATCTATTACGGCGCATTTTTTTGAGGTCATGTCATAAATGACATAACTGATAGTAGATGTTTCCTCGTCAAAAAAACCTTTAATTTTGAAATTTTTATCTAATCTTGTCTCAATCATTTTTAAACCTTAAACTATTTGTGGAACTGGTCTTTTAGTAGCTTCATTTTTAATTAAAATTGACTCCAAACTTTTTGCAATTTCAGATAAATCTATATCTTTTCCAGCTGGCGCAATTAATTGAATTCCAAAGGGCATTTGTTGATGATCTAATCCACATGGCAATGCCCAAACACAAGGGATTGCCATTGTGGTTGCATAGCTAAGTGATAACCATCTCATATAAGTTGGCATTTTCTCTCCATTAATTTCATCAACAAATAATTGCTCATGCGGATATGGAGAAACTGATGCAGCAGGACAAATCAGAACATCATATTCATTAAAAAAATTACGAAAGTTTCTGTAAATTTTTGTTTGCATAACATGTGCCCATGATACATCTGAAAGAGAGTATTTTAATCCTCTTTCAACATTATAAATTACATTTGGCCCCAACAAATCTTTTGAATTATCAAATCTTTCTTTATGTGATGCAACATAGTTAAATCCTCGAATGATTTCAAAGCAATTATGCACATCTAAAAAATCTGGTTCAGCTTGGTCTGATTTTTTAAAATTACTTTTGAAAGTACTCATTTTATTTAGAAAAGTTGATTTAATCTCATTATCTACGGGAGCACATCCTAGATCTGGTGAGTACGCCATTTTTATATTTGATAAGTCTGCCCCAATCAATTCTTGAGGCATTGAAATACTGTCAAAACTTGAGAACGGATCCATTCTATTTAAATTTGCTTGAGCTTTTAATAGTAAATAAGTGTCCGACACACTTCTGCCCATTGGGCCTTGAACTGAAAAAGGGTTCAAACCTACAGCAGCTTCAGTTGCTGGTACCAAACCCGGAGAAGGTCTAAAACCATTAACACCACAAAACCCAGCAGGGGTCCTGAGGCTTCCTCCATAATCACTACCATTAGCCAATGGCATCATGTTACAGGCTAAAGCTGCAGCGCTTCCACCAGAAGAACCTGCAGGAGTTTTTGTTAGATCAAATGGATTAGATGTAGCACCATAAACAAAATTTTTTGTATTACCACCTGCACCAAATTCTGGTGTGTTTGTCTTACAAAAAATTATTGCACCTTCACTTCTTATATCCTCAACTATAGTGTCATCACTTTCAGGAATTCTATTTTCATAGATTTTAGACCCAGATGTTGAGCGGAGATTTTTAACAATATTTAAATCTTTTATGCCAACGGGTAAACCATGAAGTAAACCTAGTTCTGATCCAGACATTACATCATCTTCAGCTTTTTTTGCCTGTTTTAGAACATCTGCATTATTAATTGCTACAACTGCATTTACAGAAGGGTTTAATTTTTCTATTTGCTCAATACAACTCTTTGTTAGCTCTAATGGTGAAAGTTTTTTGTTTCCAATTAACCTTCTTGCTTCTATAGCATCTAGATCACATGGCCTTGACATATTTTCTCCTCTTAATACGAAGAAGATCACATTTTATTTGACTTACGTAAAGCTTGAATGAAAAAAAAAGCTCAATAATACAATAAATTAATTGTTTATTGAGAATTACTATCAATTAGTGTAATAATTATCTTATGAATAATAAAGAAAAATTAAGGAAAGCTGGTCTAAGACCTACTAAACAGAGGATGATAATTGCAGACATCCTTTTAGATGGTATTGATAGACATTTTACTGCTGAAAATCTACAGAACGAAATAAATTCTTCGGGTAATTCAATGTCTATAGCTACAATTTATAATTGCCTTAAAAAATTTAGAAATTGTGGTCTTATTAAACAAGTTGAATCTTCCAAAGACACAGCTATTTTTGACACAAACATAAATCAGCACCATCATTTTTTAGACGAAGAAACGGGTGAATTAATTGATATTGAAAATGATGAAGTTAACTTACGCAAGCTTCCAAAAATTCCTCAAGGTTATCTTAATAACGGTGTTGAGGTATTAATAAAAATTAAGAAGCAAATTTAATTTTTTTACTTTAAAATCGTTCTAAACTACTTGACATAAATAAGCTCACTTCATATTTTTAATATATACAATTTAATAAGATTTCAGAAAGGATTCCTAATGGATGATATCGGCAAGTGTCCAGTAATGCACGGTTCAGTCACAACAAACAGTGGTGTAAGCACAACTAATCGTGACTGGTGGCCTAACCAACTTAACCTGAGTATACTTCATCAAAACGATAAGAGATCAAATCCAATGAGTTTGGATTTTGATTACAGAGAAGAATTCAAAAAACTTGATTATCAGGCTTTAAAAAAAGATTTACATGATTTGATGACAGACTCTCAGGAATGGTGGCCGGCTGATTATGGTCATTATGGTCCTTTCTTTATCAGAATGACATGGCATGCCGCTGGAACATACAGAACCAGTGACGGCCGTGGAGGCGGGGGAACTGGTGATCAAAGATTTGCCCCACTAAATAGTTGGCCTGACAATGGTAATCTTGATAAGGCAAGAAGGTTATTGTGGCCAATCAAGCAAAAATATGGAAACAAAATTAGTTGGGCTGATCTTTTTATCTTAACTGGAAATGTTGCCATTGAATCTATGGGCGGAAAAACATTTGGTTTTAGTGGAGGACGAGCAGATATCTGGTCTCCACCCGAGGATATTTACTGGGGACAAGAAAACGAATGGTTAGAAAACAAAAGATATACAGGCGATCGTGAATTAGAAATGCCTCTTGGTGCGGTTCAGATGGGATTAATTTATGTTAATCCTCAAGGTCCAGATGGAAATCCTGATCCTTTAGCAAGTGCAAAGGATATTCGTGAGACATTTGCAAGAATGGCAATGAATGACGAAGAAACAGTTGCTCTTACTGCTGGTGGTCATACATTTGGAAAAGCACATGGCGCATCTGATCCAGATAAGTATGTTGGTGCTGAGCCAGAAGGTGCACCAATAGAACAAATGGGTTTTGGGTGGCAGAATTCTTATGGCACAGGATTTGGTAGCGACACTATAACAAGTGGAATTGAAGGTGCTTGGACTGCTAATCCTACAAAATGGGATAACGGTTATTTTGACCTCTTATTTGGATATGAGTGGGAATTAGTAAAAAGTCCTGCAGGAGCCTTTCAATGGCATCCAATAAATCCTAAAGAAGAAGACATGGCGCCAGATGCTCATAATGGGTCAAAAAAAGTTACAACAATGATGACAACTGCTGACATGGCCATGAGGGAAGATCCTGCTTATAAAGTTATTTCAAAGAGATTTCATGAAAATCCAGATCAATTCCAGGATGCATTTGCTAGAGCATGGTTTAAATTACTACATCGTGATATGGGACCAAAGACACGTTATCTTGGACCTGAAGTTCCCGAAGAAGAGTTGATCTGGCAAGACCCAGTTCCTGCTGGGAACAAAAGCTATGATATTAGCGTGGTAAAATCTCTAATTTCAAATAGTGGATTGTCTACAAAGCAAATGGTTGAGACAGCATGGGCCAGTGCTTCTACTTATAGAGGGACAGATATGCGTGGCGGAGCTAATGGTGCTCGTATTCGTCTTGAACCTCAAAGAAATTGGGAGGTAAATAAACCAAACGAACTATCCAAAGTTCTAGATGTATATACATCAATATCTGAAAAAACTGGTGCATCTATTGCTGATGTAATTGTTCTTGCTGGAAATGTTGGAATTGAAAAAGCATCAGGACAAAGCTTAGATTTCACACCAGGTAGAGGAGATGCAACTCAGGACAAAACAGATGTTGACTCATTTGCTGTTCTTGAGCCTGTTGTTGACGGATTTAGGAATTATCAGAAAGAAGATTATGGCATTAGTCCTGAGGAAATGTTACTTGATAAAGCTCAGATAATGGGTTTAACCGCACCAGAAATGACTGTTCTTATCGGTGGACTAAGATCTCTTGGTGTCAGTGCAGAAGGTCATGGTGTTTTTTCAAAAGATACAGCTAAATTATCTAATGATTATTTTGTAAATCTGCTTGATATGGGTATTGAATGGAAACCAATAAACAGTAATACTTATCAAGGTGTAAGCAGATCTACCTCAGAAAAAGTTAGTACTGCAACTCGTGTAGATTTAGCTTTTGGTTCAAACTCTCAACTCAGAGCTATTTCAGAAGTATATGCATGTAGTGACTCTCATGATAAGTTCATTAATGACTTTATTGCAGCTTGGAATAAGGTTATGAATATGGATAGATTTGATTTGCTATAATTAAATAGATAATAATTTTTAAAGAAGGCGATTTGATTATATTAAATCGCCTTTTTTATGAGCGTGGATGTATTGCTTTATGTAATCTCAAAAGTTCTGCTTCGTTTACATCTGTATATCTTTGGGTGGTTGAAAGGCTGGAGTGGCCTAGCAATTGTTGTATAGCTCTTAAATCTGCACCACCAGATAATAAATGAGTGGCGAATGCATGCCGTAAAGCATGAGGAGTAGTATGGGATGGTAAGCCCAATTCATACCTCAGATTTTCTACTCTTCTTTGAATTATTCTTGGAGATAATTCTCCTCCTCGTTTTCCTAAAAAAAGTGGCTCATCCCCATTAGTATCAAATGGACAATGATCTATATATTCCCTAACTCCTTCACAAATAATTGGTAAAAGAGGTACATCTCGATATTTGTTACCTTTACCTTTTACTCTTAACCACTCCCCATTGGGTGCGTCTTTTCTTTTCAAGGATAATGCCTCACTTATTCTTAAACCTGAGCCATACAATAGAAGCAAAACTGCCCTGTCTCGCAGATTAATCCAGTGATCAGATTCATTATTCATAATTGATTCTAAAGCCTGCGCTACTAGATCTGACTCTATGGACTTTGGAAATGATCTTTTAAGTTTTGGACTTTTAAAGATGGACATGTCAAGTGAAGTAATAACTTTATCTCTTATAAGGAATTTATAAAAATTTTTTAAACTTGATACTTTTCTAGCGACTGTTGACCGAGATAATTGTCTTTCAGATAAAACTGACAAAAATTCTCTAAAAATATATTTATCTGGTGACAAGAATTTATAATTTTTGTCAGTACAAAAATTTAAAAATTCTAACACGTCTCTATTGTATGCATCTAAGGTATGTTCCCCATAACCACGAATTGTTTCTAGATATTTTATCCAGGACAAAATTGTATCATTTTCATTTTTAGAAATACTATTTTTACTCAATTCTTCCACATATATTACAAAATTGATTGTCCTGTTTTTTTCCAATCGGATAGAAAATCTGATAAGCCTTTATCAGTTAGAGGATGGTTATACATAGATTTTAAAAATTTTGGTGGTACTGTAGCAACATCTGCACCTAACTTTGCAGAATCTACAATGTCTTGGACACTTCTTATTGAGGCTGCAAGAACTTTAGTGTCAAATCCATGAATATCGTAGATCTCAGAAATTTCAGAGATTAAATTCATGCCATCAGCACCAATGTCGTCTAATCTACCTATAAAAGGAGATATGAAAGTTGCGCCTGCTTTTGCGGCTAATAGGGCCTGAGCAGCGCTAAAACATAAAGTGACATTAACCATTATACCATCGTCAGAAAATGCTTTGCACGCTCTTAAGCCGTCAAATGTTAAAGGAACTTTGATTGCAACATTTTGAGCAATTGAAGAGAGTTTTTTACCTTCTAAAATCATATTATCAAAATCGGTTGCGGTGACTTCTGCGCTAACTGGTCCTGACACTTCATTGCAAATTTCTTCGATAGTACTGATTATATTTCTTCCAGATTTAGCAATTAAAGATGGGTTAGTAGTAACACCATCAATTAACCCAGTAATATTCAACGATTTAATTTCCTCAATCTCAGCGGTGTCTATAAATAATTGCATCTCGTATCCTTTTAACTTTTTTGAAGTATAAATTTTTCATTAATTATTATTTATAATACACTATTTAAAAATTATAACTATATTTAGCTTAAAAGTTATTTCTTAAAGATAGTAAATGAAAAATGTAAACTCAAAAGAAGTGTCTGTCTTAGTTAGTGGGCCTTTCAACGAACCATTTGACTACGTTTTAGAAGATAAAAATACCAATTTAAGTATTGGTCAAATCGTTTTAGTTCCTCTTGGAAAAAGAAAAATAGTAGGTATAATCATTGGTGATGGGACTAAAACCATACCTGAAACAAAATTGAAAACAATTCTTCAAGTCTATGATTTTGAGCCAATTCCAAAACCTTCAATTGAATTAATGAATTTTTTATCAAGTTGGTATTGTGTTTTTAAAGGTCTGGTTTTGAAAATGATATTATCTCCAATAGAAGCTATTACTTCTCCTGATTACGAAAAAGTTTATAAAAGTAATTTTCTAAATGAAAATGAAAAAAACGAAATTAAAGAAATGAAAATTACCAACAAACGTAAGTTAGTTTTAGATTTTCTATTAAATTTAGATATAGGAAAATCACAAAATGATATAATTAAACAAACAGGAGTTTCAAAAGCAATTTTGAAAGATATGACCAAAAAAAAACTGGTACAAGAAAAGAAAGTTTACAAAACACTGAATTTAGATTCTCATTTTTTAAAAAACTCTAAAGAAAATAAAAAAAATTATGACTTTTTAAATTTAGAACAAAAATTTGCAGTAGATAGAATTAATGATTCAATTATTAAGACTAAATCAGATTGTTTCTTGCTTGATGGGGTCCCAGGTTCTGGTAAAACTGAAACTTACTTCCAAACAGTTAGGACATGTTTAGATCAAGGTAAGCAAGCATTAATTTTACTCCCAGAAATAGTTTTGACGCCAGATTGGGAAAAAAGATTTTTTAAAAAATTTTCTTTTGCTCCATTAGTTTGGAATTCTGAAATAACAAAGAAAAAAAAGAAAAAAATTTGGTTGTCTGCATTAAACGGTACAGCCGGGGTTATTGTAGGAGCAAGATCAGCACTAATGATTCCTATTTCAAATTTAGGTTTAATTATCGTTGATGAAGAACATGAGCAAGCTTTTAAACAAGAAGAAAATGTAAGGTATAATGCTAGAGATATGGCTATCTACAGGTCTTCAATATCTTCAGCTCCAATAGTTTTAGCCTCTGCAACACCATCATTAGAAACATTTTGTAATGCAAAAAGTGGTAAATATATTCATTTAACTTTGCCAAAAAGAGCGACAGGGGCAACTTTACCTAACATTAAACTAATTGATTTAATTGCCCACCCACCAGGCAAAGGAAAATGGCTATCTCCTTTACTTGTAGGTGAAATAGAAAGTAAATTAAATAATAAAGAACAAAGTTTATTATTTTTAAACAGAAGAGGTTATGCGCCCTTATCAATTTGCAATTCATGTGGAGATAAAATTAAGTGTATTAATTGTGACTCCTGGTTAGTTGAACACAGATCTAAAAATATATTAATTTGTCACCATTGTGGATATTCAAGAATATTTGAAAATTTTTGTAAGAAATGTGGTGTTCAAGGCCAAATAAAAGCTTGTGGTCCTGGAGTTGAGCGTATCGAAGAAGAAATTAAAGAAACTTTTCCTATGGCAAGATTGATAGTTTTATCAAGTGATACTATGAATAATCATAAAATACTTAATCAAACTGTTGAAAAAATAAAAAATAACAAAGTTGATATTGTTATAGGAACACAAATGATTGCTAAAGGTCACGATTTTCCAAATTTAAAATTGGTTGGTATTGTTGACAGTGATGTTGGATTGTCTGGCGGTGATTTAAGGGCATCAGAAAGAACTTTTCAGGTTTTACAACAGGTATCTGGAAGATCAGGTAGACATTCAAAAAAAGAAGAAGACAAAGGTGTTGTTCTAATTCAGACTTATGATAGTAAAAATCCAATTATTAATGCTATTGCCAAAAATAATCGAAACGAATTTTTTGACAAAGAGTTAAAGTCAAGACAATACGCTAATATGCCTCCTTATGGGAGATTGGCATCTATAATATTATCATCAAGATTAGAAAGAAAATTAGAAATTTTTTCGACAGAATTGTTGAAAGTAGCCCCATTTTTTAAAAATGTTAAGATTTTTGGACCTGCCCCTGCACCAATATATTTTTTGAGAGGGAGATTTAGAAGAAGATTTTTAATAAAATCTGATAAAAATGTGAATATTCAAGATGTAATTCTTAATTGGACAAGAAAAATCAATACACCAAACCATATTAAATTAACTATAGATATTGACCCATTTTCATTTATGTAAAATTAATTCAATTTGATGCCCTTGTTACTTGCAATGATATGAATGCTGTGGTAGCAATCCATATTATTTTATTTACTTAAAAGGGAAGTATTAAGATGAGCGTTTCATCTGGTTTGTCAGGTAGATATGCTAAAGCTATATATGAATTAGCCGAAGAAAAAAAAATTTTAACAAAAATAGTTGATGACTTTATAAGCCTCAAAAAGTTACTTGAAGAAAGTGATTCTTTGTCTAAATTAATCAAGTCACCAGCTATATGTAAATCTGATAAACAAAATTCAATACTTAAAATTTTAAATAAAGCTAAAGTTCAAAAATTAACCACCAAATTTTTCGGAACTTTGGCAAGTAATGGAAGATTAATATTAATCAACGAAGTAATAGATGACTTTTTATCAGAAGTATCTAGAGTTAATGGTGAAGTTAAAGCTGAAGTCACATCATCTTTTACACTTGATCAGGATCAACAAAAAAAAGTTGTAGTAGCAATATCTGAAGCAACAGGTATTAAAAAAATAATATTATCAACAAGCCTTGATGAAAGTTTGATTGGAGGCCTAATTGTTAAAATAGGTTCCAAAATGATTGATAACTCAATAAAAACTAAATTGAATAGACTTGAAATAGCTATGAGAGGTACAAACTAATGGATATTCGTGCAGCAGAAATATCAACAATATTAAAAGATCAGATTGAAAATTTTGGCGCAGATGCTGAGGTTATAGAAGTTGGTAAAGTTTTATCAGTAGGTGATGGAATTGCGCGTGTTTACGGTCTCGATCAGATCCAAGCGGGAGAAATGGTAGAATTTCCTGGCGGTATTGCTGGTATGGCCTTGAACTTAGAAAGAGATAATGTCGGTGTGGTTATATTTGGAAGCGATAAAACAATTAGAGAGGGAGATGTTGTAAAAAGAACAGGTTCTATTGTTGATGTTCCTATAGGAAAAGGTCTCTTAGGAAGAGTTGTTGATGCACTTGGTAATCCTATAGATGGAAAGGGTGCTCTTAAAAACGTTAAAAGATCAAGAGTTGAGACTAAAGCTCCAGGTATTATGCCAAGAGAATCAGTTAGCGAACCTATGCAAACTGGATTAAAGGCAATCGATTCACTTATTCCTGTTGGAAGAGGGCAGAGAGAGCTTATTATTGGAGACAGGCAGACTGGTAAAACAGCCATTGCTATAGATACCTTTTTAAATCAAAAGAGTACTAATGATAAAGCTGGTAAAGACGATACTAAAAAACTGTTTTGTATTTATGTAGCGGTTGGACAAAAAAGATCTACAGTAGCGCAAATTGTTAAAACTTTGGAAGAAAGAGGGGCGTTGGAATATTCGATTGTTGTTGCTGCTACAGCATCTGATCCAGCTCCTATGCAATTTCTTGCACCTTATTCTGCTGCCGCTATGGGAGAATTTTTCAGAGATAATGGAATGCATGCAGTTGTTGTTTATGACGATTTATCTAAACAAGCAGTTGCCTACAGACAAATGTCCCTGCTTTTAAGGAGACCTCCAGGAAGAGAAGCTTATCCTGGTGATGTGTTTTATTTACATTCTCGTTTGCTCGAAAGAGCCGCAAAATTAAATGGAGAAAATGGATCTGGTTCTCTAACAGCCCTTCCAATAATTGAAACACAAGGTGGTGACGTTTCCGCATTTATTCCAACTAATGTTATTTCAATTACAGATGGTCAAATTTTTTTAGAAACAGAACTCTTTTATAAAGGTATTAGGCCAGCTGTTAACGTCGGTTTATCTGTTTCAAGGGTTGGATCAGCTGCTCAAATTAAAGCTATGAAACAAGTAGCTGGTACAATTAAGCTAGATTTAGCACAATATCGAGAAATGGCTGCTTTTGCACAATTTGCTTCTGATATGGATGCTTCAACAAGGCAACTTTTATCAAGAGGTGAAAGGTTAACTGAATTACTTAAACAATCTCAATATTCTCCAATGGATGTTGAAGAGCAGGTAGCCGTTATTTTTGCTGGAGTGAAAGGATATTTAGATCAAATCCCAACACAAAAAATTGGTGAGTTTGAACAGTCACTTATCCAAAAATTAAATGCTAAGGGCTCTAATATTTTAGAATCCATAAGAAAAGATAAGTCTATTTCAGATGATACTGAAAAAGCTCTTAAAGACACACTAGACGAATTAATAAAGAATTTTGTTTAGATAATTTGAATAAGTAAGGATTAGGTTAATGCCTTCTTTAAAAGACCTTAAAAATAGAATTGGTTCAGTAAAGTCTACACAAAAAATCACATCAGCAATGAAGATGGTTGCTGCTGCTAAACTACGTAAAGCTCAAGAGCAAGCATTAGCCTCAAGACCATACACTTCTCTTATGGACAATGTTGTATCTAAAATTTCTTCTAAAGCAATTGCAAGCTCTATAGATTTACTAAGTGGTAAAGAAGAAATTAAAACTCAGTTATTAGTTGTTTTTTCTGCAGATAGAGGATTATGCGGTGGTTTTAATGGATCAATTACAAGAACAGTTAGATCTGAAATTAAAAAACTAAAAGACGATGGTATAAATGTTAAATTACTTATGGTAGGAAAAAAATCTGCTGATGCATTAAATAGAGAATTTGGTGACTTATTTATTGAAAAAATAGATGGAAATTCAGCAAAACCTAATTACACAGATGCTGAAGTTTTAGCAAAAAAAATAATTGATTTGTTTGAAAATAATGAATTTGGTGTATGCAGAGTAATATTTAATAAATTTGTTTCTGCAATTACTCAAGAAGTTACTTTCAAATCTCTTATACCCGTAGAACTTAAAATTGATGTGATTGATGAAAATGACTCTAGTTCAATATATGAATTCGAACCTAGCGAAGAAGAAATATTGAATGATCTACTACCTCGTAATTTAGCAACACAGCTATATAGTTCTCAAATCGAAAGTACGGCAAGTGAGCTAGCTGCTAGAATGACTGCTATGGATAATGCTACTAGGAATGCTGGCGAGATGATAGATAATTTAACCCTACAATATAATAGAACAAGACAAGCTGTTATTACAAAAGAATTAATTGAAATTATATCAGGTGCAGAAGCCTTATAATATAAATATGGAGAAACATTATGGCGAAAAAACCGTCCACTAAACAAAATGGCAAAATATCTCAAGTAATAGGAGCTGTGGTTGATGTTGAGTTTGATACAAATCTTCCGCAAATACTTGATGCTCTTCAGGTAGATAATAACGGACAAAAACTAATACTAGAAGTAGCACAACATCTTGGTGAAAACGAAGTAAGGACTATAGCTATGGATAGTACGGATGGTCTAGTCCGTGGTATGGACGTAGTTCAAACAGGTGCACCAATTACAGTTCCTGTTGGACCAGAAACATTAGGAAGGATACTTAATGTTATTGGTGATCCGGTTGATGATGGTAAGCCGGTTAAGTCCAAAACAACCTTGCCTATTCATAGAGATGCCCCAGAATATGTTGATCAATCCACTTCTGCTGACATTTTAGTAACAGGAATAAAAGTGGTTGACCTATTAGCACCTTATGCAAAAGGAGGTAAAATTGGACTTTTTGGTGGTGCTGGTGTTGGCAAAACAGTTTTAATTATGGAGCTTATAAATAACGTAGCAAAAGCACACGGTGGATATTCTGTTTTTGCGGGTGTTGGTGAAAGAACTAGAGAAGGTAATGATCTTTTCCATGAAATGGTAGAATCTGGAGTTATCGTCCCAGATGGTCCAGGCTCCAAAGCAGCACTTGTATATGGCCAAATGAATGAGCCTCCTGGAGCTAGAGCAAGAGTGGCTTTAACAGGATTAACGTTAGCCGAATATTTTAGAGATCAAGAAGGTCAAGATGTTTTGTTTTTCGTTGATAACATTTTTAGATTTACTCAAGCTGGATCTGAAGTCTCAGCTTTATTAGGAAGAATACCATCTGCTGTAGGATATCAGCCAACGTTGGCTACAGATATGGGAGCGCTTCAAGAAAGAATTACAACTACAACAAAAGGATCTATTACTTCTGTACAAGCAATATATGTTCCTGCAGATGACTTAACTGATCCTGCTCCTGCCACATCATTTGCTCACTTAGACGCTACTACTGTTTTATCAAGGCAGATAGCAGAAATAGGAATTTATCCTGCAGTTGATCCACTAGACTCAACTTCAAGAATGTTAGACCCTAGAATTGTTGGTGAAGAGCATTATGAAGTTGCAAGAAAAGTTCAAGAAGTTCTGCAACAGTATAAATCGTTACAAGACATCATCGCGATTTTAGGTATGGATGAGTTGTCTGAAGAAGATAAACTTGTTGTTAGTAGAGCCAGAAAAATTCAAAGGTTTTTATCTCAGCCATTCCATGTTGCTGAGGTTTTCACAGGATCTCCAGGTGTTCTAGTACCTTTAGAAGATACTATAAAGGGATTTAAGGGAATTGCAGACGGTGAGTATGATGATTTACCGGAAGCTTCTTTCTACATGGTAGGCACTATTGAAGAAGCTATAGAAAAGGCCAAGAAACTAGCTAAAGATGCTGCTTAAATTTTTAAACGTTTTGAAACGAGGTATGAATGGCAGACACAACTAATTTAGAGGTAGTAACACCTGCATCTATAATTTTATCTGAACCTGTGGAAATGGTTGTTGTTCCAGGTTCAGACGGTCAAATTGGTGCCCTTCCAAGACATTCTAAAGTTATTTCTACTCTGGATAGAGGATTGGTAGATATTTTTAATGATAATAAAGTTTCATCGCAAATAATGATTGATGGTGGAATAGCTGAAATAAATGAAACTTCAGTTACAATATTAGCAGAAAGAGCGGAAAAGATTGATAAAGCTAATAAACAAGTTCTAGAAGAAAAACTTATAGCTTATCAGTCTCAAGAAAATCATGACGATCAAAATATAGCAGATCTTGCAAAAAAAAATTTGTCTTTTATAAAGGCTGTTTTAGATAAAATAGGTTAATTTATTCCTGCAACACTTTTTCTATTTCAGAGCTTATTCTCAAAAGATAATCATCTTCATTTGTAGCTGCGTTTAACATAATCCCAATAGGCTCTTTGTTTTTAAAATAAGGTATAGAAATACTACAACCATTCATATAATTAGCCAAAGTTGTGTTTCTTAAAGATATTAAATTTGCTTTATCATAGAATTCACTATCTTTACATTTTTCTAATAAAGGTGGTTTTATTGTCACAGTTGGCATAATTAAAAAATTATTTTTTAAAAATTTGTTAAACTCCTCTATTAAATCTGCTCTAATTTTTTGTAATAAATTATATTCAACAGCCATAACTTCATTTGCTCGTTCTATTCTCCTTAATACGTTTGGATCAATTAAATGTTTTTTTTGATCATATAAATAAAAATATTCTGTTGCACACTCTACTGATGCGAATTGCCATATTGGCACCTTTTTGTATAATTCTAAAACTGGCACATTCATTTCAATGACTTCGTATCCACTTTTAGTAATTTTTTTCTTAGCTAAGTCAAAAGCAATTTTAATTTCATTGTCTATATCTTCAAATCCAAAGTTAGAAGGAATTATTAATTTTGGATTTTTATTTTGTAATTTTTCCTGTTTAGCATATATTTTTTTTTTCATAGCATGGTAGCCAAGTTTGCAAAGTTCAACGTTTCTTGCCATTAATCCAACACTATCTAGGCTACTGGAGAGGGTAAGGACACCATCTCTTGAAATACTATCTTGTGTAGGTTTGAAGCCTGTAATTCCTGTGAAAGCAGCTGGTATCCTTGTTGAACCTCCAGTATCAGTTCCTACAGCAATGTCAGACAAATTTAAAGCAACAGACACAGCTCCACCAGATGTCGATCCACCTGGAACAGAACCAGGATAAAAGGGGTTATCTGGAGTTCCATAATGAGGATTTATTCCTAAACCTGAGTAGGCAAGTTCAGTCATATTTGTATGTCCAAGAAGTAAACCACCAGCTTTTCTAATATTAGAGATACATTTAGCATCGTTTAAAGAAATATTGGTTTCTAGAAACTTAGTTCCTCCTCTTGTATGATATCCCTTAACATCAAATAAAGCTTTTACAGATATTATTAAACCTTTCAATAATCCACTTTTAAGTTTACTTATTTTATTCAGCTGGACTTCAAAATCTTTTTCAAAAAGCTCAGTAAATATATTCTCAAATTTTTTAGGGTCGTCTCTAAATTTTGTTAGTATTTCAAAAACTTTATTAACAAGCTTTTCGTTATTTGAGTTGATCTCTTTTTTCATAATAATTAATTAAAGTTTGAAGCATTAAAGTTTTTGATCATTGGGATGAATATTTCATTAATTTTTCTGTAAACATCTTTTTTAAATGAAATTGCTTTTTTAGGTAATAATTCTGGGTCAAGCCAAATCCAGTTTTTAAATTCAGGATGGTTAGTATTAATATCTATCTCTTTATCCTTGCCCATAAAATGGAATAAGAGCCACCTTTGAGTTTGTCCTCTATACTGTCCTTCCCAAAGATTATCTGCTAATGGCAAAGGAATATCATAATTCAACCAATCTGGATATTCACTTATAAACTCAATATTAGTTATACTGGTCTCTTCTTTTAATTCTCTATATCCAGCCTCTATAGGCAGTTCTCCTTTGTCAATACCTCCTTGGGGTAATTGCCATGCTTCAGCTTTGTTATCAAGTCTTTGTCCACAAAATACGTTTCCGTCTTTATTAAAAACCATTAACCCGACACAAGAACGATATGGTCTTTCTAAAAGAGGAATATTGTTCTTAATTATACTCAATTGCTAAAAACTACTAATTTTATTATTTAAAGGTTTTTTTAAAATTTTAGCAGCAGAAGTTGTTTTCTTTTTATTACCAAATAAATTAATCCCTCTTATAAGGTCAACTGCTCTAGATATTTGATCATCTTGTAAAAGTTTTTCAACTGGAGTTAATTCTGGCTTATTAGCACTATTTTTTTTGTCTTTTTCTTTTTTGTCCAAGGCTCCTCTTAAATTTTCTTCTCTTCTGTTTTCTGGTGTTTCTTTAGTAAATTCAGTTATACCAGCTTCTACAATAATATCTGGTTCAATACCTTTGGCTTGTATTGATATACCACTTGGTGTGTAATATCTTGCAGTTGTAAGTCTCATTGCACCATTACCTGCTAAAGGAATTATAGATTGAACTGATCCTTTACCGAAACTACGAGTACCAACTATTATTGCTCTTGAATGATCTTTAAGTGCTCCTGCTACAATTTCGCTAGCAGATGCTGACCCACTATTTATAAGAACTATCATAGGTTTGCCTTCAATTATATCACCTTTTTTTGCAAAAATTCTTGAAGTATCATCATCCTTTCTTCCTTGGGTTGATACTATTTCTCCTTGGTTTAAGAAAGAGTCAGTAACTGAAATTGATTGGTTTAAGAGACCTCCTGGATTATTCCTTAAATCTAATATTAGTCCTTGAAATTTTTTTCCAAGTTCTTTTTTAATTTCATCTACGGATTTTTCTAGACCAGAAGTCGTAGTATCCGAAAAGGTCGTCAAACGTACATAACCTATATTTTTAATTATGTTGTGTCTAACAGATCTTATTTTTATAACGTCTCTAATTATTTCAATTTCAAAAGGATCTTTTTTATCACGTACAACAGTTATAACAACCTTACTACCAACTGGCCCTCGAAGTTGAGATACAGCGTCATTTATTGAAAGCCCTCTAATTGACTCTCCATTTATGCCAATAATTAAATCACCTGACTTCATACCTGCGTTAGCAGCGGGAGTGTCATCTATCGGTGAGACAACTTTTACCACACCATCTTCCATGGTTATTTCAATACCTAAGCCACCAAATTTTCCTTTGGTTTTTACCTGCATATCTTTATATGATTCTGCACTTAAATAAGAGGAGTGTGGATCAAGAGATTGAAGCATACCTGAAATTGCAGATTCTATAAGTTTCTTGTCAGTTACTTCTTCTACGTATTGTTCTTGTACTCTTTGAAATACATCACCAAAAAGATTTAGCTGTTTATAGGTTTCTTGACGATTATCGGCTTTAGCAAGATTTTGTTGAATAAAACATATATTTAAAACCAAAAAAAATGCCAAAAAAACATTTATCTTATAAATAGAAATTTTTTTAATCATTTGATCAGGCCTTAATCCAAGTTAAAACATATTGTATTAATATAGAATATATTTAGTACAATAAATACAGAAAAATCCAATTATTACTTTATTTTATTAAAAGTGATTTACCACTCATCTTTTCAGGTGATTTGATATTAATGAGTTCTAAAATTGTTGGAGCAATATCTGCTAATCTTCCATCTCTTAACTTATAATTATTATCTTTAGAAATAAGTATCAAAGGAACTTTATTACATGTATGTGAGGTATGTGGTAAGTTCGCTATTTCATCGAACATAACTTCACAGTTTCCATGGTCTGCGGTCAATAACATGTGTCCATCATATTTAATTATTGTATCTTTTATATTTCCAATTGCTTTATCAACAGTTTCCACAGCTTTAATAGCTGCTTTTAAATCACCTGTATGTCCAACCATATCAGGATTTGCAAAATTAATTACAATTAGATCATAAGTTTTATTTTTTATGGAGGATATTAATTTAGTCTTAATTTTCTTTGCTGACATTTCAGGTTGTAAATCATATGTAGATATTTTTGGTGAAGGTATCATTACCCTAGTTTCACCTGGGTAAACCGTCTCCTCTCCTCCATTAAAAAAGAAAGTAACATGAGGGTATTTTTCTGTTTCAGCTAATCTTAATTGTTTTAAATTAGCTTTTGATATGACCTCTCCAAGTGTGTCCTTAATATTTTCTTTCATAAAAATAGAATTAATAAATTTTGATAATTCTGTTGAATATTCTGTCATTCCAAGATTATTTGATAAAATTGGTGTATTAAAATCTTTTTTAAATTGGTTAAATGTAGGATCTAGTATTGCTGTTAATAACTCCCTAACTCGGTCTGCACGAAAGTTTATCATAATTAAGCTATCACCATCTTTAAATCCTTTGTAATTTCCAATCAGAGTTGGTGAAATAAATTCGTCAGTTTCATTATTTTTATAAGCTTCTTCTATTCCTTCTAATATATTAGGAAATTTTCTATCATATTTTCCGCATACAATAAGATCAAAAGCCTTTTTTATTCTCTCCCATCTATTATCTCTATCCATTGAGAAGTATCTGCCTACCAGTGAGGCTATCTTTACATTTTTTGGGAGGGACTTTTCAAATTTTTTAATATCCTGGCCTAATTGTTTTGGAGAACAATCTCGCCCATCTGAAAAAATGTGTATCCAAGTTTTACAGTTATTTTTTTTTAAAAGTTTTGACATTTCAATAATATGACTTGAATGAGAATGCACTCCACCATCACTGCACAAACCGAGCAGATGCACAGTCTTATTTTTATTATGATCTGATATAAAATTTTGAAAATTGTTATTTTTTTCTATTTCATTATTTTCAAAAGCTTTATTTATTTTTGGTAGAGTTTGTAGTACCACTCTTCCAGAACCAAGGTTCATATGTCCAACCTCAGAGTTTCCTACTTGACCTATAGGTAACCCAACATCTTGACCAGAAGCATCTAGGGTTGAATATGGAAATGTTTTAGTTAAAAAATCTACATTTGGAGTTTTTGCTAATGCTACAGCATTATTTGCTGTATTTTCATTAATTCCCCAGCCATCCATAATACATAAAACTATTGGTTTTTTTTGTTTGTTTTCCATCAATTAAGTCCATTAAGAAAATTTTATTTATGGTAAGGATGCCCTTGAATAATAGTTTCTATTCTGTATATCTGTTCAGCAATCATCATTTTAACCATTTGATGTGGCCAAGTAAGCTTACCAAAAGCAATAATTTTATCTGCTGTTTTTTTTATTTTTAGTCCATTTCCAAATGCACCACCAATCGCAAAATTCACACTTGTTATATTATTATTGCTCCAATTTAATATTAATTTTGCTAGGTCTGAACTAGATAAATTCTCACCTTCTTCATCAAGTAAGATCAATTTACCGTTTTTAGGTGTTGAATTAATTAACTTATCAGCTTCTTTGTCTAATTGTTTTTCTTTAATTTTTGTTTTAATTTCATATTGTTTTAATTCAATATTTCTAATTCTTTTAAGATATTTTCTAGTAATCAAATCTTCATCATTACTTTTAATTTTACCAATTGTTGAAATTCTATATTTCATTTTATTTTTTTACTGCGTCACTTGATATATTATCTTGTTTTTTTTCCCACATTTTTTCTAGGCTATAAAAATCTCTTACTTCTGGTCGAAAAATATGAACTAAAATATCATTCGCATCAATTAAAACCCAATCTCCATTTGACATACCTTCTGGAGAAGATAAGCGAAGGCCTATTTCTTTATATTTTTTTACTAAGTTATTTGCCATAGCAGTTACTTGTCTTGCAGTGTTCCCACTTACAACTATCATATAATCTGCAATGCTACTTCTACCAATTAGATCAATGCTGACAATGTCTATTCCTTTATCATTTTCCAATGATTTTAATGTAAATTTTAACAATTCTTTAGAAGATAAACTTTTTGTTTTTATCATTACGTAATCCCATTAAGTGTAAGTTTTAGTTTTTCTTATCTCTGATGACGAGATAGATAATAATTTATTCTTTAAAAAAACCCAGACTGGTTTTTTTTTATGAAATATAATTCTACTTTTGATTGTTTTAAGTTTCTTGCCAAAATTTGGAATTCTTGATGTGTTTAAAAAAGAATTTAAATAGCCCGGCCTAGAAATAACAGCAATATGAATATTTTGAGCTATTAAATTTGGATAAAGCCATTTATTTAAATTGTCTAAAATATCACTTCCCATTAGCCAGATAAATTTTACCTTTCGGGTTCTCTGATTTAAAAAATTAACAGTTTTGTATGTGGCATAAAGCTGATTTTTTTTTTCAAGGTCTAAGACTTTTATATAAGAAATATTTTTTGTAAATAGCCTAGCATAACTCAGTCTTTTGTCAAAATTCTCCATATCTAAACTTGATTTTAATCTATTTTGAGGGGCAACTAGCCACCAAATTTCATCCAGTCCAAGATTTATAAGTGCAGTATTAGTAATGTGAATATGGCCAATATGTGCTGGATTAAAAGAACCTCCTAAAATACCGATTTTTCTGTTTCTAGAGTAAGAATAACATATTGGAATACTATTTTTAAAATTGACTTTCAGATCTTTATCCACGTATTTGGTCATTTCCTCTAACAATATATTTAAAACTTGTTAATTGAGCAGCTCCTACTGGACCTCTAGCATGTATTCTACCTGTAGATATTCCTATTTCTGCACCCATTCCAAACTCTCCTCCATCCGCAAATTGAGTTGAAGCATTATGCATAACAATTGCGCTATCAACATTGGTTAGAAAAGTCTCAGCTACTTTGGTATTTTCTGTGATTATAGACTCTGTATGATTTGATGAATATTTACTAATGTGGTCTAAAGCCCCTGATACTCCATCTACTAACTTGATGGATAAAATAGCGTCAAGATATTCAGTATGCCAATCTTTTTCAGAAGCTAACTCAATTTCATTTACAATTTTTTTTGTCTCAATATCTCCTTTAATATGACATCCCGATTTAATTAAGTTTTTAACTATAATTGGCACTGCTTTTTCAGAGATATGTCTATCTACAAGTAATGTTTCTAAGGCGCCACATATCCCTGTTCTTCTCATTTTTGAGTTTACGATAAGTTTTACTGCTTTATTTATATCTGCATCTTTATCTACATATACATGGCATATTCCTTCCAAATGAGCGAAGACTGGAACTCTTGCTTCATCTTGAATTTTTTTAACAAGAGACTTCCCTCCACGAGGTATGATGATATCAATTTCTCCAGTTGAAGTAAGCATTGCTGAAACAGCTTCTCTATCAGTACTTTCAACTAATTGCACCGTATTACTAGGTAAATTTGCACTTTCGAGGCCTTTTTGCATGCATTTAGCTAATATTTTAGAAGAATTAATAGAGTCAGATCCACCCCTAAGTATTGCAGTGTTACCTGATTTAATGCATAAGCTACCAGCATCAATAGTTACATTAGGCCTCGATTCGTAAATAATACCAATTATACCCAACGGAACTGACATTCTTGAAATGTTTAAACCATTTGGTTGTGTCCATTTTGATAATTCAACGCCAATTGGATCACTCATTTCTGAAATTTGCTTTAAGCCCCCCACAATATTATCAATTCTTTTATCATCTAGCAAAAGCCTATCAACAAAAGCATTGTTAAGTTGTTTTCTTTTAGCATTTTCAATATCAATTTTATTTGCTTTGAGGATCTCTTCTTGTTTTTGTTTTATAATTTTAGATGTATTTAATATTGCTAAATTTCTATCTTTTGAACTACTTCTAGAGATGACATTAAAAGCTTCTTTGGATTTTTTATTTATATTTTTTATATATTCAAAAATATTGTTGTCACTCATTTTTTTTCCATTACTAAATCATCTCTGTGAACTACTTCGTCCTTACCTCTGTAGCCTAAGATAGTTTCAATATCATTGCTTTTTGACCCTTTAATTAAATCTACTTCAGAATTATTAAAGTGTATTAAGCCTTTTCCTACAAAGTTTTGTTGTTCATCTACTATTTGTATCAAATCACCTTTTTCATAATTCCCTTCTGTACTAACTATACCAGCAGACAGCATAGAAAAACCTTTTTTCATAGCCTCCACCGCACCCTTATCTATAGTTATTTTTCCTTTAACTTGTAATGCACCAGAAATCCATTGTTTTCTTGAACTCAATGGTTTTTCGATTGCACTAAACCAACTAAATTGCGTTCCATCAATTTCTAACTTTGATAAAGGACCATTAAAATGTCCATTGCAAATAATCATATGACAACCTGCTTTGGTAGCTATTTTAGCAGCTGCAATTTTGGTGACCATACCCCCAGATGAAATACTTGTGATTGGTGGACCCGCCATTTTTTCAATTTCATCGGTAATTTCAGGAATTTCTTCTATGAAAACTGTGCTCTTATTCTTATTAGGATCTGAAGAATAAAGACCATTTATATCAGACAGTAATATAAGTAAATCTGCACTACACATTTGTGCAACTCTTGCTGCCAGCCTATCATTGTCTCCAAATCTAATTTCTTCAGTAGAGACTGTGTCGTTTTCATTAATTACAGGAATAACTTGTAACTCAATAAGTTTTAATAAGGTTGCTCTTGCATTTAGATGTTTTCTTCTTGTTTCCGTATCGTCAGGTGCAAGTAAAATTTGTGCAATATTGAGACCAAATTTTTTCATAATCTCTTTCCAAGCATGAGCTAGGCTTACTTGACCTGTCGCGGCAGCGGCTTGTTTTTCATCTAAAGACAAATTACCTCTTAGTTTCAATTGTTTTTGACCAAGTGCAATAGACCCTGAGGAAACGATTATAATTTCTTTTTTTTGCTTTATAAGTTGATTTATTTCTTGAGCTAAAGATCTTAACCACTCACTTTTAAGATTACCTTCATTTTTGTCTATCAAAAGTGAGGAGCCTATTTTTATTACAATTCTTTTTGAGTCTTTTATTAAATTTTCTTTTTTCATTTTTGTCACTCTTTATGGAGACCAAGATATAATTTTTTTTCTTTGATTTTTACTGATTTCTTTATTTTTCATCTTTACTATAAAATTTTGTAATTCTCTAATAAGGTAAGTAATATTTTCTCCTGAAACTGAAGAAATATTAATAATATTATCAACATTGAGTTTTTTTAAAATTTCTTTCGCAGACTTAATTTTTTTATCTTCAACTGCATCGCATTTTGTTAAGACTAAGATTTGTTTCTTCTTCGACAAATTACTATCATATGCTTTAATTTCACGAATAATAGTAAGGTAATCTTCTTTAATATCTTTAGAGGTAACGTCTATTAGATGCAATAATCCTTGGCAACGTTCAACATGACCTAAAAATCTGTGGCCTAAGCCAGATCCTTCATGAGCACCCTCTATTAATCCAGGAATATCCGCTATTACAAATTCCATATTATCTTGGTTTACTACTCCAAGATTTGGATGCAGTGTTGTGAAAGGGTAGTCGGCTATTTTAGGTTTGGCTGCTGTAATTCTAGAAAGTAACGTGCTTTTACCTGCATTAGGTAGTCCGATCAAGCCTATATCTGCTATTAATTTTAGTCGAAGCCAAATCCATTTTTCTTCTAATGGACCTCCAGGTTGTGCTTTTCTTGGTGCTTGATTAATAGACGTTTTAAAAAAAGCGTTACCTTTACCTCCTTCACCTCCTTTAGCTAAAACAATTTTTTGCCCAATTTCTGTCATATCAGCTAATATAAAATTATTTGTTTCGTCTAATATCTGTGTTCCAATGGGAAGCCTTAGAACAACATCTTTGCCACTCGTTCCACTTCTATCTCTTCCTTTGCCACCCTCTCCAGGTCTGGCTTTGAAATGTTGTTGATAACGAAAATCTATTAGTGTATTAAGCCCATCGGAACACAAAGCAATAACATCGCCCCCTCTGCCACCATTACCACCATCTGGTCCACCAAAAGGAACATGTGCTTCTCTTCTAAAAGAAATAGATCCAGGTCCACCATGCCCACTAGCTATATAGATTTTAGCTTGATCTAAAAACTTCATTATAAAACCCTAATATATAGTATTCTAGATGAAAAGAGTTAAAATAAATGAGGAATAGCAAAAAAAGCTATTCCAGGGTTTAAATAATATTGGTTTGATTATTCAGCTGCTTGTTTGTTTGGCTCTACAGAAACAAACATTTTTTTCCCTTTATGTTCTTTAAACTTAACATGACCGTCTATAAGTGAAAAAATTGTATGATCCTTACCCATTCCAACGTTTAATCCTGGGTGATACTTAGTACCACGTTGTCTAATTATGATGTTGCCAGCAACTACTGCTTCACTGCCAAATTTTTTAACACCCAATCTTCTTCCAGCTGAGTCTCTACCATTTCTAGAACTACCGCCTGCTTTTTTATGTGCCATTTGTTAATCCTTTACTATTTTTTAGTACTTGTTTTTTTTGTTTTAGTAGTTGCTTTTGTTTTAGCTTTTATTTCAGGTTTAGTAGATGCTGATTTTGTTTTTGTTTCATTAGTGTTGCTTGTATTTAACTTGGCTTTAACTTCTTTTTTAACTTTTTCTTCAGCTACTTCTGATTGAGATTTGGTTTTTGTTTTAGTCTCAACTTTTGTCTTTTTTTCTGTTGTTTTAGCCGTAGCTTTTTTGGGAGATAACTTAGATCCACCAGTTTCAGTTATATCAATTATTTTAATAAGCGTTAGATCTTGTTTATGACCTTGTTTTCTTCTACTATTCTTTCTTCTTCGCTTATATATCATTGTAATTTTTGGACCACGAGTTTGTCTAACAACTTGTGCCATTACGGCAGCATCATTAACAAGTGGAGTTCCAAGTGTTACTTTTTTGCCATCACCTACCATTAATACATCACTAAGCACTAGCTGGTCACCATCGTTAGCTTTAAGTTTTTCAACTAAAACTACGTCTTCTTTTTGAACACGATATTGTTTTCCACCGGTTTTAACTACTGCATACATTTTTATAATCCGATAATTAGTTAATATTATGATATTAAAATAATCATATCTAAATTGTCTTGGGAATATAGCTTGATACTGTGATCTGTCAAGTTTTAAGATAATGTAAATTATATTCTATTAAGCAATTTTCTTTTTATTTATTTTTTTATAAATAGGGCTGGATCTAAGCGTTCAGAAAACCAATTGATTCTCCAATCTAAGTGAGGCCCTGTCGATCTTCCAGTTGATCCAATCTCACCAATTTTTTGATCTTTATTTATTTTGTCGCCAACTTTTACATTTATAGAAGATAAATGAGAATATACTGAAGTTACCCCGTGTCCATGATCTAACATGACAGTTCCGCCTGTATAATATAAGTCTTTTTCTGCCATTCTGACTATAGCTTCTGTGGGAGCAAGAATATCAGTTCCCTCTGGAGCAGCTATATCAACACCATAATGTGGACGTTTAGGTTTTCCATTAAGTATTCTTTGACTACCAAAAACTCCAGAAATTATCCCTTTAGTAGGCCAATCAAACTTTTGAAATATAAAATCTACATCACTATCCAAACTTCTAACTTCTTTAATTAATTTATTTTCTTTTTTAATTCTATCCCAAAAAGACTTGGGTGGGGTCACCATTTTTTTTTCAAGGCCATTAATAACTTGAGTTTTATATTTTCTTTGTTTTATATCTAATTTTTTCAAAATCCAATTTTGATTGATAAAAAAATATAAATTTGCTTCTTTAGGATGATCTCTTCCAAAACCTATCACAAAACTTCCTTCGGACGTTTTTCTTAAAACTCTTTCTTTGAATTTTACATCTAAATTCTTATTGACCTTACCTTTTACCAGGCCACCTTGAACAAAATCACCTTCAAGTATAATTTTTGTATTATTAATACTTATAATTAAGTTGTTTGTTGCAAAGCAAGGAGATGATTTGAGTAATGGAAAGACTAATATTAATTTAACAAGATTAAAATTTACTTCTTTAATCAAATTGCAAAAACTTTTATTATTGGTCATAATTAACGTTTCACCTCAGGTATTAGGCCTTTAGGAGCAAACCTTAATGTGATTAGTAATATCATACCCATGAACATCAGTCTTATATGAGCAGCATTTTCTAATAAGTGACTTTTAATTATATTTGTATCAGATATGTGAGTAGTAATTTGAGATATAAACCATAAGCCGAGTGGTTCAGATTGCACCCAAAAATACCAAATTAAAAAACCACCAATAATGGATCCAAAATTATTACCAGAACCGCCTATAATTACCATTATCCAGATTAAAAAAGTAAATCTTAAAGGTTGATAAGTCACAGGTGTGAATTGTCCATCTAGAGTCGTTAACATTGCACCTGCTATTCCAATAATTGCAGATCCAATTACAAAAACTTGTAAATGTCTTGTTTTAATATCTTTTCCCATTGCATTAGCTGAAACTTCATTGTCTCTAATTGCCCTCATCATTCTGCCCCAGGGAGATTTTTGGGCAATTTCTAACAAAAGCAAAATTCCAATTAAAATCACAAAAAATATACAAGAATATGAGAGCTTTACTATAATTGAAGAAATTTCAGAAATAGGGATATTGAAAAACTTTGTTAACTCTAAAACCCATGCTTCAGATTGGAGATCAATCTCATAAGGAACTGGTCTTGGGAGTCCATTAACATTCTTGACACCTCTTGAGAGCCAATCTTCATTTTTAAGTATATAAATAATAATCTCAGAAATGCCTAACGTAGCAATTGCAAGGTAATCAGATCTTAGACCTAATGAAATTTTACCAATGACGTATGCTATCAAAGCAGCTAGCAAACCACCTATTGGCCACGATATAATTACTGGTAAATCAAGTCCTCCTAAATATCCAGTTTTTGCCGGCTCTATTGCCTCTATTTCTTTTATTGGATTATCAATAATATATCTCATCAAAAAATAACCAAGTATTATCAAGAAGAAATTTATGATATATTTATTTTTTTTGCTTCTTCCAGATTTCAACCAAACTAAAATTGAAAAAATGATTGATAGTATAAATATAATTATTCCAATAAGAATATAAATAGCACCTGCATCCCATGCTTTAGCAGTTGGCGGCATTGATACTATAATATTTGCTAGTCCTCCTAAAGCAGCAAAACCCATCACACCAAAATTAACTATTCCTGCGTTTCCCCACTGAATATTAATTCCTAATGACATTATAGAAGAAATCATACATAAATTAAAAATAGTAAGAGCTAGATTCCAGCTTTGAAAAAACCCAACAAATGCAATTAAAATGAACATACTTAAAAAAAGTAAAATAATATGTTGTTTATCTTGCATTTGACTTTCCTATTATTTCTTTTTTATTCTATAATTTTACCTTTATAGATACCAGTTGGCTTTATTAACAAAACCAATAGAAGTATAATAAATGAAACTGCAATTTTGTAATCAGTAGAAAGGATTTGAAATAATCCATCTGGCAAAAAATTATCTGGAAGAATGTAAAAGAAGATTTTTTTATATGCAAATGTAATGAGTAGTTCAGAAAAAGAAATTACAAATCCTCCTATAATTGCACCTATAGGATTGCCAACACCACCAACTATAGCTGCTGCAAATATTGGTAACACTAGGTGTAAATAAGTAAATGGTTTGTAACTTTTATCTAGGCCATACAAAGTTCCAGCAACACAAGCTAATGTGCCAGTAATTATCCACGTAATTAAAACTATTCTTTCAGGATTAATACCTGACAAGAGTGCAAGTTCTTGATTGTCTGAGTAAGCTCTCATTGACTTGCCTGTTTTTGTTTTATTTAAAAACCAAAAAAGAAGAATTACTAATAAGATTGTTAAAATTATTGTTACACCTTGTGTGGATTTTATAGTCAGACCTTCATCTAAACCAGTTAACATTTTAAAATCTTTTGCTTTTAATATAAATCTTTCACCGTCCATAAAATTTTTATCACCTGGCCCAATGATGAATCTTATTAAGCCACCAGTAAAAAACATGACTCCTATAGAAACTATTAATGCAATTACACTTTTGGATTTTTGTTGCCGATAAAATTTAAAAACAAATTTATCAACTAATAAACAATAAATTATTGTGAAAATTATACTGAATGGCAAAACTATTATTGCTGTAGGAAAAGTACCAAATTTAATATTACTATCTATGAATACCCACGTTAGAAGTATAGTGCTCATTGTGCCAAAAGACATAAATTCTCCATGTGCAAAGTTAGAGAATCTTAGAACAGTATAAACAATTGTTATTCCTAGAGCTCCAAGAGCTAATTGGCTACCATAAGTTAAACCTGGAATGATTATATAGTTAGTAATTAAAATAAAACTGTTTAAAAATTCCATTAAAATTACCCTCCTAGGAAAGCTTGTCTTACTTCCTTATTTGAAAGAAGTGCTTTCCCAGTGTCAGTGTAAAGGTTTTTACCTTGATTTAATACAAAGCCTAGGTCAGATATTTCTAAAGCTTGTTTGGCATTTTGTTCTACCATAAGAACAGCTGTACCTTGTCGTGCTATCTCTTTAATTTTTTGAAATAAGTTTTCCATCACTATAGGAGATACTCCAGCAGATGGTTCATCAAGCATCAAGGCTTTTGGTTTTGTCATTAGGGCTCTACCAACAGCAACTTGCTGTCGTTGTCCTCCAGATAATTCACCAGCTTGTTGATTTCTTTTTTCTTTCAAAACAGGAAAAAGGTCATAAACATAATCCAAAATATCTGAAAAATCCTTGTTTCGAATAAATGCGCCCATTTCCAAGTTTTCTTGGACTGATAATGTTGGGAATATGTTATTAGTCTGGGGCACATAACCCATTCCTTTTAGAACTCTTTCTTGAGGAAGAAGGTTAGTAATATCTTCATTATCTAGAAATATTTTACCCAACCTTATTTTTAGTAATCCAAATATTGACTTCATAGCAGTTGATTTGCCTGCACCATTAGGGCCAACTATAGAGGCTATCTCACCTTTCTTAACACCAACTGTACATTCTGATAAGATATCAACGGTGTCATAGCCACATGTAATGTTTTTCCCATGTAATAAATACATTTTTGACCTTTTATCTAGCTTCTACCAAGATATACTTCGATTACTTTTTCATTTTCTTTAACATTAGAAATAGTGTCTTCCATCAAAATTGCACCTTCAGCCATCACAATTACAGGGTTACATAATTTACTGATGAATTCTATGTCATGCTCAATCATACAAAAAGTATAATTTAATTCTTTGTTAAGCCTCAAAATAGCGTCACCAATGTTGTTTAGTAAGGTTCTATTAACTCCAGCACCTACTTCATCTAATAAAACAATTTTAGGTTTAACCATCATTGTTCTACCAAGTTCTAATAATTTTTTTTGTCCTCCAGATAAATTTCCTGCGTATTCATTGGATAAATGTTTTAACTGCAAGAATTCCAACACCTCATCTGCTTTTTTAGATATTTCATTTTCTTCTATCTTTATTTTTTGAGGAGATATCCAAGTTTGCAAAATTGACTCTCCAATTTGGTTAGGAGGTACCATCATGAGATTATCTTTCACAGTTAAAGAAGAAAATTCATGCGCAATTTGAAAAGTTCTTAGAATTCCAAGATTAAATAGCTGATGAGGTTCATGACCAGTTATATTAATATTATCTAATGTTATTTCACCGGCATCAGGTTTAATTGATCCGTTAATAACATTAAATAAAGTAGTCTTGCCAGCACCATTAGGTCCTATTAATGCAGTTATAGATCCCTGTTTTACATCAATAGAAACGTTATTTATTGCTTTTATGCCGCCAAAACTTTTGTATAGATTTTTGATACTTAGCATCTTAGATTTAATAAAATAAGCTTAAGGGTCTAACCTTAAGCCCATTATGTTTTATCTATAACCTACTTTATTAGTTTTTTGGTTATCAATTAAGATTTCTGCAAAACTACCAGCGGATTCTCCTGAACCAACTAGCTCTAAAGCTGTGGCACCTACGTAGTCAATATCTTTACCTTCTTTTATCAACTTGATAGCTTTACCAAGTTCTCCTGGAAAAATTTTCTCTCCCGGAGCGTTGGCTATATCCATAATATTATTTTTGAATACATTACTATCAGTTGATTTTGCAGACTGCATTGCTAGCATTATCAAAGCAGCAGCATCATAAGACTCTGGGCCATAAGGTCCTGACTCAAAACCTGCTGCTTTAGCTAATTCAGCATATTTTGCATTACCTGGGCTATCAGTTCCAGGAACTGATCCGATAGAACCATTCAAAGCTGGTCCAATTGCTCTAGGAAGGGAATCACCAATCATACCATCTGGCAAGAAAAACTTGTTAAAAGCATCAGCATCAAGAGATGCTTGAATAATACCTTTACCACCTTGATCTAAATAACCAGCAACAATTAGTATATCTCCTGATGCTTGTGCTAATGCAGCAACCTCAGAACTATAGTCACCTTTCCCGTCTTCATGAGATGCAGTTATTGTTATTTTTCCACCTTTGGCTTCATAATTTTTCTTAATACTAGCAGCTAAACCTTTACCATAATCATTATTGGTATGAGTTAGAGCCGCAGATTTGAAACCTTTTTCCATTAATAGGTCAGCAATAACTTCTCCTTGTCTGGCATCAGAAGGAGCTGTTCTAAAAAACAAGTCATTATCTGGCTCTGTTGAAAGTGCAGGTGATGTGGCAGACGGAGAAATCATAAGAACTCCGTTAGGCATTGCTACATTCTTAAGAACGGCTGTTGTTACACCAGAGCAATCTGCTCCCATTATGGCATCGATTTTATCTGAAGAGATTAATCTTTCTGCAGCGGCCTGAGCAGCAGCAGCATCAACACAAGTTGAGTCTGCTCTTACAGCAGTTACTTGGCTAGATCCGTCAAATAACTCACCTGATTTATTAACTTCATCAATTGCCAATTCAGCGCTTTTAGCCATTACAGGAGCTAAAGACTCAATTGGGCCTGTAAAACCTAGTATAATTCCAATTTTTATATTTTTATCAGCAACCTTTTCAGTTTTGGTTGCGTCTTGGATGTATAAAAATACTCCCACAACAATTAGACCAGCTATTAGAATTACTGGTAATAAATTTTTTTTCATTGTGTTTCTCCATAACTATTTACATTTTCTTTTTAACTAAAAGAGAGTGATTTAGCGAATCAAATTTAATATTGTAAAAAAATTAAAGTTTGTAAAAAAAGCAATTATTGTTTTTATACTATGCTACATCATTAAATCAGGCAGCCAAGTAATTATTGCTGGAAACATTATCAGGACTAGAATAGTTAAGATATCAGCAATAAAAAATATAGTAACACCTTTGAATACATCTGTGACAGGTATGTCCTTTCTCACGCCAGCAACTACAAAACAATTAAGACCAATAGGTGGAGTAATTAAACAAACCTCTGCCATTTTAACTACAATTATGCCAAACCATACACTAACCTGATTAAATGTCATTCCAAAAGGACTTTGATTAGCAGTGACATCTGGACCACCATTTAAAAGAATAATTGCAGGATAAACAACTGGTAAAGTTAACAATAAAAGTCCAATTGCATCAATAAACATACCCAAAACGACATAACCAAGTAAAATCAAAATTAGTACTATGTAAGGATCAAAAGGTAACGAGATAATCCAATTGGCAAAAGTTTCTGGTAATCCTGAGAATCCAAGAAATCTAACAAAAATTAACACGCCCCATATAATTGAAAAAATCATTGCAACGAGTTTTGCAGTTTCAATTAATGCAAAATTAAGTGAATTAAGTTTTAAACCCCTAATAACAGCTATGATAAGTACAACAAATGCACCTAAAGCACCTGCCTCAGTTGGTGTCGCCCAACCAGCGTAAATTGCACTAATAATAACAGAAATTACAATTGCTATTGGTATCACCCCTGGAAGAGCTCTAATTTTCTCATTAAGCGTGTACCTTCTACCTGGAGGTCCTAAGTTAGGATTAATTTTAGCCCAGATAATTATTATTGCACCATAGACTATTGCTGAAAAAACCCCTGGCAAGAAACCTGCCAGCAATAGAGCTCCAACTGATTCCTCAACAATAATTGCATATATTACTAAAATAGCAGAAGGGGGTATTAAAGATGCAAGAGTTCCACCAGCTGCGACTACTCCTGCAGCTAATTTTCGATCATATCCTTCTTTTAACATCTCTGGTATAGCTACCCTTGAAAAAACTGCGGCTGTAGCTGTTGAGGCTCCAGAAACAGCAGCAAACCCAGCAGTTGCAAAAACTGTGGCAACTGCAAGACCACCAGGTACAAAACCAATCCAAGCTTTTGCACAGTCATATAGTTGTCTTGTCATTCCAGCTTGATAGGCCAAAAATCCAATTAAAATAAAAATAGGTAATAATCCAAGAACAAATGTAACAGACTTAGAGTATGGAATAGCGCCGATATTTGCAAGAGCGGGACCAACACCTATTAATTCAACCAACCCAATCATACCAGCAATACTTGCTGCAAATACTACTCTTACACCAGAAACAACTAAGATTAGTAAAATAATAGTACAAATAATACCAACTGTTGTTGGGTCTTCATACCCAATTCCAAAAATCCCTGATGGTTGTCCACTTAGTAATTTACTAAACATCAATTAGTCCTTAATTACCTTTATTTCTTCGTTTGCTAGTTCTTCAGGTGTCTTCATAATTGGAATAGCAATTGGCTCTACGTTTTTAAATACAATCATTCTTAAAAAACCAAATATTTCAAGGAACAATCTTAGTGCCCATATAGTAAAGGCAATTGGGACAAGTATTTTTGCTGGCCATGTAGGATATAAATAGTCATAAGTCGTATCACCTATTTTATATGCATCAATAGCAAACAACCAACTATAATAGATTAATATTAAAACAACTAAGAAAGAAAATATTGTAGAAAAAAATTCAAGTAGCCATTTAGCACGTCCTTTTAAATTTCCAACTAAAAGCTCCATTCTTATATGCGCATCAAGTCTTTGTGCATATGCAACACCTAAAAAAGCAAAAATTGAAATTGATAGTTCAGATAATTCTAAATAGCCTGGCCACGGATATCCTAATACACGTGATATAATTTGGAATGATGTAAGTATCATTACAACAAATAAAGAAATACCAGATATCTTTATTAAATAATCTTCTAATACACTAAGGTGATTATTTGATTTAGTTAAAATTTTAGACATTTAAAAATTTAGCATGTGTGCAAAAGATCGCACACATGCCAAGAGATAACTATTTTGCTGTTGCAAAAATTAAGTCTAGTAAGGCTTGAGCATCAAATTTATCTTTATTTGCGTTAACCCAAGCATCCCAAACAGGTTTACCTGCAGTTTTTCTAAACTCAGCTAAAGTTTTTTCGTCATATTTTATTTCTTTAAGTTTAGATTTAAACATCGGTAAATTTTTATCATCAGCTTTTTTATACGCAGCTTTCATTGAAGCTAATGCTTCAGGCTTTAAATCTTGAAGCAGTTTTTGATATTGTTTAGGTAGTTTGTTGTATGAAGTTTTGTTTATCACATATGGACAGTCAGAGGTTCCTGGTGATAAATTAGCGGTATACCATTCTGCAACTTCATGAATTTTATATGCAGCGTGAGCATATGTATATGGAAAAGAAACAGCGTCCACAGCACCTCTAGAAATTAGTGTATAAACTTCGCTAGCTGGAACTGTTTGCCTTATAGCTCCTAATTTTTCCATCGCTTTACCAACACCACCACCAGCACGAACTCTCATTCCTTTAAAATCTGATAAGTTTGTTGGTGGTTTTCCTTTACCTAAGAATTCATATTGAGGTAGATTAGATGTCATATAAAGCATAGCATTCCACTTAGCTAATTGCCCTGAGACAATTGGATGGTCATACACAGCTTGTCTAATCTTTGCATCTTTATCAAAATCTCCCATTGGTAGAAAAGGCATAGTTAAAACCATTAATCCAGCATTTTTACCTGGGTGATAAAAATTACAAAAAGCAGCCATTTCAAATGAGTTGGCTTTTAATCCATCTAAGTTTTCTTTTGATTTAGATAGTTGTCCCCCATAGAAAATCTTTAGTTTGAATTTACCATTAGTTTCTTCAGACAATCTTTTTGACAATGTTTCTGCGCCTTCAGTAAAAGCCCTTCTTTTTCCCCAAAGACTAAATTTCCAAAAAACATCTGGTCCATCAACAGCGGCAAGAACTAAATTTGCATATATGTTTGACATAAGAACCATCAAACCAACTGCAATAATTCTTTTAATATTAATCATTTATTTCCTCCAAATTAAAATATAATCTTATACTCAGCATATATAAGTAAAAGTCAAATAAGAAATATTAACAGATTAAATAAAAATCGTTATGAGATTTTATAAAAGATTTAGAGTTGAAAATTACTATTAAAAAATTTTGAGAAGAAATAAAGTAATACCAGGAAAAGAAAATAAAAGTATAACTCTTAAGATATCGCTAAATAAAAATGGCAAGACTCCCTTAAAAGTATCAGTAATGCTAACATCGCCAGCCATCTTATTGATAATAAAAACATTTAATCCAACTGGAGGTGTAATTAATCCAACTTCTACGACGATAAGTGTTAATATTCCAAACCAAATTGCTGTTTCTTCAGCAGACATTCCAAAATCTAATGTCATTATCAAAGGGAAAAAAACCGGTATGGTGAGTAATATCATTGCCAAGCTATCCATTAAACAGCCTAAAAAAAGATACAATACAAGAATACATGCTACAATCATATAAGGTGAAAAGTTATTTTCTAAGACAATCTCGCCTAGTTGATTTGGAAGTTGTGTTAATGCTATAAATGAGTTGAAAAATTCTGCGCCTAAAAGCACTAAAAAAATCATAGCAGAAGTAATTGCAGTATTCTCAATAACTTCAACCAAGTCTTGAAACTTAAAATTTTTATTGGAAATTGCAATTAGTCCAGCTCCACCTGCACCGATAGCGCCACCTTCTGTAGGAGTAAACCAACCTAAATAGATACCCCCAATCATAACTATAAAAATTAGAATTATCTGCCATATATCCTTAAATAAAGACAACCTATTTTTCCAACCAACTCTAGCTTTTGTTGGTCCTGAATTTTTAACAAACCTAACATATAAAGCAATTGCAAGTATGTATCCTAGAGCTGCCAAAATACCTGGGATAAAGGCGGCTAAAAACATTTTAGCAATATTTTGTTCTGTCAAAATTGAGTAGATAATTAGTATAACTGATGGTGGAATTAATATTCCCAGTGTTCCTCCAGCAGCCAGAGTTCCTGTACTTAAAGCACCAGAGTAGCCAAGTCTTCTTAATTCTGGCAAAGCAACTTTACCCATAGTGGCTGCAGTTGCTAGTGATGATCCACAAATAGCTCCAAATCCTGCACAAGCACCAATTGCTGCCATTGCAACTCCCCCTTTTCTGTGACCAAGACAAGCACCAGTAAATTTAAAAAGTGCTTCACTCATACCAGCTTTGCCAGCAAAATTTCCCATTAATAAAAATAAAGGAATGACAGATAAAGAATAATTAGAAAATAAATGCCACGCACTAGTTTTAACCTGAGATAGAATTGGAAGCCATCCTGCTATTATAATTGTTCCTGAACAACCAACTATTAGCATAGCCAAACCAATTGGCATTCTTAGTGCCAGCATAGAAAATAATATAGGAAAAGCAATAATACCAAGTGTAAATTTATCCATAAGTTATTTTCCTACAATTAGATTAATCTTTATTATGAATGTATAAAAACAACATATGGTTAGAAGAAAAAAAGAAGCAATTACAGGTAAAAAAGGCAACCAAACAGGAAATGCTAAAAGCATAGTTTCTTCTTGATAAACGTACATATCTTTTGCTCCTAAAATCATTCGAGAGCTAAAGAAGAAAGCCACTACACCAAATATAAAAGAACTAATTGAGTCTAAAAAATAAATTTTATTTTTGGAAAGTTTAGCAGTTATGAAATCTACAATGACGTTGCCCTCTTTAAGATGGCATAATGGCAAAAAAGAACCAATTGCAACTGCACAAGCTATTTCAACTAATTCAAAATCACCAAGAATAGGGGATGAAAAGACTACTCTCCCAAAAATAGAAAAAATGCTAATTAAAGCAGCTGATAAAAGTATAAAGCCACCGAAGATTGCAAAATATCTAGAGATTAAATGTAAAATACGTCCAAATTTATTATTTGGACGTATTTTAACTTTAAAGATTTTTTTCCCAAAATGCATATTTAGGGAAATTACATCATTTTTTCATATTTTGAAATTAAAGACTTTGCAGTATCGTAAAGTTTTTGTCCATCAAGACCTTTACTGTTAGCATCTTTAATCCAATCTTGAATTACTTGATCTGCTGCTTTTTTTATCTCAGCTAAAGGTGCTCCGGTTAGAGTGTGAAATTCGCCCCCAGCTTTAACTGCTAATGCACGAGCTGGTCCTTCAAAATCGTCCCATAATATACCTGCTTGTCTAGCTAATGACATACCAGAATTATTATCTATAACCTTTTTATGGGCTGGTGATAATGAATCGTACTTTGCTTTATTCATTACAAAAAGAAATGGTGTTGTATAAAGCCCCCTATTTCCAGCAACATTAGTATGCGATTTAGTTAATTCTTGAAGTTTAAAAGATGGCATTATTTCCCAAGGAACAACCATACCTGTAATAACTCCTTTTGAAAGTGAGGGCGCAACTTTAGGTATTGGCATACCAACAGGAGTCGCTCCTAACTTTTTTAATAAATTTGTTGCTGAACGTGTTGGGCCTCTTAGCTTCAGACCTTTAAAGTCACTTACTGATTTAATTAATGTCTTTTTAGTGTGTATCATACCTGGGGCATGAACATGAACTGCAAGTATTTTATAATCTTTAAGATCTTCAGCTCCAGCAGTTTCCACAAATTCTTGAACAGCCTGGGCAGTTATTTTTGCGCTTGTTGGCATGAAAGGTAATTCAAAAACTGATAATCTTGGAAATCTACCAGGAGTATAGCCTGCTACTGTCCATACAATATCCACAACACCTTCACGAGCTTGGTCAACTAGCTGTGGTGGTTTACCTCCAAGTTGCATTGATGGATACATTTCGGTAATGATTTCTCCATTACTTTCTTTTTTTACCTTGTCAGCCCATGGTTTAACAAATTTAGCATTTGAATTTGCTGGCATTGGTACCATTGTGTGAAATTTTAGAGTAACCTTATCAGCTAATGCTGAAAATGATAATCCAGCGCTGACAATTGTTGTCGCTAATACGCCAATCAATTTATTCATTAGTATTCCTCCATATAAAATTTAAAATAATTTTAATCTTACTAACCTAAATCATTAACTAGATATTTTTATAAATCAAATTCTATTTTTTTAATAATTTTCAAAATTCTCAATTTATGAGAAATTTAGTATAAAATTATTGTTTTTTTATCAAAATGATGTATTATTTTACTAAATCGTCACGAGGATTTATTTTATGTCAATTAATGCTCTTAGTTATATTGGAGTTAATTCAGATAAAATTGATGATTGGAAAGATTTTGCAACTAAGAATCTGGGAATGCAAAAAACTGATCATTCAAAAAAATCTCTATTTTTTCGTATGGATGATCAAAAGCAAAGGTTCACAATCTCTGGTGAACCTGGGGATAAACTTGCTTTTCTTGGCTGGGAAGTAGAAGAAAAATTAGATCTTCAAAAATATGCTAAAAAGTTAGAGGATGCTGGAATAGATGTTTTTTTAGGGGACAAAAACCTTACTGATATGAGGTTTGTTAATGAACTAATATACTTTGATGATCCAGTAGGGAATAGAATTGAACTTGTTTATAGGCCTCATATTGATAACAGTCCATTTGTCCCGGGAAGACCAATTTCTGGATTTAACACTGACGTTTGCGGACTTGGTCACGCAGTTTTACATGTATCTAATGTTGATATGTTAATTCCTTTTTACAGAGATATTTTAGATTTCAAAATAAGTGATTATAGTTTTGATCCTATTTCATTATGTTTTTTTCATGTAAATGGACGCCATCACAGTTTTGCTCTAATTGGTAGCGGCCAACAAGGATTTCATCATTTCATGGTAGAATATAAAAACTTGGACGATGTTGGGCAAGGATATGATTTATTACAATATAATTATAAAAATGGAATAGCTTACACCTTGGGACGACACACAAACGATTATATGACTTCTTTTTATGCACATACTCCTTCAGGTTTTTTTATTGAAAATGGATGGGGTGGTAGAATTATTGATCCTAATACATGGGTTCCTCATGAAACAAACGAAGGTCCAAGTTTTTGGGGGCACGAAAGATTATATTTACCGGATAATGAAAGATTAAAATTTAGAAAAAAACGTATTGAAACAGCTCAGCAAGGCAAAAGATCACCTATGATAATTGATTGTCCTTGGTTGTACCAAAATGTTAGTAAAAAATGAGTAATCAAGATTTTGATGTTGTTATAATTGGATTAGGTCCTGCAGGAGGCACATTAGCTAATCTTTTAGCTATGAACAATTTATCTATTTTAATTTTAGAAAAAGAAGCAAGTATATATAATCTACCACGAGCGGTTCATTTTGATGATGAAGTTATGAGAGTATTTAATACTATTGGCATAACTAAAAGTTTAACAAAAAAATTAATTATTAATAAAGGCACTAGATTTATTGATGAAAAAGGAGACCTTCTTCTTGACTGGCCAAGACCAAAAGTTATTACAGAAAATGGATGGTATCCTAGTTATCGGTTTCATCAACCTGATTTAGAAAGAAGCCTACGTTATAAATTAAAGAGATTTGAAAAGGTAATTATTTCTCAAAACTCTGAAGTATACAAAACCATTAGTCATAAAAATTATTCAATCATTCAATACAAAAATTTAAAAACTAAACAGAATTTTTCTGTAAAGTCTAAATATGTGATTGGCTGTGATGGCGCTAACTCTTTTCTAAGGAAGCAAATAAAAAGCGAAATGGAACATCTAGGTTTCGAACAACGTTGGGCTGTTATAGATTTAATTTTAAAAACAAAAAAATCAAATTTGCCAGATAGAACAATACAATATTGCAACTCAAAAAGACCAGCTACGTACTGCAGAAATGTAGGAAAAAGAAGACGATGGGAAATTGCTCTAAATGAAAAAGAAAGTGTGGAAAAATTTTTTGAAAATAAAACACTCTGGAAATTTTTAAGTCAATGGGTGTCTAAAGATGAAGTAGAGATTGAAAGAAAAACTGTTTATACATTTCAATCAGCAATTGCAAAAAAATGGAGAAGGGGTCGTCAATTTTTAGTTGGAGATGCTGCTCATTTGACACCGCCATTTATGGGACAAGGGATGTGTGCTGGAATAAGAGATGCATCTAATTTAGCTTGGAAAATTAGCATATGTTGTAATAAAGGACACAATGAGAGATTACTTGATACTTATCAAAGTGAGAGATCTTCAAATGTTAGAGATTATATAAATACTGCTATGAAGATGGGCGAGTTACTTAATTCAATTGGTGGATCAAAGGTTTCAGACACTGTTTACGAGGAAAAAGATGGTACAATAAAAATGAATAGTATAAAGCCTCAACTGGGAAAAGGATTAGGCAATCTCAATGATAAAAATAGAGGCAAAATTTTTCCATCTCTAAAAATTAATTTTAATAAAGAATTTGATGATTTATTTTCATGTTATCCAATCTTAATTACCAATAAGAAGGTAAAAGAAAAGATATTAAAAATTAGAACTTACAGTTCAATTGATATACCAGAAATAGAAACAATTTTAAAAAAATTCAATTCAAACAGTTTAATAATTCGACCCGATCGATTTGTTCTTGCTAGCACAGATAAAAGTGACTTAAAAGAGTTCTCTCGTTTTTGTCATAATGATATTTATGCTCTATAGAGATAAAGATGTCTGGTTTCTTAAGGTATAAAAAAATCCTAGATCTTTTTTCCGAAGAGAGAAGTTCTTGGACTGTCTTGGAAATTTCAAAATCACTTAAAACACCATCTAGTACAATTTATAGAATTGTCCGAGAAATGGTCACAGCAGAATTTCTTGAAAGTGCATCAGGGTCTTATTTTAGATTGGGACCGGCATTCATTAAATTTAATAGAATAATTAACTTTTCTGATCCTTTAGTTAGAGCTGGACAACCATTTCTAAAAAAACTAGCTAATGAAAATCCTATAACAAGTGTTAACGTTTTAGCGAGACTATATGGAAATAATGTAATGTGTGTTGCTGACTACAAAAGTCCATCTTTTAAAAAAAATACAAGTTATCAAAGAGGTAAATTAATGCCTTTAATGAATGGTGCAACTTCTAGGGCAATTATTATGCAAATTACTGGCAAAAGATTAGAAAATTTAATTAAATTAGAGAATTTTAAATCAGATGAAGATAAGAATATTTTTTTGAAAGATTTAAAAAGTGATAAAAAAAAAGGATATTGTTTTACTGAAGGTCAAGTAGATAAAGGTCTTATTGGTTTTGCAGTATCAATAAGTAACAAAAAATTAGGTATTGAAGCGTCTTTAAGTTCAATATTCAACTTAGATGATTTTCTTTTAGAGCATGAGCCCATAATATATGCTAATCTTACAACTTATGGTTTATTAGTAGAAAAATATATTAATGAAATTTTTGACGATATTCAAAAGTATCATCATGAAACAAATTCAATAAGGTAAATATATGTCTTTAGATGCTGTTCAAGCTAATTTTTCATTACACCATCTTGAAATTAAAAGTCGTGATCCAAAAAGGTTAGCTGAATTTTATTCAAATGTAATGAATATGAAGATAAAAAGGCTGACAAATCAAAAGTTTTTGTGCGAGGGGCCAGGTAGAAAAATTATTATAACAACAGGAAAAAACAAGACACTCGGTTATGCAGGAATGGTATGTAAAAATGAAGAAAATTTAGAGAGATATAAAGAATTTTTAAAAATTAATAAATGTGAAATTAATGCTTTTGTTTCAGAGTTTTATAAATTAGGATCCTTTTCATTAGAAGATCCTGATAATAATGTGATTTGTTTTGGCGTCCTAAAAAAAGAGAATGATTTTTCTGTAAAAGGCATACATGCACCTTTACAACATATAACTTTTGCATCCAAAGACGTTGAGGCGTTTCAAAATTTTTATCAGAGAAAACTTGGTTTTCAAGTAACTGATAGAGTTTTAAAAAGTACTGGTGAACTTGCAACTTGTTTTACAACATCAAATCATGAGCATCATACAATTGCGTGTTTTAAGTCTTCACAAAATGGTATGGATCATCACTCATATGAAGCTGGTGAATGGAATAATATAAAAATATGGTGTGATCATTTTGCACAAAATAATATAAAGTTGTTATGGGGACCCGGTAGACATGGTCCAGGAAATAATTTATTCGTATTTATCGAAGATATTGATGGAAATTGGGTAGAAATATCAGCTGAATTGGAAACGGTTATTGGTCGGCCGCCAAAAAACTGGCCTCAGGAAGAAAGAACCCTCAATTTATGGGGAAAAGCAATTATGAGATCTTAAGAGAGGAAATAAAATGAAACTATTAAGTTTTACAAGGTTAGGAAAATCAGGTTTTGGAGCGGTTGTAAAAGATGGAATTGTTGATCTTACTGGCAAACTAGATCCAGAAATTAATTCTATTAAAGAATTAATATCACTTAATATGGAAAATGAGGCAGAAGAGTATATAGCTGGTAAAACAAAAGATTTATCTTGTTCAGATTTTACATTTTTACCTGTAATTCCAAATCCAGAAAAAATTATGTGCATTGGGTTAAATTATTTAGAACATAAAAAAGAAACTGGTAGACCTGATGTTGATAACCCAACAATTTTCACAAGATTTGCAGACTCTCAAGTTGCTCACTTGCAACCTTTGATCAAACCCAACAACTCTGATCGTTTTGATTATGAAGCTGAAATGGCCATTGTTATCGGTAAAGGTGGTAGGTTTATCTCCGAAAAAAATGCATTAAATCATATTGCTGGTTATACATGTTATAATGATGGGAGTGTAAGAAATTATCAAAGGCACACTTCTCAATTTACTCCAGGCAAAACTTTCCCAGGAACAGGTGGGTTTGGACCGTATTTAGTTACACCGAGTGAAGTAGGCGATTACAGAAAGTTGCCGATTGAATTAAGATTAAATGGAAATGTAATGCAGAAAGCCACATTAGATGATCTTATTTTTCCAATACCAAGATTAATAAGTTATATTTCAGAATTTACAGCATTATCATCTGGGGACGTCATTGTAACTGGCACCCCTGGTGGTGTTGGAGATAAAAGAAATCCACCTGTATATATGGTCCCAGGAGATATTGTTGAAGTTGATATTGGGTTGTTAGGAGTTTTAAAAAACCCAGTGATTGCAGCGCCAGAGTTGTAAATTGAGTTTATGAGGATTTATGAATAATGAATAAATCTCTAATCACAAATTTATTATCGGTATTAATTATAATTGTGGGTTATTTTTATCAAGAAAAGTATTCATTCATTATTATTACAGGAGTATTTGCTTTATCGGGAAGTATAACCAATTGGTTAGCTATTCATATGTTGTTTGAAAAAGTGCCTCTTTTATATGGATCTGGAGTTATCCTAGATAAATTCGAAGATATTAAACTAGGAATAAAGAACCTTATTTTACAAGAGTTATTTACTGAAACTCAGATAAATAATTTTTTACTAGATAATAAAGTTAGTACTTCGGAAACAATCATTAATAAGATTGATTTTGATAAGGTTTTTATAGGTTTAGTAGAAGCAATAGAGGGTACACAATTAGGTGGTATGTTGGCAATGGTTGGTGGCCGAAAAGCTCTCGATCCTCTTAAAGAACCTTTTACTAAAAAATTAAAAATAATTATTGAAGACTTTGTAACTGAAAATACTTCGAATGATAATAGTTCTGATACTACTGCGTCTTTATTATCAAAGATTGAAAATATATTAGACGCTAGATTAGCTGATTTGTCTCCTGAAGATATAAAACATATAATTCAAAAAATGATTAAGGAGCACCTTGGATGGCTCGTAGTTTGGGGTGGTTTTTTTGGTGGTTTTTTAGGATTAGTACTAAGTCCCATTGGATTTGATATTTTGTAAAATGGATAAAGAAGAGTATAAAAATATACTCTTCTTAATTTTTTCTACGAAATTAACCAACCACCATCAATATCAATTGTTGTTCCGGTAATGAATTCGTTTTCAATCGCAAAAATTATTCCAGCAGCCACTTCATCTGGAGTTCCTGCTCTAGGAATTAAATTGTTGTTTGTTGTGTTTTTATAATAATCTTCTCTTTCTTTACCTTGAAGTGGACTCATGGGAGTATCAATAATTCCAGGTGAAACTATATTAATTCTTTTTGGAGCTATCTCAGGGGCTATACCTCTTGCAAATGCTTCTACAGCACCACCTACAGATGAAATGGCAATTTGTCCAGGTCTACATTTTCTAGCAGGAGAGCCACTTACTAAAACAATGTTTCCATTGTCTTTAAGATATTTAGTACCATATCTGACTACATTAGTATATCCCCACAACTTATCAAATGACGCTCTGTATCCGTCTAAATCCATAGATAAGAATGGACCAACAGCTCTGGCACCGCCTGTAGCAGAATTAACTAAAATATCATACTCGCCTATTTCTTGAAAAAACTGTTCTAAAGCATCTCTGTCTAAAACATTCATTTTTTTGGTTGTAACATTTTTGGGAACATTTTTTAATTTCTCTGGATTTCGGCTAAGTGCTACTACATGAGCACCTTTATCAGATAACATTTGAGTTGCTGAGAGCCCTATCCCGGATGTCCCTCCAAAAACAATAGCCTTTTTACCATTAATATCCATTTTATTTATCCTTCAAATTTATTTACAATTTAGCAAATTTTTATAACATTCTATTTTGAGATTTATTAGTAAAGTCTAAGATATATTAAAGGTATTAAAATGACAATTGAGTTATTCAGAAACAATTCATATTTGAAAGAGCATAAAACAATAATATCTGAAACTGTGTCTGAAGGTTTAGTTCTAAATGAAACTATTTTTTATCCAGAGGGTGGTGGACAGCCTGGAGATGATGGTTCCATTACAGTAGATAATCAAACTATTAACATTAATGGAACTAAATATATTGACAATAAATTAGTCCATTTAGTTGAAGATATTGACGGTTTAAAAAAAAATGAAGAGGTTAAATTAAATTTAAATTGGGTAAAAAGATATAGTTACATGAAAGTGCACACTTCACTTCATCTATTATGTTCAATAATACCTTTTCCTGTTACGGGAGGATCTATAGGTGATGGAAGAGGTCGTCTAGACTTTGATCTTGAAAGCAAGCCTGACAAAGAAGAAGTATTAAATAAAATTAATCAATTAATTGATGAAGATTATTCAATTTATATTTCAAGCATCACAGATAAAGAGTTAGATGAAAATCCAGAATTAGTTAGAACTATGTCTGTAAAACCGCCAAGAGGATCTGGACAAATAAGAATGATAAAAATTGGAGATAATATTGATTTTCAGCCATGTGGTGGAACTCACGTAAATAAAACATCTGAGATTGATCACGTTAAATCTGTAAAAATAGAAAATAAAGGTAAAATGAATAAAAGAATAATTTTAAATTTTTAAAAATTATTTTTTACAAACAATCTCAAATGGTAAAGTACGCTTTTCTTTAATAGATTTCATTGAGTTAATAGATCTTTGTTTCATTGTAGCTCCACCAATCACATGAATTCCAAGAATAGGTTTTTCCTTTTCATATTTAATATCAATCATTTTTTCATAGCCAGAGATATATTTCTCTGATGTTTCAATAATTTGAATATCATAAAATCCAATTTCTTCTAATAAGGCTATTGTACTTTCAGGAGGCAATAAAAAACTCATCTCAGATGTATCTGCCCATGGTAATGGGAAAATTGGATTTCCTTTTGGTCCTAATCCATGTTCTGAAAAAGCAAAAAAAGTCCCTTTTTTTAAAACTCTAAATGCTTCCAAAAAAAATTCTTTTCTGTTTTTGATATTCATAGTTACATGTTGCGAATATCCACCGTCAAAAGTTTCATCTTCAAAATCTAGAGTTTCACCATTTCCTATTTGAAGAGATACTTGCTTGGACATTGAGGTAAGATTGTTAAACTTATTACCAATTTCTATAAAGCTAGGTGTTATGTCTATTCCTGTTATGAAACATTTAAATTGTTTTGCAAAATATCTTGCAGGTCCTCCAAGTCCACATCCAATATCTATGATTCTTTGGTTTTCAGATATTGGCATTCTTTTCCCAAGATCTACAGTAGCTGCAATCCCTCGAGCATGATACTGATCAATAGGAAATAAATCTTCAATATCTAATTTTCTTTCATTTAAACCAGCCTCTGACATAGCTTTATGGATTCTTGAATGAATGTCACCTCGTGTCCAAAAAGTTTCTATATCAGATCTATTTACCATTTTTAGTTATTCAATATAAAGTCAGCACAACGTTCACCAATCATCATACAAACTGCATTTGTATTCCCGGAGACTAGCGTTGGCATTATTGATGCATCAGCAATACGAAGACCTTTAATGCCATGAACTTTTAAATTTTTGTCAACAACTGATTCTTGGTCAAATCCCATTTTACATGTCCCTGAAGGATGATAAAGCGTCTCAGCTTTGTTCCTAATAAATTGCATAATGTCTTCATCTGAAGAAAAATCGTAACCAGGTTGAGTTTCGGTATCACAAAATTCTTTCATTGCTTCTGACTGCATAAGTTTTCTAATTAATTTAACTCCCGCGACAAGAGTATCTCTGTCTAACTGACTCGATAAAAAATTATATTTTATACTAGGATATTCTTCTGGATTATCTGATTTAATATGAATGGTTCCCTTACTTTCAGGTAAGTTTTGATTAACAGTGCAGGTAATACCTGGTTCCTTTCCTAAGGTTCTTTTCCCATTATTTAATACAACCTTATATGGAATAAAATGTACTTGAATGTCCGGTGCAACTAATTCTTTTCTAGTTTTGAAAAAACCAAGAACTGGAGCTGATGGTAAAGTTAAAAAACCTTGTCTCTTAAAAGCATAAGCTAGAACTTGTTTTATTAAATTGATACCTCGAGCTTTATCATTATATGATATTCCTCTTTTAGTAATATTATATACTAATCTTGGACCTAAATGATCTCTTAAATTTTCTCCAACTCCTTTTAATTCATGAACTAAAGATATTCCTTTTTCTTCTAAAATAGATCTATTTCCAATTCCAGAAAGCTCTAATATTTGTGGTGAGTTTATAGCTCCTCCACATAAAATAACTTCGTTCTGAACAAAAAAATCCTTAATTTTATTTTTGTTTTTAACTTTTACTCCAATACACGTCTTACCATCAAACAACAACTTTGTAACAAGTGAATTAGTAATTATAGTAAGATTTTCTCTTGATCTAATCGGCTTTAAATAAGCTACTTCTGCGCTCATTCTTTCACCTTTAAAAATAGTAGTTTGGGTATAGCTTATGCCTTCTTGTTCATGACCATTATAGTCTTTGTTAATAGGAATACCAATTTCTTCTGCACCCTTAAATAATCCTTCATAAATAGGATTTCTGTCTACTACTTCAGATATTTTTAGAGGACCATCTGTACTCCTAACTTCTGTGATCTCCCCTTGGTAATTTTCCATTTTTTTAAAAAATGGTAATACGTCATCATATGACCAACCAGTATTACCCAATTGAGCCCAAGTATCATAATCGAGTTTGTTCCCTCTAACATATACAAGCCCATTAATAGAACTAGAACCGCCAAGTAATTTTCCACGTGGTATAGGAATTTGTCTATTTGACGTATTTTCTTCTGGTTCAGATCTATATCTCCAATTAGCACTTGGATTATCAATTAATAGCGCAAAACTAGCGGGAAGTCTTGAAAGAGGGTGTGAATTGTTACCAGCTTCAATTAATAATATTTTGTTTTCAGGATTTTTGGATAATCTGTTAGCTACGGCACAACCTGCTGAACCTGCACCTACAATAATAAAATTAAATGTTTCATTCATATTTTTTTCTTTCGTTGAAAATTTATAATAGATATTTCTCTTTTCATATCAATATAATTCCCATTAATTACTTTATTAAAATAATGACATAATTGATAAAAAGTCTAAACAATGTTACTTAACCGTCATTAAGTGGAGACATATTTTGTTAGAGTGGATATTAGATGTTACTCAGATTATAATAGCTGATATTGTGCTATCAGGAGACAATGCTCTAATAATTGGAATGGCAGCCGCAGCAGTCCCTGAAGAAAGTCGTAAAAAAGTAATTTTTATTGGATTGATGGCAGCTGCCGTTCTTAGAATTTTATTTGCTCTTATTGCTTCTTATTTAATAAGCATTCCTGGATTACTTTTATTAGGTGGATTATTACTTTTTTGGGTTTGTTGGAAATTTTACAATGACATAAAAGAATTTTCTTCAAAAGATGAAGAAAAAGAAAAGCTCCAAAAAGATGTGTCTGGAAAAGGTCTCAGGGGAGCACTGATAACTATCATTATAGCCGATATTTCAATGTCTCTTGATAACGTTATAGCCATTACGGCAATAGCAAGGGATAATAAAACCCTTTTAATTTTAGGAATAGCCTTTGCAATATTAATAATGGCTTTGTTTGCAACTGCTATTGTTAAACTATTAACTAAGTTTAAATGGTTATCATATTTAGGTCTTGCTTTTTTAGTTTACCTATCATCTAAAATGACTCTAGATGGTTGGTTGCAAATCTACCCTTACATTAATAACTATTTATGATCCAAGCCATTTTGGAAACCAAAGAGCAATGTCGGGATAAAACATTACTAATAACATCCCCGTTATTTGTAGAGCTATAAATGGAAGAACAGATACAAAAATTTCTTGTAAGGTTATATCTGCTGGTGCAACGGATTTTAACCAAAAACATGCAGGTCCAAATGGTGGTGAAAGAAAATAAATCTGAATATTCATAACAAATAACACACCAAACCACACAGCTGCCCACTCAGGTTCTAATCCTAATTCTGGTGCCATTCCAACAACAACAGGAGCAAACACAGGAACTGTTATAAATGCTATTGCAATCCACTCCATAAACGTTCCAAGGATAACTAATATTCCCATCATAACAAAAACAATTCCTATAGCAGGCAATCCTAATCCTGAAAACAAGGATCTCATGAAATCTGCGCCACCTATAAGATTATAAATTCCAACAAATGCTACTGCTCCTAAAATTAGCCAAATAATTGTTCCAACAGTGGACATTGTTCCAGCAAGAGCTACTTGTAATAAATTCCAACTGTATGAGTTTCTAAACCAAGCAACAAAAATAGCACCTAAAACTCCAACTGCTGCAGCTTCGGTTACCGATGCAATTCCACCATAAATTGAACCCATAACGCAGAATATCAAAAAGATACTCAAGAAAACTGCATAGAGTTTATCTTTAGACATTTTCATTTCTTTTTTTCTTGCTTTTGCTACTTCTTCTGCCGTAGGTGCCATTGCAGGGTTAATATTACATCTGGCTAGTACATAGATAGCATATAACCCAGCAAGCATTAAACCAGGAACAGCTCCAGCCATAAAAAGATCTCCAATAGCTACTTGAGCAGATAAGCCATAAATAATCATGATGATGCTAGGCGGAATAAGGGTTGCTAGTGCACCAGAAGCACAAATTAAACCAATAGACATTTTTCTGTCATAACCCAATCTCAAGAGTTGTGGTAAAGCGACTAAACCTAGCATAACAATCTCTCCGCCCATAACACCTGACATTGCTGCCAACACAACTGCAACGGCAATTGTTTGAATTGCAACACCACCTCTAAGCTTTCCAGCAAAAATTGACATAGCGTCAAATAAATCTTCTGCTACGCCAGCTCTTTCTAGAATAGAAGCCATTAATACAAATAGCGGTACTGCAATTAATGGATATTTTTCTAATAGACCAAAAGCATTGGTTGAGACTAAATAAAGTCCTCCATAACCAAAATAACAAAGAGCACTAAGAACTGACACAAATAAGGTAACAACCCCAAGAGGCATACCTGTCATCATTAATACTAGCATTAACACGACAATTAATATGCTTGCAGTACCTATATTCATATCCTGCATGTTAAGGTAATCTTGTGGATTAATATGACTTCCGATTGCGGCATAGATGGAGTTTATATATCCAGCGAAACTCTCTTCTCCTATGAAGTGGACTATTATAACACAAGTGATTCTCAAAATTATCAAACCACAAATTCCTAAAACTATTTTTTTTGCAATGTTAGAGCTAAAATGCCTGTATAGGTTTATCATTAATTGAATTATGTAAGTCGTTGCACCAATAGTAAGCATAGACTTTAAAATCATTGGCTGTGGAGAATTCCACGCACTTCCAGCCTTTTCAAGCATCATTACTGAATCAAGAGCACGAATGACTGAATCATCAATTAGTAACCAAAGAGCAATTATGCCAACCACATACGCAATAAGATCAAGCCACCATTTACCTCTATCCGATGCCATTATATAAAAGACTGTTATTCCAATATGACGTTTGTGCAAAGTTACGTAAGCAGCTGACAACATCCATGCTGTTGCAGCTAAAACCATTACAACTTCAAATACCCACTGAGTAGGGGCATCAAACACGTATCTTGATATAACTTCGTATCCTGTCACAGCAGCACATATTAAATAAAGTTGTGCTACAGCTAGCCCAGAAAACTTGCTGAAGTGGTCAAAAAAGGCAAAACGATCTTTCCCAGTCTCAAAATTTTCCATATTATCCAAGTCTAAATTTTGCTTTTGGACTGTTTCTGCCATTAAATTTCCCCCATACGAATTTTTAACTTGCAATTGTCTTAGAATTAAGAACTATAATAGTATCTATTAGAGACATTAATTTTAGTATGTCAAGAACCAAGGAGGAAATTTTGGCTAAACCTGTTAGAAGCGATCATGTAGATACTTACGGTCCCTGGGCGTGGATTGCTGGATTTGCTTTCGCGGTTTTCATTACATGGATGATGTTTTATATAGCTGATGGTTTCAGCTAATTTTCACAAAAGGAGGAATATAGTGAAAAAATATTTAATAAGCGCTTTAGTCGTAGCTGGCCTTACCTTTACAGGCGCTGCTAGTGCGAAAAAGCTTAAATTTCAAATGAGTTCCAAAGCCGGTGACTGGGCTCACACTTATATGGGTGAAAAGGCAAAAATATTATCAGATCTTACTGATGGCAAATTACAAATTGAAGGATTACCAACAAAGTCTGTTGTACCTCACAGAGAAACAATTGATGCGGTTGCAAACGGTATCCTAGACGGTGATTTCAATGCTATTGCATACTTTGCAGGAAGAGATCCAGCTTTTGCAATTATGGGGGACTTGATTGCAGGTTACGATACACCGAAACAATATCAAGAATATTGTATGCATGGTGGTGGAAAAGAAATGCTTCAAAAAATATATGATAGCGTTTTACCAGGTAAAATTCTTGTTCTAGGTTGTGGTCCTTACGGAAAAGAAGCTCTTGTTTCAAAGGTTCCAATCAATGGCGTAGCTGATCTTAAAGGTGTTAAAATTAGATCACCTGAAGGTTTAGCCGCTGATGTTTTCAGAAGAGCAGGTGCTTCACCTTCTTCAATTCCTTTCTCTGAGGTTTATACTTCTCTAGAAAAGGGTATTGTTGATGCCGCTGATGCTTCTGTTTATATTAACAATCATGCTAGTGGTTTTCATAAGATTGCAAAGTACCCACTTTACCCTGGTATTCACTCAATGGCGAACCTACAAACTATTATTAACAAGAAAGTTTTTAATAAGTTGAGTAAACAACATCAAACTGCTCTAACAGTTTGGACCTACATGACTTGGACAGCTAAGCTGAGAGATGCTGGCCTTGACGGTAGAGCTCAAGTTGCAAAAGATAAGGCAGCTGGTGACTTAACAATCATTGACTGGCCAGTTAGTGAGAGAGCAAAGTTCAGACAAATCGCTGTTGAGGCGTGGAATTCTGCTGCATCAAAAAGCCCACTCGCAAAAGAGGCTTTAGAGTCAAATCTTTCTTACATGAAGAAAATAGGTTTACTTTAAATATATAAATAATTTAGCTTGCTGACTTCTCTAGTTAGCAAGCTTTTCTTTTTCTAAAACATATTTACATATTTCCAATAATTTTAAATCCTCACTCCAATTTGCAATAAATTGAATGCCAATTGGTAAATCATCTTTACCTTTTAAAAAAGGAAGGCTGATTGCTGGAACTCCCATCATAGTCCAATATCCGTTAAAGATTGCATTACCAGTATTCATTAGATCGCGAGGTGCTTGTCCTGGTGCTGCAGGGGTAATAATAGCATCATATTTTTTAAAAAATTGTTTTAAAATTTGTTCCATTTTTTTTGCTTGTTCTATTGCTGAAACGTAGTCACTTGCTGATACTGGTATTCCTGCTTCGATTCTCTTAACAGTAAAGGGGTGTAGATTAGATTTATCAATTTGGTAATAATTCATTAGAGAATTAGCAATAGATCCGTTCATTATAATTTCGTGTGCTTTAGCTGCATCATCAAAATCTTTTCCAAGGTCTAACTCTTCAATGTCAAGTTGTACATTTTTTACAAACTCTTCAATTCCATGTTTCATATCCTCATTACCAAAATTCCAAACAGGCCCTCTAACAAATCCAAATTTAATTGGCTTATTTAAACTCACAGTTCTTTTATATTGGTAATCTTGAATCATATCTAAATCATCACTGTCATATGATAAAATCACTGAGGCAACTAAGTCTATGTCCTCAACACAATTTGCATAAATACCAGGGTGGTCTAATCTTTGAGAAATTGGTGACATTCCAGATCTAGATATTGTTCCAAATGTTGGTTTAAATCCTAATATACCTGTAAATGATGCGGGTCTTAAAACAGAACCGCCTGTTTGTGATCCAATTGCTAGAGGTACCATATAGTCTGAAACGGCAGCAGCCGAACCCGAAGAGGAGCCACCTGGGGTGCATTCTAAATCTTTTGGGTTTTTTGTTTTACCAGGACCTGACAAGGCAAACTCAGTTGTAACACATTTACCCATAATAACAGCACCCTCATTCCTCAGTAATCTAACTAAATGAGCGTCTTTAGATGGGTTTCTGTTTTTACATAAGTGAGATCCATTTTCTGTAGGCATATCTTTTGTATCAATAATGTCTTTAATACCAATTGGAAGACCATTCAATTTACCTGCGCTTTTATCTTTCCATCTTTTATCAGCTTCTCTTGCTTGCTCTAATGCAAGTTTAGGATCTAAAAAAATCCAAGCACCAACATCATGTTCTCGTAATTCAATTTGATTTAAAAATGCTTTAACATACTCTTCAGATGAAAGACTACCTTCTTCCATCATTTTCAATGCTTCATTAGCGCTTAGTTTAATTAATTCCATCTAAACTCTCTTTCTTATTGTAATTTTGTAACAATTGCTTCAGCTTCAATTTCAACTTTCATTCTAGGGTCTACAAGAGCAGATACTTCTAATAAAGTTGATGCAGGCTTATGTTCTCCAAAATATTCAATTCTTTTTGGATTAATGATAGATCTATCGTTAATGTTAGTTAAAAAAACTCTCACTTTCACTACATCATTTGAAGAGCTGCCAGCCGCAACAAGACAAGTATTTAGATCTCTCATGGCAATATCAAATTGATCTTTTGTGCTTTCTGGAATTGTGCCGTCAAAATTCATTCCGACTAATCCTGAAACCCAAACTACACCATTTGCTTTAACAACATGACAATAGTGACTTACAGGTTGAAGTATATCTGGTATTAATATTCTATTAATCATTTTAATCCTCATAAGTATTTATTAATTCGATATATTATTATTATATAAAAGTATCTCGAAAAATGTATTTTAAAAAATAGTTTCAATTACTTTGCATGAATTTAGAAAATGAATATCATATCAGAGTGTTTTTGATATGAGGATAATATGCCTACAATAGTTTACCTTGATACCTTGCCTGCCCAAAATGGTTTAGATATTTTACATTCTCAATCTAAAGTTGAAATATTAAAAATCAATAGTTCAGATAATGAAGAAAAGTGCATGTCAATTTTGCAAAAAGCGGATGCCTATCAGGTAGGGGCAGCTAGAGATGAAGTTCCAAAATATTTACAAGTTGATAAACAATTTTTAACTAAAATACCAAACTTACTTGTTGTTTCATCTTCTGGTGCAGGCTACGACACCATTGATGTTGATGCATGTACTCAGGCGGGTGTATTAGTAGTTAATCAGACTGGTGGAAATGCTGAAGGTGTTGCAGAGCACGCAGTAGGCATGATTTTGAATTTATTTAAAAGAATTGGTGAATGTGACCACGCTCTGAGAAGAGGTTGGAACGAGCCAAGAGTGAGTTTAATGGGTAAGGATCTTTTAAATAAAAATGTTGGAATTATAGGTCTTGGAAATACAGGTGGCAGAGTTGCAGAAATATGTAAAGTTGCATTTAATTGTAATATTTTGGCTTATGACCCTTACTTATCTGAAGAAACTTTTAAAAAGAAACATGCAAGCAAAACCGAATTAGATATTTTATTATCAGAAAGTGACGTTGTCTCTGTTCATATACCCTTAAATACAGAAACAAATAATATGATCAATAAAGATTGGTTTAAGAAAATGAAAAAAGGAAGTTATTTTGTTACTACTTCTCGAGGATCAATCCATAACGAAGACGATTTATATAAGACACTTATAGAAGGACATTTAGCAGGGGCAGGTTTAGATGTATGGGAGTTTGAGCCACCTCCGTCAACGCATAAACTTTTAAAACTTGAAAATGTAATAGCTAGCCCTCATACAGCAGGTATTACAAGAGATAGTCGAAATAAAATGTCTCAATTTGTTGCAACACAGCTTTTAGATATTTTTGATGGGAAGGATCCACAAAGGCCAGTGAATTCAGAAGTATTAGGAATTTTTCGAGAAAAATTTAAAAAAATCTAATAAAAAAGGAAATATCAATGAAAAATATTTTAATTACAGGAGCAAGCCAAGGCATTGGAAAGGCTACTGCAATTGAAGCCGCTAAAGCACAAATGTTTGTAGGAATTAACTATAATCAAAATTCAAAGGCAGCAGAACAATGTCTTAAACAAGTTAGAGACTCAGGTGGTGACGGAATTATATTACAATGTGACGTAGCTAATAATAAATCTGTTAAAGGTATGTTTAATAATTTCTTAGATAAAGCTGGAACAATTGATGGTGTTTTTAACAATGCAGGAATAACAGGACCAATTTCACCAATACAAGATCTTAGTCCAGACGACTTGAAGATGGTCGTAGATACAAATATATCAGGAGCCTTTTATGTAGCTCAAGAGTCAGCAAGAGTTATGATTTCTCAGAAATCTGGAACAATAGTTAATATGTCTTCAATTGCCGCAGACATTGGTGGTGGAGGAGAATTTGTTCACTATGCAATGTCAAAGGGTGCTATTCATTCTCTTACTTATGGGATGGCAAAAGAACTTGGAAAATTTGGAATAAGAGTTAACGCTGTTGCACCAGGTTTGATTGATACTGAAATTCATGCCAAAGCAGGTGATGCGTCTAGGGTTGATAGATTAATGCCATCAGTTCCACTTGGAAGGATAGGTAGTGCAGAAGAAGTTGCTAAAACGGTCATGTGGTTATTAGGTGACAAATCAAGCTATATTTCTGGTTCAGTTATACCTGTTTCTGGAGGTCGTTAAAGTTATAAATTTATATTTGTATTATTACTCAACTGTTCTTTCTTTTTTGCTTGTCTTATACCTATATATGTTGAAGCCCCAAGTATTAGCGCTGACCCAAGCCATAAACCAACATGTGGTATTTCGTTAAAAAATATAAAACCTAGTGATACTGACCAAATTAACCTTAAATAGTCTAGTGGAAGAAGTGCAGTAATGTCAGCTCTCTTGAGAGCTTCATTTAAAAACCAGTGAACTAAAGTTCCAGCTATAGCAATAAATAAAAACATTATTAGCTGTTCAAAAGTAGGCCAAACCCAAACTTGTATGGCAAGTATGGATGTTGCAGGTATGAGACCTGCTGCTTGCCAAAATGTTATACTTACAGTTGTATCTGTTTGTGTAAGTTTCTTTGCCATTAACATAGAAGAAGACCACATTAATGAAGCACATAAAATTAGTAATGGCCCAAAACCTAATTCAACATCTGGTCTTAAAACAATTAATGCTCCCATAAATCCCACACACATTGCAAGCCATCTTCTTATTCCAACAATCTCTTTTAGAAAAATAATTGCTAATATTGTTGCAAAAATAGGAACAGTAAACATAAGCGCAGTTGCTTTTGCCAATTCTGTTATACTAAGACCATAGAACATACATAACATAGCTATACTGCCAACAACTGCTCTAAATGATTGTAATTTAACATTATTAGATTTAAGCGATGCCATACCATTTTTTATAACTACAGGAAGAAAAATGAGTAGAACAAATATTGTTCTAAAAAAAGCAACTTCAAATGGATGATTATCCTCAGTTGCAAACCTTATTAAACAATGCATAGTTGTTGCAAAAATGCCTGATAAAACCATAAAGAGTACAGCTAGCAAAGCAGGAGATAATGATTTTATTTCTTTCGATTTATCTTTATTCATGAAACTGAACAGATCTATAATAAAAATTTAAATAGGTGTTATACTTTTTAACTAGATTAAATTTGAGTTTTAAGAATACTTATAAAATATACTTAACATATTAATTGATTGGAGGCAAAATGTTAAAAGTTAAAGCGCTTCTGTTTGATGTTTTTGGTACAGTTGTTGATTGGAGGAGTGGGATAGCAAGAGAGGTAGAAAGTATTGCTAAGAAAAACGATATCTCTCTAGATCCTTTTGATTTTGCTGATGCTTGGAGAGCAGAATATCAACCAGCCATGGAAGAAATCAGAAAGGGTAGAAGATCATTTACTATACTTGATATTTTACACATGGAAAATTTGAAAAAAATTGCTTCAAAATTTAATTTGCAACATCTATCAGATGAAGATTTTAAAATGCTTGTAAAAGCTTGGCATAGACTTCCTGGTTGGCCAGATAGCAGCGAAGGTCTTAATGCCCTTAAGAATAAATATATCCTTGCTACCCAATCTAATGGAAATATAGCCTTAATAGTTAATATGGCAAAATTTTCAAATCTCAATTGGGATGTTATTTTAGGAGCAGAAGTAACTGGTCATTATAAACCTGAGCCAGAAGCTTACTTAAAAGCCTGTAGTGCTCTTGATTTAAAAACAGAAGAATGTTTGATGGTTGCTGCACACGAAGACGATCTTAGATCAGCAAGACAACAAGGGATGAAAACTGCGTATGTTCATAGACCTTTTGAATATGGCAAGGATAAGTTGTTTGATATTACTGAAGTAAGTGATTATAAAGGTGATATAAAATGGGATATTGTTTCAAGAGATTTAAACGACTTAGCAAAGCAACTAGGTTGTTAATTAAAAATTTAAAATAATAGGAAGTTTCAAATAAGTCATGTCTTCAACTAAACCAATAATTGGTATATCAACTAATGAAATTATTAATTTTGGTGGTAGGCAAGTTTCTCATTCAACAGGTTTAAGGTATGTTAATGCAGTTTCAAAGTTTAGTAATGCAATACCAATTTTAATTCCCTCATATATAAAAGGTAAAGACTTAGACCTACTCTTAAAAAAAGTTGATGGTATAGTTTTAACAGGGGGTAGAGCAAATGTTGAACCTCATCATTTTGGAGGTAATCCGTTCCCGCCAGATGAGCCCATCGATGTTGGAAGAGACGAGATTGTTTTAGAAATGATACCTAAATGTGTTAGCTTAGGTATTCCAATTTTTGGAATTTGTAGAGGCATCCAAGAAATGAATGTAGCCTATGGTGGAACATTGCATTATCGGGTACATTTGCTGGATGACAAAAATGATCATCGTATGCCCAGAGGTGACGATGTAACGGTTGAGCAAATTTTTAAATTAAAACATAGAATTGATTTTGTAAAAAACGGCTATTTTTCAAAATTACTTAAAAAGGACTCTTGTTTAGTTAATTCGCTTCATGGTCAGGCTATCGATATTATTGCTAATAATTTAAGAATAGAAGCTTTTTCAGATGATGGTGTTATTGAAGCAGTTAGTATTCCTGATCATTCTTCATTTGCAATAGGCGTTCAGTGGCATGCCGAATATGAACCTGAAAAAAACGAATTAAACAGATGTTTGTTTGCTGAGTTTGGATCAGCATGTTCAATTTATTCAAAAAGAAAGTAATACAACAATTTAAATTGGTGAGTTTGGACCTAAAGGTATAATTCTATATGGATTTATATGTTCGTGAGAATAATAATAATGTCTTTTGATATGATCAAAATTTGTTGTTGTATTTATAGCTGGATTGTTAAACATTCTTTTTACATAAGAACTAATATTTTTAAACTCATTTATTTTTTTCAAATTACATTTGAAATGAACATAATAAACGCAGTCAAATCTTAATAATGTAGGAATTAATCTGATATCTGCTTCAGTTAGCACATTTCCAACTAAATATTCTTTATCCTCTAGAATTTCGTCAATCATTTCTAATGATGAAAATAATTTTGTTACTGCATCTTCATACGCTTCTTGAGTTCTTGAAAAACCAGATTTGTAAACACCATTATTAATGTTCTCGTAAATTACTTTATTAATTTTATCAATTTCAATTCTTAAATTTGACGGATAGTAATCATCATAATTTTTAGTAATATCATTGAATGCACTATTCATTATGCGGATTATTTCAGCAGACTCATTATTTACAATTGTATTAGTTTTTTTATCCCATAAAATAGGAACTGTTACTTTCGAAGATACATTTTTATCTGAAATTTGATAGATTTCATGTACATATTTTTTACCATACAAGCTATCACCTGTTGTTTTTGGAAAGTCTTTCAAAAAGGACCAACCATTTTCAAGCATATCTGGGTGGACATAATCCACAGAGATATGGTTCTCAAGTTTTTTTAAATGTCTGAATATTAATGTTCTATGAGCCCATGGACAGGCATAACTTACATATAAATGATATCTATTTGTTTCAGGTTTATAAACTTGGCCATTAACACTTATTTCATTTCTGAAAACACTATCTACTCTTTTAAAACTTCCGTCTTTTTGATTGTTTGAAACTGAGCTTTTTGTCCAAACGCCACTGACCAATTGTCCCATAAATTAATCCCAAAAATTAAATTAGTGTTAAACTATAACGATTTTCAAAATTTAAATAAATAATTTAAGTTATTCTATTAGTTGAATTATAAATAATAAAAATCAATAGAAATAAACTTTAAAGGAATTTTCATGAAAAATATTGGTATAATTGGTGGTGGATTAATTGGTTCGAGTTGGGCGGCAATATTTTCTAAAAGTGGTTTTAATGTTTTTGTTTATGACCCATATCCTGAAGTTTTTAATGGTTATGAAGAAAGAGTTACTTTGTTTCTTGAAGAATTAAAAGCTATAGATGACAAAGTTGATGTTGATCAATGTTTAAATAAAATTTCTAAAAATGTAAGACTTGAAGAATTATGCGCTAAAGCCGAGTACATCCAAGAAAGTGCACCTGAAATTTTATCTGTTAAACAAGAATTATTTGCAAGGTTAGATAATTTGTCACCTCAAAATGTTGTGATAGGGTCATCTTCTTCAGCCATACCAATTTCAAAAATAACACAGAACCTTAGAGGACAACATAGATGCCTAATAGCACACCCTGCTAATCCACCACATCTTATACCATGTGTAGAAATCTGCCCAGGTGAAAACACATCAACAAAATCGATTGAAAAAGCTAAAGAAATTTTTAAACTCTCAGGTTCATCTATTGTAACCGTTAATAAAGAAATTGATGGGTTTATACTAAATAGATTACAAGGTGCACTTTTAAATGAGGCGATGCGATTATACTCAGAAGGATATGCTAGTTCTGAAGATATTGATGCAACTATAAAAGACGGATTAGGTCTGAGATGGGCATTTATGGGACCTTTTGAAACAATTGATTTAAATGCACCAGGTGGAATCAAAGATTATATGGCTAGATATGGATCTATATTTATTGAAATGGCTAAATCACAAAATAAAATACCAGATTGGTCAGAAAATGCAGGTAAAAAACTAGAGTTAGAACGAAGAAAGGTTCTTAGTGAAGACGATTTAGAAAAAAGAGCTAAAAAAAGAAATTTCTTGTTGAAACAACTTAGAAAATTAAAAATTGATAATGATGAAACATAGAAAATAGGAAATTTAAATTTTGCTACCATTAGAAAATATTAAAATTTTGGATCTATCTCGTTTGGCAGCTGGTAATATGGTAAGTCATATGTTTGCTGATTTTGGAGCAGATGTTGTCAAAGTAGAAAAACCAGGAAAAGGAGACGATCTCAGAAATTGGAAAATAAATGGTGTCTCTCACTGGTGGGCTGTTTATTCAAGAAACAAACGAAGTATTTCGATAGATCTAAAAAAAGATGAAGGGTTAGATCTTTTAAAAGAATTAGTAAAATCAGCAGATGTTTTTATCGAAAACTTTGTGCCTGGCACTCTTGAGAAATGGGGAATTGGTCCAGAACAATTAAATGAGTTAAACAAGAAATTAATTATTTTAAGAATTTCGGGTTGGGGGCAAACTGGGATATTTAAAAATGCTCCAGGTTTTGGATCTTTGGTAGAAGGCATGAGTGGATTTGCAGCAATGACTGGTGAAGAAAAACAAGCTCCTCTTTTACCTCCCTTAGCTCTTGCTGATATGGTTGCTGGATTAACAGGATTTGGTGCCATTTTGATGGCTATTTTGGCATCAAAAAAAAATAATATTGGAGGCCAAGTAATAGACTTGTCTCTTTTTGAGCCTTTTTTTTCAATTTTAGGTCCATGGGCCGCAAGTTATAAAATTTCAGGTAAGGTACCAGCAAGAATAGGAAATAGAAGTAATGTGGCTGCACCAAGAGGGATATATAAAACAAAAGATAATAAATATGTTTCTTTGTCAGCGTCAATGCAGTCAATGTGGGAAAAACTAGCCTTAACAATAGGTTCAAGTGATTTGATTAAGGATCCAAGGTTTTTGACTAATAGTGACAGACTAAATAATCAAGATGATTTGGATAAACCTATTTCAAAATTTATTAAAAAATATAACAGAGAAGAAGTTTTACATATCTTTTCAAAAGAAGGAATAACAGTAGGACCTGTTTTAGATATTTCAGAAATAATAGAGCATCCATATATAAATGATAGGAAAGTTCTTGTTGACCATTATAATAAGGAATATGGAAATATTTTAATGCATCAAGCATTTCCAAGATTAAGTAAAACTCCTGGAAAGGTAAGACATTCTGCACCTCTGTTAGGAGGTGATACAGATAATGTACTTAAAGAGATTGGAATATCAGTCAAACAGATACAAATGCTTAGAAAAAATAAAATTATTAATTAATTACAAAAAACTTAAATGAAATCACTTATTGACATCAAATAATTTAAATAACAAAATATTAAGATTAGGGGGGTAGTTTTTTATGGATGGCTTAAATAGAGAAATTAGTGATTTTGACATAATTATTAAAAATGGCACTTTAGTTGATGGAACAGGAGCCAAGTCAAAACAAGGTGATATAGCTATTAAAAATGGTATAATTGAAGCTATAGGGGATTTTTCGGGTAAAGCTAATCAAGTTATTGATGCAACTAACTTAGTTGTAACCCCAGGATTTGTTGACATCCACACTCATTATGACGGGCAGGCGATTTGGGACAGCCAACTAAAACCTTCATCAATCCATGGTGTAACCACTGTTGTTATGGGTAATTGTGGAGTAGGCTTTGCTCCTTGTAAACCAGAAGATAGAGTTAAGTTAGTTGAACTTATGGAGGGTGTCGAAGATATTCCTGCTCCTGTTATGCACGAGGGTTTAAACTGGCAATGGGAGACTTTTGAGGAATACATTAAGGCTCTTGAAAAAAATAAATTAGACATAGATATATGCGCGCTTTTACCTCACGCAGCATTAAGAGTTTATGTGATGGGAGAAAGGGCAATTAAGCACGAAGTTGCAACTAAAGAAGATATGCAAATAATGAGAAAACTTGCAAAGGAAGCTGTTGATGCAGGAGCTTTTGGTTTTTCAACATCTCGTACAATCAGTCATAAGAGTTTAAAAGGAGAATACACTCCAACTTTGAGAGCTCATGAAGATGAGTTAACTGCTATTGCAATGGGTTTGTCAGATGCAGGTGCAGGATTTATGGAAATAGTTTCAGATTGGAATGAACCCGATCCAGAAACAGAATTTGAAGTTCTAAAAAGAATTGTGAAAATTTCAGGGAGACCAGTTGTCTTTAGTTGCACTCAAAGACATGACAGGCCTCATTTCTGGGAAGATCTTATGGCAATGGCGAGACAAGCTCAAAAAGAAGGTTTGCCTATTAGACCAGTTGTTACTCCAAGACCTATTGGTTTGTTATTAGGTTTAAATGGAAGTCAAAATCCATTTTCTGGAACAGATACATATAAGTCTATTTCAGATTTGCCATTAGATAGACGCGTAATTGAAATGAGGAAAGATGAAATAAAAAATAAAATTTTATCTGAAGATCCAATTAAGGGAAGTACTTTCCCACTAATAAATAGGATTGGATATACTCAAATGTATAGATTTGGTTCACCACCTAATTATAATCCTAAGCCAGAAGAGTCTATCGAAGTAATGGCAAAAGAAAAGGGAGTAACGGCACCAGAACTAGCATATGAAATTCTTATAGAAAATGATGGTAATAACTTTATTTATGCTCCATTGGTAAATTATGCTGATCACACATTTGGTGTATGTAAAAAAATGCTTGATGATAAAAATGCTATAATGGGGCTAGGTGACGGCGGCGCTCATGTTGGTTTTATTTTAGATGCAGGGTATCCAACTTGGCTTATATCATATTGGTCAGTGAAGCAAAAAGCATATTCTATGGAAGAAACAGTAAGAAGATTAACTTCTGACACTGCAAACGCAGCTGGTTTGAATGACAGAGGCCTTTTAAAAGTTGGTTTAAAAGCTGATATCAACATAATAGACTGGGAAAATGTGGGTTCTTCTGATCCATTTATGACCCAAGATTTGCCTGCAGGCGGAAAAAGATTAATGCAGTACACCAAGGGATATGTAACTACAATTGTATCGGGTAAAGTTACCTACAAAAATGGTAAATTTACCAAAGAAAGACCTGGTACTGTTGTTAAGTCAGTTAAGGATGAAGAAAAGACATTAGAATTTATAAATTAATCTTGAAAGATTGGTTTTGAATAAAAAAAAAATTTCTAATGAACTAATTGAATTACCATTCAATAAGATTTTTTTTAAATTAGCTATACCAAATATATGTGCAACCTTTTTATCGGCGAGTACTGTTATATTTGATCTTTGGTATATAGGTAAAATAGGCATTTCTGAATTAGCTGGTGTAGCTTATATTTTTCCAATTTTCATGTTAACAAGTATGCTATCCAATGGCGCGTTTGGTGGGGCTATAAGTGGCGCTACTGCAAGAGCTTTTGGAAGCAAAAACTTACACTTAGCAGAATGTATCTTTAGGTCAGCAATATTAATTTCATTGTTGGGAGCACTACTTATGATGTTACTTTATTTTTCCATTTCAGAAAGATTTTTCATCTTTATGAAAATAGATCAAGAGGTTAGCAGCGCAGCTTTAATTTATGGTAACATATTATTGGGTGGAATTTTTTTGATTTGGTTATTTAATATTATTATTTCTATTACTAGAGGTTCGGGTAATACAATAATACCAGCTTTTAGTTGGCTGATTGTTCTGTCTTCTCATGTTTTACTAGCAAGTTTCAATTTTAATTATCTTGATGGAAATTTTATTTTAAAAAATAATGTAATTTTTTTAAGTGAAAATTATTTATTTAATTCTTTAGAATGGTCTGCCATTTCATTATTGTCAGGATATTTTTTTGGATTAACATTTATATTAGGTTTTTATTTTTTTGGAAATCATTCTTATACATTTAAATTTTCAAAAATTTTGCAATTCGACGGATTTATAAAGTTAATTAAATCAGGTTCATTAGCAAGTTGTCAGTCTTTAATGACAATTTCATTAGCATTATTCTGCACAGCAGTGATTGGAATTTTTGGATCACATTGGACAGCTGGATTTGGTATTGCAATTAGGTTAGAATTGCTTTTGATCCCTATTATTTTTGGAGTAGGTGGTGCACTTATAGCAATAGTAGGGGCAAATGTTGGTGCAAAAAAATTAAAAAGAGCTGTACAAATGACTTGGAAGGGTACAGCTTTTTCTGTTTTTATTGTCGGTATTACAGGATTGTTTTTTTCATTTTATCCTGAACTCTGGTCCAATTTTTTCACACATAATCCACAAGCTATAGATGCTGCTGAAGTTTATTTGAAAGTAGTTGCTCCTTTTTATGCATTTTTTGCTCTTGGTCTTGGTCTTTATTTTGTATGTCAAGCATTCAATACTTTGTTTTGGCCAGTTGTAGGAACCTTTTTAAGATTGATTTTTGTTGTGATTTTAACTTCATTCTTTTTATATAATGATGTAGCTAGTCCGTATTTATTATTTATTACTATGTCGTCTGGTTTGATAATTTATGGCTTATTTATAAGTCTAAGCTTACACTATGGACCTTGGAAATCGTATTACAAATAGAATTGATTTAAAGATCTAGGGTATGATAACGGCTTTCCCATCGGATTGCTTGTCAAATATTTTATAGGCTTCTTCTGCTTGGTTTAGTGACCACGTGTGTGTAAATAAATTATCAACATTTAGTTTTTTATCTACTATAAAATCAGCACATTGGGCTTGTCCATGTTTTGAAAATGTCCAACTTCCTATAAGTGTAACTTGTCTCCTTAATAGATCATTACTAACATCTAAAGTGACATCTCCACCTTCACCTACAAAGCATGCTTTGCCCCATGTTTTCACACTCTTTACTGCCAATGAACGTGCCTCTGGTGAAGATGACGCTTCTAATGATGCATCGACTCCAGTACCTTTTGTTAAATCCTTTATTTCTTCTAATAAGTCGTTGCTTTCGTTAGGATTTATTAGTATGTCTGCTCCAAATTCAACTGATCTCTCTAGCCTTTGTTTATTTATGTCAATTGCAATAACTCTTGACCCCATTTTGTTAGCTAACATGACTGCTGACAATCCAACGGGTCCCATGCCAAAAATCGCTATAGTTTGACTTGCCTTTAAATCTAATCTTTCTAAAGCTCCCCATGCGGTCCCAGTTCCACATGATATTGCTGCACCAGCTACAAATGATATTTCATCTCTCAAATGAACTAATGTGCTAGCAGGACACTTCATATATTTAGCATGCGCACCGTGTCCGGTAACACCAAAAACAGCTTTAACTCCATCAATGCAAAGTTGTTGCCATCCTGTGGAACAGTGTGAACAGGTGCCACACCCTTCATAATGATGTTGCATTACACGTGTGTCTAATTGAAAAGTTTTTTTTGGAACGTTAGATCCTATTTCTACAATAGTACCACATGGTTCATGTCCAGCAATAACTGGTTTATCATCACCTCCAAGACCTAGAGATGATGGACCATTATTTGCTCTGTAAAATTTGAGATCACTTCCACACATTCCTGAAGCTTTGATCTCAATAATCACATCATCCGGCCCTGGTGAAGGGTCGTCAAAATCCTGAATTTCTAATTTTTTGTCTCCTAGAAATACAATTCCTTGCATAATGCTATACCTTTTAAAATAATTTAATTTCTAAACTTTTGGTGACATCCTTTACATGTTCCAGCAAGGCTTCGGAAAGAATCCACTGTATTGTCGAAATTTTTTTCTTTAGAATTATTAATTAATTTTAAAGATGCTAACTCAAAATTGTTAACTGCTTTTTTAAAACTCTCTGGATCTAACCAAATGTCTGCAGAGGCTTCAGAAGGAGCTCCATCACTTCCTTCTGGGAAATATTTTATCATTTCTTTACTCCAATTATAGAGAGTAGTTGCGGATTTTTCTATTGTTTCAAAGTCTTCATTTTGAATAGATTTATGAATAGTTTGCATCATTTTTTTGCTTATCTTAAATTTGTCCATTCTTTCTTTAACTACTCCATGAGCACCTTCATTAGCAAGTAAAGGCGTTATAGAAAAAATACTGGAGATTAATAAGCTTATATAAAATACTACATTTTTAATTTTCATATTTAATCCTCTGTTAAGATTAGTTATTTAGTAGTATAAAATCATAGAATAAAATAAATTTAGACTACTTAATAGTGAAAAAAAATAATAAAATAAAAATTGAAAATCTAGATATTTTTCTCTCCTTTCTATTATTAGGCTTTACTTCCTTTGGAGGACCAATTGCCCATATTGGTTATTTTCGAAACTTCTTTGTAAAACAAAAAAAATGGTTAGATGAAAAACTTTATGCTGATTTTGTTTCTCTTTGTAATTTTCTGCCAGGTCCATCCTCTAGTCAGGTTGGTATATCTATTGGATATTACTTCAAAGGTGTAAAAGGAGCTATTTTAGCTTGGGTTGGTTTTACGATGCCCTCAGTAATAATTCTTATGCTATTTGGTTATGCAATTTTAAATTATGACAATTCAATTCCTCAAGGTGTTTTAAAAGGTTTGAAAGCAATTGTTGTCATAATTGTATTTCAAGCAATATTGGGGATGAGTAAAAATTTATTAAAAGATAACGTTGGATATTTAATTACAATTTTCACAGCTTTGTTTTTAATAATTTTTCCATCATCATTAAATCAATTAATGTGTTTGATTCTAAGTGGTCTAATTGGGGTGTTTGTATATAGAGAAAAAAAAAGAAAAGGAAAAAACCAAAAGTTTTCTGTTGAAATAGGTTTTTGGAGGATTTTCCCAATAATTTTATTTTTTGCTTTTTTAATAATTCTCCCAATTGTAAATGAAATTTTTAATTCTAATCTTTTAAATTTAGCGAATAGTTTCTTTAAAGTTGGTTCCTTAGTTTTTGGAGGAGGGCACGTTGTATTACCATTATTAAATGAAGAATTTGTTGCTAGTGGTATGATTGAAAATGATTTATTCTTAGCAGGTTATGGCGCATCACAGGCTATACCGGGTCCTTTATTTACATTTTCATCCTATTTAGGAATTTTTTTAAAAAGTGAAATCAATACTTTGTTTACAAGTATATTCTGTTTGTTTTTTATTTTCCTACCTTCATTTCTTTTACTTCTTGGTACTTTGTCTATATGGAATCAATTAAGAAAATTTGATTTAATCATTAATGGTTTTAAAGGTGTTAATGCCAGTGTGATAGGACTATTGATTGCAGCATTATATGATCCTATCATCATTACTAGTCTAAAAAGTTATCACGATTTTATTCTTATTTTAATTTCTTTTATAATTTTATTTTTTACTAAAATACCACAATGGGCAGCAGTGTTTTTTATATCGCTTTGTGGTTGGATGCTTGCATATATTTAATTTAGTCTTCAATTTGAATAATCTGGTCACCTTTTCTAATTTTACCACCCTTAACTATCGAGCAATTGAGACCTGATCTATTATATAATGGTAAAACAAGTGGTTTTTTAAGAAGGTCAGCGAGGTATTTACAAGGAAAATTAAGCCTTCCACCAAATAAAATAGCTTCACCAACTTTAAACTTTTTCCCAACTAGATAATTAAGTGGAACGCCAGAAGTTGTTAAGTTTCTTCTATGTTCTATTGGTTTCAAAATAATAGGTTTTTCTTGAAGTGGTGGTTGATTAGCTGCTAATGCTTCTAGAACCTCATTTTCTATTAAAGTTATATCCCTAATGTCTGGTTTTGGAGAATATGTACCTGTTTGGTTATAGTATCGATCATTGACAATGCCTTTACCTTCAACTAATTCAGCTTCTTCCAATTCGATCATATTAGCTGAAGCTTTAGGCGCTATATGTATATGTAGTAAAGCTCCACTTTCCCATTTCATAAAATTTTCCTCCTGATTTCTATAGTTAAAATATTTTATGTTAATTCAAAAATTTTTGAACTAAATTTTGACAATCTTTTAAAATAATTTACAAGGTATTCCACATTATTATTTAAGGTGATTACTATGGAAGATAAAAATATTACTGTAATTTCTGACAAACCTAATGAGGCTAATACTTCTCTTTCAGGAAGTTCAATGACAAAAGCTGGAAGGCTGGCAATGGAATTGTCTCAAGAGAAGAAGAGACTTAAGCAAGAACTAGAAGAGCTTCAGACAGAGTATGATGAAATTAAACCCACAACCCCAACGGGTACGCGCGATTGGTATGTCAAATGGATTGCTATGCTTTTAGCAGTAGCAGGTATATTCCTAATAAGTGCCTCATATACTCTTTATGGGCAGATAGCTTATGTGGTTAGTTGTATTGGTTGGATTTATGTTGGGATGCAGTGGGGTGATAGGGCAATTATGATTGGCTCCTCTGTAAGTTGTACTGCAATAGCAATGAATTTAGTTAATACGCTAACTTTAACTTAATTTTTTTTCTTTGTTTTAAAAAAGAAACTTTTTAGAGAAAATTGTGCATATTTATTATTTTTACTTAAATAACTAATTATTAAAATTGTGAAAAAAATTATAATAATAAAAGCAACAAAATTGCTAATTTGAGTTGTTTTTATCAGATAAGCCAACGCAAATGGAAGTAAGAAACTATTTATTAAAATGAAAAATTTCATTTTATGATCATAATATTTTTTCTTTTTAAAAAAACTTTTTGATTATGCGTCTGATTTACATCTGAAAATATCAGCAGTTACGCTTGAAAGTAAATTAGTCTGCTTCATGAATTCATAACGTACTTTTAAACTATTTTTTACATCAATTTCTTTATTAGCGTAGATGATTTCTTTATTTTCGTTTAAATCGTAAATACCAATAGCATTTCCACCCATCGTTGCAGCTCTTTTTCTAAGTTCGTACATTAATTCGTCATAGCTTAAACTACCAAGCACTCTAACTCTCATAATATTTATACAGTTAGGATCGCCTTTAAGAAATTTACTAGAAGAAAAATCAATACTTTCAACTTTATTAGTATAATTTATGTCTTTATTTGATGATGAAACATTAGCCTTGTTAATATTTTTACCAGTAATAACGTCATCAATTGATTCTGTCTGGTTTGGAATTTTTACAATTCTTTCACCATAATTATTTATGAGAGAAGTTTCATGAAAACAACCAGATAAAAAAATGAGCGAAAATAGTAAAAAATATAATTTCATTATCAATAATTCCAAAATTAATTACTTAATTATTACGTCTTATAAATAAGAATATTTAATATTTTTCAAAAATATATAGATTATATCTATAAACCAACAAAATAATTTATTAAAAAGCTAATTGGTCATAAATATGTCATAGCGTATAGTTTTTCCTATAATCTGGTGGGAACATTTTTTAATATCTTTAATTGGTTCAGCATATCTCGGTTGTTTGAGAACTACCCTGTTTTTTGCGCAATTTAAAGCAACTTCTAAAAGTTCAATATAATCAGTATCAGGTCCTACTATTTCTCTAACTAACCTCATGTTATTTTTAACAAGAGCTGTTTTCTTTCTCTCTTTATACATTGTATCGATCATAATCACTTCTGGTGTAAGTTTTGGTAAAATATCTTTAGAATCCCCAAATAATAATTCCATTCTATTTATAATTTTCTCAATTTCACCACCAAATGATATACCTTCATTAATACCATTTTGAAGGAGTTCATGCATTTTTTGTGATCGTTCAATTAATGTGACTTTAGCTCCAAGAGAAGCAAGAATAAAAGAATCGTATCCTAGTCCAGCTGTTGCATCTATTATATTTCTATTTTTATTAAATTTCATACCAACAGCTTTAGCAAGGTTTTGGCCTCTACCTTTGCCGTATTTTAATCTATGTAATATAGGGCCTTCAATAAAAGAACATTTTAACATAAGTTTTATTTGTAACTAGATTCCAAAGATATTTTTTAATTAATAAGAGTTTAAAAATTAACTATTCTCCATTGGTAAGGTTTGATCAACAGCTGCCCATTCATGAAGTGAATTATCATAAATTGTTATATTTTCAAAACCTAATTGATATAAGACAAATGCTTCTAAGGATGCGGCAATACCACCACCGCAGTAATTTAAAACACAGCTATCTTTGGTAATGCCTTTTAATTGAAAAATTTTTGACAATTCATCAAATTTTTTTAATTTACCTGTTTCACTATCAAGTAATTCATGAAATGGTACATTGATACTTGTTGGTATTCTACCAGGTCTGCCATACCTTGGATTTTCTCCATTATGAATATCGGCGGTTAATGAATTTAAAATTTTAAACTTTGGATTATTTATTGCCTCTAATACTACGTCTTTATTTATAAAAATATTTTTTCTTGGTGAAAAATTAAAATCTGATTGTGAAAAGGTTAAGTTACTTCTTGAAGTAGGTAAGTTCATTTTTTGCCACTGATTAAATCCACCGTCTAATATGCTCGCTCTATCAAATCCAACTGCTCTTAACATCCACCAGATACGTGCCGACCATTGTGTCCCATTTCTTGAATAAAGTATTACGTGATAATCACTTCCTATTCCCTTTTTTTTAAAACTATCTGCGAGTATTTCAAGTTTAGGTAATGTAAACCTAAACGGACTATTTGGATCAGAAAGATCATGATGAAGATCTAAGAAACTAGAATTTTGAATGTTACAAAGTTCATAATTTTTTCTGCCACTTTCTACTATGTAGGGTAAAGTAGGATCATTATCTCTGTAATGTAGATAAGTTGTACAATCATATATCCTAATATTATTGTTCTTAAGATTTTGACTTAACCACTCACAGCTAACAATTGCTTCAGGATTTTTCCAAGTATCTAATTTCATAATATTTAATTTTCTATATTAACAGAAACTTATTTAAGGCTCCAAATACACACTTCCACCACCTCTTCTAGATTCTAACATATTGTGAGCTAAATTAGCATCTTTAAGTTTGAAAGGCTGAAATTCTGGTAATGTTATTTTATTATTTTTGAATGCTTGGAAAACTGAATCAGCCATTTTTTGGTATAAGGCTAAATCAGAAATATAATCAAACAAAATTGGTCTTGAAATTGTAAGGGATTTACTAGCTAAAACAGACATTGAAATTGGGTCAAGAGGTCCTGATGATTGTCCAAAATTTATTAAATGTCCACATACTTTAATACTCTTTAAACAATTTTCAAATGTATCTTTGCCAACTGAATCAAAAATTTTATCTACACCATTACCATTTGTTAGTTCCATTACTGTTTCTATAAAATCTTCTTGATTATAAGTAAGTGTATGATCACATCCATAAGTTTTTGCTGTAATAATTTTCTCTTTACTTCCAACAGTACCAATCACAACAGCTCCTTTTGATTTAGCCCATTGAGAAAAAATTCTTCCAACACCGCCTGTGGCTGCTGTAATTAAAATTGTATCAGAAGCATTTAATTTGGTAACCTCTTCAATTAACATTTGTACTGTAATTGCTCTTGAGAAATTAGTTGCCATCATTTCATCTGAAATAAAATTAGGAATTTTAACAGCTAGATTTTTATCCAAAATTCTGTGGCTTGAATACGCTCCATAATCTTTTGTAATGTATGCTATTTTATCTCCTTTTTTAAAGTCCTCTATACCTGCTCCTGTTTCTTCTATCATACCAACCGCTTCAAGGCCTGGTATTCCAGGGAGCTCTAGTGTTTTGTAAAGCCCTGATCTAACATAAATATCATGAAAATGAACTCCTATTGCTGTATGTCTGATGAGGAGTTCATTTTCTTTTGGTTTTTTGATTTCAATGTCTTCTAATTTTAAAACATTAGAATTACCGTGTTCTCTTAAGACTATTGCTTTGGCCATTTATACCTCAATATTTTTTATTACAAATAAAAATCAAACTTAAGTAGTATCATATAAAATATTTGAATTTCTTGTAATCAGTTTATAGAATATTTTTATGTCTATAATGAGAATAACAGTTAGAACATTCCAAAACGAACAACATGCAGAAATGTTTATTACTATTTCTCAAAAGATTTATGAAGATGCGCTTAAAGATAAACTTAAAGTAAATTTTACAATGATACAAAATACCTCACTTAAAAACCAAGTGACAAGTATCTGGAAATATGACGATGAAAAACATTTGAAGGAAATTAGATCTTATTTATCAAAACATAATTCCCTACCAAATTCTTTATCCCCCAAAGAAATTGTTTACAGTGGTGAGGTTATAGTTGATTCAAATTCTTAAATTCTTATAAAAAATTCAAACTCATCATAATTAAACAAATAAGAGCGATTGCCCAAATGCCTGTCCTTACATAATTTATTCCAACAATATATACTGGAACATAGATTATTCTTGCTAATAACCAGATAATTGCTAGGAAAGAATTATCTACATCACTAATAATTGATAAAAGAATTAATCCAATAAATATTGGTAGTGTTTCAAATAAATTTTTTAATGATCTATTAGCTCTATCTATATAAATTGAAGTATTTGCAATATTATCTCTGGAAGAGAATAAATAAGATAATTTTACATTATTTGTTAACAGGCTTATTAGTACAGGAATGGTAATTTGGATTAGGACTAATAAAAAAGATAGTATCAGAATACTTGTTAGCGTCATTTTTTTCTCCAGGTTACTGTTTTGATTGATATAACTTCAACTTGTTAATAAGTACATTTATATATTCCTTAGATTCAGCTAATTCATTTTTTAGTCTCTTGTTTTGTTCTTCAAGAAAATAATTTTGTCTTTTTAACCACTCATCTTGGCTGATTTCTTTTGGATAATCTCTTTTGGTCATTTCAGTCTCGAATTTAAATTTACCTAAAATTTAAATGCTAATTATTAGATTTAAATTCATCATTTTCTTCATTTGGATCTTTAGTAAGGTAAACTCCAAAGCAGAAGCCACCAATGGCAAAAAAATTTATTACAAAATTTGGTTCAACTAAATCTATCCATCTTAATATGCCCCATATCAATGCAGATGCAACAATAATCCAGCCAATAATTTGTTTTTTCATTTTGTTCCAATATTTTTAAGTTTGTTAAATTAAAAAATTGATAAACTTTTATTACAAATAAAATTAAAATAATTATCATTATAAAACGTAATTTTCTTATTTAGTATGAATATTTTTAAATTTATTTTTCTTTTCTTTATTTTAACCCAAGAAGCAGTAGGTAATACGATATTTAAAGACAATTTTGAAAATCCAAAAAAGTGGCAATTTATTTCAGATCAAGTTATGGGTGGGATATCTACGGGTAAAGTCGAGTTTTTTAATGAAAACAATAATTTGTATGCACGTTTGACTGGAAACGTTTCCACAGAAAACAAGGGTGGTTTCATTCAAATTAGAAGAAAACTTGAAAAATCTAGTTTAAAGGGCACAAAATTTATTAAAATAACTGCAAAAGGTAATAATCAAAATTATTTTATTCACCTGAGAACATCTGGTACTTTACTACCGTGGCAATATTATCAAATTAGTTTTAAAGTTGTTAATGATTACAAAATATTTAAATTACCAATTAATGAATTTAAAAGGTCTAGTATTTTCTTATCTAAACAAATTAATCCTGAAAATATTACATCTGTAGGAGTTGTTGCATTTGGGAGAGATCATTCTGCAGATATTTATATTAAAGAAATTAATTTTATAGATTAAATCAAATATGTTTATTTAAGCAACGTTGCTCTTTTAAATTCTACGTGCTTTGGTCTAATTGTAAAAAATCTAGAAATTCTGTGTTGTTCTAATGCTTCATCAATTATACTCTGAAGGTCACCCAATTCTCCTTCTATAGGTTGGCTGTTCCATTCTCTATTATCTACTAAAAGTGTAATAATATATTTTTGTTTTTTATTAGTCATAATTATCTAATTCTTGAAAGTAATAACCAAATAAATCTTAGTGACACAAAGTTTCTTATAACTCCAATAACATAAGTAAAAGCTGCAGCTTTAAGAATAGATTGACAAGCGTCATGATATTCTTCTGGTACTTTACTTTTAATTAATGGCAAAGCTCTATTAAAACTAGCATCTAATTCAACTTCTAAAGTTATTAAATGAACTATTACACCTATTATAAGTGATAATAATACTAATATTAGACAAACTTTTATTAATGAATAAGAACCAGTTGCAAAGATTGTCGGTATACCCATTAATAATAACCCGCTACCTAACTGTGAGATCCATGATGTATTCTTAACAAGGCTTGTCCTGTGTTCAAGCGGTTTATATTTTTCATGATGTTGCATTGCGTGACCAATTTCGTGGCAGACAATCGATATTGCAGTAAGACTTTTCCGAGAAAGACGATTTTCTGAAACTTTTACTTTTTTTTCACTAAGATCATAATGATCAATACTTAAAGATTTTTCAATTTTAACATCATTTAAACCAAGTTCCTTAAGAATAATTTTGCCGAACTCTAATCCAGTAAAAGGCATGTTTATTAGAATTTTGTCATTTTTAGTAAATACATAATTTAGCCATATCATTGGGGCAATTGATAATATTAGAAGTAGTGTTATATAAAATATCATTTTGTAGAGTATAGCAGATGTTTTAATTTCGTGATCATATAGATATTTGGTAATTTTTTTATTTTATTCAACTATCAACTTAATTTATTAGTTACATTTAATTTTTTGTTTTATTATTTCTTCTTTCCTTAAAGGCATTTTGTCTACAACATTATAAATTTCTTTTAATAATGAGATATCTGATGAATATGATTTTATTTGACCGTCATAACCAATCAACCACATTCCATATTTGTTTTTAAATTTTTCTGAAATATTATATTTTTTTACTTCATCACCTACTATTCGAATATACTTTAAATTTCTATTATTATTCTCACACTTGTTTTTTTTAAAAAAATTATCGGTTTCATTTATGAAATAAACGTATTTTGATTTTGAAATAAAAAGGACTATCCTTTTTTCCCATGCAAAAGAATTGATATAGTCTTCCAAGATTATTTTTTCAGAAGCATAACTCATTGAAATAGACATAATCGAAATCATTAAAAAAGTAGATATTTTTTTCATATATAATTTATACATTTTAATCAGATAGACTTACAGACGTTTCAACCCATTTTAAAAAATCTTTATGCCCCTTAGAAACATCTATCTTAAGTATACATGGTGTTTCGTATACGTGATTTTTAATTATTAACTTTTCAAGTAAATCATATTTATTAACTAATGTTTTTAAAAGTAAAACTGTTTCTTTTTCTAATTTAACTTCTCCTTTCCATTCAAACATGGAATGAGACTCTGGGAAAATATTTGCGCATGCTACTAATTTGTCTTTAATCGCAAGTTCAGCAATTAGCTCTGCTTGCTCAAAATTCTCAACTGTTACATATACAAAGCAAAATTTATCTTTTATCATATGTAAATTTTAAACTGATTAATAGCTTAACGTAAAGAGTAATAAAAATTTTCAAGTTATATTTATTTTAAGAGCTGTCATGTGGTACTATAATTTATGAATAAAGAAAATAATAAGCTTAATAAATTTAAAACTGAAGAAAAGCTAAAATCCAAGAAAAGTAATTTTTTTAACTCTTATCTGGAAAAAGCTAATAACATTGATGATAAAATTGCATTAATAAAATTCAAGTATAAAGACGATAATCAACAACTTTTAAACAGCATTAAGAATCTATTAAAAAAAAATTAATATATAATAATTAATAAAATTATACATACTTATATATACAAAATGTATGTTTATTCATAATTGAATATCTCTAATCTTCTCCTAATTTTTTTAGTTGGGTATAATAAATTGAATAGCAAAATCCAAAAATAGCTGCAGCATCTACCCAATTAAAGGATTCATCCGATCCACCTATAATTCTATAAATTCCATATACAAAGCAAACAATTCCAAGTAACCAACTTTGAGCATATTTAAAATCCATATTAATCTCTTATTTGTTAAAGTTTTTAATCTAATATTTATGATAAATTATTTCAAATAACTGTTCTTAAACTTTGGTGGATAAATCTTCCACATTAAAAATGTCCATCCTAAACATACAAAATATAAAAATATAAAAAAACTAGTTGGAAAGTCCCAGTAAATAATCTTTTCAATCCAAAAAGAAATAAAAGATTTACTATTATTTATTCCTCGAAGATAATTTTCAATAGAGGTTAATGGACAAGTTATGCCAACAAGAGTTTCGAATGTCACTATAAACATTAGACCAAAATGAAATAATCTTAGTTTAAAGTTTTTTATCCAACTCCAATCATAATAATAACCAATAGGTACTAATAAAAAACCAACAGTAATAAAAATTACAACAAGAAAATGTAAAATTAAAATAATATCACCAAGCAAAGGTTTAACTCAGAACAACATAAACATTAATTTTTAAATCTTTATAATAATTATTAATTAATTTTTTTTTTTTTACTAGTTTTGAATAGAATAAGGTATTCTATTCAGATGTGTGGAAGATTTGTTATTTCGTCAAAAAATGCATTCAATTTAGAATATGAAGTATCTTATAATGTATGTCCGTCACAATTAGTACCAGTAAAAACTAAAGAAAAATCTCTGTTAATGAAATGGTCATATTCTCCATTATGGAAACAGGATATGAACCTAATTAATTGTCGGTCTGAAACTATGAATGAAAAGCCATCATTTAAAAATTCAAAGAGATGTATAATTTTTAACAATGGTTGGTATGAGTGGCAAAGAAAAGATAATAAAAAAATACCTTATTATCACTTTTCCCAAACTAATTATTTTGCCGGTCTATATAATGAGATTGGTTGTTTAGTTTTGACAAGAAATTCCGTAGATCAAATAAATCATATACATCACAGACAACCTGTCTTATTAGAAGAGTCTGAAATTACGTCATTTCTTTTAGGAAAAGATATTTTTAATAGTAATGCAAACAATAATATAAATTTTTATCGTGTTTCTATGGATGTAAATAATCCAAAAAATAATAATTCGTCGCTTACAGATATTTATTAAATATAAGAAAAAATATTAAATTAAAAATGTTTAATTTTTTAAATACAACTTGAAAAGTATCTATTCTTAAATTAACGTGAAACTATGTGTATTGGTTCTACAACAAGTTTATTTTCTACATTTGTTTTAGCTTTAGCTTCATTTGTCTGTATTTGGAATTACTCTAAAATTAAGGACAACATAAGAAAAATGTTAACTAAACATTTTTCAAAAAAACCAAACTTACAGTAATAAAGCATAAACTTAATAAATGTTAAAACTTATAAATAAATGTTAAAACTTATAATCTTTTTAGTTATCATTCTTTCGATTGCTTATTTTGTATTTAATTTATTTATGTCTAAAAGAGAGAATGGAAGTCCTAAATTCATCTTTCCAATAATTTTAACACTATTGGTTGTAGTAATGATATTTTTTATTTTGCCAAGATTTGGAATTAATCCTGTTGCTCTAATTCAAAATTTTGTATCTAAAATAATTCCATTTATTTCAATGCTAAGAGGAGTTGCAGGCTAAAATTAAGTTAGTAATTTTTTTCAAATTTTACTGCTAACTTTTTTATTGTTTTTAAAATAACCAGAATAATCCTCATATAAATAACCAGATGGAGAAAAATATTCCCAATAACCATCCTTGGTCCCGTTTTTATAATTCCCTTGATATTTCAATTGTCCATTATAATAGAAAGCAACCCAAGATCCTGATTTTTTGCCATTCTTAAACTTACCTTTGTAGCTTATTTCACCATTTTCAAATAGACGTATCCAGTGACCCTCTTCAAGATCATTTTTGTATTGACCTTTTTCTATTAAATGACCTTTATTGTTGTAAGTAATCCAGGCACCATTTTTTCTACCAGTTTTATAATTTGATACAGAAAATAATTGTCCATTACTATAATATCTTAACCATGTACCTTCTTTCTTTCCTTCTTGGAACTGACCTTTGATGTTTCCATTTATCTTTCCACTGAAAGGAATATTGGTATTTTTTTTATAATAAATTCCTTTTTCCCAAATTAAATCATTCATGGTCTCACTATGAACAGAACGAACTATAAAAAAGATAAGGAATGTAAAAACAATCATCCAAATGAATTTTACATAAACTGAAATCATTGCTTAAATCCATTCATCATTAGGAGCTGTTAAATCTCCTTTTACGTTACCAGTATTTAATATTCCTTTTGGTTCTACTAACATCACATGACACTCGTTTTCAGCAGTTGGTTTGTGATCCACCCCTTTAGGTACTACTATCATTTCACCTTCATTTACTTCTATGATTTCTGCATCAAATTCTATTTTCATACTACCTTTGATTACAATAAAAACTTCATCTGTGTCTGAATGATGATGTTTAATAAATTCCCCTTTTATTTTAACTAGTTTGAATTGATAATTATTCATCTCAGATATTACTTTTGGAGACCAGTAATCATAAAATTTATTGAATTTAGAATATATATTTATTGGTTTTGTCATGCACGTAATTTAAACAAATTTAAAATTAGAGGTAAAGATTATTCAATATTTTTTTGAATAGAATTAAAAAATACTTCTTTCTTTCCTGGATTTTAACAAACCAATTGAAACAAATTTTCCAGATTTTGATTTAAAAGTTTTTTTAAAAATCTTGCTACACTTTAATGCACAATTGGCACAAAGAACAAAATAATCATTGTCATTTTTTTCGTACTTACAATTAAATAATTTTTTAGAGGGATGATTACATCTTGAACAATAATGATATTTCATAGAATAATAATATATAAATATTTTTTAAATTTCATTTTTTTCTTCATCACCAAAAATATAGTGAGACCCGATAGACCCTAATATAATTGCCATAATTAATTCTACATAACCTTTAAAAATTAGAGTTTGAAAAAGAAACCAAGGGATAATTATAAGAGCACTTAGAGGAAAAATAATCAATATTTTAATTTTCCAATTAATGTGGAGGTAGCATAGTTTTAAATATTTAAATAACCATTTCATTATACCAAAAATTAAAACACCTAAAATTATAAACATACAAAATATAAATATTTCAAAAATCATATGTTCCATAATTTTATTTACATTGCTTCATAAAATGGCAGTTCTATTTCCTTCAACTGTAAACTACACTTAATGAAAGATTTTATATTTTGGAATTGAGATCTAAAATCTTTACCATTTAAATATTGATAATATCTTATGCAATTACCACAAAGATAAATCCAATTTTTATCCAAAAAGTTTTTTTTACAACTCCATATTATTTTATGTGGATCAAAACATTCTTTACAAAAACTATTTAACTTAAACATCTTTTAAAAACTCCACTGATTAATCCAATAAGACATAGTTGGAAAAAATATAAAAATTACAAATAAAATTATTAAAATAATTCCCAATTTACTCATTACTGATCCCCAACTCCAGAGATAATCTAAATAATCTTTTCAATAAATAATTTAATTTGGCAGTTTAATTTAAAACTTAAAAGCATTTTTATTATATTAATAAATTATTATAATCATAGATTTTGTTAAGTTTATTTTTTTAATCTTGAATAGGTTCTATGATTTGTGTTTTTGGTTTTGTTTTTTTAAATGAATCTCTAATTTTATGAATATTCCAGTATTTATTTAGATTTTTATATCTGTTTTTCCATTCAAATTTTGGAAATCTAAGATCAATGTATTCTAAGCAAGAAAAACAGCTTATATCAGCAATGCTGAAACTATTTCCAACAAAAAATTGTTTGTCTTTAAGATAATTTGATAAATACTTTACCCCCTTCAAAAATTTTTTTCTCTTGTCTTTTAATCCAATTTTTACTTCTCAAATCTTTGTTTCTAGAGTTTTCTAAAAATACTAAAACAACAGAGTCACAAATTCCATCTGCAACTGTTTCTAATAATCTAGCAGAAATGTTCTCTTGAAATGACCTAGGATATAAAAGTTGATTTGGTTTTAAGTAATCTAAATATTGATTTATAACTTTGCTGTCAAACATAGGCTCTTGATCTTTTAAAAGAAGAATAGGAATTTTGCCAAGAGGATTAATACCATTTGTTTTGGTGTTTAAATTCCATGGTATATCAATAACTTCTTCATAACTTATATTTTTTTCAAGTAAAGCAACACGTACCTTACGAGCAAATGGGCTTGGAGTAGCAGTAATTAATTTCATATTTATATTCTAAATAACTAATATTCATTGGTAAACATTATTGATTTATAAACTCATTAAAGAATACATTTAGTCTAAACGTTTATATTTTCTTTTAAATCAGCTGATTGAAAAATAGACATTAACCATTTTTTACATTCTTTATCATTTTTAGGTTTAGCAACAAACTCTTGGCCTCGTCCAACAATGTCTACTGTATTTTCTTTCCATCTGTTGAGATTTTTGTGATATGACATGCCACAACCACCACGTTTAGGATTTAACCACTGAGGACAAATCCATTTAGATTTTTTTACTAAAGGGTTAAAGCTTAAATTTGTCATATTAGTAGCTTTAAATTTTCCAAACCCTGGAAAATTTTTTAACTTAAAACCTTCCAGATTTTTTTTTGCAATGTAAAGAGTATTATTTTTTTTCCATTTACCAATGGTGTGTGGGTGCGAACTTGGCTTTGGTTTCTCCTTTAAATACCAACTTGGGTCATCTCCAAGTTTTATAATTTCTCCAATCTGAAACCAGCCAAACATTCTATAGTGACCAGGATCAGTTTTTGAAAAGGAAATTTTATTATGAAATTCTACAGTTTCTCTAAACCATCCCCAAAATAGAAAAATATCACCTATTCCAACCTTATTATTTTCGAGATGTGTTTGAGCAGCTCCTACTTGGCCAAACTGACCAGTTTCTAAGTTGGGATCAAAATGACAAGTATCTGAAGGTTTAATTTTTTTTTTAGATAACTGATTTATTTCTTTCCCAAAACCAAGATACTCATATGAAGTTAGCGTATTTGTTTTATATGGAATTGGAAAACTTTGAATATTTTTTCCTTTTTTAGGACTTGGGATCCCACCGGCAGTACTATCGAGACCTTTTCTGCTGAAAATAATTTTTACCATATTATAATTTAAACAAAATAATATTAAAAATTAAATAAAATAATTTAGGTTCTAATGTTTAAATTACAGTAATAAAATTTTTTCTTCACTCTTCTTTGATAAGAAGGTTTATAAAATAATTTATTTAATAAAATATCGATATCTCCGGAAATAATAGAGAAATAATCATTAGAATGATTTTGGTATTTTGATATATTTTTAAAATATATATAAAATTTAAAAATATGGTTGACTCTCCCCTAAGGGTAGAGATTAAATAAAATAATGAAGGCTCGTAAAAACTTTTTTACTCACCACAAAATCGTTTAAAAATTATTGGATAATATTAATGAAGAAACTCGGAATATTTATATTAAGTTTATTGCTGAATTTTTCAGCTGCTCTTGCTCACTCGCCAGTAGGTTTTGTAGTACCAAAAGATGGGTCTATAATCCAAAAGGCTCCAGAAAAAATGGAAATTGTTTTTACTGCACCAGCTAAATTGATCAAAGTTGAGCTCTCAAAAGTTACATCAGACCAAAAAAAATCATTAATTAGTGGCCTTCTTGGGAACGAAGCTTTAACCCCGATAAAATTAAGTAAAGATCATCTAATGAAAGAATTAAGACGTCACATCATCAGTCTACCTAAATTAAACGACGGTATTTATAAAACAGCATGGCGCGCACTTAGTGAAGATGGTCATGCCATTAAGGGAGAATTTATATTTGAGGTATCACCAAAAGGTTCAGACACATCAGGCACTGATGTAAAACTGTTGAATGGTGAAGGTCAAGTTAAACGCGTAAGAGGGACAAAAATAACAATAAAACATGGGCCATTAGGTGAGTTAATGCCAGCAATGACAATGGAATTTAATGTCTCAGATAAAAAAATAATCTCAAACCTTAAAAGGGGAGACAAAGTCAAGTTTCAAGTTAATAAAGAATTAGAACTTATTAAAATTGAATCAAAATAGATAACTATAAAAAAGATGAATATAAAAAAAGAATCAATCACAAAAATTAATTTTTTTAACACTTTAATGTCAGCTTACCATTTTAATTTTCAAAATTTTTTATTAGCATTCAAAAGCCTAGTTTTCTTACTGATTGCAAGTACCATTTCTACTTCAGTTGCCGCTAAAAGTGAGGAGAATTTATCAAATAAAAACATATATAAATCAATTTTTGACTCTTATGAAAATTGGGAATGGGAGGACACATCAAACTGGATTATTTCAAATAACACAGTCGATGAAATTGGAGGGTGGCAATATTACTCTCGTGAAAAAAGTGAGGAAAAAAAATAGGTTAACAATGAGATTTAGATTATTTTATTTCAGCTTAATATTGATATTATCTGGTTGTACGTCTTATAAATTTGAAGATAGTTTAACTAAAATTAACAGTAACAAAAATATAGTTATTGCTGGTAAAATAACAGCAGCTATTAACCAGGAACAACAAAATGAATTATTAAATAATTCAAAAGCTCTTCTAAAATCAGAAGTTGGTGAAAAAGAAGCCGTAGAATTAATGCTATCTAAAAGTCCTAGTTTTCAATCGCTTTTATTTAAATATCGCGGGAGTGGATCAGCTGCAGCTCAAAAGGGAAGGATTTCTAATCCAGTTTTCTCTTTTGAACGAATGGTTAAGGGTTCTGAAATAGAATATGGAAGGTTTTTAAGTTTTGGGCTACTTGATTTGCTCTCACTACCAACTAAACAAAAATCCTCTAAACTTGCCATTGATTTGAATGATATAAATTTTGCCTCTGAAATTTATGGAGCAATAAATGATGTAAGAATGTCTTGGTTTGAAGCGGTTGCTTCAGAACAACAATTAACACTTTATGATAATGCCTTTATTGCTCTTTCTGCAAATGCTGAACTTGCTAAACGAATGAAAAAGACTGGTAATATGACAACTAGTGATCGAATTCGTCAACAATTGATCTATTCAGAATCTACTATAGCACTTGCTAAGGCAAAAATGAGAAAAATATCTAGTAGAGAAAACTTGATACGTAAAATAGGTCTAACAAAAAGTGAAGCCCAAAATTTAACAATACCTAAACAACTACCAGAGTTACCAAAAGCACCAATAGCAATTGAGAAAATTGCCAATAAAATTAGTGATAGATTTGACGTAAAAACTGCTCGTATTGAATATGAGTTGTTATTGGAACAGTTAGGAGTTGAAAAAATTAATTCTTACACAGATATCGAATTTGGATATAGAAATGATAGAATAAAAGATGATGGGGTTATCTCAAACAAAAAAGGCTATGAACTTGAAATTAAAATTCCAATCTTCGATTGGGGTAATCTTCAAAGAGATACAATTCAAGCAGAACTAATTGCTAAGCAAAAGATTTATGAAAATGTCATACTAACTGCAGCTTCTGAATTTCGTGAAGCTTACCAAAATTACAGAACAACTTTTGATATTGCAAAACATTATTATGATCAAATTATTCCAATGCATGAAACACTCTTAGAAGAAGCAACTTATAATTATAATGGAATGATAATTGGGGTATTTGAATTGATGCAAAGCGGGCTTGAGAAATCAACAGCTGAAATAAAAGCAATAGACGCATTACAAAACTTATTCACTGCAGAACTTAACTTAAATAGTGTTGCAGTAGGAAGAAAATTTGGGGCAAGATCAAGAACCATTCCAATTGCCTCAAATAAAGCAAAAAAAGGGCATTAGTCAGAGATAGTTTTAAAAAAAAGGAGACTTAAATGAAATCAAGACGCGAATTTATAAAGATGTCTGCCTTAGCAGGTACAGCAATAGCTGGTGCATCGGTTGCAACCTCTTCACTTGCAGGTTTGCCCGAGCCGGTAATACAAACGTCTGCAGAAACAATCAGTCCAAATAAGTTAAAAGAAACTTCCGAGTATAATCCCGTTGTTACACTTAATGGTTGGACACTGCCCTACAGGATGAATGGTAACTTTAAAGAATTTCATTTAGTTGCTGAACCTGTTGTTCGTGAACTAGCACCTGGAATGAATGCTAATCTTTGGGGATATAATGGACAAAGTCCTGGCCCTACAATTGAAGTTGTTGAGGGTGATAATGTTAGAATTTTCCTTACAAATAAATTGCCAGAACATACAAGTATTCATTGGCACGGCCAAAGACTACCAAATGGAATGGATGGAGTAGCTGGGCTAAACCAATTAGCTGTAAGTCCAGGAAAAACTTTCGTGTATGAATTTAAAGCAAAACGACCAGGTACCTTTATGTACCATCCTCATGCTGACGAAATGACACAAATGGCAATGGGTATGATGGGATTTTGGGTTACTCATCCAAAAAAAGAGCATCCCTGGATTAGCAAAGTAGATAGAGACTATTGTATTTTACTAAATGCATTTGATATTGTCCCTGGCTCAGAGACACCAAAAATAATGACTATGCTTGATTTCAATTTATGGGCTTGGAACAGCAGAATTTTTCCTGGAATTTCACCCCTTATAGCAAGAAAAAATGACCGTGTTAGAGTAAGAATTGGAAACTTAACAATGACAAACCATCCTATTCATGTCCATGGAATAGAGTTTGAGGTAACAGGTACAGATGGTGGACCAACTCGACCAGAGAGTCGATGGAAAGAAGTAACTAGTGATATAGCGGTTGGCCAAATGAGGCAAATAGAGTTTATTGCTGACGAAGAAGGAGACTGGGCAATGCACTGTCACAAAAGCCATCATTCAATGAATGCTATGGGCCATAATGTGCCTACTATGATTGGCGTTGACCATAGAGGAGTATCAGAAAAGATTAAGAAGTTAGTGCCAGATTATATGGTTATGGGTGAACGAGGAATGGCTGATATGACTGAAATGACCATGCCATTACCAGATAATACAATCCCAATGATGACAGGAGATGGTCCTTATGGTTCTGTTGAAATGGGAGGGATGTTTAGTATACTTAAGGTCAGAGCTGATCAAGCCCCAGGCGATTACACTGATCCCGGTTGGTTTAAAAATCCTATAGGAAAACAGGCTTATGAGTATAAAGGTGAATTGCCAAAAATGTCAAAAATAAATGGAACAGGCAATCCACTTATGTCTTCAAAACCTAAGATAAAAACAACCCAATTTACAGCTGTTAAACCAAATTATAGGAAAAGTTAGTAAATACATCTAAGGATGTTAAAAGGTATATTTGATGGATGTATGGATAGTTTTCACTCCTGTTTTAAAAGTTCTATTCTATATAGTTGGATTAGTAGTAGTTGGAACTAAATTGTTTGATCTTCATTTTAGAAAGTATCAAACAATAGACAACATGGAACAGTGTAACTTTTTATCTCAAAAGAGTTGTTTGTATGGCCTTATGATATCAGTTGGGATGATATTTTCCATAGCAGGTAATTTAGGTGGAGAATTTTTGAGTATTTTAGACCCAATTATTTTAGAGCTTGCTTTTACATCTAAGGGTGGATATGCAGCGATTTTTGCATTAATTGGTTTTACACTAATTTTAATTAGCGCAAGATATGAATTAGTCTCTCTAAGGGTCCTTGGGTGGCTAGGTATTGGTTTTGTTCTTTTATCATTTATTTATACAGGTCATTCCCAAAAATCTGGTATTTTGGCACAGATATTACTATTTTTTCATCTCATTTGTGTGGCGTTTTGGCTTGGATCTTTTATCCCATTATACAATATGTGCTCCTCTACTAATACAAGTAATCTTCATGTAATAGCCCACAGATTTGGTATTCTAGCTGTTTTTTATTTAGTTGTTTTAATAATATCTGGAGGTTCATTTGCATACATTTTGATGAATGACATTAATCTATTATTTGACACTTCTTATGGTAACGCATTTTTAATTAAAATGTCTTTAGTTTCTTTATTACTTTTATTTGGTGCTCTAAATAAATTTAAAAATGTTCCATTAATAAAAAACGAGCCTACAGTCGGCTCGATTCAACTAAAAAAATCCATTCGCATTGAAATGTACATTGCGTTACTTATCTTATCCTCAACTAGTATTATCACCACTTCGATGACTTTACCTATGGGAGGTTAAATCTTTAATTAATAAAGATCTTGCTAATATTTGGTTAGATAAAAACTCTTTCAAACAATTTAGAAACTTTATCATGTTTCTAGTTCTTTTAGTTCTCCTCTTTAACCACTTATTTTTGACAGATTTATTATTGAATTGGTATACATTTTACAGCGTTACTGTGTTAAATCTGTGACAAAATCTGAGGGTACTTAATTATTACTTAGGAAAAAAGAAAGCAGAACTGAATTTTATTTTCCATTTATCATCTTCTTTAATAAAAATATAAAATGAACTTATTTCTTCAAGTGGTTCATTTTTATCCTTAACTCTCAATGCCTCTTTTAAAACTAAATGTGCTTTTTCTTCATTAATTTCTACAACATCAATGCTAAGTGCAATTGTATCTTTATAACCTCTATTTTTTAATTCATTTAGGTTAGAATGAAATTCTTTAAATTTTTTTATTTTACCATCTAAAAATCTATAATTAGGAAAACTTAAATAGTTTTCAACTTCTTTTGTATCTCCATTTACAAATGCCTTAACATAACCATCATACGCATCCAAAACCTCCTGCTTAAGAATTAACTTATTCATTCTGTAGTTCCTCTAGATTATCACCTCTAATTAAATCCAATACTCTAATTTTTCCAATTTTTGTGATAAGTTCTCTTATTGTTATTCCTTCAGCAGGGATTTTTGGTGGGGTAAGATACTCAGATATTGGTTCAATGGATAAAAATCTTTTTCTCTCTTGTGGATATTTTCTTGAATGAAAAACAGGAATAGTATCAGAGTCTAGTTCAGCAAATTCTCTCGGATAATCTTGTAAATTAAGGACAGCTAATGGTGGTATTTGCAAGTTAAAATTCTGCTTACAATAATCAGGTTGAATCATAAACACATTATTTTGATAGTTAACATGGTCAACAGCAAAACAAGAAAAACAATTCTTACAATATATCCTCGTTGAACTTGCATCCCTTCTGAGTTGAGTTGCAATCATATTCTCAATTCCATTATAACTTTGAATATCTGAACGAAAATATACAGAATAGAGTATATCTTTAGGTTTTTTACCCCCATTTATCTCTGCCCATCGCAATGCCTGCCTACAATCTTCACATGCACACATTACAGAATATTTAGGTAATGGGTCATTTAGAAATAATTGGCATGAACCACATGAACAAGAAATTTTATTTTTTTTATCCATAATTACAGTCTAATCAAAATATTCTTTGAAGGTAAAGAGTAATTGCTATTTCTCTCTGAACATTATGGTGGTTTATAGATTAGGTTTTGCATGTCAGTTTTAAGTGGGGGGGTGTTTTTGAATTGATACTTATTGAATTTATAGATTATTATTAGTGATTAGAAAATTAGGGGATAGGTATTTAAAAATGAGTTATTTCTGTAGTAAATGTGAATACCCATTCATGACTTTATGGAGGTGTAAATATGGACATCATAAAGAGGGGGTTTCTATTTGTTATAACTGTATTAGAGATATCAGAAGTGTAAGAATTAGATTTATTAGTCAGATTGAAAACATCAAAAGAATCATAGGATGTAGATTAAAACTTTCTAATTTAGAATTACCTCTATATAATATAACTTTATAGTCGTATATATTAATACGGGAGTTCTATAATGAATGAATTGTCAGATAAAATAGATACTTGTTGTGCAGATGGTTGTTGTAGTGATGGTTGCAACACTGGTGAGTGTAGTAGTAGTTGTTGCAGTGATGGATGCTGTAGTGAGTCAGTTAACTGATGCACAGAGTAAAATAGTTTATTTCTTCTTACTCTTCCAAGTCCCACCATATTGATAACTTTCTACAAATGCAATTTTGACTTCTTGCAGACACATTCCGCATAGAAACACCCAATCTTTTAGTTCTTTATATCTACATCGATAAAGAACTTCTTTTGGTTCATCACACTTAAAACATTCCTTAGTTCTTACTCTCATGGTTCTTATATGGTGTCGTTTTAGAGCAAACCAAAAAAGATAAGTAAAATATAAAGAGTCCGAATACTCTTTTGCAATTCAAGGGAGGAAAATTACTTCCTTAATAAATGTAATTTTAGTACCTTTTATTATAAATATTTTATATTTGCTAAAATAGAGACAAGAAATTTAAATGGGGAAAGGACTTAAAACATTTTATAAAGTTGTGAGTATTGAAACTCTTTGTTGGGTTTTGTTAATTCTTGGAACTTTATATTTTTTCTAAAAATGAATCACATAAGAAAATCTAATCCAAATAAAAATCAACAATAAAAAAATAATAGAATAACAACCAAACCTAATATACTTATGAATTTTTTGGAGTAGGGGTAAATTTACCAACACTAATTTATTAAAGGGTTGAGGTACATAGCAGGATTTATATTAAAAAATATATAACCTTTTAACAAAACTAAAAAACCTGCAACTCCCAAAAAAACTTTAAAATCTTTACTCATAATATTTAACTACCTCTTAAATCTTAAAGTATAAAAAAGTGATAAACTAACAATCCTACTAAAACACCCTTGATGAATGATATCCAGGCAACTCCATGATTTGAAATACCAAGTTTTTCTTTCCACCAATCTATTTGTTTTTTTTCCCATTGAATATAATTTTGTATCATATTTCCACCTCTAGTTAGTATACATTTCACTGCCTTGCTGTGTCAAATCTGTGTCAAAACTTAGTATTCACTGAGGTGTATTTAATATCTATTATTTTAAGTAATTGATATTAACAGGAAATGGTGCGCTCGAGAAGATTCAAACTCCTGACCCCTAGATTCGTAGTCTAGTGCTCTATCCAGCTGAGCTACGAGCGCACGTTATGAAATGTTTATTATAGTTATCTACATAAATAGTTATAATCAAGTAAGAAAATAAATATTATATTTTTGTTAATTTTAGTGTAGAAAATATTAACTTTACATTTATATATAATACATGAGTAATACAAATACATATGACAAATCTTTTCCAGTGTCTTGGGAAGAGATACACAGAAATAGTAAAGCTCTAGCTTGGCGTTTGTCGGAATTGAAACCCTATAAAGGAATAATTGCTGTTACAAGAGGGGGGCTGGTGCCTGCCGCCATAGTAGCAAGAGAATTAGATATCAGATTAATCGATACTTTTTGTGTTTTATCTTATAATCAAAAAACTAAGGGTGATGTAAAAGTCTTAAAAGTGTCTTCTATAGCAAATAATGGCGAAGGTTGGCTAATAGTTGATGATCTTGTAGATACTGGTGAAACTATTAAAGCTATAAGATCAAGTTTACCTAATGCTCATTATGCAACAGTATATGCTAAGCCAAGTGGTAGAGAACAGGTTGACACATTTATAACAGAAGTTTCTCAGGATACATGGATATATTTTCCTTGGGATATGGAAATGAAGCCAGCTCCTACAATTTCTGAGCGTACACAAAAATAATCATATTGACTAACTTATATAAAGTGTCTAAAAACACCTAAATTAATACGAGAGGCTGTATTTTATACAGGAAAACAATGAAACGTACATTTCAACCTAGTAATTTAGTAAGAAAAAGAAGACATGGATATAGATCAAGGATGTCTACTGTTGGAGGAAGAAATGTAATTCGTAGTAGAAGAGCTAAAGGAAGAAAAAAGCTCTCAGCTTAATTTTTTAATTGTATCTATATCTTGTTTGTTAAGTAAAATAGCTTATGAGATGGTAAGATGAAACTTGTAACCTTAAAGAAGAGAAGAGATTTTGTTTTATCAAATAAGTATGGGCAAAAAACCCATAACAAAAATTTCATTTTACAAGAGTATTGCAACCCTAATATAGCAGATAAAGGGCTGATGTTTGGTTTCACAGCAACTAAAAGAATTGGTAATGCAGTAAAAAGAAATAGGGCAAAAAGAAGAATGAGAGCATTAATCTCAAGCTTATTAAAAGAAGATAATATTTTGTTTAAAGAAAAATATAGTTATGTATTAATAGCAAAACAATCAATTTTGAAGGCTTCCTTTTTTGAGATGCACAACCAATTGAAACAATTTTTGAGTAGATTATGATGAAAAGTTTTTTAATATCTTCCTCAATTACTCTAATTGATGCTTATAAATATATTATTTCCCCTTTATTAGGAAATAATTGTAGATACTTACCCACTTGCTCTGAATACACAAAAGATTCGATAATCAAGTTTGGTCTAAAAAAAGGGATTTGGTTAGGTTTTAAAAGAATTATTAAATGTCATCCATGGGGGAAAAGTGGACATGATCCCATAAAATGAATTATTTAATTCATTTCTTTTAATAAAAGGTACTTTAGGTTAAACAAATATAAAAAATAAGATATGTAATTGTATTAGATATAAATTGAGAGAAAAATGAACCCAGAAACAAGAAATTTAGTTGCAGCAATTTGCTTATCTATGGCTGTGCTTATAGGCTATCAAATATTATTTGTAGATCCCAAAAAAGATTTATATCAACAAGAAAAAATCGCTAAAGAAAATAATGACATCTCAAACATTCCTTTGCCTGAAAATGTAGGTAATGGAATTATTACATCAGATAATACTGAGCCAACTGAACAAAATAAAACAGTTCCAAGAATTTCAATGGAAAGTCAAGAGGTATCAGGGTCCATATCACTAAGGGGTGCCAGAATAGATGATATTACTTTAACTCAGTATAGAGAGTCACTCGAGCCTGAGAGCGATATGATTAAATTATTATTAAAGTCTAATGGTAGGACACCATATTTTATTGAATTTGGATGGAGTAGCCCTGAAGGGATAAAAGTACCTAATGGTAAAACATTATGGCAGTCATCAAGTAATATTTTAACTCCTGAAAAAACTGTCACTTTAAAGTGGAATAATGGTGAAGGAATTACTTTTTATCAAGACATAAGTATTGACAATACTTTTATGATCACAGTTAACCAGAGAGTAGAAAATAGTTCTGCTAAGTCAGTTATTTTATATCCATATGGTTTAATTAGAAGAGCTGGTGAACCAGAAACAATTGATTTTTTTGTATTGCATGAGGGTCCACTCGGAGTTTTTGATAGAACATTATCTGAACAAAGTTATGGTGATTTAACTGAGGCTGGAAAAAAGGGTATTAATATCAAGCCAGAAGAATCAGGGGGTTGGATTGGATTGACTGACAAATATTGGATGACAGCTCTATTACCTGATCAAAACCAGAAATACAATTTTACTTTTAGAAAATTAAGTTCAAATGGCGGGCAATATCAAACTGATTTTTTAGGAAATGCTGTAACTATTTCTGCAAACTCTAAAGGTGAGTTTTTATCAAGGACATTTGCAGGGGCAAAAAGATTGGCATTGTTCGACGAATATGAACAAAAATTTAGTATTCAACATTTTGATTTGGCTATTGATTTTGGTTGGTTTTATTTTTTAACGAAACCTTTCTTTTATGCTTTATCTTGGGCAAATGATTATTTAGGTAATTTTGGATTAGCAATTTTAGCTATAACAGTAATTGTTAAATTATTATTTTTTCCGTTAGCAAACAAATCATATAAGAGCATGGCTAAAATGAGAGTGCTAACACCTCAGATTCAAAAATTGAGAGAAAGAGTTGGAGACGATCGACAAAAATTAAACCAAGAAATGATGAATCTTTATAAAAAAGAAAAAGTGAATCCTGCGGCAGGATGTTTGCCAATTTTAGTTCAGATTCCTGTCTTCTTTGCTCTATATAAGGTTTTATTTGTTTCAATTGAAATGAGGCAAACACCTTTTTTTGGGTGGATTAAGGATTTATCTGTTCAAGATCCAACAAGTATTTTTAATCTATTTGGTTTGCTTCCCTATAGCACATCATTTTTACCAGACTTTTTAAATATTGGTATTTGGCCATTGTTAATGGGTGTGACTATGTTTTTACAGCAAAGACTAAACCCAACTCCACCGGACCCTATACAGGCAAAAATATTTGCGTGGATGCCAGTTGCATTTACATTTTTATTAGCGACTTTCCCTGCTGGTTTAGTTATATATTGGACATGGAATAATCTGCTTTCAATATGTCAGCAATGGGTAATTATGAATAAGATGAATAAAGAGTCAAAATAAGTAGGTTGAATTATTGTTATATGATGATCTTGAAATTGAAAAAGCTAGAAAAATTTTTTCAGGGGAATGTAAATTTATAGCTGCAGCTCTTGATATTAATGTCATACCTCCTCAAGAAGGTAATGAGATAGCATTTGCAGGTCGATCTAATGTTGGGAAAAGTTCACTTGTTAATGCCCTTACAAATAGAAAAACCTTAGCTAGAACTAGCCAAACACCAGGAAGAACAAGGCAATTGATATTTTTTGATCTTGTCTATCAAAGCAATAGTCTTAGATTAGTTGATCTACCTGGTTATGGCTATGCAAAAGCACCAAAGAAAGATATAAAATCGTGGACATCTCTTACTTTAAAGTATTTAAAAGGTAGACCAACACTAAGAACTGTATGTTTGTTAATTGATAGTAGGCGAGGTATTGGAGATTTAGATAAAACTATAATGAAAGAACTTGATACAGCAGCAGTAAGTTGGGTTTTAGTTCTTACAAAAATTGATAAATTGAGTGATGAAGAAATTACAAAAGTAAAAGACAATTCGAATAAAATTATTTCAAAATACACAGCTGCTTTCCCAGAAATAATGGTTACTTCAAGTCTCAAAAATAATGGTATTGAAATGCTGAGAACATATTTAGCAAGCTTTGCATAAAAAAAGATAAAAAAATAATTAAATCCAAAAATATATGATAATAATAGTGATATAAATTTTAGACGGTTAAAGCATTGGAAAAAAATAAAGATCAAATTCAATCTGAATGGCTTAAAAAAGCTGATTTACTTACAGAAACTTTACCTTTTATGAAACGTTATGCAAATAAAGTTATTGTTGTAAAGTTTGGTGGAAACGCAATGGGTAAAAAGGAATATGTAAACAGCTTTGCAAAAGATATTGTTTTATTACAACAAGTAGGAATGCTTCCTGTTGTGGTACATGGGGGTGGTCCACAAATAGGTGAAATGTTATCTAAGCTTCAAATAAAAACCGAGTTTATAAATGGACTTCGAATAACGGATGCGGCAACAATTGATGTTGTTGAAATGGTTCTTAGTGGAGTAACTAATAAGGCAATAGTTTCATCGATTGCTAATTCAGGAGCAAAATCAGTTGGTATTTCTGGTAAAGATGGAAATTTAATAACTGCTAAAAGGTTAGCAAAAGTTGATGACAATTCTGACTCTAATGTAGAAAAAGCAATTGATCTTGGTTATGTAGGTGAACCAGAAAAAATTGATCCTCAAGTTATTCATGCTTTAATAAATGAAAAAATGATACCTGTAATTGCTCCTGTTGGTATTGGAACAGATGGCTTAACATATAATATAAATGCTGACACGGCTGCTGGTTCTATTTCAGCTGCAATGAAAGCTTCAAGAATGATAATGTTAACTGATGTCGCAGGAGTTCTTGACCAAAATGGTAAATTGATTCCAGAATTAACAATTTCAGAAGCACAAGAATTAATAAAAAATAAAATAGTTGTTGGTGGCATGATCCCAAAAATTAAAACTTGCATTGATGCGGTTTTAGGTGGTGCAGAGGCATCTGTGATTATGGATGGAAGAATGCCTCACTCTTTATTATTAGAACTTTTTACAGAACATGGTGTAGGAACTATCATTAGAAAAAGTTCTAATTAGTATAATTTTATGAAATCATTTTTGAATAATAAAGATACCATGGACTTTAATGAAAAATATGATCAGTGGATTTTTGACTTAGATAATACAATTTATGATTTTAATTTAGGTTTGTTTAAACGTGTCTCATTAAGAATGACAGAGTACATAAAAGATTTTTTTGATCTAAATGAGATTGACGCTCTTACACTTCAAAGAAATATGTATAAAAAATATGGCTTAACCTTAAGAGGTTTAATGATCGAAAAAAAAATTGACCCAGAGCCATTTCTTGAATTTGTACATGATGTAGATTTTAGTGAATTAGATGAAGATATTACACTTAAAACATTACTAGGTAAAATTAAAGGCAAGAAATCAATTTACACTAATGCAACATTTAAACATGCAAAAAATATATTAAAATCAATGGGAATATTTGAAGAATTTGAGATTATTTTTGATATTAAAGATGCAAATTATATAGCCAAACCAGATCTTAACTCTTATCATATGATGAAAAAAAAACTTGGTCTTAATGATAGTAATATCTCTAATAGTATTTTTTTCGAAGATACAGCTAAAAACTTAAAGCCTGCTAGTGAATTAGGAATGAGTACTGCATGGATTGAAAATGATTTTAACAGAAAAGAAGCTGATATTTTAAAGGAATATATTAATTTCACTGGATCAGACATAAAATCTATTTTAAGTAGTATGTTAAAATTTGAAAAAAGCTAATTTGTTTTAATTTAATTGAAGGGGTCGTTATGGATATAGATAATATGAAGTCAGTTATAGAAAGAGTTTTTGATAGTAATGAAGATATTAATCCAAATACTACTGGTGAAATCAGAGACTCTATTGAAACTGCTTTAGATTACCTAGATAAAGGTAAATTAAGAGTAGCTGAGCCGTTGGGAAATAGTAATTGGCAAGTAAATCAATGGCTTAAAAAAGCTGTTTTATTATCTTTTAAGATAAATGATATGGACGTAATTTCCGGAGGACCAAAAAGTCAAAACACTGGTCCGGCAAATTGGTGGGACAAAATTCCCTCTAAGTTTTCAGGATGGAATAATGAAGATTTTAAAAAAGCTGGTTTTAGAGCAGTTCCTGGAAGTGTGGTAAGACATTCTGCTTATATTGCACCTAGTGTTGTATTAATGCCATCATTTGTAAATATTGGTGCTTATGTTGATAGTGGAAGTATGATTGATACTTGGGCTACTGTTGGATCCTGTGCTCAGATTGGTAAAAATGTTCATATTTCTGGTGGTGCAGGTATTGGAGGTGTTTTAGAGCCTGTACAAGCAGGACCAGTCATCATTGAAGATAATTGTTTTATTGGAGCAAGATCTGAAGTAGCAGAAGGTGTCGTTATCGAAACAGGTGCAGTTTTATCTATGGGAGTATTTATTGGTGCATCTACTAAAGTTGTTGATAGAAATACAGGCGAAATCTATATAGGTAGAGTACCTTCATATTCTGTTGTAGTTCCGGGTTCTCTTCCAGGGAAACCATTAACTGATGGTTCCCAAGGACCAAGCTTATATTGTGCCGTTATTGTAAAAAAAGTTGATGCTCAGACACGTTCAAAGACATCTGTAAATGAACTTTTAAGAGATTAGTTAAGGCCTTTTATGTCTAATTTTTTAAACCCAGTAGAGTTAACTTCAGCTTTAATTAAGTGTAGAAGTATAACTCCAACATCTGCAGGTTCTATTGACTTAATTATTTCATATTTAGAACCTATGGGATTTACTTGCACAAAAATCAATTTTGGACAGGGTGATGAAAAGGTTGAAAACTTATATGCAAGATTTGGTTCCTTAGAACCAAATATTTGCTTTGCAGGTCATGTAGATGTTGTTCCTACTGGTGATGAACAAAGTTGGTCCATAGATCCTTTTGGTGGGGAAATTAAAAAAGGAAAAATATGGGGAAGAGGTGCTGCAGACATGAAATCTGGGATAGCAGCCTTTATAGCGGCAGTGTCAGAGTTTATGGAGATAAACAAGAATCTAAAAGAATATGGTAGTATCTCCTTTATAATTACAAGTGATGAAGAAGGAAAAGCAATAAACGGTACAAAAAAGGTAGTTGAATGGCTTATAAACAAGTCAGAAAAAATTTCTGGTTGTATTGTTGGTGAACCAACTAATGTAAACCATATGGGAGATACAATTAAAATTGGTAGAAGAGGAAGTTTTACTGGCTCTTTGATTGTGAAGGGCATTCAAGGTCATGTTGGTTATCCTGATTTAGCAGAAAATCCAATAAATTCACTTTTAAAAATGCTAGAGCCTTTTGCAAAAATATATTTAGATAAAGGAACTAATGAATTCCAGCCTAGTTCTGTAATGATTACTACAATTGATGTGAATAATGATGCAAGTAATGTTATTCCTGGTGAGGTAAAAGCAAAATTTAACATAAGATTTAATACCTTACATTCAGTTGCTTCGTTAAAATCTATGCTAAAAAACCAGTTTGATGCTATTACTAAAAACTATGAGTTTGATTATTTTTGTAATGCTGAACCCTTCCTTACAAGTGATGAAGAGCTAAAATCAACTCTTCAAAATGCAATCAAAAAAGTTGTAAATGTTAATCCCGAAAAATCTACAACAGGCGGCACTTCAGATGCAAGATTCATAACAAAAATATGTCCTGTAATAGAGTTTGGTTTGGTAGGAAAAACAATGCATAAGATAGATGAAAATGTTGAAGTTGATGATATTATGAAGTTAACAAGTATTTATAATAAATTCCTCCAAAATTATTTCAGAGTTGAAAAAAATGATTAAATTTCCTCCAAATCCTTTTGTAATAAAAGATGGGTTTTTTTCTGCTTTTCAATTCATGTCGAAAAAAGGTAATTCTTCTCAATTGTTCAACTTAAATTTAAATGGTTTTTGGGATAGCTGTTGGATAGTTTTTTTTGTGAATGCAGTTGTATCAACTTTAGCTTCATATGGAATTAAAGCGAATATTGATGGTGATATTCAAAGTGGAATATTACCTAGATTACTTCTAATTACAATTATAGACATTTGTTTATTCTCAATCTTAGTGAACACAATTTTTGAAAAAATTGGGAAGGGTGATAAGTTCTTTAAATTTATAATACCATTTAATTGGATACAGTCTTTTCAGGCTATTTTAATGTTAAGTTTTGCTGTTTTAGGTTTGATTTTACCTCCATCAATTTTTGTATTTTTTGGTATTATGGTAGTAATTTGGGTTACCTTTTCTTTATGGCGTATTGGAAAAGAAGAAGTTGGTTTGACTGGTTGGGGAGCCACGGGTATGATTTTCTTATCAGTTATTATTGAAGCAAGTTTAGGAATGTTTTCACGTTCATTATCAATGACAATTTGATTCAATTATACTGATTACTGTCATAAATAATTGGCCAATTATCATCAAGTAAATCATTTGGATATTCTACTTTCTCAAGATACAAACCTTCTGCTGGAGCAGTAGGCCCTGCTAGATTTCTATCTTTCCCTTCAAGAATGTTTTTTATATCGTTAGGCTCTAATGTTTCGTCACCTACTTTGTAAATTGTTCCTACAATAATTCTTACTTGACTATGTAAAAAACTTTTTGCTGATATATTTATAATAATTTCATCACCTACACATGATAGTGATATTTTGTTTAATGTTCTAATGGGAGATTTGGCTTGACAGTTTATAGTTCTAAAACTTGTAAAATCATGCTTCCCAATTAAGTGTTTGGCTCCTTCTTCCATTAATCGAATATTTAATTTTTTTCTTGAATGCCAAACTTTGCCCTTTTCAATACCAGGTGTTGCGGCACGACATAAAATTCTATACTTATAATGACGTTTTATAGCGCTGAACCTGGCGTTAAATTCTGGTTCAACTTGTTTAGTAGAAACTACCCTAATTTTAGATTTTCTTAAATGTGAGTTGAAAGCAGATATTATATAAAATGGATGTTTAGTTGTTAATTTATGATTTTTTGGAAGATTTATATGAGCCACTTGTCCTAGGGCATGAACTCCAGCATCAGTTCTGCCAGAACCTTGAATTTCAAATTCTTGATTAAAAATATTTTTAGCAGCTTCTTCTAAACTTCCTTGGACAGAAATTCCTTCGTTTTGCTTTTGCCAGCCAACTAAGTTATTGCCATCATACTCAATTAGTAAAGCAAATTTAACAGTCTTATTAACTTCCAAATTTTTCACCAATACTTATTTTAGTTCCATTGAGAAAGTCTTTGACAGAGATGATGTTTTTTCCAGATTTTTGAAGATATTTAATCTCTAACGATGATTTATTTCCACATGCTACAATTATTTTGTTGTTACATTCAATTATTGTACCTGGTTCAAATTGATGACTATCTTTACAAAGTTTGGTTTCAACAATTTTGATTTTAACACCCGATAAAAATGTATAAGTGCCTGGAAAAGGATTAAAAGCTCTTACTTTATTAAAAATATTAATCGAGGGCAAATTCCAGTTTATAATAGCCTCATCTTTAACAATTTTCTCTGCATATTTAACACCATCCTCCTTTTGCTTAATTGGTAAAATTTTTCCATCAATATATTTTTTAATAGTCTTCACAAGCATTTCAGCTGTCAAATTAGATAGTTGATCATGTATAGTTTTAGAAGTGTCACTAATATGAATATTTATTGACTTTGAAGATAGTATTGGTCCAGTATCCATACCCTTTTCCATTAGCATTATACATGAACCAGTTTGACGATCACCTGCTTCTATAGCTCTTTGTATTGGAGCAGCACCGCGCCACCTTGGTAAAAGGCTAGCATGACCGTTAATGCAACCAAATTTAGGTGTTAACAAGAATTTTTCAGGTAGAAGCAAACCATATGCAACAACTACAACTAAATCTGGCTTTAGTTTTTTAAATTGTAGAAACACATCTTCTTGTTTTAAAGTTGAAGGAGTAATTGTTTTTAAATTTAATTCTTTTGCATTTTTTTCAACTGGAGAAAGTTTTGTTTTCATACCTCTTCCACTAGGGCGAGCAGGTTGTGAATAAACAGCAACTATATTATAATTTTTCTCAATAAACCTTAGGCTGGGGACAGCAAAATCAGGAGTTCCCATAAATATTATATTCAACTAACCCTCGTTTTCGTAACCTTTTAATTTTTAGAGTATTCTTTGATAGCTTTTTTAAGAATTATTTCTCTTTTTAATTTTGATAGATGATCAATAAAAAGAATACCATTTAAATGATCTATTTCATGTTGAATGCAAGTTGCTAACAATCCCTCAGCATCAATGATATTATCTTTTTTATTTTCGTCAGTATACTTTACTTTTAAGGATGATGGTCTTTTGATTTTTGCATTGTATCCAGGTATAGACAAGCAACCCTCTTCTCTTTCTTCAAGATTTTTACCTAAACTTATTATTTCTGGGTTAATCATTTTAATTGGAAAAGGTTCAAATTGTTCATCCTTTATTTTTTCATTATATTCTTCTTCTGATATATTTTGAGTTTCAAACTTTGTTTTTCCACAATCCATTACAATTAATCTTTTATCAATTGCAATTTGTGTGGCGGCTAAACCAATACCATT
>CACBXG010000001.1 GCA_902543145.1 uncultured SAR116 cluster alpha proteobacterium | reverse complement strand
ATCAAGATGAGTGACAATTTCATTATCTGCTGCAGTGTATAATGGTTTTATATTAATTCCTTCTGGTGTGTTAATGGAGATATCATCAACATTTGGAATTTTTAACTCATTAATTGCGTTTCTTTTCCAATTTTCTAAATTATCTTTTTTCCCCATGCAAATCTCTTTTTTTTATAATTTTAATTTTAATGAAAATTCCATAATTACTTGATCAACAGATAACGTGTCACCTTCCTTATAATTAATTTTCTTAATAGTGCATTTTTTTGGAGCAACTAATGTATTCTCCATTTTCATTGCCTCAACAACACATAAGGATTGCCCTTCTTCAATAATTTGATTTTCTTTAACTAGTATTTTAATTAATTTTCCTGGCATTGGGCATATTAATAGATTTGACTTATCTATATTTTTAATTGGTTTCATATATTTATTATAATAAGCTACGTGTTTTGGAAACACGTTAGCCGACATTGTAATTCCTCTATATTCAAACTCGATATTAGTAATTTTTTTATCTATTCTGCATTGAATAATCTTAGCCTCACTTGATGAACCTTTTGAGTTTATTTTGAATGTAACTAATTTTTTAATAAAATCTTGGTGTACTTCAATTGTAAAAAATTCATCATTCAGACCCTTTGTTATTTGATTGGGAATAGGCTTAATACATACAAAAGGTAGATTTAAATTATCTTTACTGATAATATATTTCAATTTTGAAAGATTGTGTGAAGATTGATTGTAATGAAGGTAAACTTCCCACTCATCAGAAATCTGATAATTTTCAATTATTTCAAAATTTTTTGAAATTTCACATATATGATATGCTAAAACTAAGGATCCTAAGGTCCATTCAAAATTCTTGTTTGGAATTATTCCTTGAAATCCTTCTTTAAATTCCTCGTCTATAAATGCAGTGTTTATATCACCAGATTTAAATCTTTTATTTCCTAAAATAGCTGAAAGAAAGGATATGTTATGATCTATACCCTCAAGTAAAAAATTATCTAAAGCAGACTCCATTCTATTAATAGATAATTTACGTGTTTTACCCCAAGAACATAATTTCGCTATCATAGGGTCATAAAACATTGATACCTCATCGCCTTCTCTTACGCCAGTGTCATTTCTAGTGATCGTACCATCTGAATGCAGCTTGTCTTTAGGTGGATTATATTTCGTTAATCTTCCAATCGATGGTAGAAAGTTTTTGTAAGGATTTTCTGCATATATTCTAGTTTCAATTGCTGATCCATTTAAACGAACATCATTTTGATTAATTTCAAGTTTTTTTCCATATGCTATTTTAATCATCTGCTCTACTAAATCTATTCCCGTGATTAATTCAGTAACAGGATGCTCAACTTGAAGACGTGTATTCATCTCTAAAAAATAAAAGTTTTTATCTTTATCGACTATAAATTCAACTGTACCAGCGCTACTATAACGAACTTTTCTTGATAATTGAATGGCTTGGTCACCCATCTTTTTTCTTGTTTGTTCGTCTAAAAAAGGTGACGGAGCCTCTTCAATTACCTTTTGGTTTCTTCTTTGAATAGAACATTCTCTCTCACCTAGATAAATCACATTACCAAAATTATCAGCTAATATTTGTATCTCAATATGTCTTGGTTCAGTAATAAATTTTTCTATAAAAATACGTTTGTCTCCAAAACTCTTGAGCGCCTCACTTGAAGCTCTTTCAAAACTGTCTTCAACTTGTTTACTTGAAAAAGCAATGCGCATACCTTTACCGCCGCCACCAGCACTTGCCTTTATCATTACTGGATAACCTATTTCATCTGCAATCTTAATTGCTTCATTTTTATTTTTTATTATTCCAATATGACCGGGAACGGTATTAACATTTGCTGACTTAGCTATTTTTTTTGATTCAATTTTATCACCCATTGATGCTATTGCTGATTTTGAAGGGCCAATAAAAGTAATTCCAGCTTTATTTAAAGATTCCGGAAAGCTAGAGTTTTCGGATAAAAATCCATAGCCTGGGTGTAAGGCATCACATTTATTTTCTTTACAAGCCTTAATTATCAAATCGGCTCTAAGATAACTCTCTGAAGCTGAAGATGGTCCTAAGTAAACTGCTTCGTCTGCTAAACTAACATGTTCTGCATACCTGTCAGCATCTGAAAAAACTGCAACAGTTTTAATCTTCATTTTTTTTGCAGTTTTGATTATTCTACAGGCTATTTCTCCACGATTTGCAATTAAGATTTTTTTAAACATATTATACTTCTGTTATTATTAAAGTGGAATATTTCCAAATTTTTTATCTGGGTTTTTTTGTGTCTTATTTTTTAATTTAGAAAACGCTTGTATCAATCTAAATCTGGAATTGCTAGGTATTATAACATCGTCAAGAAAACCTCTTTCTGCAGCGATAAAAGGATTTGCAAATCTTTCCTCATAATCTAATGTTCTGGTTTCTATTTTTTTTGGATCATTTAATTCATTTCGAAAAAGGATTTCTACTGCACCTTTTGCTCCCATAACTGCAATTTCAGCAGTAGGCCATGCATAATTAGCATCTCCCCTTAAATGTTTTGAACTCATAACATCATATGCTCCACCATATGCTTTTCTAGTAATTAAAGTAACCTTTGGTGTAGTAGCTTCTGCATATGCAAATAATAGTTTCGCACCGTGCTTAATTATACCACCATATTCTTGAGCAGTTCCTGGCATAAACCCTGGTACATCTACTAATGTCAAAATAGGAATATTGAAAGCGTCGCAAAATCTTACAAATCTTGCTGCCTTTCTGCTAGAATCATTATCCAAGCAACCTGCTAAAACCATTGGTTGATTTGCTACAACTCCAATAGTTTGGCCATCCATCCTTATAAAACCAATAAGTATGTTTTTTGCAAAATTTTGTTGTAATTCAAAAAAATCGTATTCATCAGCAATTGAAACAATAAGTTCTTTCATATCATACGGTAAATTAGGATTCTCAGGTATCAATGTATCTAATGCTAAAGAAATTCTTTTTTTTGGGTCATCAGTTTTTCTTTTAATATATTTATATTCATTACTAGATGGTAAAAAACTGAGAAATTTTCTTAATACATTTAAAGCTTCAATATCATTATTAAATGATCCGTCCGCTACTGAAGAAATTGTTGTATGAGTTTTAGCTCCTCCTAGTTCCTCCGCAGTAACTTCTTCTGAGGTAACCGTTTTAACTACATCAGGGCCCGTGACGAACATATAACTTGTTTCTTTGACCATGAATGTGAAATCCGTCATAGCTGGAGAGTAAACAGCTCCACCAGCACACGGTCCCATAATCATAGAAATTTGAGGGACTACACCAGAAGCTAGAGCATTCTGCAAAAAAACATCCGCGTAACCACCTAAAGATTCAACACCTTCTTGGATCCTTGCCCCTCCACTATCATTCAAACCAATGATAGGTGCTTTGTTTTGAATTGCCAGTTTCATTATTTTTACAATTTTTTTTGCGTGATCTGATGATAGCGACCCACCAAAAACGGTAAAATCCTGAGCATAAATATAGACTAATTTGCCATTAACTTTACCAGATCCTGTTATAACTCCATCACCTGGAATAGTATTCCCATCCATTCCAAAATCTCTTATGCGATGGATAACAAACATATCAGTTTCTTCAAATGAGCCATCATCCAAAAGAGTGTTTATTCTTTCTCTTGCGGTAAGTTTCCCAAGTGAATGTTGTTTTTCTATTCTTTCTGTTCCACCACCAAGTCGCGCTTTTTCTCTTCTTGATTGTAACTCAGAAATTATTTCTCTACTTGATTTCTTAATAACATTTCTCCTTCAGAAGATACTAAGAAATAATATTTAGCAAAATTTGTAAAAATTAACTAGTAATAATCAATCTATGATAATTGAAAATTATTAAAATTAAATATAACTTGTTTAAGAAAATTTATTTTTTTTTGGAGTATTCTATGGAAGAATTTTATTCAAATATCGGAAGACTTAATCATATTGCTATTGCTGTTCCTAATATAACGAAAGCCTCTGATATGTGGCAAAAGGCCCTAGGCGCTAATGTCAGCAAACCTCAAACTTTACCTGAACATGGAGTTAAAATAGTATTTATAGAATCACCAAACACAAAGGTTGAACTTCTTGAACCGTTAAATGAGAATAGTCCAATTAGTAAGTTTCTTTTGAAAAATCCCAATGGAGGTATGCATCACATTTGTTATGAGGTTGGTGATTTAAAATCTGTCTCAAAAAAACTTAAAGAAGTAGGAGCAACAATTTTAGGTGACGGCAACCCAAAGATTGGGGCTCATGGGAACCCTGTAATATTTTTGAAACCATCAGATTTTTCAGGAACTCTTATTGAGTTAGAAGAAATTAAATAATTTCTATATATTCTTCTTATAACAAACAGAAGCTCCACATTTTCTACAAATTAAATTTAATTTTCGCCTATGTATTTTCTGTTCCCAACAAGAATTTTCACAGTACCTTATCCATTTATAATCTGAAAATTCTAAAGTATGACACCTCTTTGCTGAGCACCCAAGCTTTTTAGCTGTTTTTTTCCATACGATGTCATGACCATGATTAGGACCTACAAGCGCATGAGCTATTTCATGAAGAATTGTGTCATAAATTTCCGACTCATTTGAATTTTTAATGAAATTCCTTGAAAACGAGATTTTTTTCTCTCTAAAAAAACATGCTCCTGCCCTCACTTTTGCATGATCTAGATCTAATTTCCAATCAAATAGCCCATTTTTGTCCATTTCAAACCTAGCTAGATCCAAAAATTTTCTAAAAGGCTCCAAATCTTTAGGCTGTTTATTCTTAATTGAACTATTACTTCTGCTGAAATTAAACACATTTTTTATTTTTAAAATTTCTTTTATCATTTATTTATTTTAAGGTTTTGACTTAAGGTTATCTGACTTTGTTTGAATTATTTAACATATCATTGAAATGGAATTCTCCAAAAGAAAAACCATTTATCAAAAATCTTAATCTAAAGATAAATAATGGTAATATTTTATGCGTGTTTGGAAAAAATGGAGTTGGAAAATCTTCTTTAATTAATGTTATAGCAGGCACTACTGAAGATAACTTGTCATTCGAAGGTAAAATAATTTTAAATGGGAAAATTTTGAATAATATTCCAACTGAAAAAAGAAAAATCGGACTATTATTGCAAGAGGGTACTTTATTCCCTCATTTGACTATCGAACAAAATATATATTTTGGAATGAATAGAAAGCTAAAATCAAAAGAAAAATTATTTTTAATAAATGAAAATTTAAAAAAAGCTAATATGGAGGGCTTTCAAAATAGATATCCACATACTCTTTCAGGAGGTCAAAAGGCCAGGATAGCTTGTCTTAGAGCAGTAATGTCAGAACCAGAATTATTATTACTTGATGAACCCTTTTCATCTTTAGATCCTGAACATAGAATTACGTTCAGAAATTTTGTTATTAGTATGATTAGAGAAAGTAAAATTCCTTGTTTACTAGTTACGCACGATGAAGAAGATAAAAAGATTAGTAATGAAAAACCCGTAGATTTGAATTTATTTTTAAAGTAAATATTTTTTTAATTTGTAATAAAACAATAATACGTTGCTTAAATAATATAATTAGTTAAGAATTGATTATAAAAATTAAAGGTGCACAATGAATTCGTCTATTAATGCTTCAAAGATTATAATTGATAATGAAGATGATAAAATAATTTCAAAAGCGGAAGCTGAAGAAGCAGTTAAAACTTTAATACGCTACATAGGTGAAGATCCTGAAAGAGAAGGCTTAATAGAAACGCCTAAAAGAGTAATAAAGTCTTTCAACGAATTTTATGCAGGTTACAGCCAGGATCCTGAAATATTTTTATCTAAAACTTTTGAAGATATCGAAGGATATAATGATATTGTTTTGTTAAAGAATATAAATTTTGAAAGTCATTGTGAACACCATATGGTTCCTATTATTGGCAGGGCTTCTATAGGTTATTATCCAGACAAAAGAGTTGTTGGAATTTCAAAACTAGCAAGAGTGTTAGATCTATATGCTAAAAGACTTCAAACTCAAGAGACTATGACTGCACAAATATTAAATTGTATAGATAAAACACTATTACCCAAAGGAACCGCTGTATTTATTGATGCAGAACATCACTGTATGAGTACCAGAGGTGTTTTAAAAAATGATGTTACAATGACTACTAATCTTTTTAGTGGTTGTTTTTTAGAGGATAAAAATTTACAAGATAGATTTTTGAAAATGGCAACTTAAGGAAATTTAAATTAAATAGTCTTTAATAAAGCTCACAGAATAAATCATGAAATTTTCACCTATAATTTATCTCATTGGAATGTTATTATGCATTCTTTCTATATTTATGATGGTACCTGCATTTATAGATTGGTTCTATGGTAATGAAAATTGGCCTGCATTTGTTGGATCTTCAATGGCTACATTATTTGTAGGATTAATACTTTTCCTCACAAACAAAGGAAGTACAACTGAACATTTAGAATTGAGACAGGCATTTTTATTGACAAATAGTGCATGGATCTCAATCGCTATCTTTGGATCATTGCCATTTCTACTATCTGATATTGATATGAGCTTTGTTGACGCTTTTTTTGAGTCAACATCTGGAATTACAACTACGGGCGCAACTGTAATTGTAAATTTAGAAACAAATTCTCAAGGAATTTTAATTTGGCGTGCCCTTCTTCAATGGCTTGGTGGTGTAGGTATAATTGTTATGGCTTTAGCTGTTTTACCAATGTTATCAATTGGTGGTATGCAACTCTTTAAAACTGAGTCATATGAAACTCCTGACAAAGTTGTCCCAAAAGCAGCGAGCTTTGCTACTGGAATCAGTATTGTATATATAACATTAACTGTTATTTGGGCGTTCATGTTATGGGGTGCTGGAATGCCGATATTTGACTCAATTGCACATGCAATGACAACCCTTGCAACCGGGGGGTATTCAACAAAGTCTGAATCTTTAGCGGCATTTAATTCTTCAACAATTGAAATAATTATTATTTTTGGGATGTTAGTTGGATCACTTCCTTTTGTTCATTATTTAGCTATAACTAAAAATGGTATGAAAAATCTAATCAAAGATGATCAAGTTAAACTATTTTTGACTTTGGTTTTCTTTGTGGTTCTGATCATGTCATTATATTTAAGTTCAAATAACATACCATATCTTCAAGCTTTAAGGTTGGCTTCCTTTAATGTGATTTCAATAATCACTGGAACTGGTTTTGGAACTTCTGATTTTAATAATTGGGGTGGTTTTCCTACTACTATTTTACTCATTCTTATGTTTGTAGGAGGTTGTGCTGGATCGACAACTTGTGGTTTAAGAATGGCTAGAATACAAGTTTTGATAGCAAATGCAAAAGCACAAGTTTCTAAGCTTATAAGACCTCATGCAGTCGTAGTTTCTTATTACAACCAAAAACCAATTCCAGAAAATGTGGCAGAGTCTGTTATGGGTTTTTTCTTTTTATATATAATTTCTTTTGCTGTCATTGCTTCTTTATTGGGAGGATTAGGGCTTGATTTAGTTACTGCCATTTCTGGCGCAGCTTCTGCAATTGGAAATGTAGGTCCTGGTTTAGGTGATATAATTGGTCCATCAGGATCATATCAATCGATCCCAGAGCTAGGAAAATTAATTTTATGCGCAGGCATGATATTAGGTCGACTGGAAATTTTTGCAATATTAGTTATGTTCTCACCATTATTTTGGAAGAATTAATTATAAGTTTTACTAGGAAATATTCTTTCTGTTTTACAAAACTCACAGACAACTTTCATGTTTCCATTTTCATCTGCAATTTCTTTTAATTCTTTTTTACTTAAATTTTTAATAGCAAATTTAATTTTTTCATCTGAACACCTGCATTGATCTTTGATGATTATTTCATTATAAACTGTGATTTCTAGTTCATTAAATAATCTATACAGAATTTCTTCTGATGTAAGATTAGTTGATAAAAACTCTTCTTTACCTAATGTTGATAAAAAATTTAATGAATTTTGCCAAACTTCTTCATTGCTTTCCTCGTCAAAACTACTTTTGACAGGCAGTTTTTGTAACATTATAAGTCCTGCAGAAAATAAATTTTTTCTATTGCTTATATCAGTGTCATAAAAATTGAAGGTAAGAAATTTTGTTTCTAACTGTTCAGAATTATTAAAATAAAGTTCTGTTGTTTTAGACATGTCTGGTTCTTCAAGAGAAACTATTCCTTGGTATCTTTTGATATATTTTCCTTGATCTAAAGTGAATGAAATATGTCCTGAACCCATTAAAGAATTTAAGTTACTGTCTGCACTTTTAAAATCTGCGTTTAGACCAACATAACCCCTAAGAAATCCATCACTTGTTATGTCAGAAAATAAAGTGTGAACGTCACCTGTACCTTTAGCCTGAATAGTAAAAACACCATCATGCTTCATTCTAGACCCTAAACATGCGGTAATGGTAAGTGTATCAGCAAATAAACTTTCTACATTTGTCGGATATTTATTGCGCTTTACTATTTCAGAAACAACGGTTTGCAGTCTTACTATGTTACCTCTAACACTATTGTTACCTAATTGAAATGGAATTACGTGATTGTTCAAAGTCATTTTAGAAATATAAGTTACTCAAATTTTTTATTTAAGACAAAATTGCATGATTGCTTTTTGTGCATGTAATCTATTCTCAGCTTCGTCAAATACAGCAGATTGACTTCCTTCTAGCACTTCAGAACTTACCTCTTTATTTCTGTAAGCAGGTAGACAATGCATAAAGATCGCATTTTTATCTGCTAATTCCATTATTTTTTTATTTACTTGAAATGGTATGAATTGATCTTCAGGAAATGGGCTTTTGTCACCCATTGATCTCCATGTATCAGTAATAATACAGTTAGCACCTTTTGCAGCTTCTTGAGGATCATGTGTAATAGAAATATTATTATTTCTTTCAAGAGCCCATGATATTGTTTTTGCATCTGGTTTTACACCCTCTGGACAAGCTATGTATAATTGAAAATTTAGTAAACCAGAAGCTTCTATCCAGCTTTGTAAAACGTTATTACAATCACCAAACCAGGCAATTTTTTTGTTTTCAAAATCGTTTAGATGTTCTTTTATAGTAATTAAATCTGCTACAACTTGGCAAGGATGACTGAAATCTGTAAGAGCATTAATTACAGGAACCTCAGATATATTTGCATACTTTATTAACTGATCATGTCCAAAACATCTTATAATTACCATATCAGCATATCGTTCTAGAACTCTTGCAGTATCCTCAACAGTCTCTCTTTCTCCTAGTTGCATTTCTTTTTCATTCAAAAGATAGCTGTTTCCGCCTAATTGATTTATTCCTACTTCAAAAGATATTCGAGTTCTTAAAGAAGGTTTTTCAAAGATAAGCACAACATTTTTATCTTTCATAAATTGAGCACAATTATTGTTCTTCCATTTTAAAGACAATGAAATTAAATCAATAAGTTGGTCTTTTTTTAGATCCTTTAAATCAATAAAATTTGGCATAATATTTTAGTTTTTTTTAATTTCTTTAACAACTTCACTTAAAATTTCAAAAGCTTGGTCTATTTCTTCTTTAGAAGTATTAAGTGGTGGAAGTAATCTAATTGTATTTTCTGCAGCGCCTACTAGCAACAACCCTTTTTCTCTTGAAATATTTCCAAAATCACCTGCAGCGATATTTTCTGTTAACTGAAAGCCCCTTAACATTCCTGAGCCTTTTTTACATAATATTACTGGAGAGACATTGTCGTCATCATTTACTAAGGCATCCATTTTATTGTCTAAGTAAATAATATTTTCTCTTAAGCTTTTGAGAAAATCATCTTCTAATAGAAGATCTAAAACAGCATTGGCGGATCTCATAGCTAGAGGATTGCCTCCAAATGTACTGCCATGAGTACCTGGTATCATTGCATCACCTACTTTGGCTTTTGCCATAACTGCTCCTACTGGAAACCCCCCACCAAGACCCTTAGCTAACGCTATTATGTCTGGTTCAATATTTTCTTGTTGATAAGCGAAAAGAGTCCCTGACCTACCCATCCCAATTTGCACTTCATCTGAAATCAACAAAGATCCATTCTCATTTGCAATATCTTGCAGTAATTTAAGGTAGCCATTAGGAGCTTTTCTAGCACCACCTTCTCCTTGAACTGGTTCTACTAAAATAGCCGCAACATGTTTACCTATTTTATTTTTTAAATTTTCAATGTCTCCCCATTCAACATGTGTGAAGCCTTGAGCAGATGGTCCAAATCCTTCTCTAAATAATGGTCTATCATTTGCAGCTAACATTGCTAAAGTACGGCCATGAAAAGCTCCAGTAGCACAAATAATTTCTGTCCTATCTTTTTCACCTTTTGCCCATGCAAACCTTCTAGCAACTTTAACAGCTCCCTCAGTCGCTTCAGCACCAGAATTACAGAAGAAGACCCTATCTGCACATGAGTTTTCTACAAGTTTTTCTGCAACTATTTCTTGTTCAGGGATCCTGTAAAGATTAGACGTATGCCATAATTTCGAGGCTTGATCTTTTAGAGCTTCCACCAACTTTGGATGACAATGTCCAAATGCATTAACAGCAATACCACTTGCATAATCTAAATATTTTTTTCCATCTTCTGAGTATAAATAACTTCCTTCACCATGTGTAAAGGCAATATCAATTCTTCCATATGTTGTCATTATCGATGGGCTTATTGTCATGCTAAAACTTTCATAAATTTATAAGAATATACAATAATAATTAAAAAGAAATAAATAAGAAATTTTAAATAAAATGCTTAGCTAACTTTAGTCCTTGAGCTTGATAATTGTTTGAGCTTCCAGCCTCACCATACAAAATACTTGGTATATTTGCCATTGGTTCATAAACAAGTCTACAGACTGTCTGGTCTTGTTCTATTAAAAAGGGCACGTCATGAGATCTTATCTCCAATACTGCTTTTGTTTTAGACGCACCAAGTTCTGTCAAACCAAATCCAGGATCAAAAAAACCAGCATAATGAGCTCTAAATTCACCTACTTTGGTATCATAAGCTCTCATCTCTGCAGCGTACTTTGATGGAACAGAAACGTATTCTTTACTAGCTAATATGTAGAATGCATCAGGGCTTAATATTAAACTCCCTTGATTATTTTTTTTCTGATAATCACCACCTTGGTACAAAAGATCTTCTACAGTTATCTTTTCCCAAAATAATTCACGTTTATAATGATTTGGCTTATCGATGTCTATAAGCATAGAATGTTTTCTCGCTTTGTAGCCAATCAAACCATTTTCACCAACTAAATCTACAGATAAAGGAACACCATTTTTAATTTTGTCAGGAAGATTAATGTTATCTAGATTTCTTACCAATCCAACATGTTCTTGCAATATTTCCATTTCTTTATCTGAAGTAAATGACTGTCCTCTTCTTAATCTTAATTGATTAAGTCGCGAACCAGTTCTTACTAAAACAGAAAATGTCCTAGGAGATATTTCTACATATAAGGGTCCCTGATATCCAGGTGGAACTTCTTCAAATTCCATTGCACCATCAACAATTAACCTAGTGAAAACGTCTAGTCTTCCAGTAGAACTTTTTGGATTTGCAATCCCTGTTAAATTATCAGTCAAACTTACATTTTCTAACAACTTGACGATATACACACATCCACATTCTAAAACAGCACCATCTATTAGACTAAATTCGTGCATTGCAAGGTCTTTTAATTTACTAGATATTTTATTTCCCTTACCTGGAAGAAAGGAAGCGGGAACTCTCCATGCTTTTATACCTAATCTTAAATCTATAGAGGCTGGTTGGATTAGATCTCTTTCAATGCCATTTTTACTAGTAATAACGTTTTTATGAATCAATTCTAAAATTTCTTGACTTGATAGAACACCAGCGATTTTTTGAATTTTATTCATTCTAGATTTCCAAAATTATTTTAACTAAGACCTCAGCCTATAACCTGTTTTTAGTATATACCAAGCAAATATACTTAGTGCAAAGTTACAACAAAGTAAAACTGCACTTCCTAATATAGGAGATGCATCACTTAATCCAATAAAACTAAATCTTAACCCATCAATAGCATAAAAAAATGGATTACAATAAGCTAAAATTTTTAGAGATTCAGGTAGTCTTTCAATTGAATAAAAAGTACCAGATAAAAATGCTAGTGGTTGAATAACAAAATTTGAAATTATTGATAATTGATCGAATTTTTGAGCCCATATTCCAGAAAGTAGTCCAATTATGGCCAATGTTATACCTCCTTGAATTAAATACAACATCATCCAAAAAATATTTTTAGGAAAATCTATGATTCCTAAAATCCATAACAATAAAAAAGAAGCTGTAAAAACACATAATCCTCTTGTGACGCTAGCTAAAGTATGAGCAATCAAAATTTCTATTGGCCCTAAAGGAGCCATTAATAAGTCCACAATAGATCCTTGGACTTTTGCAGTCATAAAAGCTGATGAAGCATTTGCAAAAGAATTTTGGATAACACTCATCATAATCAAACCTGGAACCAAGAATGTTATAAACGGAACCTGATGAAATCCAGCATTTCTGTCAATCGCAATTGAAAATACTATTACAAAAAGTAAAGTAGTAACCATTGGGGCTGTAATAGTTTGTAAAAACACACTCGTAAACCTCTTTACTTCTTTAATGTATAAAGCAAATAAAGCCGTCCAATTTACCTTTCCAATTTTTCTTTTAACCCCAAGTTTTAAATTTTTATTTTTCAAAAATTTCTCTCCAGCAATATAAATATTTATAATTTTAATAATCTATATATATTAATAAATAATTATATTTAGTAAAAAAAATGAAATTTCACATGAATGAAGAAGAAAAAATAATTAAGAAACTAAGAAAATCTGCAATGTCTTATTTAGCTAGATATGAAGTTTCAGTTTACCAGTTTGAAAAGACAATGAAACGAAGACTAACTAACTTAAAAGCTAATTTACAAGACTTAGATAAAATAAAAATAATAAGAAATTTAAAAAATGAGATGATATTGGCAAAATTTATTGATGACAAGCGTTTTGCTGAGACAAAAATTCGTTCAATCAGACGTCAAGGTGGTTCAGAAAGATTTATCTATGCAAAATTAAATGAAAAAGGAATATCAAATGATATAATCAAATGTGCTATTAATATAGTAGACGAGGGTCATGAAAACGCAGAAATGATCGCAGCAATAAATTTTATTAAGAAAAAAAATATAGGCATATATTATAAAAAGAATTTAGAGAATAAAATTGATGAATTTGAATTAAAAAATAAATGGTATGGAGCTCTCTCAAGAAAAGGTTTCTCATTAGATATTGTTAAAAAGGTTTTTGAAATTAAAGATATTGAAAAAGCTAATTTAATTTTAGAAGATAATTTATAGAAATATAAAAGGATTAGAAAATGAATAATAAAGATTTATATGAACCATCCTCTGACATAATTAAAAATTCTCATACAAATAAAGCTGAATATGAAAAAATGTACGAAGAATCTATTACTTATCCTGAAAAATTTTGGGAAAAACATGGTAAAAGAATTGACTGGATTAAGCCTTACACAAAAATTAGGGATGTGTCCTATAATAAAGAAGATCTCCATATCAGATGGTATGAGGATGGAACACTAAACGCTAGTTATAATTGTTTAGACAGACATCTAGAAACCAAAGGTAATAATACAGCAATTATTTGGGAAGGTGACGACCCAAATGAGTCCAAACATATTAGCTATAATGAACTTCATGAACAGGTATGTAAATTTTCTAATGTATTAATAAATGCTGGTGCAAAAAAAGGTGATCGAATAACAATCTATATGCCAATGATCCCAGAAGCAACAGTTGCAATGTTAGCATGTACTAGAATAGGAGCTATTCATTCAGTTGTCTTTGGTGGTTTCTCTCCAGACGCTCTAGCTGGAAGAATTGAGGATTGTAATTCAACAATTATTATTACTGCGGATGAGGGCATAAGAGGAGGAAAAAAGATACCTTTAAAATCTAATACTGATGAGGCCATTTCAAAAGCTAAAATGTGCAAAACTACAATTGTAGTTAAAAGAACAGGAGCTGAAATTAATTGGATAAACGGTCAAGATATTTGGTATCATGAAGAAATGGAAAAAGCATTAGATAATTGTCCACCCGCTGAAATAAATGCTGAAGATCCAATGTTCATATTATATACTTCAGGATCGACGGGTAAACCTAAAGGAGTTCTTCATACAACTGGAGGATATATGGTTTATGCTTCTATGACACATCATTATGTTTTTGATTATCAAGAAAATGAAATTTATTGGTGTACTGCAGACGTAGGCTGGGTAACAGGACATTCTTATATAGTTTATGGGCCACTATCAAATGGCGCTACTACATTAATGTTTGAGGGTGTACCAAACTACCCAACTGTAAGTAGATTCTGGGAAATAGTGGATAAACATAAAGTTAATATATTCTACACTGCTCCTACAGCAATAAGAGCATTGATGGCTGAAGGCAGTGAACCAGTAAAAAAAACAAAACGAGATAGCCTAAGAATTTTAGGTAGTGTTGGAGAACCAATTAATCCAGAAGCATGGAATTGGTATAACAATGTTGTTGGTGATGGAAGGTGTCCAGTAGTGGACACTTGGTGGCAAACTGAAACTGGAGGAATTTTAATCACCCCTTTACCAGGGGCAACTGATACAAAACCAGGTTCTGCTACAAAACCCTTTTTTGGAATATTGCCAGTTATTGTTGACAGTGATAACAAAGAATTAACTGGAGCCACTGAAGGAAATCTATGTATTAATATGTCTTGGCCAGGTCAAATGAGGACAGTTTTTGGTGACCACCAACGTTTTATAGATACGTATTTTTCAACTTTTCCTGGAAGATACTTTTCTGGTGATGGATGTAGAAGAGATGAAGACGGATATTATTGGATAACAGGAAGAGTTGATGATGTAATAAATGTGTCTGGTCATAGAATGGGTACAGCAGAAGTTGAGTCTGCTCTCGTAGCTCACACAAATGTTGCTGAAGCAGCAGTTGTTGGTTACCCACATGACATTAAGGGTCAAGGCATTTATGCCTACGTTACTGTGAATATTGGCGTAAAAACATCAGAAGAATTATTGACAGAATTAAAACAATGGGTAAGGAAAGAAATAGGTCCTATTGCTACACCAGATTTAATTCAATTTGCCCCAGGTCTTCCTAAAACAAGGTCAGGAAAAATAATGAGACGAATATTAAGAAAAATAGCCGCAAATGAATATGAAGAGTTAGGTGACGTATCGACATTGGCTGATCCACAAGTTGTTCAAAATTTAGTGCAAAACAGAAAAAATACTTAAATATTATTTAGTTTGCTAAAATAGTTCATTAAAAACTTTATCAAAATTGGAAGAATAGCTACTAATATAAAACTTACTATAATTGTAAATGACATAATGTCATTAATGCTATTAACTTTCGAAATTTCTGAGCCAGCATTTACATAAATTACTGTTGCAGGAAGCATTCCTAATTGACTTATATAGTAAAACCTAAAAAGCGAAATAGGTAACACTCCCATAATTAAATTTATTAATACAAATGAAATAGTAGGTATTAATCTGAGACTTAAAAGATAATAAATACCATTTTTGCTAAATTTATTGTCTATAATGACTTTTGTTTTTTTAAATTTATTATTAATGAAATCTTTTAAAAGATATCTCGATAATAGAAAACAAATACATGCACCAACCGTAGATGCAAAGGAAACTATAATTACACCTTCAATAACTCCAAACAAGGCTCCAGCTGCAACTGTCAAAATAGTAGGAACAACAGGGAAAGACAAACCTGAAATTATTACATATAAAGTAAAAAATGAAATCCTTGATATATAAATTTCTTCACTAACCCATGTTTTCAAAAATGTAATATGTTCCCTTAATTTATCTAAATTGAAGACTTCTTGTAGATATATATAAGATATTAAAAAAGTACTAATTAAAATAAAAATTAATAGTGCGGGTCTTCTCATTATGAGTTAAACACCCCAAATTTTATCGGCAAATTCTGGATAAAATTCTGAGACCATATAGGCAATCTTATTTCTTAATATATCTATACGAGTTTTATTTGGGATAGACATATTTGTTATTTTATCATCAACGTCAAATTTAAACCCTGTAAGCTTAATGATATTTTCTAAACTTTCATTATTATGAATTTTTAAAAGACAGAAACGTTTCTTTTGTTTATTAAATTTGAATAGAGCTCTATTCGTTAATAGAAATTTCGGTCCTCCAGGTCTGTAGATATTTTCGTCAGAAAATCCAGGCGCAGAAATAAAGTCTACCTTATCGACTAAAGTTCTTGGTGAATGTTCTTCTCTAAATAAAATAATTTGTGGGACTACGAAATACATCAAAGCAGACCCAAATGAACCTGGAAATCTTTTTTGTATTTTTGCATAACTACCAGTGCCTACTAAATTTATATTAGCTTCACCATCAATTTGAACACCTCCTAGAAAGAAAGTATCTATTCTGCCTTGAGCAGCACAATCAAAAAGTTCTCTAGCACCGTCAGTAAAATTGTTATATTTATTTGAATGTAATATTGTAACCCTTAATCTATTGTTTTGAAGTTTTGCTTCTTCTTTTACTAACAGAGCAGCTGCACCAGGAATTGGCGATGCAGCGCCTACAGCTATATGCTTATCATTTACCAGTAAATCAGCTAATTCACTTATTAATAACTCTTCTCTTTTAAGTTCAATCAAAAAATTAAACCTTTAAATTAATTAGATAAGTAATTTTTCATGTAATGCTCAAAGCCTTTTTGTGTCTTTGCAGCAATAGAGTACTTTTTAATTTCATCATTATCTGCACAATAAACTCCTGGCAAAGCGCATGGCCAAGCTCCATTTTTAACAACAGATATTCCATCAATATACAATGCCGGCAGACAAGTAGCAGCAGATAATTCATCATCAAATAAATCAATATCTAGAATTCGTTCAGTTGTAACAAATACTTTTTTTGAGGCATGTGCAAGAGTTGATAATTCCCGTCTCCTTCCAATTTGAATATTTCCATTTTTATCGACGCAAGGTGCATGAAATATTAATATATCTAATTGAACCGCAGGAAGTAACAAGATTGGTTCATTCTTGTTACCTGTAAATTTCATCGGATTTTCTATAACTTGCCAGTCTTTTCTGTATTTTTGTATATCTGAGCCAATTACTCCTCGAAGAGGCATAAATGGAACAGATTTTTCAGTAGCTTGAAGTTGAGCATGTAATGCTGGACATGTAGAATCTTTTATAATTATTTTACCTGACTCTACAGCTTCTGAAAATCTAGGTGCTAAACCAAATTCACCTAAAGTTACAGCTGCTGCTTCAACTTCAGAAACGCAACCGCTACCTATTAACATATCACCTTGAATAGTTGTCAATGGAAGGCAATATAATTTTAAGTCCTTTACACCCTTTTTTATTAGTTCTTTTGTGAACTCCATTGGAACTCCAGAATAGTCTGCTGGAATTCCAATTAAATCTCCATCTTTAACTTCATCAACAATTTCTAAGAGAGATAATTCATCAAATTGTTTCATTATATATTCTCCCTTATTTAAAATATAATGTTTAATATGAACTCTTCTGACCCTTATTATACTTTATTATTGACTCTTTTAACATTTTTTCTTCCTTACACCCAAGAAAACATATTTTTTTGAGTTTTTTTAGATTAGCTTCGGCTTTTTCCAAATTCCCTTGAGTAAGAAACATTTCTCCTTGATATTCAAGAGCACCCTTGTGCTTTGGAGAAATTTTAAGAGCTTTATCATAATATTGGGCAGCTTTATCAAGATTACCCATTTTTCTATATGAGAAACCTAAATAATTATATATATCAGAATCTTTTTTATTTGTTTTTTCAGCCTTAAGAAGATTATCTATAGCTGCTTCATATGATTTTTTATTAATCAATTTAACCGCTTTATAGTAATAACTTGATTTAACATCCATCTTTTTACTGTCGTCCCCACCACCTCCAGCAGCAAAGGAGGATACCACTAGCAATTGACTTAAAGAAATTATTGTAAAGATTTTTATGAATTTTTTGAAAAAATTTTGATAAAACATTATTGCTCCATTTAATTTGCTGATAATTTTCTTATATATAAACTAGTTTAAATTTTTCTAGGATTAACATGCGATTATTTCTTATTTCTTCTTTTATTTTCATTTTAATCAACATAAATAAAGCTATTAGCGATGTTTTGCCAAATGATCTATTTTCATCTGTGGAAGTTGTTGAGCTTCAAATGAACTCCCTTCAGACAAACTCAATAAAAAATAATTCTGGAATACACCAATGTTGGCTATTTGCACACCCAGAAAATAAGAGATATACTGGACCATTTAGTAATTTTAAAAAAATGATTTCTGATACATCTTATAAAATATTGTTAAATTCAACTAAATTCAAAATTAAATTAATCGAAGAAAGTAAAAACAAAGCTGCGTATTCAGTTAATGTAGACGCGTACGATAATAAACGCTACAATTTAACATGGCTTTTAGAAAAAGCATCTGTGAGTAAAGATTGCAAAAATTGTTGGATGACGACAGCGGTTACACAACCACAATTTATAGGGCAGTTGAACTAAAATAAAGTGGAGAAAAATATGAAAACAGCGAAAGATTACCTTCAAGAAGCTAACGAAGTTGTAAAAAAAATTGACGTAAAGGAAGCAATTGAAAAGCATAAATCAAAATCAGCAATTTTTATAGATGTAAGAGATAGTTCTGATATTAAAAAAACAGGAACAATTTTAGATGGTCTAGAAATTCCAAGAGGACTAATTGAGTTTGTCGCTGATGAGGCAACTCCACTCTACAATAATAACCTTAGAAAAGATGCGGAAATAATACTTATCTGTGGAGTTGGTGGTCAGGCTGCGTTAACTGGTAAGACACTTATAGAAATGGGATATAAAAATGTTCTTAATGTAGGAGGCATTCCAGATTGGGAAAAAAATGGTGGCCCAATGAAAAAGTACTAAAACAGTTATTTTAAAATTTTATGTCAAAAACAATTGCAATATTAATGCCTGGAGATATGGGCCATGGATGCGGAAAAGCATTTAAAAATAATAATTTTAGAGTTGTAACTTGTTTGAGTCAGAGAAGTATTAGAACTAAAAAACTGGCTGAGTTATCCGGTTTTGAAGATTTAGGTACGATTGAAAATGTTGTTGAAAATTCTGATATTATATTATCAATACTGCCTCCTAAATTTGCTCTTCAACAAGCTAAAATAGTCAACGATGTAATTTTAAAAAAAGAAAAACACATTACTTATGTTGATTGCAATGCTGTATCTCCTGAAACAGCGTTAAAAATCAATGATTCAATATCCTCTAATTTTTGTAATTTTATTGATGGTGGTATCATTGGGTTCAATCCAATTGTAGAAAATGGACAAACAAGGTTGTATATATCTGGACCTAACACTCAACCAGTTAAATTGCTCCACAAAAAAGGATTTATAATAAAAGATTTAGGTTTAGAAATAGGTAAAGCTTCTGCAATGAAAATGGTTTATGCTAGCGCAACAAAAGGAACTTTTGCACTTCATGCAGCAGTTTTGACAACTGCTCATAAACTAGGTCTTACATCTGAATATTTTGCTGAATTGGAATATAGCAAACCTGATGTATTATCAGCAATGGAAAGGATGGTTCCAAGAATTCCTCTTGATGCAGCAAGATGGGAAGGAGAAATGTATGAAATTGCTAATACTTTTTCTGATGCTGGAGTTACCTCAAAATTTCACGAAGGTGCAGCCGATATAATGTCACTAGCAAATAAAACACCAATTGCTAGAGAGACTAGAGAAACAGTCGATAAAACAAGGTCTTTGAATGATGTACTTGATATGTACGTAAATGCAATTAAAAAATAAAATATAAAAACACTTGTAAATTAGTTAACAAATGAAGTAAATCATTAACATGTTTTTTGTTAACAAAAAATTTTTCGAAGCTACAAAAGACAAATTCTTCTACGGCTGGGTAATTGTTGGAATCGGGAGTCTTGGTATTTTTACGAGTGGAGCAGGACAATCTCATACCTTTAGTCCTTTTATACCAGTAATATCTCAAGATCTTAAAATTTCCAGTACATCAATTACTACTGCTTATATGATAGCAACTTTATTTGCTGCATTTCTATTGCCAAAAATGGGAAAATTAGTTGACAAATACGGACCTAGAAAAATTTTAATATATACCGTCTTACTCCTTGGAATTGGATGTATGATTTTTGGAGCTGCATCAAACTTTCTAATGTTGGCCATCGCATTTGGATTTTTAAGATTTTTTGGGCAAGGCTCTCTAATGCTTGGTTCTGCGAATATTATAACTCAGTGGTTTGATAAGAAAAGAGGATTTGCATTAGGATTAATGGGTTTAGGGTTTGCTATTTCTATGGGTTTACATCCATATATCTCTGACTTTTTAATTTCAAATTACGGATGGAGAATGGCATGGGTTATTCTAGGTTTGTCTACATGGTTGATTATGTTACCATCATTAATTTTCTTAGCAATAGATAAACCTGAAGATGTAAGCATTAAACCAGATGGAATTTTAGAAAATAATAAAAAGAGTAAAAGTAATGAAAAAATTTTTGGTCTCAATCTTGAAGAAGCCCTAAAGGAAAAAAGCTTCTATATACTTGCATTCTCATTTTTTTCTATATCTTCATTAGTAACTGCGCTTCATTTTTTTCAAGTTACAATTTTAAGTCAATACTATGGAATGGAGAGTAGCACTGCAGCTGCTTTATTCATACCAACAATGGTTTCGATGATTATCTTTATTCCTATTGCAGGTAAAATTTTAGACAGATTTGAAACTCATAATATTATTGGAGTTGCATTATTAATAACCACGGCTTCACTACTATCCATAACCTTTGCACGTGATTCTACCTTTTCCATGATTTATGCGATCATTTTTGGAATTAATAATGGATTTAATTTATCTTTATTTGGCTATATCTGGCCAAGGTATTTTGGAAGACTACATGTTGGTAGTATTCAAGGCACAGGTCAAATGATATTAGTTGTAGGGGCATCAATTGGCGCAATGCCGTTCGCAATATCAATGGATCTTGGTTATGACTTAATTACAACTATAAGACTTTCTGCATTATATCCTTTTTTCTCAGCATTTTTATGTTTTTTCTTTTTAAGAGAAAGTAAAAAACTTACAGAAATGAAGAAATAAATTAAATTGAATTTAGTAACCATTTATAAAAATACTTCTAATAATTTTAAAGCCATCCTAGCAATGATTTTGGCTGTATTTTGTGTAACTATTATGAGCGTTCAAGCTAAATTAGTAGGTATTGAATACCATGCTGTACAGATCACATTTGCAAGAGCCATGGTTGTAATAATTCTTTTATTACCTCTAATTTACAAGCTAGGAGGCATAAAATTTTTAAAAACAAATAAGCCTTATCTTCATTTCTTTAGAAGCTTAGCAGGACTTACTGGGAACATAATGTTTTTTTTAGCCTTTCAAAGATTACCTGTTGCAGATGTTACAGTAATATCTCAAGCAGTACCAATTTTTTCATGTATTTTTGCAATAATCTTTCTCAACGAAATAATAGGGTGGCGAAGATGGTTAGCCATTTTAATTGGATTTGGTGGAGTAGTAATTGCAATAAACCCAACTGGCTCCATAGCTATTGCTTCAATTTATGCCTTAATTGGCACTTTAATGTGGTCTACTACTATTATTTTTTTAAGATTATTAGGGACAACTGAACATCCTGTAAAAACAGTCTTTTACTTTATGTTAGTGAGTTTTATTCTAACTTCTTTTTTTCAACCATTTTTGTGGAAAGAACCTTCATTAAGAGTTATTTTATTATTTATTGGACTAGGTGTGTCAGCTTTTTTAACACAATTGTTAATGACTTACGCATTACAAAAAGCACCTGCTTCAATTGTAAGTCCATTTAATTATACAGGAATTGTATGGGCAATTATTTTTGATTACTTGATATGGAACTCGCATCCAATAATTTCTACAATAGTAGGAGGATTGATTATAACAATTTCAGGTATATATATCTTCAAAAGAGAGGCTAAAATAAAATCAATTAAATAAATTATTTTTAAATTTTAAGTATAGAATCAATTTAAATATGAAATAACCAATAATTGGCATTATTATAAGAGCATTACTTAAAGGAGCGAATTCACCCACAAATCCTAAAATTATACCTCCAACTGTTAATGATCCAAAAGAAATACTTGACCACCAAGTTAAGACTCTAGCCCTATAAACTTCTTCTACTTCTAATTGGATAATTGTTTGAGTTCCAATTCCAACTGCTGTTGTAGTAAAACCAATAACTGTAAAAAATATGGCCATTGTATAAACTTCTGAAATAAAGCCAATAATGCAGCTTATTATCAGACCAAGCATTAACATTGATACTAATTTAGTTTCAATTTTACTTTTATTACTATTTCTAAAACCTATCCAAATTGACGCCAATAAGGCCCCAATACCTGCAGTAGTTGTAATTAAGGATAATCCAAAACTCCCTTGTTTTAGTATTTCTCCTGCAATTGTTGGTTGAATTTCAAGCATCCCTCTTACAAAAAAGGCGCTTACAAAAACAACAAATAATCCTTTTAGAATAATGGGGGTCCTTACCGCAAATTTTCCACCTTCCAAAAATCTATGAAAAAAATTTCCTTGTAAAACTTCTTTCTTAATCCTTTTTCTTAAGGGCATATAAATTAAGACTGGTATCAATGGAACATAAGTTAAGGCAGCAATCAAAAAAGTTACTTCAAGATTAAAAAAAGCTATCAATCCTCCAGCAAAAGCAGGGCCAACAACTCTTGATCCATTAAAGGATGCAGAATTTAGACCTACAGCACTAGAGAGTAAATTTTTTGGAACAACAATAGAGACAAAAACCAATCTTACAGGGTGATAACAAGCACTTAATAAACCTTGTAAAACAGATAAAAAAGCCAAAGTAAATAGTGTGTGTTGATCTAAATATTGTAAGAACCAAATTAATATTCCGATTAAAAACATTAATATTTTTAATATTACACTTGCTACCCTCATATTCCAATTTTCTGCAAATACAGCAAAAAATGGTCCTAATACTCCTGCAGGTGCCATAAGAGCTAAAGTTACAAAACTTGTCCAAAATGTAGATTCTGTAATTTCCCAAGTAAGCCAACCAACTCCAATTTTTTGTATCCAGAGCCCAAAAAGAGAAACCGTATTACTAAAAAAATATAAGCTAAATGATCTATTTGATAAGGCATTCATGAATTAAAAAAAGTTTCTATAGCTTCGTTAAAATCAGATGAGTTTTCACAATATGGTGCGTGACCAACATTTGAAAGCTCTAATACTTTTGCATGAGGTAATGATTGTTGTAATTTATTAGAACGCTCGTTTGATACAACAATATCTTTTGATCCTTTTAATATAAGACATGGTTGATTAACTTTTAACAAACTAGTTGAAGTATCAAGTGTTTGCATAGCCATTCCACCTGATATTATGGAACCTTCTGTAATTTCTTCACTAATAATAGATAAGAAACTGAATATTTCTTTATCTATTAATTCAGGCAACATCTTTTTAATTCTTAATTTACCAAATTCTTTATTAGACAACTTTTTTCTTTCTTTAAGTCTTTGACTATAGGGTTTCCTTAGAGGGCTCTGAGGCGGTAATGCGTAACCTTTATGAGTACATGACAAAACTAATTTATTTACACTATTGGAAAAGTCAGCTGAAACAATTTGAGCTAACATGCCACCCATCGAGTGACCTACTAAGTCAAATTTCTTAATTCCTAAATTTGTTAGTAAGTTATTCACTAGCTTTGCAATCTCAAACATATTTAAATCCGCAGCATCTGATTTTCCAAAACCAGGTGCATCAATTGCAATTACTGACCTTTTATCTCTAAAATGTAAAAATTGAAAAGCCCAACTTTTGCTATTCCCATTAAAACCATGCAAGAATACAATAGGTAAATTATCATCAAATTTATTGTGCCTGAAAGATATGTTCATGTTATACTCTTTAACACTAAATATTTGTAATTTGGGAAGTTTTTTCAAAATTTCTAAGTGGTTCAATATCTTCTCCTGTAATTACTTATTATAATTAAAAAAAACAAAAATTTTTAATTATATAAATCTTTTTTATCTTTTGACTCTGAGTTATTTTTAATTCAATGTTTTTTTAAAGGATATTTTAGGAGAGTAAAATGAAATTAATCAACAGACTTTTTATTATTTTGATAAGTTGTCTTTTATCAAGTGTTGCACTGGCAAAAGACCTTACTGTTGGATTGAAATCTGAGCCCAGCTCTATTGATCCACATTATCATAATCTTGGTCCAAATAATGCATTTGCAACCCATATTTATGGGACATTAGTTGGGTCAGACGAAAATCAACAACATTATCCAGATTTAGCTACTTCGTGGAAACCAATCAATAACACCACTTGGGAATTTAAGCTTAGAAAAGGTGTAAAGTTTCATGACGGAAGTGATTTTACTGCAGATGATGTTCTATTTACGGCTCAAAGAGCACAAAATGTTCCAAAATCTCCATCAGGTTTTGGTACTTATTTAAAAGGCAAGGAATTTATTAAAATTGATAGTCATACAATTCACATAAAAACAAAGAAACCCTATCCTTTGATGCCAAATGATATTATGACAGTTAAAATTATATCAAAGAAAAATGGAGAAGGCGCAACCACAGCTGACTATAATAGTGGTAAAGCAGCAATTGGTACTGGTCCTTATAAGTTTGTAGAGTGGGTGCCAGGAGATAAAATAGTATTAAAAGCTAACGAAAATTATCATGGTGCAGGCACTGGAGCGCCTAAATACAAAAATATTTTATTTAAACCAATTAAATCTGGTCCTGCAAGAATTGCAGCACTATTAGCTAAAGATGTAGATTTTATAGATAATGTACCTCCTTTAAATGTTGCAAAAATGAAAAAAAATCCAACTATTAAGTTAAATAGCGGATCTTCTAATAGAGTGATTTATCTTCATATGGACCAATTCAGAGAGAATTCACCTCATATTACAGCAATAGGTGGTGGTAAAATTAAAAACCCTCTAATGGATGTCAGGGTAAGAAAAGCTCTTTCTTTAGCAATTAATCGTGATGCAATGGTTTCAAAAGTGATGGAAGGTATTGCTGTAAAGGCAGGCCAATTATTACCAGCAGGTTTCCATGGTGTCTCGGATAAGATGAAACCAGATCCATATGATCCAGAAGCTGCAAAAAAGTTATTAGCAGATGCTGGTTATGGAAACGGTTTTGAAATGACTATTCATGGTCCAAATGATAGATACATCAATGATGCAAAAATTGCTGAGGCACTTGCACAGATGTTCTCAAGGATAGGTATTAAAGCAAAAGTTGAAACAATGCCAAAAGCTGTTTACTTCAAAAGAGCATCAAGAGGTGGTCCAAATAAGAGCCCAGAATTTAGTTTTATGGTCCTTGGTTGGGGTGCTGGTTCTGGAGAAGCATCATCTCCATTAAGAGCTTTATTACATACTTATGACAAATCTATTGGTATGGGTAGAGCAAATAGAGGAAGACATTCTGATCCAATTGTTGATAAGCTAATTCAAAAGGCACTTGGAACAGTTGATTCAGACGCCAGAGGTAAACTTTTAGCTGAAGCTACCGAGGTAGCAGTTGGTAAAAACTATGGTGTTATTCCAATTCATTATCAAATGAATACTTGGGCTGCAAAATCTTCTTGTAGCTATACTCCAAGAACTGATGAAAGAACAATAGCAACATATTTAAATTGTAAATAACTTATAACCTAAGAACCAGAGCAAGTTTGCTCTGGTTCTTTTTTATTAAAGAATTCTTAGATGACAGCATTTATTTGTACAAGATTCGCTCAAAGTATACTTGTTTTATTTATTATGTCTCTGTTGGTTTTTGGAGGTGTAAATCTAGTAGGTGATCCTGTAGAAATGCTAATTAATCCTGAAGCTGATCAAGCCGAAGTAGAAAGAGTTATCCGCGAACTTGGACTAGATAGACCTGTAACAGAACAGTATTGGTATTTTTTAGTAAACGCTTTTAAAGGGGATTTAGGAAGCTCATTTATTTTTGGAGAACCTGCCCTGAAGTTGATAATCCAGAGAATGCCGGCCACATTAGAACTGGCCTTGTTCTCATTATTTATATCTTTAATTATAGCAATACCGTTAGGTATATACGCAGGATATAACCCTGACAGCAAAGCAAGTAAGGTTATTATGGCAGGTTCTATCTTAGGCTTTTCTATGCCAACATTTTGGGTTGGTATTATATTTATCATGATATTTGCTGTTCAACTTGGATGGTTACCATCAACTGGTAGAGGTGAGATTGGAACCTTTATGGGCATAAATAGTTCTTTATTTACTCTAAATGGACTATCCCATGTTTTTTTACCTGCACTAAATTTGGCGTTATTTAAAATTTCTTCTGTCATACGTTTAACACGAGCCGGCACAAGAGAAATAATTCTTCAAGATTATATTACATTTGCAAGATCTAAAGGGATTTCAGAAAAAAGAGTTGTTTTAATACATGTTTTAAAAAATATTTTAATTCCAATTGTCACTGTTGTTGGTCTTGAATTTGGTTCCTTAATCGCTTTCTCAACAGTTACTGAAACTGTGTTCGCATGGCCAGGGATGGGAAAGCTAATAATTGATTCAATTTACAATCTTGATCGCCCAGTTATTGTTGCATACTTAATGATCATTGTAACATTTTTCGTATTTTTAAACTTAATTGTCGATATAATTTATACATTCTTAGATCCTCGAGTAAGAATTAAAGGGGATCATCAATGAGCCCAAAACTAAGAAAATTCCTTGAATTCTGTAAAGATTTTTCTTCAAACAAGGTTGCTCTAGTCGCTTTTTTTATTTTTTTACTTATTCTATTCGTAGCAATATTTGCACCTTTAGTATCTCCGACTGATCCTTACGACCTCAATACTGTTAGTATTATGAATAGTAGATTACCACCATTTTCAGAAGACTTTTCTGGTAATTATTTTTTACTTGGAACTGATGGTGCAGGTAGGGACATGATTTCAGCAATATTTTATGGATTGAGGGTAAGTTTAGGAGTTGGCGTTCTATCAGGTATTTTTGCTTTAATAATAGGTTCATTTTTTGGAATTTCTGCAGCTTTTTTTGGGGGGAGATACGAGTCAATAATTATGAGAATTGTAGACATTCAACTTAGCTTTCCATCTATTTTAGTTGCTTTAATTATTCTGGCTGCTTTTGGAAAAGGTGTTGAAAAAACTATTATTGCACTAATTTTAGTACAGTGGGCTTATTACGCTAGAACAGCTCGATCGAGTGCTCTGGTTGAAATAAATAAGGAATATGTAGATGCTGCTAGATGTTTAGCATTCGGAAACACACGAATTATGTTTAAACACATATTGCCCAACTGCATGGCTCCATTAATTGTTGTTGGCACTTTACAAACAGCACATGCAATTTCTTTAGAAGCAACACTCAGTTTTTTGGGTTTAGGTCTTCCCATAACAGAACCTTCTTTAGGTCTTCTAATAGGAAATGGTTTTGAATATATGTATAGTGGCGACTTTTGGATTAGTATATTCCCAGGCGTTGCATTACTTATAACAGTGGCTTCTATAAATTTAGTTGGTGATCATTTGAGAGACATGTTTAATCCAAGACTTCACTAAAATTTCTAATTATGATTACTTAATTTATATGCAAGTCTTACTGCTGTTTTACCTGGAAATAATCTTTTAGAAGGCATAATTAAAATAGTTTCTTCGTAGGGAGCATATATGTCTTCATTATCATCTTTCCCAATCAATGCTCCCTTTTTTAAGGTTTCAAAACCTTGCCAATCTTGATAAAATTTAAAATTTTCACTTTTGATAGTTATAATTTTTCCAACTTTATAAACATTATTTTGAAAGTTTAATATCTTATTTTTATAAATAAAATCATCTGCAAAATTTTCATCCATTATTGAAGTAGTTCGTAAAAATCTTATCATAGTCTCAATTGCAACAATTTCAGACGACTTGGCCCAATGTTGCCCACATTCAACTAGAAGTGCATTTTTTTGACTTTCTTTATTGGAAAAGCCTAAATAGTCTCTCATTCTCATTCCTTCATTATGTCCAGAATCGGATATTATTGGCATTTGCATGCCTACATTGCGAGCAAAATCAATACCTTTATTTAACATTCCAGCCATCATAAGAGGTACGCAAGGTTTTTGCATTGAATGTATATCCAGCAAATAATCGACTTGAGAAATGATATTTTTAACTTCATTAGCTCTTAAAAATTCACTAGTTCTTTTTCTTTTGGGATCTTCTAGGACACCTTTTGCCCACAATCTATTAAAATCCTCTTCAACCCATCTTGTTCTATTTGGATTAAGAGGATCAAATGCTAAATAAGCCTCAATATTCATAAAACCTAGAGTTAATTTTCCACTTAATGGCCTAAAGTCATTTTTAAGAAACCAATCTATAGCAAGTGCCCCACATGGTTCATTACCATGTACAATTGATGAAATAAAAACATGTGGACCACTTAAACCACTATCTAATGTAATAATATAGTCAATACCAGTGTTAGATCTTTTGTAAGGAGAAATGTCAGGATTAACTAATTCAACAGGAAATTCATTTTTATAATCTAATTTAGGGTCATTCATAGTTTTTAATTTTGGGGCTTCATTCCATCAAATGGTTTTACGTAGTGATCCTCTCCAAATTTAATCATTTGAATATATTCAGGTTCATAGCCTATTGGCTTTAACAAACTAGGAATTTCATCATTCATTAAGTTTAACTTCTTTTTTCTCTTGGTTGGATCTGCAATTGGAACTGCTGCCATCAATTTTTTTGTGTAAGGGTGTTGAGGATTTTCAAAAATTTGGCTTCTAAGTCCAATTTCAACTATTTCACCCAGATACATTACACCTATTCTATGACTTACTCTCTCAATTACAGCCATATCATGGCTTATGAATAGATATGTTAAACCGAATTCTTCTTGCAGTTCCATCATCAAGTTTACTACTTGAGCCTGAATAGAAACATCTAGTGCTGAAACTGCTTCATCAGCAATTATTAACTTAGGTTCTAATGCCAAAGCTCTGGCTATCCCAATTCTTTGTCTCTGTCCTCCAGAGAGTTCATGTGGATATCTAGAGTAATATTGTTCGTCAAGTCCAACACGATTTAATAATTTTATTACCCTACTATTAGATCCCAACTTAGACTCTAATCCATGCACCATTATTGGTTCAGCTATAATTTGACCAACAGTCATTCTTGGATTTAAAGAAGCAAAAGGGTCCTGAAAAATCATTTGCATCTTTTTTCTATATTGTATCATTTCTTTATTATTTAAATAAGTTAAGTCTACACCTTCAAAAAAAACTTCACCTCTTGTTGGTGACGTTAATCCTATTATACTTCTTCCTGTTGTAGACTTTCCACAACCACTCTCACCAACTAATCCAAGTGTTTCGCCAGGCTGCAAAGTAAAACTTATATTTTCAACTGCATGAATATTTCCACCTGCTCTTCCAAAATCTTGTTTGATTAAAAACCTTGTAGTCAGACCTTTGACTTCAAGTAATGGAGAAGAAGTCCTATTTACAGTATCTTTCATTTCTACAACTTTTTTTGTTGAAATTTTCTCTTTATTTTTGTGTTCATCAGAAGATTTAACCTCAAGATTAACAAATTTTGCTGGTAATTTTTTGCCAATCATACTCCCAAGTTTTGGAACAGCTGCTAATAAAGATTTAGTATACGGATGTTTAGGATTTTGAAATATTTCAATAGCAGTACCTTCTTCAACTTTTTTACCTGCAAACATGACAACAACTCTGTCAGCAACCTCAGCTACAACACCCATATCATGAGTAATAAACATTACTGACATACCTATGTCTCTTTGTAACATTTTTATCAAATCCAGTATTTGTGCTTGTATTGTTACATCCAATGCTGTTGTAGGTTCATCTGCAATTAATAATGAAGGCTTACAACTTAATGCCATAGCAATCATAACTCTTTGTCTCATTCCACCAGAGAGTTCATGTGGATATTGATTTAACCTTTTTTCTGGTTCAGGTATTCTTACCAACTTGATCATTTCAAGTGCAATTTCAAAAGCTTCTTTTTTTGTTTTGCCTTGGTGCTTAATTATTGTTTCGGTAATTTGCATACCAATAGTAAAAACTGGATTTAGTGATGTCATAGGTTCTTGAAAGATCATTGAGATGTCATTACCTCTGATGTCTCTCATTTTTTCTTGATCAAGCCGCGTTAAATTTAGATTAAGATTGTTTTTTGATTGAAGGTTTATTTCACCAGAAACTATTTTACCTCCAGAATAATCAGTAAGTCTCATTAGAGATAACGCCGTAACAGACTTACCTGAGCCTGATTCACCTACTATCGCAATAGTCTCGCCTTTGTTGATGTTAAAAGAAATGCCATCAACAGCTTTTATAACTTTATCTTTTAATTGAAATTGAACTTTAAGATCTTTTACTTCAACAACTGATTTAGGAAATTTATTTTTAGTGTTCAAATTACCTTTATTCATAAAACACCTTTATTGATTTGTGATTTAATCTCATTTAACAAACTTTCAATATTTGTTTTTAAAAGATCAAAATTGTCTGATTTTATTCTTGTTATTTCATTCATATATAATCTTCTATTAACTTCAATTTGGACTGAATTCTTATTTGTTTTAGGATCACTATAAGCATCTGTAAGTTCCATACCTTTATATGGATCATTGATATCAACAGAGTAGTTTAAACTTCTTAAAAAATCTACAATAAGGTCAGTAAATTCTTTTTTACAAGATGTTCCATCTCTATCACCAATAACAAAATCTGGTCTTCTAGTACCTTTTTCTTGATCTGACATCGCTGTCGCTTTGTTTTGCATTGAATGAGCGTTTATGTGATAAAATTTTCCAAAATTTTGATAAGTACAATTCATAATTTCTTTTAGTGTTTTATGGTAAGGTCTATGAAAATTTTTAACCCTGTCGATGAATTCACTGAATTTTAATTTATTTGCATACATTGGTTCTCCATTTGGAGGAATGCGCAACCAAATCAGACCAATCCCTAATTCACTCTTAATTGTAGGGTTGAATAAAAATTTTTCTTTCTTTACGTCAAAATCAATAAGTTCTTCACTTGGAAAATCAGTTTCTGCTCTATTGGGATCTATATAAGATCTAGGAAAATTAGCATTTAGAATTACTCCACCTATTTCAGAAACGTAATTATATAATTCATCAACATATGAGTCTTCTGCTTGTCTTAACTTTGAAAATTCAGCTTGATGATTAAAATCAGATGGATAAATAACTCCACTATGAGGAGAGTCGACTATTAAAGGAATAGATTGACGTTCTTCTCCATCAACGTTTAAAATCATATCTAGCAAAATGAATTCCTTATTTTCAAAATGTATAAATATTATTGAGTGTAGTAAAAATGAATATCAAGAAAAAAATTAAAGATATAGTTCCAGAAATGAAGGAATGGAGACATCAAATACATGCGAAACCAGAAATAGCATATCAAGAAAAAGTTACATCTAAATTTATTGCCAATAAATTAAAAGATTTTGGAATAGAGGTAATTGAAGAATTTGGCAAAACAGGTGTTGTAGGAATTATTCAAGGAAAAGAGAATAAAGGACAAGAAAAATCTATTGCAATTCGAGCAGATATGGATGCACTTCCAATGACTGAAAAGACTAATTTGCCATATTCTTCAAAAAATGAAGGAGCAATGCATGCTTGTGGGCATGATGGACATTCTACAATGTTATTAGGAGCTGCAAAATATTTGTCAGAAACAAAAAATTTTTATGGAAAAGTTTATTGCCTTTTTCAACCTGCTGAAGAAGGTGGTAATGCAGGAGCTAAAGCAATGATTGATGATGGTCTTTTTAAGAAATTTAAAATCGATAGTGTTTGGGGAATTCATAACTGGCCAGGTATTCCAGTTGGTGAAGCAGTTATTCATGAGGGTTTTGCAATGGCCGGAGGTGATATAATTGTAATTGAAGTAAAAGGTAAAGGTGGACATGCAGCACAACCTCAATACGCAAATGATCCTATGGTAGCTGCTGGATTAACTATTACTGCACTTCAAAGTTTAATATCTAGACAATTAGATCCTTTTAAAAGTGCTGTCTTATCTATAACAAAAATTGAAGGTGGATCTGCATTTAATGTAATCCCTGACACTATAACTATTGGTGGAACACTTAGATCTACAGATCAAAAAAATAGAAATGAAATGCTAGATAAAATAAAAAAGGTTGCATCTAATAGTTGTGCAATTAGTAATTGTGAAGTGAATATTGAAATTCGTCCTGGATATCCGCCGACTATAAACAACATAGAATGCGCTAAACTTGCTTCTAAAATTTTTAAAAAAACTTTTGGCGATAACTCAATTAATTTAAGAGAAACACCAACAATGGGTTCAGAAGATTTTTCTTACATGCTAGAAGAAAAACCAGGAGCATATATATGGCTTGGCGCTGGGGCAAGCTCTGAAAAGCTTCATAGTCCCTTCTATGATTTTAATGATGAACTTTTACCAATTGGAGTCCAATACTGGACAGATCTAGCCGAAAATATTCTGTTAGAATAAAATTCATAAGAGAATTTTCCCATTTATATAGCTTTGAGCTTCTTTCGTATTAGGCTTTTTAAAAAAATTAATAGCCTTTGTTTGTTCAAGGAGTTTACCTTTATTAAAAAAAAGTATTTCCTTAGCTAATCTTTTTGCTTGGCCCATATCATGTGTAGTTAAGATTATGGTCTTCCCTTTTTTGTTTTCATCTAAAATTATTTCTTCAATTAAATTTAGACTATAAGGGTCTAAATTAGCAGTAGGCTCATCTAAAAGTAATAAGGACGGATTAATTAACAAAGCCCTTGCAAGAGATAATCTTTGTTGTTCTCCACCTGACAATAATCTAGCAGGTTTGTCCTTGAAAGTATCTAAACTTACTCTTTGTAAAAGTTTCATAATTTCGATATTAGATAACTTGTTTTTTCTCTCTAAAACAAATTGCATATTCTCGAAAACAGACCTTCTTAAAAGTGTAGGTTTTTGAAAGACCATTGCTATCTTTTTTCTTATGTAATCGTTAATTTCTATTGAATTAAACTTAATTTCTCGAGAATGGACTCCAATTAATCCGTTTATAGTTTTAAGAAACATACTCTTTCCAGCTCCATTTGGGCCTAAAACGGCAACAATTGATTCATTATGAATTTTACATTTAATTTTATCCAAAATTTTAGTTTTACCTAATAAAAGAGATAAATTAGATACAACTATAGGAGTTAACGATTTTGATTTTTTTTGGTTATCAAACATACATTCTCCTTTTTGCTCTTGTTTTTAAACTAATTAAAATTAGGTTTATGATTAGAGCAATCAGTAAAAGGATTATGCCTAAAGCTAAAGCCAAAGATAAATTTCCTTTAGACGTTTCCAAGGCAATAGTTGTCGTCATAACTCTTGTTAAGTGATCTATATTACCACCTACAATTATTACTGCGCCAACTTCAGAAATAGCTCTACCAAACCCAGCAAGAATTACTGTTAAAATTGAATATCTAGCATCATACAAACATGCGATAAGAGCTTTATGAGATGAAATAACAAGAGATTTAAAAAGATCTTTATATTCTTCATTAATTTCTTCGATTATTTGAGCTGTTAATGAGACAATTATAGGTATAATCAAAATCATTTGAGCAATAATCATAGCTGTAGGTGTGTATAAAACACCTAACCAACCAAATGGACCAGATCGTGAAATTAACAAATATACAATTAATCCTACGACAACTGGAGGCAAACCCATCATGGCATTAAACATAATTAAAACAGTATCTCTACCCCAAAAATTTTTAATAGCCAAATATGTGCCCAAAGGTAAACCCACTAAACAAGATAGGAGTAATGAAAGAAAACTAACTTTCATTGAAAGTAGAAGAATCTCAAAAAAGTCTTTGTCTAAAGTTAAAACCAAATCAAATGCATGTGTAAATGATTCTAATATCATACATAATTACCTTGATTATTTATGATTAAATATGTTAATTTATGTGAAATTTACATAATATGCAATGAATTTACGTTTTTGATGTTTGTTTTATTTAAAAATTTATTTTTATTATTTTTATTATTTTTTCTACCAAACCTTAGCTTTGGTAAAGAGTCATTAATTATTCAATCAACAACCTCTACTTATAATTCTGGTTTTTATAATTATATACTCCCAATAGTAAAATCAAAAATTAATGTGGACGCACATGTGGTATCTGTTGGCACTGGCGCAGCATTAAAAAACGCCAGTAATTGTGATGGTGATGTTGTAATAGTTCATGCAAAAGAAAGAGAAATAGATTTTGTTAAAAAAGGCTTTGGCATAAATAGAAAAGACCTTATGTACAATGATTTCATAATTATTGGACCTAAAGAAAACCCTGCGCAAATAAATTATAAAGACAGTCCTTTAGAAGCATTTAAAAAAATATTTAAAACATCATCTATCTTTGTCTCACGAGGTGATGATTCAGGCACTCATTTTAAAGAAATGAGTATTTGGAAAAGAACTAAATTAAATCCATTAAAATTTTCGGGTTCATGGTATAGAGAAGTTGGGTCTGGAATGGGAGCAACTCTAAATTTAGCAAATGGTATGGAAGCTTATACTATCACAGATAGGGCATCATGGATAAATTTTAATAATAAAGATGAGTTGAAAATGTTTACCGAAAAAAGTGATATTTTATTTAATCAGTATGGAATTACACTGGTAAACCCAGCTAGATGTCCAAATGTAAAATTTAATATTGCCAATAAGTTTATTAAATGGCTTACCTCTTCTGAAGGACAAACCCAAATAAAGGCATTTAAAGTAAAAGGTGAGCAATTATTTTTCCCAAACGCTAACTAATTTTTAAATTGATTAAGAGGTAAAATATGAGAGTTTTTCATTTCTTGAAGGGATATGCTTGAAGACATTTTAGTAAACTCAAGCTCTCCAATTAACTTTTGTTGAAAATTATCATACTCTTCTATGCTTGGAGCAACAATCTTTAGCATATAATCCGTATCTGAACCCGTAAGCCTATGAGTTTCAATTATTTCATCATACTTATTTATTATATTTTGAAATCTATCAACCCAATCTTTTGAATGATGACTTACTCTTATTGATAAAAAAACAACAATTGATAAGTTGATAGCTTTTCTATTAAGAACAATTGTTTTTGCAGAAATGACACCTACTTCCTCCATTTTTTTTATTCTGTTCCAACACGGGGTTGGAGATACACCTACTCTTTTAGAAATTTCAGATAAGGGTAATCCAGCATTCTTTTGAACAATATTTAGTATTTTGATATCAATATCATCTAGCAAGGTAACCTCAAAAAGAAAATTTTTCTGATATTAAAAAATATAGAGAAATTTTTTATAATATTCAATTGATTTATATTATTTTTAAGAATATTTATCTAAAGTGATGCGGTAATTCCACCATCAACATAAAGTGTGTGGCCATTTACAAAATTTGAGGCAGCAGAACTTAAAAATATACTAGCGCCTACTAATTCATGAACCTCACCCCACCTGCCTGCTGGGGTTCTTTTTTTTAACCAAGTTGTAAACTCACTATCAGACACAAGAGCAGCGTTTAAAGGTGTATCAAAATAGCCTGGAGCAATAGCATTGCATTGAATACCATATTTCGCCCAATCTGTTGCCATACCTTTTGTGATATTTCCTACAGCACCCTTGGTCGCTGTATAAGGAGCAATACCTGGTCTAGCAAGAGATGTTTGAACACTTGCTATATTTATAATCTTACCTTCGCCTCTTTTAATCATATATTTTGCGACAACTTGACTTACATTAAAAACTGAAGAGACATTTGTCTTTAACAATTCCTCAAACTTTTCTCGTGGGAAGTCTTCTAAAGCAGATCTAAATTGCATTCCGGCATTATTAATCAATATATCAATTGGACTAGTTTCTTTTTCAAATTTATCAATGGACTGCTTTATTTGTTCATAATCAGTAACATCAAAGCATAATTGATAGATCTCTTGCTTAGTATTAACTAATTCAGCTGATTTTCTTAACTTTTCAATATTTCTACCATTTAGAATTATATCACAACCTGCTTCGGCCAAACCCTCAGCTAAAGCGTATCCAATTCCCTGTGATGAACCAGTTATGAGAGCGGTTTTACCCTTCAAGTCGAATAATTTTAACCCTGAAACCATTTCTTTTCCAATTTAAATTTATGTAAAAGTACATCAATAATAAAAAGATTGCTAATTATCTTTATAGAATTTAAATTTTACAATTTAAATTGACAAAGGCTTAATTGGTGAAATCTCTAAAAATTCATGGTCCATTAGATTTAAGAATAGAAGATTATCCTGTAGATAATTTGAAACCTAATCAAGTTGAAATTAAGATTGCCATTGGTGGTATTTGTGGAACAGATCTGCATTATTATAAACATGGTGGATTTGGACAAATTAAGTTACGAGAGCCAATGATACTAGGTCACGAAGTTTCCGGTTTTATTTCAAAAATTGGATCAAATGTAAAAAATTTGTCAATTGGACAACTAGTTTCTGTATCGCCATCAAGGCCATGTAATAAATGCAATTTTTGCCTTAACGGAAATCAAATTCAATGCATTAATATGAAATTTTATGGCTCTGCAATGCCATTTCCACATATTCAAGGTGCATTTAGAGAAATATTAATAGTTGAAGATTATCAATGTGTTTCCGCTGATGGCCTTTCTTCTGAAGAAGCTGCAATGGCAGAGCCACTTGCTGTATGTCTTCATGCTATAAAACAAGCAGAGAAAATTTTTGGACAAAAAGTTTTAATTACTGGATCAGGACCAATAGGTACATTATGCGTAGCAGCTGCTAGAAGAGCAGGAGCAGAAGAGATAATAGTTACAGATATTTCTACAAATGCTCTGACGTTTTCAGATTCTGTAGGAGCGGATAAAGTTATAAATGTCCTAGAAGAAAATGATAAACTAAAAAACTATCAATCTAATAAAGGGTATTTTGATATAGCTATTGAATGTTCAGGATCTGCGCAAGGTATAAGCGACGCAATAAATTGTCTCAAGCCAAAGGGTACCATGATTCAACTTGGTCTAGGAGGAGATGTCTTGATACCACTTGTATCAGTTACAACAAAGGAGCTAAATTTAAGAGGCTCATTTAGATTTCATTCAGAGTTTGAACTAGCTGTTAATATGATGAAGAAAAAATTAATAGACGTAAATCCATTAATCACCCATAAAATAGACTTTAAAGACGCAACAGATGGTTTTGAACTTGCAATGAATAACAATAAAAAAAGTATGAAAGTTCAACTAGCATTTTAAAGATTTAGTAAGCAATCGAAAACAAAAAAGTCTTCAGACCTAAAAAGAAAAAAAATAGAGTTATAATTATTACAACGCCTAATAACCCCATTCCTATTTCTTTAAACATTAATTATACCTGTTTACTATTAAAGTGTATTACACCAAGATCTTTTATATTATAACCCTTTAATCTTGAAGCAGCATCAAAAAACTCCGTCGTTTGAGAAAATTGTAAAAGTTTTTGGAAAGGAGATTCAAACCAACAAAATCTGTCAATTACTAAATCAAATCTTTCTTTAACTACTGGAATAAATTTAAGTTTATACTTTTCTGCCTCAGAGGCTATACCTAAAGTTACATCAGCTTGCCCAGACAAAACTAATGAAACTGCGTCAATTTCAGAGTAAACAATTTCTGTTTTAACAAAATCTGATAAATTTAAATTTTCACTTTTTAACAAATTCTTTAAATAATTGTCCGCACCTGAACCAGGTTGTCTAGTGACTAATCTTAGACCTTTAAAATCTGTTATGCTCTTTTTTGGTTCACTATGAGGTTGAAATATCAAACCTCTCTCTCTTTTTGCCCATTCCATAAGAACAAAATCTTTATCATTTAAATATTTTTCAACACTAGGAATATTCCATTTTTTTGAGCTAAAGTTATAAATATGAAGTCCTGATGCAATTCCTTGGTTTAATTTAAATCTTTCAAGCCCCTTATTACTACCATCAAAAGATAAAGCTATACCTGATCCGGATTTTTTTATTGCATATTCAAGGAGAGGATCATGACTTCCTAAAATTACATCTGGTAAATAATTTTTATTTTCGACAGAGTTATTATTCCCAGCTATCCAGTTAGCCACTTCTTCTTTAGAAAATAATAATTTGCCCATTACTCTCGAAAATGGCACTTCTTCTTTAGAAACTAGATCATAAATTTTTCTTGGTTTAACTCTAAGAAACTCCGCTAATTCATCAGTTGTAAAATAATCAGACAAATGTTTATACCATAAAAATATTTAGTTTATTTTAGCATTATATTCTATAATCAGTTAATGAAAAGTAGATCAACAAACATAAAACGTTCTTCCTTACCACCCAACTTGGTAAAAGAAAATGAAAATGGTATTCGAATTAAAGTATATATTCAGGGCCACATGATTGGTGCTGGTAAGATGGAACTTTTCCATTTAGTTCATCAAAAAGGGTCAGTAAGGGCTGCAGCAAATTTCATGGGCATGAGTACCAAGCGCGCAAAACTTTTGCTCAACACTATAGAAGAAGCATTTCCAACTCCTATTTTAGAAAAGCAAAAAGGAAATAAGGGAACACTTTTAACATCTTTTGGGAAAGAATTATTAACAAAATATTTAAGCTTAAATAAACATCTATCAGATGAAGCAGAAAATTTTATTCAATGGGCAACTTCTAAACAACGATAAAAATTAGGTTTAAAAATGAAAAATAGTAAAGAATTTCTAATATCACCAGATTTAGAGAATGATAATTTAACAAAAGAGATTGAAGGAATTAACGAAGCCGGAGAAAGTATAAAACTTCCCGTAGTAAAAGAAATACCTTTAACAATTTATTTAAACAAACAGGAAATAGTCACTGCAATGACACTTGGTGACATGCCTGATCTACTTGCAGTCGGATATTTATTAAACCAAAATATGCTAAAAAAAAATGATGTAATTTCTGAAGTTACATACGATGATGACTTACAAGTTGTAATAGTAAGGACAAAAAGAAAAACAAATTATGAAGAAAAAATGGAAAAGAAAATAAAGACAAGTGGTTGTGCTGTTGGAACAGTGTATGGAGATATAATGGACGATTTCACGTCTATAAATCTTGATAAAACAACAAAAATTAAAACTTCTTGGATTTATTCTATTTCCAAAAAAGTTAATACTAGACCAAGTCTTTATCTCAAAGCTGGTGCGTTACATGGATGTGTTTTATGTAAAAATGACATCCCACTAGTTTATGTTGAAGATGTTGGAAGACATAATGCAGTTGATAAAATTGCAGGGTGGGTTTTTTTAAATGATGAAAATACAAGTGATAAAATTTTTTATACTACTGGTAGACTTACATCAGAAATGGTAATTAAAACGGTTCAAATGGGTATTCCTATTTTAATTTCTAGGTCAGGCTTCACAGAGTCAGGTGTTACACTTGCGAAACAAGCCGGCCTAACATTGATAGGAAGAGCAAAAGGGAAAAGAATGATTATTGCTAATGGTATTGAAAGAGTAGTTTTCGATAGTGATGTGAAATCAGTAAAAAATGAAGATGTGATGTCAGCACAAAGATCTATAATTAGTTGAGGCTATGAAATTTGAAAAATATTAATGAGATTATCCCATGTGTTATCCTTGCAGGAGGAAAAGGAAAAAGAATGGGTGGAAAAGAAAAAGGTCTAATTAATCTCCTTGACAGACCACTCATCTCTTATGTTTTAGAGAAAGTTTCGGGAAAAGCTGCTCCCATTGCATTAAATATTAATACTAACTTTGAAAAATTTAAAAATTTTGGTTACGAAATTCTTGAAGATCCACTTAAAGGACATCTAGGTCCATTAGTTGGTATTCTGGCTTCCTTGAATTGGGCAAAAAATATTAGGCAAAAGTGGGTTCTCACTCTACCATGTGATACACCTTTTCTACCTCAAAATTTAATTGAGTCTCTATTGAAAGTAAAAAATGAAAATCCAGATTTAGATCTAGTTGTAGCAAAATCAAGAGGATTTAACCATCCTGTCATAGCATTATGGAAAACTGACAATAATTTGATATTAAAAAAAGCAATTGAAGAAGGAATTAGAAAAATTGATATTTTTACTTCTCAACTTAAAACCGCTCATGTAAATTTTGATGAAATTGACGAATCAAAATCTGATCCTTTCACAAATTTAAATTCGCCTAAAGATTTAATTATTGCAATGCAAATACTTGGAAAACTTCCACCCATTTTTGGTCTTGCTGGTTGGTCTGGTTCTGGAAAAACAACATTATGTGCTAAATTAATAGAAAATTTCACAAAAATTGGAATTAATGTAGGAACGCTTAAACACGCTCATCATAAATTTGATATCGATAAACCGGGTAAAGATTCTTTCAACCTCAGGAAAGCTGGAGCCCGACCAATGATTATTTCATCTAAAGAAAGGTTTGCTCTTGTTCAAGAAAATGACAGTGAAGAAGAAAAAAGTTTATTTGAAATGTTAGAAATTTTTGCAAAAAGTCCTTTAAATAAATGTGATGTAATTATAGTAGAAGGTTATAAAAACGAAAATATTCCAAAACTAGAAGTATTTAGACACAAAATTGGGAAAACATTTTTACATAGTGATGATAATAATATTTTTGCTATAGCTTCAGATGAAAAGTTAAATACAGATATTCCCTCTTTAGATTTAAACAATATAAGTAGTATAACTGACTTGTTAATTAAAAAGTTTGAAATTGCTTAAATACAGACGGAGCAGAAAATGTCTAAGACTGAAACTAATAACAATACTACAAAGCCCAAATTTTTAAATCTTTGGCCAACTCAGTTTATGGAAATGTCATTACCTGGACATGAAAACGCAAATTCTGTAATTGCTGATATAGTCCTGTCAAACAATGCTGCACAAGAGAATATGACAGAAAATTATATATCTCAAAATATTTTGGAAATGGATCATCCTGCTATGTTTTGGCTAAAACAATGTATTGATAGGGCTGTTTATGATTATGCACATCAATCAGGAGTGAATTATGAATTAAACTGGTCTATCCAAGGCTGGGGTAATGTTAATATGAAAGGAGATTATCATAATCTTCATAACCATCCACATTCTTGGTTGTCAGGAACCTATTATATAAACGTTCCTGACCAATCAGATGCTGAAATATTTAGATCTGATCTTAACCCAGCTTCAATTAGTTTTTTTGATCCACGCCCTCAGGCCAATATGAATTCAATAAGAGGTGATAAACAAGTAGACCCTGAACATAGAGTATTACCCAAGTCTGGAGATTTACTTTTATGGCCTGCGTTCTTGCATCATCTTGTGCATCCAAATATGTCTGATTTTCCAAGAATATCAATTTCTTTTAATGTAATTGTTAAATGGGATAAAAACCTTATACCAAACTAATTTAAATCATAAACATCGATGTTCAAATGGATAAAATTTGAGAAGCTCACCTACTTTTACGGTCTCATAATCCATAGGTATTTCTACTATACCGTCTGCACCAGTTAATGAAGAAATCACACCTGCTCCTTTTCTTCCATGTATTTTCAAAAAATCTCCATTATCTTTACTTATAATTTTAGCTCTCAAATACTCTGCTCTACCTTTTCTTTTCCTATGCTCAAAACCTGAGGGAATTTTTACAACCAATGGTTCTAAATCAACACCACCAGCTAGTTTAATTAAGAGTGGTTTTATTAATAACTTTGAACAAACAAAAGCAGCTACGGGATTTCCTGGCAGACAAAAAATAAATTTGTTTTTCTTTCGTCCAATTGCCATAGGTTTTCCAGGCTTCATAGCTAATTGCCAAACTAAACATTCAGCACCCACGTCTTTAATAGCATTTTGCGTATGATCTTCTATTCCGTCTGACGCGCCCCCAGATGAAATGACTACGTCATTCTTTGATAAGGCATCAGCAAATTTTCTTGCTAACTCATTTCTATTATCTTTTACTATTCCAAAATCATGTATATTTAAAAATTTATGATCTAATAAAGAAAGTAACATTGGTTTATTAGAATCATATATTTGGCCTCTTGATCTTTTGTTAGCTTTACTTGAAACTAACTCATCTCCTGTTGAAATAACTGAGACATTTAATTTTTCGTATATATCAATTTGATTATTTCCAGATGCAGCAAGTTGCCCAATATCAGCTGCATTAAGTAATTTTCCTTTTTTAACAACTACCTCACCCCTTTTTAAATTTTCGCCTATTGGTCTCATATTTTGATTTTGTATTACTTTTTCGTTAATTATCACTCTATTATTTGATCTCTTACATTTTTCATGCATTACGATTGTATCTACACCCTCTGGCATTATAGCACCTGTATAAATTTCTATAGCCTGATGGGGTAAAATTTTCTTTTTGTAAGGGTGTCCTGCTTTCGCAATGCCAGCAATTTCAAATTCTGTTTCTGGATTACTTAAAAATGTTTGATGTAATATTCCATAACCATCAACTGCTGAGTTTGCAGTTGAAGGTAAGTTTAACCTACTTTTAATTGTTTTATAATTTATTCGTTCTTGAGCTTTATGGATAAGTGATTGTGTCTTTTTATCTTTTTCAACAATTGATTTTTTTAAAAGATCTCTTGCAATTTCTAATTTGGTAGGTGTTATTGACATAGAATTCTATTTTATCTGACTGGCATATTTATTCAAAAACTTTTCTATTAATTTAATGTCAATTGCAAAATTAACTCCAGCATCAATATCTGCTTCCTTGGTGTATATTGCATCTACCATACCTATCAGTTGGCCCTCTTTATTTAATAAAGGTGCACCTGAAGCACCAGGGTTTACTGCTGCATCTGTTTGAATAAAATCCTCAATTGGGTTGAACCCCAATCTTGTTCTATTAAGTCCAGATACTATTCCACATGATAAGCTTTGACCTAATCCAAAACTATTACCTATTAGACAAACTTCATTACCATATTTTATTTTTTTCTTCGTAACTAGGACACTTTGTCCTTTGTTTTTTGATTTTAAAATAGCTATATCAGTTTTAAAGTCAGTCAAAATTACATCAACTTTCTCTAATTTATTATTATAATCTTTAATTTCTACTATCTTTGCATTTTTAATTACATGCGCGGCTGTAAGTATATAGTTTGTCATTTTTTCTGTTTTGTTCAATGACAAGTAAAAACCTGTACCAGCTGGGGCAGTTCCAGCTGGGGCTCCAAAACCGGATTTATTGTACCCTGGCCAAGTTGGCAAAACAACTACAGTTGATTTATGAGCTTTTTCCCATACTTCAGAATAATCATGAGCAAGGGTACTAAAATTTAATAAGAATATAGTTAAATATAAAAATGATTTGATAGTTTTATTAACCATCTAAAGATTTATAAGTCTATAATCTTACATTTGAACTTGACATAACACTTGCAGTATCCATACCCGTACTTGTTAAAATCACGTATACACCTACTCCAACTATTATCGCAAACACACTACTTGTAAAAAACATTTTCATTTTAAACTCCTTTGTTTAGTTAGTAGCTTTTTTTAAAAACATTACAAGATCTTGTCTATCTTGTATTTTTTTCATTCTTTGTATAGGCATTTTGGTACCTGGTGTCACTTTATCAGGGCCCTCATCAAATAGCCTATTAATACTTTCTTCATTCCATATTATATCAGATTCAATTAGAGATTTTGAATATTTATATCCTTCTAATGATCCAGCCTTACGTCCAAAAATTTTATAAAGTGTTGGGCCTGCTCTTTTTTTTCCATTTTCTACAAGAGTATGACAAACACTGCATTTCCTGGCAAATTGTTTTTCACCGTTACTAACCTCTTTTACAGGGTTAAATCTTCTAGCTGGTCCGGGTCTTTCTAAAAATTTTGGTGGAAAATCAAATATTTGCCACCTTGTTAAAAAATCGTCTAAACCAGCCACAATTAATGAAGAATCATTAGGAAAAAGAATATTGTCCCATATTGGTCCATTAACAGCATTAAAATCTCTAACTAATGACCATTTTTTCGTATCTAATATGATCATTCTTCCTTTTGCATTTCCAAAACTAATCATATTTTCATTTTCTAAATAGTACATTGATAAAATTGGTACTCTATCTTCTTTTATATTTAGAATTGTTTCGTCCTTATCAAATTTATTTATTTTTATTTGTCCGTCTGTAGAACCAAAAGCAATAAAATTAAGTTTTTCATCTACTTCAAACTTTGAAATTCCCCAACCATTTTTAACAATTGGCCTTACATACTCTCCACTATTGGCTTTCCAAAGCTTTATATCACCATCATATCCTGAACTATAAATATGTTTGTTATCCTTTGAGTATTTAACAGCATATACAGGTCCTTTGTGACCTACCAAAGAGTTAATCTGTTTTCTTTTTTTTAAGTCCCATACTCCTACAGTTCCATCCCAACTTGCCGATATTAAATATCTACCATTATTTGAAAATTCTAAATCTGCAATTTTACCTCTATGATTACCTAATTTAATTGGCTGTATTTCTTCATTTAAATTATTAATATCCTTTAATGCCCACAATAAAATATTATTGTCATCCCCTCCTGACGCTAAAAAATCATTATTTGGTGAAAATTTTACAGTGTTAACAGCTGCATCATGACCAATCAAAGTTAATTTTTCTTTAATTGGATTTAGGTCCCAAATTACAACTGAATAATCAAAGCTAGCGCTTGCCATTAAATTATTACTTGCAGATACAGCTAAACCCTTAACAGGACCACCGTGGGCAGTATATTGCTCAATACTATGTGAAGTTTTAATTAATAATAAGAAAGATACCATAATCAATTTAATAATTATGATATCTTTTAAGAAAATTTTTTTAGGTAGCATTTACTATAATATTTTTACTCTGCGGGTTCTAGCTTAGATTTTTTATCTTCTTCCATTTCCTTTACCCACAAACCGTGATGCTCTTTTGCCCAGTTTTTGTCAACTTCGCCACTATTCATAGCATCAAGGGCACCTTCCATTCCAACAGATCCTATATAGATATGTGCTATAATCATTATCATAAGACCTAAAGAAACTATTCCATGCCATACCTGGTTGAATTGCTGTTCTTGAAGAAGTGTCAAATCTGTAGGTAAACCTAAACCTAAAACATTAAGTATAGCAAAAGTATCAGCAAACATAGTTGTTTGGAATGGAAACATTAATGCTATACCTGACATGCTTACTGACAGACCACCAATCATTGTGATCCAAAAGATCATTTTTTGACCAGCATTGAACTTCTTGGCAGGTGGATGTAATCCAGCTTTAAAAATACCACCACCCATTTTTATCCATTCCCAATCAACTTTGTTAGGAATGTTATGTCTTACCCATAAAACAAAAGCTAGGACAAGACCTAACATAAAGGCAAATGCCAAGTAGTTATGAATATACTTACCTCCAATAGTTATTGCAGTAAATATTTCCGGTCCAAAAATTGGTAGTAAAATGTATTTACCATACATAAGATTAAGTCCAGTTAAAGCTAACAAAACAAATGATCCAGCCATTAACCAATGAGCAAATCTGTCAATTGCAGCAAACCTTAAAATAGTGTCACCTGACAATCCAGAATCTACTTTTATTTTACCTCTATACATGTAAAAGGCAAAAAGCACGCCAATAATTGCTAACAAACCTATACCACCATATAAAGTAACGGGTCCATTTCTAATAGCCCTCCAATTGTCACCTTCAGATTGTATCATTACAGCAGACAATTGGTCTTTCATTTGAGTTGAACCAGCATTGCCAGTTCTGATATATCTCCATAAATCGGCGTCAGACTTCAGGCCTAGTGCATTACCTGGCACCTCACCTTTAACTTGAGCTATTGATGAATTTGAATTTGTTAAAAATGTAAAACTAATTACAAATACCATTGTAAATGCAATAAATAGTTTTCTGAACATTAATTCTCTCCCCTTAATTACTTCTTTGCCTAGAAGTATGCATCTTAAGTTTATTTACTTGTTCTGTAGTTAGAATATCGTCTTTTTTACCTAAGTACACACCTTTTTTGTAATTTAGTATTCTTCCTTGTTCTTCCTGACATGAACTTAATAAGAACGAAGACAGGAAGATTGAGATAATCAAAAATGCTTTATTTATATTAATCATTACTTACCCCAAATTTTAAAGATAAAAGAATCAAAAAAGGCGGATAAATCCGCCTTTTTAAGTGAAATTTTAACCTTTTAACTGGTATGCAGTGCCCCAGCCCCATGCGCCAGAACCAAAACCACGAGCAACAACTCTCTCTCTGAAGATATCAGCTACTTCGTCTCCATCACCAGCAAGTAATGCCTTTGTTGCACACATTTCTGCGCATGATGGTAGTTTACCTTCAGCAAGTCTGTTACGTCCATACTTTTGGAACTCTAACTCACCCATATCAGCTTCAGGTCCACCTGCGCAAAAAGTACACTTATCCATTTTTCCTCTTGATCCATAATTTCCAGCTTGAGGAAATTGAGGAGCTCCAAAAGGACAAGCATAGAAGCAGTAACCACAGCCGATACATAGATCCTTAGAATGTAACACTACACCCTGATCTGTTTGATAAAAACAGTCAACTGGGCACACGGCCATGCAAGGAGCATCTGAACAATGCATACAAGCTACAGATATTGATCTTTCTCCTGGCTTACCATCTTGAATGGTTACAACCCTTCTTCTATTAATACCCCATGGAACTTCATGCTCGTTCTTACATGCTGTCACACAGGCGTTACACTCAATACATCTTTCTGCGTCGCATAAGAATTTCATTCGTGCCATTTTTTAAGCCCTCCTTTAAGCTAGTTCAATTTGACACAATGAGCACTTAGTCTCTTGCATCTGTGTTACTGAGTCGTATCCATAAGTAAATGCAGTGTTTGCTGCTTCACCTAGTACATATGGATCTGAACCTTCTGGATACTTTGATCTAAGATCCTCACCTTCCATATGACCACCGAAGTGGAATGGTAAGAAAGCTACACCTTTGGCAACACGTTCGGTTACCATTGCCATAACTTTAATCCTAGCTCCTTCTGGAGTCGCAACCCAAACCATTGCACCGTTTCTAATTCCTTTAGAGTTGGCATCAAATGGATTGATTTCAACAAACATGTCTTGTTGCAATTCAGCTAGCCATGGATTTGATCTTGTCTCATCTCCACCACCTTCATATTCAACCAATCTACCGGAAGTTAGAATGATCGGATATTTAACAGAGTGATCCACATCTTGAATAGACTTATACAATGTTGGGAGTCTATATGCCATTCTATCAGAATATGTAGGATAATCGGCTACAAGGTCTCTTCTAGAAGTGTATAGTGGCTCTCTGTGTAATGGGATTGGATCTGGAAATGTCCAAACCTTAACTCTTGCCTTAGCGTTTCCAAATGGAGCACAACCATGTTTAATAGCAACTCTTTGGATACCACCAGATAAGTCAACTTTCCAGTTAGTTTTATCTCCAGCAACTTTATCAATTGCGGCTTTTTCATCAGCTGTTAAATCTTTGTCCCAGCCAAGTTTTTTAAGCATTGCCATTGTAAATTGTGGATAACCGTCTTTAATCTCAGAACCAACCGGATATGAACCTTCAGCTAATAGATTGTTACCTTCGTGTTCAACACCAAATCTTGCTCTAAAACATAATCCACCTTCTGCCACTGGCTTTGATGTGTCATATAACAATGGTGTACCAGGGTGTTTCATTTCTGGGTTACCCCAACAAGGCCAAGGTAAACCATAATAATCACCATCAAGTTCGCCACCAACAGCTCTTAATGTGGTTTTGTCAAAAACATGTTGATTCTTCATGTGAGCTTTTAGTCTCTCTGGTGATTGACCAGTATATCCTATTGTCCACATACCACTATTGAACTCTTTAGTTACGTCTTCAATATAAGGCTCATCATTAGTTACCTTAATATTTCTGAACATACGGTCTGCAAACCCAAACTTTTTTGCAAACTTGTATATAATGGTATGATCAGGAAGTGAGTCAAAAGATGGCTCGATAACCTTCTCTCTCCATTGAAGTGATCTATTGGATGAAGTAAGGGATCCATATGTCTCAAACTGAGTTGTAGATGGGAGTAAATAAACGCCATCTGTTCTATCAGATAAAACAGCAGAAACTGTTGGGTAAGGATCAATTACAACCATAAGGTCTAACTTCTCCATTGCAACTTTCATTTCCTTCATTCTAGTTTGAGAGTTAGGAGCATGTCCCCAGAATACCATTGCTTTTAGATTATCTGGCTGTTCTATATTTTCTTTCTTTTCAAGAACACCATCAATCCATCTTGATACAGGTATACCCTTCTGGTTCATCATACTCTTAGTTTTACCGTCTTTTCCTTTCATTGAAGAAAATCTTGCTTTAATCCAATTGTAATCTTCTCCCCATACTCTTGACCAATGTTTCCAAGCACCGGCGGATAAACCGTAGTACCCTGGTAAAGAATGGGATAAAATACAAAAGTCGGTAGCACCTTGAACATTGTCGTGCCCTCGGAATATATTAGCACCACCACCTGCGGTTCCCATATTTCCTAAAGCTAATTGGAATGCACAATACGCTCTTGTGTTGTTGTTTCCGTTAGTATGCTGAGTTCCACCCATACACCAGATAAATGTACCAGGTCTGTTGTTAGCCATTATTTTAGCTACTCTTTTTAACTGAGATCCAGGAACTCCAGTAACTCTTTCTGTTTCCTCAGGATTCCATTTCTTTACTTCAGCTCTAACGTCATCCATACCATAGACACGTTGCCTAATAAATTCTTTATCTTCCCATTTATTTTCGAAGATATGCCACATAATTCCCCAAATCAAAGCAACATCTGATCCTGGACGAAATCTTACAAATTCGTCAGCGTGCGCTGCAGTTCTGGTAAAACGTGGGTCGCATACAATTAATGGTGCATTATTTTGCTCTTTTGCTTTCATTAAGTGCATTAATGACACTGGGTGCGCTTCTGCTGGGTTTCCACCAATGACAAACATGGCCTTAGAATTGTGAATGTCATTATAAGAATTTGTCATCGCACCGTAACCCCAAGTGTTAGCAACGCCTGCAACAGTTGTTGAATGACATATTCTTGCCTGGTGATCTCCGTTGTTAGAGCCCCAATATGCATAAAATTTTCTAAATAAATATGACTGCTCATTATTAAATTTAGCAGAACCTAACCAATAAACAGAATCAGGGCCTGATGAAGTTCTGATGGATTCCATCTTGTCGCCAATTTCATTTATGGCATCATCCCATGACATTCTTGTCCATTTGCCACTTACAAGCTTCATAGGATATTTTAATCTTCTTTCTCCACTTGCTGTTTCTCTAACAGACGCACCCTTAGAGCAATGAGCACCTAAATTAATTGGGCTATCCCAACCTGGCTCTTGACCTGTCCACACACCATTTTGAACTTCAGCCATAATCGTACAACCAACAGAACAGTGCGTACAAACTGTTTTCTTCATGGATACTGCAGAAGTTGAAAATGAAGCCTTTGCTGGCTTAACATTTGAAGCTGTGAGTGCTGCAACGGTGGCTAAACCCCCTACCGCTAATCCTGAACCTTTCAAAAAAGTACGTCTATCAACGACTTTTTCTGAGGTTTTACCGATGAAAGATGAAGTTTGGGAGCCTATCGCCACCCCTTTCGTCTTCTTTCTAAGCATATTTTTCCTCCTTAAAATTGATTAATTAATATTAGAACCTAGCGGTCTCATAATAAGTTTTTACATGCTTTGTTTTCTGGTAGCCTGAACCAGTAGTATTCATAGTCTCGTTAGCAGATGCTGTTTTGGTAGCAGTTGCAGCCACTGTTGCGGCGGCAGCTGTGATAGCGGCACCTTTTAAAAAGTCTCTCCTACCATTCTTAGATTTATCAATCTTCATTTTACACTCCTTAATAAAAAGCTCATTAATATGAGCCCATGAAACAGGGGCCTATCGCTACCCCGAGACATTCATTGAGAACGACGCACGTTCAATTTCCATAAATTCTTTTCCAATAGTTCCGATTGGTGAATAAAACACTGCAATTTTGGAACTTTCTATATCTCTCATAAGCAAGTCAACCCATGGAGCTAAATGCTTATTAAAAAAATCTTTTTGTTCTGTAATAGAATATTTTTTTTCAAACTTTCCAAGTATCAAGCCAGACATCATGTCAAATATGCTCGCGATGTGATCCTCCGGCTCCTTAACATTTTCCTCTAGCTTGATTCCTATTTTTTGCATATCCTGTCTTAACTTTGCTAAAGGCTTGTCTTTTAAAAATCCAGTCAAATAGTAAGATGCAAAGGGTAGTATTTCACCCCTACCGACACCTACAAAAATTCTAACATACTCATCTCTAATAGTTGGGAGATCAAGAGAAGTAGCTAATTTAGAAAGTGTTCTTATGGATTTTCCAATAGGAGAATCATCAGAATCAAGCATTGTTAACTGATTTACTAAATTTTCGTCAGGTTCTGCTCTTAAAAGATTAGCTAAAAATGAATACATGTCAGCACGTAACTGATCTTCTTCATTAATATTATGTGCAATTTTAGCGTTGTTAGAACTCAAATTATATCCCCCATAATAACTATTTACTATTATTTTGGAAAAGAAAAGCTTTTTTTTATTAATGTGTTAAGTAAAAGATCAATCTAAACAATTAGATCTTTTGGTTATAATCATTTTTACTGATTTTTGGTTTGAAAACCATTGTTTCTGGCTTTATTTTTTTATTACTATTTTGCAAGGAATTTTCAATTTCATCAGTATTTGTTGATGTTTGTTCTATTAAATTCTTATCTTTTTTTATTTCGCCAATCTTACTGACATTATTCTTCTTGTCTTTTTCAGATATAAGTTTTGCTTCGTCATTTTGTTTCTGATTTTGTTTTTTATCTTGATTTTTTCCTTTAGAAATTTTTTTAATTTTCTTTTTATTGCTTTTATCTGTTGATAATTGAATAGGAGTTATTGATTCGACGTCATTTTTTTCGTCCTTATCATCAATCAAATCTGATAGATAACCTTTTCCAACTTTATAAGCTGTTTCCATCCCTTCAATAACTGTTGCAGCATCAGTAAAATCTTCATGATAATCGTTAATTTCTGCGTCAGCGAATCTTATTATTGGATTTAATCTCCATACTCTTCGCAACGCTATTTGACGCAATCTGTCAGGAACTCCATCTTTAAAAAACACATCTAAAGATTTTTCTTTTTTAATTTTCTCAGGATTTGGTAAATTATATTTCTTTAACAATTCATCATCATTAAGTTTATTGTTTTCGCTCACTTCTGATGTTGAAGATTTTGAAACTTCATCACCTTGGGAACTATTAAAATCAGTAGATTCTATTTTAGAAATTTCATTTTCAGACTTTTGTTTAGATTTTTTCTTAGACCATCTAGAAAGAAAGTTCTCATTTAAATCTTTTTTATCTTCTTTCATTATAAATTAACCTTTAAAATCTATTATCAGTTGTAAAAATTTTTCTTTAGTCTTTGATCCCCACCTCGATGAATATTTTCATCAATATTTTTTTTATCTCTTTTTCTTTTTTTAAACTCCTCAGGATGAAAGTGAATACTAACAAACTTATTTAAGAGCTCTAAAATAGGACCATATAATGGAACTTTTTCAACTTTATCTTCTCCACAATCTTCATAATCTTGAATATGATAGGGAGATAGTGAGACTTCTGCTAAATGAACGTCAATATTTCTCTTCTCATCACTTTTTTTTTCATTTTCTTCAATTAAATCTCCATCTCTCAGAACTATATATATAGAAGGGTCTGAAGATTGAAGATTTTCAGCATAACCTTCAGCCTCTGCGCGATGCAAATCAATTGACGCATCTGCAACAAATAAATTTTTATTATCACTATTATGTCGAGAAACATCATTTAAAAGTGGACGAATTTTAACGTCATTAATTGGAGGATACCCTTCTCCACTTGTTACATCAAGAGGTATCAAATCATTAACTATCCATTTATGACTTTCCCATTGATTATCAATTTCTTTTTTTTCAAAAATGATCCTTACACCGTATAGAAGATGCTTATTATTTTCTAAGCTTATCATAATGCCTCATTTATAAACCTTAGACAGGTGAGCTAAATAACAACATTAAGAATAAAAAACAAACTAATTTTTTTTGTGATGAGAAATTAATTGACATTATACCACAATTAAATAAGTTCTTGTCTCAATCTTGGGAGATTGTTTTTGGAAATTAATAATAAAAAAATACTTATTTGCAATTGTGAAGCAACAATGGATATTGATGATGAAGCATTATCAAAAGCTTGCAAGTTGGAAAGTAAATGTAAAATACATAACAACTTATGCGGTTCGGAACTAGATGTTGTTTTAGATCAACTAAAAGTAGGAAATAAAGAAAATAAAAATTTGCTAATTGCGTGCACTCAACAAGAAGAGGTTTTTGAAAATTTAGCTGAAGAAAATAATTTCCAGCCACCTGGCACTTTTAATATAAGAGAATATGCAGGATGGTCTAAAGAGAGTAAAAAATCCGTTCCTAAAATAAGCGCCTTGATAAATTCATCTGTCAATGAAACAAAAAAAACTCCTAGTTTGACTTTAAATTCTCTAGGAAGATGCTTTGTTTATACCAATTATAAAAATGGTGATGACTCCCTTGGTATTGCTTTTGATTTCTGTAAAAAATTAAATAAACACCTTGGTGTAACACTAATGATTTCTAATTGTGAAGACGAAATAGTTTTAGAGCCTCAAAATTTCAAAATAACAAAAGGAAATATAAACAGAGCTCAAGGTTATTTTTCTCAATTCCAACTTGATATAAATAATTTTTCCGAAGCACTTCCAAGTAGTAAGTCAAATATGACGTTTGGAGATTTTTTTAAATCAGTAGATACTGAATGCGATATAATAATAGATCTAAGTGAAAATACACCTATGTTTACAGGTGATCACAAACGTGATGGTTATTTTAGAGCAAGCACAAATAGTCCAAATGATTTACTAGAGATTTTTGCGAAAGCAATTGATATGATTGGAGAGTTTGAAAAACCAATTTATGTAAACTATAATGATAGTTTATGCGCACATTCACGTAATGAAAAAACAGGATGCTCAAAATGTTTAGATGTTTGCCCTGCTGGCGCTATCCAAACATCTGGTGACGTTGTTTCTGTAGATCCAGGTATATGCGGTGGTTGTGGTTTTTGCGGATCTGTTTGTCCATCTGGCGCTATCCAAACTGATTATCCAAGCCTTGAAGTTATATTAGGTGATTTATCAAACCTACATGATAATTATATCAAAGCGGGTGGTAAAAATCCTACTTTAGTATTGTTTGATAATGATTATGGAAATGAAGTAATAAACATTCTTTCAAGACATGGCAGTGGTTTGCCAGCTAACTTGATACCCTATTCAATGCATTCTGTCGGTAGAGTTGGTCATGATATTCTTGTGTCTTCAATAGCTATTGGATATAAAAAAATTTTTATACTTCTAAACCCTAAAAAAATTAAAGAATTTGATTTCTTACCAAAAGAAATTGAATTAGCCAATGCCTTACTTTCTGGCGTTGCAAAAAATGATAATAATACAATTAAATTAATTGAAGAAAGTGATCCTGAAAAAATTGGAGATAAATTTTATGAAAAAGATGGTTATACCAAAATCAAACCATCTTCTTTTGTTGCAATTGGCGCGCCTAGAGGAATATTGAGAGCCGGAATACAAGGTTTATCAAAAAGTAATAACAACAAGAAAGACATCATACCATTACCTAATAATTCACCTTATGGGACGGTTGATGTTAACATCGATAGTTGTACTATTTGTTTGTCATGCGTAAGTGCTTGCCCTGCTGGCGCATTGCAGGACAATCCAGACTCCCCTCAGCTTTTATTCAGAGAAGATGCTTGCTTGCAATGTGGTATATGTGCAGCAACATGTCCCGAAAAAGCAATATCTCTTAACTCTCAATTCAACTTAAACGATAACGCAATGTCAGCAAAAGTTATTATTGAGGATCAACCTTTTGATTGTATTGTTTGTGGAAAGACTTTTGGATCTACTAAATCTATAGAAAGAATAATTGATAAACTCTCTACTCATACGATGTTTGAAAAAGATGGCAGGACTGAAATGCTTAAAATGTGTGAAGACTGCCGTGTTGGGGAAATGTTTAAGGAAAATAATAAAATGCTTGATGCCCAAGATCGACCTAAACCAAGAACAACTGATGATTACTTGAATTAAGAAGTATTTAATAAAGGTAAATTTGTTAATATATTTTGAGGTTTGAATTTTATCTTAGAGCTATCATTCATTGCTAATCCAACATATACTGGCTTACCATTCATTTCTTGAACAAATCCATCTTCAGCATCAAGTTGAAATAAACATAGTATCTGTTTAAGTCTTTCGTCATTAACGTCAAGTCCATTATAAAGATCATTTAAAATATGGTTAGAATCACTGTCTAAACCAAGATGCCATGACCATTTCTCATCCTCAATTTTTTGCATGGGTTTTATTGAAACCTCGATAGAAAGAAAATGATGAACCCATTTTTCAATCACTCGCGCTAATGCATCTAAGCCTGGTTTAGTGTAAGCAAGATCAATGGAGGTATCAAATTTATCTGATCTACTCCAATAATTGTCAGCAGAGCTCTCTCTTAAAATATCTATATCAACCTCTAATTTTTTTGGATCATTAGCTTTAGTACTTTTTTTCTCAGCTTGAAGTTCAACTGTAGCTTCATCTGCCACCATTATTTCATCTTCAGCTATAGTAACAACCTGTGTCCTAAAGAATATTTCTGACGCCCTCACTTGAAGAGCATAGGGTGATTGATTTAAAATGTTCCTTAAAATAATTTGAACCATTTGATCTACAAAAAGAGGAGGAAAGTCTACAGCTTGTCCTCTTGCTATTGCAAGATAAGCACTATCTAATGTTGGATACTTTGATAAAAAATCTCTAAACTTTAAGATAACTTCATAGTTGAAAATTACGTCTTTATCTCTAATTAAGTTAAGTTCCTTTTTATCAACAATATCAAAAGGTTTATCAACCAATCTTTTGTGAAGTTCAATTTCAGCTTCACAAGATTCTTCAATTGGAGCCACTTCTGGTCTATAAAAATAAGCTCGCATAAAGTCTTCGGTAGGAACAAGATGACCATCATTATTATGATCTAACAAATGCCAACCAGAAGTTAACCAAAAATCATTTTGAACCATTCATCAATTCCTAATAATTAGTTCTCATCAACAAAAGCCCAAATTTTTTGCTCTGAGCAAGAATCAGCTTTAGGGAGATTTCTAAATTTTTCTTTAATTCCTTCATCTTCCCAAGTTCTTGTCAAACTTAAAAGACTTCCAATTTCATGAATTTTGCACAAATCAAGCATAAAATTTATTTCTTCTGTTGCCGCCTTTTCAGCCATCTCTTTTGTTGGAGCACCAAAGTTATCAACCAAATACTTTCCTAAGTCTATTTTTAGTTGTTGTAATTCTTCTTTACTAATATTCACTAAACTAACAAACGTACTATAGCCAAAAGTATTACAGCCCATGAAACCATTAGAGAATGCCTGCTTTATTTTACCATTTAAATCTCGTTGCTTTAAATTATAAAAGTTAAAAGTGCCAACCACAGCCAACTCACCTTCTTCAGAAGCCAGGGGGAAAATATTTAAATCAGATTTATCGAAACGAATTGTTTTTGCAAACTTCATCTTAAATTTATATCTCCAATTTCTTTTGTTATTTCAATTGGAGATAAGAATATTTCTTTATTCTTAGATTTGACAATAGCTAATCCATTTTCGTCTAACCCAACCCATGTGACATTTTCTTGATTTTTCAAAATAAGCTCTTTATTTTTTTCCCTTCTAGAATTCCACATATCTACGACAGGTTTAAAGCCCTCGTTTTCCCATTGACTAATCCAAGCTAAAAAATGCCTTGATAAAGATTCAACAGCTCTTGTTCTAGAGACAAAACCAGCACCTTCATCTGCAAGAGATGTTATATCTGGCTGAATATTATTTTCATCCATTTGAAGCTGATTATTTAACCTCAATTTTAATCCAACTACAATCCAATCTGGAATAGTATCCTCATTAGCTGAAGAAACCTCTATTTTGACTATACCCGCTTCACCTTGATTCAAGTAAATTAATCCTGGGTAGGAGTATGTAACCACTACTTCAGGCGGTGCAAGTGCGCCAATTGAGTCTCCAGCTGCAACCATCATTACATACAACATTTGATTACATTTAATTTTTTTCACTTCCGGATTTAAAACTACAGCTATTTCCACAAATTCTGTACTCTCGGAATAAAATACTGTTCCTGCTTCACTATTTGCAGCTGCAGCAATAGCCTTGTTGAAAACTTCAATTTTATCTGGCACCGCGACCGGAGTTAATATTGGCGGTAGAAGCGGTGGGTCATTATCGTCTGCTGGATCAAGTTCATAATATAAACTCATACTAACTCCTCTTCATCTATTTTAACAGACTTGATAATAGCCTTTGCAATATTTCTATAATTTTTAGATTGAACTGATTTTGGTTCAGAAATAATTATAGGAATACCTGAATCGGAACTCTTTCTTACCTGAGAACTTATTGGTATTTCACCTAACATCTCAATTCCTCTTTTTTTTGCCTCAGCTTTTACGCCACCTTCTCCAAAAATATGATCTATTCTACCACAATCTGGACAAGACCAATATGACATATTTTCAATCATTCCTAACACTGGAACATTCGCTTTTTGAAACATTGTTAATGCTTTAACAACATCTAGTAATGCTATATCTTGAGGAGTAGAGACTATGATAGCTCCTGATAGATTTACTTGCTGAGCAAGAGAAATTTGAATATCTCCTGTTCCGGGTGGTAAATCAATTACAATTATGTCAAGATTTCCCCACGCAACTGAGTTTAACATCTGCGTTAATGCTGACTGTACCATAGGACCACGCCAAATCATTGCAGTATCATCAGGCACTAAAAGCCCCATGGACATTAGACTTATTCCATAATTTTGAAGAGGGGCAACCATATCTCCTCCAACTGATGCAGGTCTTCCACTTACTCCTAACATCCTGGGCTGAGAGGGACCGTAAACATCAGCATCTAAAAGACCTACCTTATATCCTTCAAGCTTTAGAGCAATAGCTAAATTTACAGAAGTAGTTGATTTTCCTACACCGCCTTTGCCAGAACCAACTGCGATAAATCGCCTTACTTTCGATTCTATTACTTTTTCAACAGTTTTATCAGTTTTTACATCATCTATAGTTTTGTTGTGTTTATTATCATGCGCAGTAACTACAACTGTAGCACTAGTAACTCCATCAATCCTTAAAATAGTTTGTTGTGCTAGTTTTCTAATAGGTTCCATTGATGCACCTCTATGAACGGGAACCTCCAAGGTAACTGCTACGTTACTATCCTTGATAGTAACATTACCTACTAAACCTAAAGTAACAATATCCATCGACTGTGAAGGATCCTGAACCTTTTTTAATTTATCTAATATTAAATCTTTATTTAATTTAGTCATTTTTTCCTGGTAATGACAACGTTGAGGACACTGAATGATTAAGACCTAACTCATCAATTGTTATGTTAGCTGTAATATCAAGATTAGCGTTAGGACTTAATTCACCATCAGCTATTTTTTTGTTAATTAATTTTTCAATTTCTTTATGTGTTGTAACACCTAGATTTTTTAAAAATTTCCTATAACTAATTTCTGAAGCTGTCATATCTGACATATCTTTTTTATCACTCATAAACTTTCTCCTTAAAAATTTGTGTTAAAGCTATACTATTTATAAGTTTGGATCAGCTAAATGTTCGCGTATCATATCTATAAATTGTTCTGACATATGCTTTACATAATCTTCATGATTATCTGTTTCTAAAACGTTCTTCCCAACATGAGCAGAATATCGAGCAGCAGCGTAAAGCATTATGTAGTTAAGATCAGTTGATTTTATAGTTTTATTTTTAGTGTTTGCAAAAGAAATAAAATGATCTGCTAATTTTAAAAAGTTTTTTCCATCAAGAACTTTTTGATCTTTAATCTTTTCTGTTGAGCTCTCAGGTCTCTCATGCCATTTTCGTAATTCCATTTTAAACTTAATCTCCTTAATAAAGAACAAAATACATTTAATATTTTAATTAGCCTACACAATTTTTTTCTTTTTTTAAAAACTGTATCTTATTTTTTTATAATGAAATAAAATTCAAATTATTTGGGGGATATTAAATTGAAAGATTTATGGAAAACTAATGGTTATGAAATTTCTGATTTATTGAAAAAAAAAGAAGTGTCAGCTGCAGAAATATGCAACAACCTTATTGAGCATATTGAAAAAATAAATCCTAAAATCAACGCAATTGTTGTAGAAACCTTCGAAGACGCAAAAAAGCAAGCAAAAATTTTAGATAAAAAAATTAAGGAAGGTGAAAAAATTGGGACGCTTGCTGGAGTCCCTACTACAATAAAAGTTAATACTGATCAAATTGGTTATCCTAGTACCAATGGTCTACGAATACAAAAAGATCTAATAGCAAAAAAAGATAGTCCTGTAGTAAAAAATCTCAGAAATTCTGATGCTTTAATGTTAGGAAAAACTAACACGCCAGCTTTTAGTATTCACTGGTTTACCAGAAATAGTTTGCACGGTCATACTTTGAATCCACATAATAAAAACATTACGCCTGGCGGATCATCTGGCGGTGCCGCTGCTGCAACTGCGGCAGGTATGGGAGCAATTGGTCATGGCACTGATATAGCTGGATCAATTCGTTACCCTGCATATGCCTGTGGTATTCACGGATTACGACCAAGTATTGGTCGAGTTCCAATGATAAATTACACTTCTCCAGACAGACATATTGGAGGGCAAATCATGGCAGTTTCAGGACCATTAGCACGTTCCATGAAAGACCTGGAATTAGCCCTAAAAGCAATGAGTAAGGAAAACTATGATGACCCTTGGTGGACACCTTTACCATTTACATTGCCTATGCCTGAAAAAAAAATAGCGTTATTGACAAAAATTGAGGGTCTAAAAATTGATCCTGTAATATTAGAAGAATTAAAACGAGTTGCAAAAAGACTTGAAAATTCAGGATGGATTATAGAAGAACCTATAGCACCAAACTTCCAAGAAGCAGCAAATTTCCAAGCAACCTTATGGCTAGGGGAATTTAGAAGAACTGGCGGAGAAGCTATTAGTAGAGAGAATGACCCTGATTCAAATTTTATTTATAGCCAAATGTCTAGAAGATGTCCTGATACTAGTTTAGAAAAATTCATGGATACATTGCAAAATAGAGCAAGAATCAGTAGAGAATGGAATGAATTTTTTGATCAATATCCTATAATATTATGTCCAATTACAGGAGACATTCCATTTCCAGATTTAAAGGATCTAGAATCTGAAGAATCATTTGATTTAGTTTTTGATTCAATGCTTCCCCAAATAGCACCTCCGTACATGGGGCTGCCTGGATTATCTTTTGCAACCTCAATAACAAAACAAAAAATCCCACTGGGCGTTCAATTTATTTCCAGAAAGTTTCGCGAGGATTTATTATTAAATGTTGGATATGACTTAGAAAATTATTACCCCAAAATTGAACCAGTATTGCCAGCCTTTTAGTGTATTATTAAGACAAAATAAAAAACGGTTGAAAATATTAAAATTTGTAGATTAATATCAAAATAAAATTATTTAATTTATGAAAATGTTTAAATCTAATGTTAAAATAACATATGCTGAATCATGGTTACCAATTCATCATAAGTTTTTTATTCATACTGTAGAATTGTTGTCAGCAAGAATTGCCCTAGAAAAACGTTACAAAAATTTTGTCACTAATTCAAAAAACAAAACTGGTACCAAGTTATGGAAACATGCATTAAACTCTATGGGCATTAAGACACCTGCATTGGCTCCAATTCCTAAAAGAAAAAAAGGTAAAGGTTTGATTATTGCAGCTAATCATCCATTTGGTGTTACAGATGGGGTATTTTTATCGTGGTTTGCTTCAACATTTGATGATAATTTTAGAGTAATAGCTCATGGCGTTCTACAAAAAGAACCAACACTAGCAGAGAATATACTTCCTATCGATTTTAGTAATAAAAAAAATGCGATGAGAGATAATGTAATTACTAGACAGACTGCTATTCAGATTTTGAAAAATGGAGGCGTAATTGCAATTTTCCCAGCTGGGGGAGTAGCATGGGCAAGAAAAAAAGGATTGCCTGTTGAAGAAGATGACTGGAAACCTATGCTAGGTAGATTAATAAATGACTCTAAATGTGATGTTCTTATAACCAAATTTGGTGGCCAAAATTCCAAAGCTTTTCAGTTTGCTTCACGTATACATCAAACTTTCAAACAAAGTTTATATTTGTATGAAATTAGAAAAAGTTTAGATAAACCCATAAAATTCGAAGTGTTAAAGTATTTTAAAAATGAAACTTTACCAAAAATTGATGATAAAGGTCTGTCACTTTTTCTTCAAAGCAAAGTTAAAGCTTCACACTAAGCATTATAGAGTTTACCGCTCTTTTTAGAGAGTTCTGGAGGAGCAGTTGGTCTTTTAAGGAAGGTATCTACATCTCTAACATCTAAAAATTTATTACCAGCCTTAATTATTTGGTTATTTGGTAATTTTTTCAATGGCGTATATTTTGGATGATGGTGATCTATAAAAGGATTATTTCTTGCAGCGTTATAACAACATAAAAGTGTCCAACGTCTGTTAGGAGAGTTGTTTTTATTAGACCTGTGGAGAGTATTACAGTGGAAAAAAAGCACATCTCCAGGATCCATCTCACAATAAACTAGTTTTAGATGTTTTTTTGCCTCTTCAACTCTCTTTAAATCAACCCCTACTTGACCACTTTCTAATAATGCATGATCTACTCTTCCTAATTTATTCGAACCGGATAGTACTTGCAAACATCCATTTTCCTTCGTGCATTTATCCAAAGCTATCATTACGGTAGCCATAAATGGGAACAAACATCCATTGTTATACCAATATCCGTAATCTTGATGCCATTCCCAAGCTCCTCCCTCATATGGTTCTTTAGCTGTGATTTTAGAATGATAATGATAAACTTCTCCACCAAGGAGGTCTTCCATTGTATCAACAATTTTTTCTGATCTAGCGGTAACGCCATAAATGCTATCATCTGGATGGTTCCATGCCATCATTTTAGTTATTAATCCTTCGGAATCTTTTCTTTCATATAAATGATCTCTTATAGCAGGGTCCTTTTTAGAAGCATTTTGCAAAAGATATGTTTCATCTTCATTAAAAAAATTTTTTACGATCACATATCCATTTTCATGAAAATCTTTTGTTTGATTATTGTTTAGATATGTAGCCATTTGTTATTCTCCAAAAAATGTGAATGTTAGGGCGTATTTTTAAAATTGTGCCAGTTATAATAATTAGATTTAATATCAGCATCACATGAAAACGCATCAAAAACTTGCTCTAGATAATTTAATAAGTTTTTATTTATAATTTTTTTATTTTTTTTATTGTATTTATTTTTTAATTCTTCTTCCCAAATTATCATTGCGCTATGTATAATTGCTATTGGAGCAGGGTCAATATTTCTTATGGTTCCATCTTTTAAGTCTTTAGAAAAAATACTAATTAAGTTTTTAAATTCTTTTTCTAACCCTTGAAGCTTAGTTTGCAATAACTTTGTTGAACCATCCAAGCTTTCTTTGGTATTTGGTATTTGCTCCCATCTTCTATCAATTAACTCCTTTAAATAATTTGGGATATTATCAATATTCTTATTTAATTTTTTAAAATCTTTTAAAACATTATTTAAAATTGAAATATTTTCGTCATTATTATTAATTTTAAATTTTTCACCAGATTTAAAATTATCATAAATCACATACATTCTTCGTGAAATTTCAATTAAATTGGTTAATGTCAAATTTACAAAAATCCCTTTCTTTGAATTTTTGATTATTGTTCGTAATTCAGACTCGATTTGTTCTTTTTTTTTCAAAATAGTCCTTATCAAAAATCATCTATTTTTTTGGTACAATTATACAAAGTATTTTTCATACAATTTGAGTATAATGAGTAACCTTCATCATACTCATCTTTGCTCATTTTTTCTTTTATCATATTAATATTTTGACGTGCACCCTCTATATTCAGATCTTCTGCTAAGCGCCACCATAAGTAAGCTTTAGGATAACTTACTTTAACACCTTGCCCTTGAAAATACATATTCCCCAAAATTAATCTTGAAGTAGGATGATCTCTCAATGCAGAAAATTTAAAAGATTTTAAAGCTAACTTATAATTTTTTTTTATTCCTGAGCCTTTTAAATAAGCGTGTCCTAATGCATAATTTGCAAGAATATTTCCTTGATTTGCAGAAAGAAAAAACCAGCTAAAAGCCTCATTTTTATCTACAGGAACTCCCAAACCTTTATTATACATTATGCCTAAGTTGTACTGGGCTTTGTCGTCACCCAAATTTGCATCATAACTTAAATAATAAAGAGCCGTTTTATAATCTTTTTGTTCTAAAGCTTGGTACCCTCTAAGTCTATCGTTTGCAAATGTTATGGAACATGTGAGTATTAAAATCAGAAAGATTTGTTTAATCATTTCAATTTATCCAGACAAAGATGAAGCCCCACCATGATCTGCAGACCAAGTCATTGGATCATTTAGAAAACTCTCGACTTCTCCAATTTCATCATTTTCAAAATAGTTAAATTCTTTTGCTACTTTTAATACATCCCACCAAGTTGCAAGAGAGTGCATTTGAAGCCCAATATTTTCTAGAGTTTTTCTTGTTTGTGGAAAAATATCATAATAAAATACCACAAAAGTATGATCAACTTTTGCTCCTGCTTCACGAAGTGCTTCACAAAATTTTATTTTACTATTCCCATCAGTTGTTAAATCTTCAACAAGTAATATATGAGAATTATTTTCAAAATCACCCTCAATTTGTGCATTTCTTCCAAAACCTTTTGCTTTTTTTCGAACGTACTGCATAGGCAACATCATTCTATCAGCTATCCAAGCAGCAAAGGGAATGCCAGCTGTCTCACCACCTGCAATGGAGTCAATACTTTCAAAACCTATGTTTCTAGTAATTTCAGAAGCTGCAAAATCCATTAATGTGTGTCTAACTCTTGGGTAGGAAATTAGTTTTCTACAATCAATGTAAACTGGACTTGCCCAACCAGAAGTGAACTTAAAAGGCTCTTTTGCGCTAAATCTTACCGCCTCAACTTCTATTAACATTTTAGCTGTTATTCTTGATATGACACTTTTTTCGGGAAAACTAGTTGAAAACATTTTGTATTATTCCTTATCTCCATATTTGGATCAAAATTTTTAAAGTCACTTTTGTATGCACTCTGGTTTAACAATAACTCAATATCAAGTATTCTAATGAGAGATTAATTAAAATATAGAAAAAGAGTTAAACATATTTAAGTTACATTATTAATAATCATTTATAAATTTATTTAAAGTTGAAACACTTTTCATAAAATCTTTGATCTCCATTCTCTCATCCGGATTATGGGAACCTTTATCATTTCTAATAAAAATCATTCCTGTTTTAACACCTTGATTAGAAAATATCGCTGCATCATGTGTGGCACCACTTGCTACTGACACCCTTGAAAAACCAAGTGATTCGCTTGCATCTAAAAGCTTTTCTACAACTTCTTGATTACATTCAGCTGGATCTGATTTGATCACATTGTCAAATTCAAAATGAACTCCCCTTTCTCTTTCTATTGTTTTACATTCAGACCTTAAAAGACCCTCCAATGCATCAAGAGTTGAAATATCTTGGCTTCTTGCTTCAAAACTAAATAAAATTTCTCCAGGAATTCTAGACATCGCTTGATTATCCATATCAGTTTGAAAAATACCTGAAGTTAGGACAAGGTCTCCACCATGTTGTTCTATTGTATTCCAATGATCATCCATACGAGTTATCAAATCAGCTCCTGCAAAAACAGCGTCTTTTCTCAGATATCTAGGGATAGTACCCGAGTGACCTGCATCACCTTTACATCGTATTTTGTGATGTCGATAATTGCCTCTTATCCCAGTAACTATTGCAATTGGCCAATCTTTATCTACAAGAATAGGACCTTGTTCAATATGTATCTCTATAAATACTTCTATCTTTTTACTGTTGATTAGAGACTTAGATCTTTTTATGAGATTTAGTTTTGCCCCCGAGGCATCCATAGCTTCAGACAACTTTTTACCAGTAGTTCTATGGGTAGAGTTTAAATCTTCTGAGGATAACAAACCAAATAAAGCCTTCGATCCGATACAATTTTTACCATACCAAGCACTTTCTTCACCTCTTAATATTAACACCTTTACAGGTAAAGAAGTTCTGATTTTTTTTTCTTTTAGATTTGCTAAAAGTAAAAAACCTGCAACTACACCAGCAAGACCATCAAAGTTTCCGCCTTGAGGTACTGAATCCATATGTGATCCAACCAGAATATAATTAGATTGAATAGATTTATCCAACGAAAAAACTATATTTGCGGCATCGTCTTTTTCAACATAAAAACCAAATTCTTCTGCTAAATCTATTAAATAGTTTATACCTAGAGTTTCCCCTCTACCATAGGATTCTCTTGAAATTCCAATCTTATCTTTAGTCAAATTTCCAATATCTGAAAAAATTTTTATAGCTAATTTTTCAAACCATTCTTCTTCATGTAAAGGGATTTTATCATTTAACATTAAGAACAAACCTCAATCTTTTTGTAAAAAAGTAAAATGAGTATAATATAAATAAATTAAAAAGTTTTGCTAAAACGTGAATTAATATAATTATTACCTAATAAAGACAAGCTTACCGTCACTGGATTTCTCAGAACTATAACTATAACCGTCTAAATTAAATTTCTTCAGATCCTCTTCACTTTGTAGTCGATTTTGGATAATGAAACGAGCCATAGCTCCTCGAGCATTTTTGGCATAAAAACTTATTATTTTTTCTTTACCATTTTTACGTTCAATAAAAATGGGTGTAATCACTTTTAAAATTAAGTTTTTGAGATTTATGACACTAAAATATTCGTTAGAAGCACAATTTACTAAAATTTGACTTCCTATTGTTTTTGCATATTGATTTAAATTTTCAGAAATTTTATTACCCCAATAATCATATAAAGATGAACCATGAGCTCCTTTAAGTTTGCTTCCCATTTCTAATCGATAAGGCTCAATCTTGTCTAAAGGTCTTAACAAACCATATAAACCTGACAGAATTCTCAAATGTTTTTGAGCAAAATCTAAATCTTCCTTCTCTAATTTTTCTATGCTTAAACCTTTATAAGTGTCACCAGCAAATGCAAAGGCTGCAGCTTTTTTTTGTTGGTTGCCGAATTCCTTGAACCTATCTCTATTTAATTCTGCTAATTTTGGACTAATATCCATCAGATTTTCTAAATCTTTGGTGCTTAAATCTCGAACAACATTTACCAACTCATCCACATTTTTTTTAAAGTATGGCTCTGATACTTTAAGACCTTGAACTAAACTCATGTTAAGTTTTTTTGCGGGTGAAACGACTACAAGCATATATATCTCCTTTATATTTTTCAAAAATAATGCATATCTATTAAAATGTCTAGATGAGCCAAAGATACTTAATTGTAAATTCTATTTTGGATAATTAATAAATAAGTCAATTTAACAAAGATTGAGATTTTGATGGGATTAAATTTTTCAAAACAATTTTTACCAATTTTCTTATTAATTGTTCTAATCTTGGTTTGGACATCAGTATGGTCTTTATTTAAGATTGCTATTGAAGCAATTCCTCCATTAAGTTTTAGAGTTTTAATTGGCATACCTGCATTTGCTTTATTGTTATTTCTTGGATTTAAAAAAGTTAAAACAGTTTACGTTCCAAAAAGTGACTATAAACCTCTACTTTTAATTAGTTTTTTTAATGTTACATTATGGCAGGTTTTAATGCTCTACGGAATAGACATGCTTAGTGGAGGAAGAGCGGCAGTATTAACGTACACAATGCCGGTGTGGGCAACTATTTTTGCTTCTATTTTTGGTTATGAAAAAATTAATATTTCAATAATAATTTCGTTAATTTTTGGAATGACTGGCATTATTTTTCTGTCTTTAGAAATTAATGTTTTTGAAAATATGTTAGGTTTTCTAATTACCTTGTCTGCAGGTTTAAGTTGGGCAATAGGGACTATGATTGTAAAATATGGTGGGATTAGATCAGATGGATTAATTGTAGCAGGATGGCAACAAATAATCGGTATTGTTCCTATTATACCTTTTGCGTTATACTTTGATTTAGATAATTTTGGATTGATAGATTACAGGCATATTCTTATAATTATATATGGTATATTTTTATCAAGCGCGTACACCTATTGGGCATACTTTACTATTTTACAAAAATTTTCAGTTAATGTTACTTCTATATCTGTAATGGCAGTTCCAATTTTGGCAATTTTAGTCGATTATGTTTTAGTAGATGTTAAATTCTCTGGCTTTGATCTTTTAGCACTAATATTTATTGTTTCTGGTATTTATGTTGTAGCTACAAAACCATTTAATAAAAGGGGGACTTAATTAATATAAAAAATTATTTAAATCTAAATTTTTAGAAAAATGTATTTCATTTATTGGACCTCTAGAAATTTCTACTCTTGCTCCAGTTTCTCTTAATTTCTTTAAAACTCCTTCGCCAAACAATTTCCAAGATTTTTCTTCGGATGTTTTATCTGGCCAAACTGTCATTGAATACCTTTGGGTATTTGATATATCCACAGACAACCTAAAAAGCATGCCAGCAGCAAACCCTTTTGTTTTACCTAATTCAACCAAAAGACTTGATGCGGCTTCTTTTGAAAAATCGTTCATAAATGTTAATTTTACAATTCTTACATACATGATTTAATGTAACTCAAAATTTTCTACAAAGTCTATTAAAGTTTATATTAGAATATTTAATATTTTGATAATCACTCCATTATCTATTCATTATGAGTAATCATACATAGAGCTAAACTGAAGTCTAATGCATAAAGAATAAACTTATGTGGCTGTGTCTCGATTTTTGTGTTTTTAATGTTAATAGTTAACCATATGTGTAAAATTTAAAATTACACATGCTTATTATTTATTCAAAAGATTAATTAATCCTAAAATTAATTTGTAAGAAAAACGAAATAATTAAAAGATATAATTATATTAGTTTAATAAAAAGGGGAAATAAATGAGTAATACAAATTATGTTATATTAACGGTTGCTTCAGTGGATTTTAGTTACAGAGAAACTATGGCTAAATTAATGTCTTCTTATTCAAAAGACTTAATTGACAACGCTGGTGCAAAAGGAACACGTTTTGGTTCAATTGGTACAGGTGACCATGCAGGAAGTTTAATTTTTATTCAATTTTATGACGACTTGACTGGCTATCAAAAAGCACTGGAAATTCAATCAAAGTCTTCTGTATTTAAAGAAATTATGGACAGTGGAAAGGCAAATATCTATTTAAGAAATATTGCAACCTCTTTACCAACAAAATTTGAACAAAGCTCCGAACATCCAAAGTATATTGTTATTACTAGAGCAGAGGCCGCAATGTCAGACAAAGATAAATTTCTAAATTGTATAAACGATACTGCTTCTTGTTTTAAAAATAACGGCGCATTAACATTAAGATTTGGTAATCTACTTACTGGCTCTAATGTTGGTAATTACTTGCTTGGAGTAGGATATCCGTCCATGGAAGCAATAGAAAAAACATATGATGAGCTATTAGCTCACAGCTCATACAAAGAACTTATGACCTTTGCAAAAGTTAACATGAGGAACATTATTAAAATCCTTTAAATACACTTTAAACAAGTTAGAGGCTTTTAAATAAGGCTCTAACTTAATAATACTTAATATAAATGATTATTTATAACATATTTGAGTTTCTTAGGTTTAGTCAAATAAGTGTAATAATCAAAACAAATTTATTAAAGGAGTTATAATGCCATTAATCAGAATAGATGTTCCTGAGGGGGATTTCCTCAAATATTAAAAAACAAATACACAGTAAAGTAAGAGAAGTTGTATTAAAAACACTAGCTCCTAAAGAAGTTAAATATGATTATGTCTCTATTAGAGAAGCATTTGGTTATATAGGTGATGGTCTTCCAGTCATAGATGTTGATTTGAGACCAGGGCGAGATACGAGAAGAAAAAAAGCGCTTGTTGATGGTATATAAGAAGTTCTTAAAGAAACGTTAAATGTTTCTAGAGAAGATGTGTATTGTTTGTTTAGAGAGATACCGGCACATAACCATTATACTGGAGGAGAGCCTTTGCCTGAATGGGTACCATCTGATGAGTAAGAATTATGAAGAAGAAGTTCTAAAAGCTTATAATAATTATTTAGCATATTTTTTAGATAATAATATGAATGGTATTAATTCATTAGTAAAATATCCAATTACATACATAGCAGACGGAGAATGCAAATTATTAGATGCATTCCCAATCAAACCAAAAGAAATGATGGAGAGCAAACAATGGTATACTACCATTGACACAAATACTTATACACATGGTGTGAATTCTAAAAAAGGTCATGTAATTAGTAGTGGTACAAGGATAAGAAAAGATAAATCAGTAATAGAAAAATATACTGCATTTTATGGCTTTACTAAAACTGATGAAGGTTGGAAAATGTATGCTATTTCTAGTGTTACTCTAGACTAATTTATAATACTATTTCAACTGCATAACTTAACCATTCAATCAGATGGTGTATTTACAATTATTAGACCTTAAAATAATCTAAAGTTAATTAGTTTAACTTTTTAAATAGGAAATTTTATGACGTCATCGAAATTAATAAATTATACTACAAGAGAATTTATGTCAGACCATGAACTTGAACAATATATTACTAAACAAAATGAAATTTTTACACCTAAGGTTGTAGAAGAATTTACTAAGGCTGGAATGTTAAGAAGAGTTTTAACTAAACTCTGGAATAAAGAAGGTGTTCATAGAGTTGGAATATTATTTGAGTATAGAGATGAAAAAGCGTTTGCTGCATGCCAAAGTTTGTTAGAAAAACATTATATTCCCACGGTTAAAACATTTATAACTAAAGTAGTAGGAAGTCGAGGTATAGTAGTACACGAATTTAGTTCTGGAGAATTTAAATAATAAATTTATAGTTAGGGATATTAATGATGATAATTGCAATTGTTACTTTTGAAATAGATAAAGAATTAAATGATACGGTTTTAAAAGAAAAATTTTTAGAAACATCTCCCATATACAAGGACACCCCAGGTTTAATTAGAAAAAATTATATATGTGATACTTCAAAAAATTTAGCAGGTGGTGTTTATTGCTTTAATAATATTGAGAATGCAAAAAGTTGGTTTGATGAAGATAGAGTTAAATGGATTACGGAGAGGTTCTCAGCACCTGATATAAAATTTTATGAAAATCCAGTTATAGTTGATAATAATACTGATGAAATAATTTCATAAATTATTCTGATCTATGAGAAAACTAAATTCTAAAAATTTCATTTTATTTGCTATTATTTATTTAATTGAATCAATCATAACTAATATGCAAACATAAAAGAAGGCAAACACAAATACTGGTGCGGCATTTGATATTTGTTTATTACTTTTTGGTTCTGACTTTTTCCAGTCAGCTGGCATAACATCTCTGTCCCATGCCTCACGCCTTGTATCTTTTTTACGTTGATCAACGTGTATATTTCTTGGGTCTACTTTATAATCTTCTTTCATTTCTAAAATCTTATTTCATTTTCGAATTCTAGGATAACATATAATAAAATAGATTAATTATTTTTTTCTAACTTATTTGATAAATCCTCATCTTCAGATTGATAAATATACGTATTTAATGGTTTAAATCTTATAACTAAACAAGCCAATGCAATTATAAGTATTGCTCCAGCTTCATAAAGAAGTATGATCGGGTCCATACCTTTGCCTTGAAGTATTATTAATCTTGCTATTGCAGTCATAGCAATAAACAATGGCAATGTAATAGGTATTTTATTACTTACATAAAATATACCTATCATTCCAAGAACTTCAGTATATATAAATAATAACAATAAGTCAGCTAATTGCACTTTACCATTATTATATATAGAGTAAATTTCCTGCAAAACTGCAATTACAGTTAAAATAGCTATAATTCCTAATAAAACCTTTTCTATTGTTTTTATAATAAGAGCAGGCTTAATTTTATTATCTTTCATTATTAGTACCCTGATTATATATAGTGCATAATAAATATTTAATTAATTTCACTAGCTATTTTAGAGATTGTTCCTTTGCTAAATAAATTTCCGTATTTATAGTTTTCATCTACAGAAAATATAGTCAATATTGTGTTTTTAGAAGTATTAATAACATTAAAAAAACCACCATGACCTGTCATAGTTAATGTTGGTACTCCATTTACATTATATACCCAAAATTGGTATCCATATTTGACACCTTCTCTTTTTGTTTCAACTGCGTTTGTAATACCTTCTTTGTAAAATTTTCCTAAACAAGTGTCATTTATCATCTCATCATGAATAAACTGACCAAAGTTAGACCAATCTACAGCAGTCATAGTTAGCCTTGCCTGAGAAACTGTTATACCTTTTTTGTCTGATACCCAATGCATAAAATTATTTGAGCTAAATTTTTTAAAAGCATTTTCGTAAAATATTTCACTTGCAGGTTTTTTTGTTAATTCAGTAATCATAATAGAAAGAGCAAATGGGTCTGATGAAAAATAAAAATGTTTTGAACCTTGTTCTCTGTCATTACCCTTTAAAATTGAAATAGCCTTAAGCATACTTGCTTTTCCTTCATATTTTCTCATGCCCATTGCCATTTGGTTCATCTTTCTTCTCAGCTTATAATCATTTTGTATTGGCGCCACTCCACTATTCATCTGCAGTGTGTTTCTTATAGTTATTTTAGAGTATGGAGTTTGCTTGAGTAAAGGGGAATATTTACCTAATTCATCATCTAATGACTCAATTTTACCGTTGCAAACAAGACTACCTATTGCCGTAGACAATGCTGTTTTTGCCATAGACATACCGTGCAATATTGTATTGCTATCAATATTTCTTTTTTTATTAAATCTTGTATACACTAAATCATTATTTTTTCTGATTAATGCAGCTAAATTGAATTTATCTTTAAAAATTTTATCAAAATTTTCTTTTTTGAAATTGATACTATCAAGATTTTGTTTTTCGCCATAACTATGAATATTTATTTTAAAAGGACCAAACTTTTTCGTTTCATGGACATCAAAATAAGGAACGATTTGACGTTTCCACATTTTTTTTGGACCATGGTCGGCTAATGAAACAAAACTGTATGAAATAATTATTACAGCTGAAATTAAGAATTTATACATGAATCACCTATTTATTTTTCAATATATATTTTAATATACTTAACATGTAAAGTAATTTTGTTAGATCGGTAAAATTATCAATAAATTTTAAATAAAAATTTAGTATTTTTGTTTGTTTGGAATAACGCCTCTTATCCCTCCTTTAGGGTTGTCAATATCACCTTTTCGTCTTGGAATAATATGAATATGGAAATGAAAAACTGTTTGTCCAGCATCCTCGCCTATATTCATTCCAATATTGAAACCAGTAATGGCGTCATCTGTTAATTTTAACTCAGTTTTTTGGGTATTTAGAACTAACGGTATTTCTTCATATTCTTCTTTATTACACTCAAAATAGCTCACGATGTGTCTTTTGGGTATAATTAATGAATGAAGGCTTGTAACTGGAGATGAGTCTCTAATAATAAAGAAATGCTTATAATCATTCACAATGCTCTCTTCTGGTATATTACAAAAAACACAATTACTCAAAATTAATTCCTTGATTTAGTTTTAAAAAGGTTTAGGTAATTAAAATTTATTCTTAGAACTTTTGTTCAAGAAAATTGATAATATTTGGCGTAATAAGTTTACCATCATGCTCTAATGTTTCAAGTTCATTTATGGCTTCTAAATATGTTGCAGGCTCAATGCTAGACTTTCTTGCATGTAATAATTTTAAGCTAAAATCTTTGTTAAACTCAGGATGAGCCTGAAGAGCCAAAGCTGAATCACCTATTGAAAAAGAAGATATATTACAGAATGAATTACCAGCTATTAATTCTGCATTATCAGGTAATTTTACAACCTGGTCTTGATGGAAGAATATAAGGCTTAATTTATTAAAATTACCGAGTAAGCAATTATATTTTTTTGTTGTAATTTCTTTTATGCCAATTCCCCAACCTTTTGATGATTTTATCACATGTCCACCTAAAGCTTGAGCAATAGCTTGATGTCCAAAGCAAATTCCAAGCAGAGGTGTTTTAAGATGAACAATTTTTTTTATAACTTCAAAAAGTTCTTTAATCCATGAATGATTTTTGTAAACACCATAGGCACTTCCAGTTATAATGAATGCATTATAAATGGTTAAGTTTTCAGGAAAAATATTTTCATAAATATTATAAACATCTAAATTCCAAAATTGAATTTTTTTATTTAAAAATGATGAAAACATTTTATCGTATGATGGATAATCTTGAACAAGGTCTTTGTTTATTGGACCAGCCTGTAAAATACATAACTTAAACAAAATTTATCTCAAACTCAAAATCATTTAAAATACAACTTAGATTCCAATGCCGACAATCACTGTATCAATTATTAATACATGGTTAATATTAAAAGAAATTATATATAATAAAAACTCATATTTATGCATAATTAATGGCGGAGGGAACCTCCTCGTTATTTCGTCTTAATCATCTGATTTAATTATATTTTATAGATTAATAAGTTTTCAGTCTACAATTTAGTCTACAATTTAAACTTACTTAGTGAATAAAATTGTACCTGTTTCTATTTCACTATTAGACATATTGAACTTTTTAACTATATTTTTTTCATCAAACAATATGACAAGTTCATTACGAGTACCCTTAGACTTTGTACAGGCTAATCCAAGAGTAAAGAAAACGCTTCCAACTGTTTCTGGTGTCAAAGCAGTTGTATCGTCATATTGATAAGTCCATATGAGAGAGCCGTCTAATTTAAAAATTCATAAAATTGCAACACTGTAATAACAATTCTGCAAAAAAGTTAGAGTTTGATATAAAAAAAGGAGATTTATATGGTAAATAATATGATGTTAAAATGTTTGGTTACGTCGACTGTTGCTTTATTCGTAAGTTCTATTTCTCTAAAAGCTATGGAAATTAGTCAAATATCATCTTTTCAAATTGGTAAAGGTGAAGGTTATGCAGAAATGATACGCTTTCATCCCCAATCTAAAAGTCTTTTAGTTACAGCTTCTGAAACTGGGACTGTAGAAAGGATTTCAATAAGTGATCCTTTCAATTTAAAAAAATTGGCACCCTTTGATTTATCCGGTGGTAATGTCACCGCTGTAGCAGTGCATAAAAATCTAATTGCAGCGTCAATAAAAGAAAAAAAAGCTGATACTCCAGGTAACGTTAAAATATTTAACAATAAGGGAGAAAAATTAGCCGAATATAAAACTGGAGCATTACCTGACAATATTGCATTCTCGCCTGATGGTAGATATTTATTAACTGCTAATGAAGGTGAACCTTCAGATGATTACAAAATTGATCCAGAAGGTAGTTTTACACTTATAGATCTGTCTAACGGTGTACAAAATGCAAATGTTAAGCAGATAACACTTAATAATATTAAAGTCCCAGCAGGTGCAAGAATTGTTAAACCAGGCTCAAGTTTTGCAGAAGATGCTGAACCAGAATATATAACTTTTGCTCCAGACGGCAAAAAGGCTTATGCAACTCTTCAAGAAAACAATGCCATAGCTACGATTGATATAGCCTCTGCAAAGGTTATTAATGTGAGTGGACTTGGCTTTAAAAACGTATCTAGAATATCCCATGATATGTCCAATAAGGACGGTGGCATAAATATGAAACGTTGGCCAGTTTTAATGATGTATCAGCCAGATGCAATCGTATCCTACGAGACAAAAGGAAGCACATATTTAGTTACTGCAAATGAAGGCGACGCTAAAGACTATGACGGTTTTTCTGAGGAAACACGCGTTGGAAAATTAAAACTTGATCAAACTATGTTTCCAAATGCTAATGAGTTGCAAAAAAAACAAAACCTTGGACGCTTGAAAACGACAAAAACACTTGGTGATACAGATGGCGATGGAGATCATGATATAATATATGCATATGGTGGAAGGTCATTTTCTATTTGGAAAGAAAATGGCACTCTGGTTTTTGATAGTGGAAACGCATTTGAAAATATAATTTCAAAGCGCTCTCCAGAAATGTTCAATGCTAATGGCCCTTCTAAAATTGATGACCGTTCAGATGATAAAGGTCCAGAGCCTGAGGCCCTTGCCATAGGAAAGATTGATGGAAGAACATATGCATTTATAGGAATGGAGAGAAATAATGCTATCTTTGCATATGACATCACACTTCCATCTGACCCACATATGGTAAGTTACATAATGCCTAATGAAAATCATAATTCTCCAGAGGGATTGGAATTTATTTCGTCAAGTGATAGTCCTACTGGAAAGCCTTTACTTGCTATAGCATTCGAAATGACAGGTACAATTGGTCTCTATGAAATTAATAATTAGATTATTAAATTCAATGCAGTTTTTTGGTCAGGAATAATTTTAAATTCCTGACCTACCAATTTTTACTTAATAACGAAAAAATAATTTCTGGGAATATTAGTAGACAAGTAATTTGATATCTTTAAGAATTGTCAAAACTAGTATTCGACTAAATTTCCAGTCAAGGGAATTGAGTGTCTATCTTCTTCGTTATATTCTAAAAGTAGATGTCTTTGAGTATCTAACCAATTAACACCTCTGGAAGAGCTTTCAGATAACTCATTTTCTGTTCTTAAAACTATAGCTACCACTTCATCAGGTGTAGTCATTAAATAATGAGTAGGCGGTGTTGACAATGCCCTTTCTTTCGAACGATCTTTTACATTTTTTAAAAATTCGTCAAAACAATCAGGTTTAGGTTTGAATCTAATTATAGATATTTTTGTTTTCATAGTTTTAATCTTTCTAATCAAAATTGGAAGTTCAATAATCTCATTTTTTAATTTTATAAAAGGATTTTTAATTATTTTATAATTCAATGATTTATTTTGGAACTTTCCCATAAATATGTTTGACTATTTTACCATCTTGAATGTGATCAATTTCAAGATATGTAAAATTAGGATCAACTCCTTCAACAGTCTTTACAACAACATCAGGCGTTTCTAATAAACATTTTATTACAGGTTCACTAGCCCATTTTACATCGTTAATCATATTTACAAATTCATCGTAATTTTTAACTTTATTGCCCATACTTGATTTATGTATGGACTCACAGTGTAAATCTTCTGAAAAAAGTTTAAAAAATGACTGTAAGTCACCTTCATAATGTTTTATGAATGCTTTTTTTATAGTTTCAAAATTCATGGTTCCTCCTAAAAAATAATTAAAATCAAAATTAAATATTTAGAGTAATTATTAAATTTAATTTACACTTCAATTAAACTATTATTAAATGTCTGTAGTACGATATGAGTCAATGTGATACGTAACTTCCTTTAATTTAACCAACAAGTTGTCAATTATCGCTAATACCATTAATTATACTACTTATATATTTTGATCACTTTTGAACTCAGACACTACTAAGCCACTATAATTAAATATTTTGAAAACAAACTTTGCTAAAGTAGGACAATTTTTAGGTATAAATGCTTTACTAAGAATAGTTTACATTTTTTAAACATCCTTGATATTGCTTCTTGCTTTAAGTCATTGAATATAAGTTACAAACAAATTTACCTAACAAAATTTCCGCCAACCTACCATTGAACCCTGGTCAGTGTTCCATGGACTACGATCAATGCGCTGACCTCCTTGATGATTAACTAAAGTTGATTGGGGAAAGGGTGCAGTAACCCCTGGAGAAAATTAGAGTTAAAATTACATTTTTGTTGTGGGTAAAATTGTGGGTAGAATATACTAAACTAAATTATATTCTTTAAAATTATATGTTTATGGATAATTAGTGGCGGAGAGGAAGGGATTCGAACCCTTGAGAGGCGTTAACCCCAACACGCTTTCCAGGCGTGCGCCTTAAACCGCTCGGCCACCCCTCCAAAAATTAGAATTTTACATCAACATTTTTTCTCGAGCAAGGTAATATAAGTTATTATTATATTGAAATATTTTTTATACGTTTTAGATTAAATTTATAATTATAAACGGACTTTACAAAGTGATAATGGGAAGAATTTTAATTTTATTTGGAATATGTTCATTTATTCTTACTCTTATAAGTAATTATTTTGATATTGTTTTACAAATAGAGGGTAGGAATGAAATTACTCAACTAGGCCAATTTTGGTTTCATTTTGCTCCCAATAGCCTTCAAATTGCAGAATCAATTGTAAGTCGATATGTTGATCCATGTTCGGCATTAGATATTCTAGATTGTTCAGGGTTTATATGGCATCCTTTTATATCTTCAATATTGTTAATGCCTGCTGCAGTTATATTAGCCACATTAAGTTTTGTTTTTATTGCTTTAGGACTTAAAAAATCATCAAGAAAAAGAGACAATACTAAACTTTAAAACATAACTTTTACCAACTATTTATCACCCATTTTTAAGGCTTCAAAAAAAGCATTTTGAGGTATCTCTACGCTTCCAAATTCTCTCATTCTTTTTTTCCCTGCTTTTTGTTTTTCTAAAAGCTTCTTCTTTCGAGTTATATCCCCACCGTAACATTTTGCAGTAACATCTTTTCTCATCGCTGATATAGTTTCTCTTGCTATAACTTTTCCACCAATTGCTGCTTGCAAAGCTACCTTAAATAGTTGTCTAGGTATAAGATCTTTTAATCTTGTGCATATTGCTCTTCCCCTTGTTTCGGCCTGTTCTCTGTGAGAAATCATTGCAAGAGCATCTACAGGATCTCCATTCACTAAAATTGATACGCGAACAAGATCCCCTTTTTTATAATTGTCAATTTGATAGTCAAAGCTAGCATAACCTGATGTCATACTTTTTAATTTATCATAAAAATCAAAAACAACTTCATTTAATGGTAATTTATAAACCACCATAGCCCTAGCTCCTGCATAGGTAAGATCTATCTGCTCTCCTCTTCTTTCAGTACATAAAGTCAAAACTGATCCAACATATTCATCTGGAACCAGAATAGTTGCTTTAATCCATGGCTCTTCTATAAAGTTAATATGATTTACATCTGGTAAATCTGCAGGATTATGAAGCAGATCGCTTGTATTATCATTTTTATGCACTTTATAAACTACTGATGGAGCTGTTGAGATTAATTCTAAGTTAAACTCCCTAGATAATCTCTCTCTTATAATTTCCATATGCAAGAGGCCTAAAAATCCACATCTAAAACCAAATCCTAAAGCAGCTGAGGTTTCAGCTTCAAAACTAAATGATGCATCATTTAAAGACAATTTACTTAACGCCTCTCTTAAGTCAGAAAATTGAGCATTATCCATAGGGAATAATCCACAAAAAACAACTGGTACAGAGGGTTTGAAACCAGGTAACATAGTTTGAACTGGATTTCTTTCCTCAGTAATTGTGTCTCCAACTTTACAATCTGCTACTGTTTTAACTGAAGCTGTAATAAAACCTATTTCTCCAGGTCCTAGCTCATCAACATTTATAATTTTAGGAGTAAAAATTCCAAGTTTTTCAATAGTGTGAGAAACCTTGGTTGACATAAATCTTATCTTTTGACCTTTTTTTAAACTTCCATTTACAACTCTTACTAATGTTAACACACCTAAATAAGGGTCATACCAGCTATCGATTAAAAGAGCTTGCAAAGGAGCATTGGGATTACCCTTTGGAGGAGCTAATTTTTCAACTAAAGAAGATAACACTTCTTTTATACCTTGTCCTGTTTTAGCTGACACCTCAATCCCATCTTCACCAGGTAAGCCAATTACATCTTCAATCTGTTTTCTAATCCTATCTGGCTCAGAAGCAGGTAAATCTATTTTATTAAGTACAGTTACAATTTCATGATTTACATCTATTGCTTGATAAACATTTGCTAAAGTTTGTGCTTCAACTCCTTGTGAAGAATCTACCACAAGAAGTGATCCCTCACATGCTGAAAGAGATCTAGAAACCTCATATGCAAAGTCTACATGACCAGGAGTATCCATTAAATTTAGAGTGTAAGTTTTATTATCAGTATGCTTGTATAATAACCTGACCGTCTGAGCTTTGATTGTTATACCTCTTTCCCTCTCAATTTCCATATTGTCAAGAACTTGATCTTTCATCTCTCTATCAGCTAATCCCTTACATTCTTGTATTAATCTATCGGCAAGGGTTGATTTACCATGATCAATATGTGCTATAATAGAAAAATTCCTTATTAGATTAATATCTGTCATTAATTTCCTACAAAAATTTTTTGAATATATAGAGCAAATTAGTTTTAAAAAATTAATTTTGCAATATTTAAAATTTATACAAAAACTCTAATAACTTGACTAAATATTCATACAGTTGATATTGTTATATTATTATGTATGAAAACTATAATTCAATTCCTGTTAAGGTTCTAAATTTATTAAGAAACCCGTGCTCTAAGGAGTCCGGGATGATTATTAATAAATAAACAAATTAAATTTTGAACTTAATATAAGGTAAAGAATTATGAAAAATAAATACGAAAAATACAGTGCTTATCCAACTGTAAAAATTTCAGATAGAAAATGGCCTAATAAAACCATAACTAGTGCACCAATCTGGTGTTCAGTGGATTTAAGAGATGGCAATCAAGCTCTGGTTGAACCGATGGATTCAGTCAGGAAAATGCGCATGTTTAAACATTTAGTTAAAATAGGATTTAAAGAAATAGAAATTGGCTTTCCTTCAGCATCTGAAACAGATTTTAATTTTGTAAGAGAATTAATTACTGATAATCATATTCCAGAGGATGTTACTGTTCAGGTCTTAACTCAATCCAGAAAATCTTTGATTGAAAAAACTGTTGAAAGTTTGAAAGATTGCAAAAATGCAATTATTCACCTTTACAATTCAACTAGCACCCTGCAAAGAGAAATTGTTTTTAAGGAATCCATGGACGGAGTAAAAAAAATAGCAACTGATGGGGCTAAAATAATTTCAGATCAATTATATAAATTGGAAAAATCCAACATTAGATTGCAATATTCTCCAGAGAGCTTTACTGGAACAGAGTTACCATATGCATTAGAAGTTTGTGAGTCTGTTTTAGATGTTTGGGAAGCAAGCGAGCAAAATCCTGTTATAATAAACCTACCTGCGACTGTTGAAATGTCTACTCCAAATATTCACGCTGACCAAATAGAATGGATGGGAGATAATTTTAGTAATAGAAAAAGGGTGATTTTATCCCTTCATCCTCATAATGACCGAGGTACTGCAATAGCAGCAACTGAATTAGGGTTAATGGCAGGTGCAGATAGAGTTGAAGGAACTTTGTTTGGTAATGGAGAAAGAACTGGAAATGTAGACCTTGTAACACTTGGACTGAATTTATTTACTCAAGGTATTAATCCTAATATAGATTTTAGCAAGATAAATGACCTAATTGATACGGCTGAGTTTTGTAATAGACTACCTGTTCATCAAAGACATCCATATGCGGGTACTTTAGTGCATACAGCCTTTTCTGGAAGTCATCAAGATGCAATAAGAAAAGGTATGGATAATATGGAAAAATCTCCATCAAAAAAATGGGCTGTTCCATATTTACCAATTGACCCAGCTGATATTGGGAGAACTTATGAAGCTATAATTCGCGTTAATAGCCAATCAGGTAAAGGGGGTACAGCTTGGTTGTTAGAATCAGATTACCAAATAAGATTGCCAAAAGGAGCAGAAGTTGAATTATCTTCAAAAGTACAAAAGATAGCAGATGAAACTGGTAACGAAATTACAAGTGACATTATATGGACAACTTTTAATGACAATTTTATTCTGCAAAAGCCATTTCAATTAATTGATTTTAAAGTTGAGGGTGCTAATAGGAAAGACAATCTTGAAATAATTAACGCAAAGGTTAATTTCAATGATAAACTATATCAATTTTCTTCTCAAGGCAACGGGCCAATTTCAGCTTTTGTAAATGGGATGAGAGAAAATTTTGATTTGAATTTTACATTAGAAGACTTTGGTCAAAACACTAGAAGTGCAACCTCCAAAGCTGAATCTTCAGCTTACGTTGAACTTAAAATTAATGATGGCAAGGACTCAATTTATGGATGTGGGATTAATACAAGTATAACTGTAGCACCTATACTTGCAGTCTTAAGTGCAATTAATAAGATCAATATTTAAAAATGTTTCAAGAAAATCTTTATCTAGAAAATAGAAAAGTTTTAAAAGTTTCAGGATTAAATTGTGTAGATTTTTTAAATAATATTCTAACATCTGATATTTCTAAACTAAAACCATTAGAGACTATACCTGCAGCATTACTGTCTCCCCAAGGTAAAGTTTTGTATGACATGCTAGTAAGTCTAGATTTTAAAAAATATTCAGAATACAAATCAATTCTTATTGAATATGATTTATTTTGTGAAGATGAGCTAATTAAAAAACTAAATATGTATAACTTAAGGAAAGAAGTAAAAATTGAAAAAACAAATTATTATGTTCATGTATCAATCAACCCAAAATGTTCTGAAAATTTACTAAGAGATAGAAGATTTTCAAATACAAACATTAATATTAATAGAATTTATTATGTGAAAAACCCCATAAATTCGATAGTTAAGAATTACACATCAAATTGGTATGATTTGATCAGATATAAAAATTGTATTCCTGAAGGAACAAAAGAAATAGAAATTAACACAACACTTCCTATGGAAATTAATCTTGATTTGTTAGGTGGAATTAGTTTTGAAAAAGGATGTTTTATTGGCCAAGAGGTTAATGCAAGAATTAAATATAAGGGATTAGTAAAACGAAAGTATGTCCCTATTTATTTTAAAAATAAAAGCTTTTCATTCGCAGATTTAGATAAAATTGACAATAAAATTTTTCTAGAAACAAGGAATATTGGTGAAGTAATTGCATTGTTATTAAATAAGGAAGATGATATTTGGTATGGCATAGCCAAAATAAAATTATCTCAATTATATTTCTTTGAAGAAAATAATAAATTAGAATGTGATTTTTGTAGTTCAAAGATAAAAATTAATTTTCCTAGTTACATGCTTCCTCTTCCAAGAAAAATCTAAACTTCTTAGATTGACAAATGTTTTGATTAAACTAAATTATATTACTTAGTCTGCAATATTATTTTTGAACTTATACAAATCTCAGTTTGTGTTATTTAAATATATTATTATTTTAATTTGAATTTTTTTAATTCAGTTACGATTAATTGGAGTTTAGAAAATGACATCATTACTCATGCCAAAAGCAACAGCTGTTTGGTTGATTGATAATACTACATTAACTTTTGAACAAATTGCAGAGTTTTGTAGCCTCCATGTTTTAGAAGTTCAAGCTATTGCAGATGGTGATGTTGGTCAAGGGATTATGGGATTTGATCCGATACTAAATGGACAACTTTCACAAGAAGAAATTGACAAGTGTTGTAACGATACTTCTTTGTTTCTTACGAAATCTAATTCCTCCTTGCCTGAAACTAAAAGTAAGAATAAAGGTCCTAAATATATACCACTAGCAAGAAGAGGCGATAAACCAGATGCAATTGCTTGGATTGTTAAAAATCATCCTGAAGTAAAAAACAATCAAATCTCAAAATTAATTGGAACTACAAAGGATACTATTGAAAAAATTAGAACTAGAAGTCATTGGAACATTTCCAATATTACCGCTAAACACCCTGTCTTATTAAGTTTGTGTACTCAAGAGGATTTAGATGAAGCAATCATAAAAGCTGGAGGCTCAATAGATGCTCACAATGATGAGAGTATTCCTACAAATAATTAATTTCGTGTAATTTATTAAATTTTTATTATTTTTTAGAGAAAAAACATGAATTATCAGAATATAACACCATCAGTTGCTATTATCATGGGAAGCCAAAGTGATTGGGAAACTATGAAATTTTCAGAAGAAATTTTAAAAAAACTTAACATTCCTTTTACTACTAAAATTATATCTGCACACAGGACTCCTGACAGAATGAATGATTTTGCAAAAAATGCACGGGAAAATTCAATTCAGATTGTTATTGCGGGTGCTGGAGGTGCCGCTCACCTTCCTGGTATGGTTGCCTCACATACTGAATTACCAGTTATAGGTGTGCCAATTCAAAGTTCTTCACTAAATGGCCTAGACAGTCTTTTATCAATAGTCCAAATGCCTGGTGGGGTTCCTGTAGCAACAATGTCCATTGGGAAAGCTGGCGCTATTAATGCAGCTGTTTATGCTGCTAAAATTTTAAGTTTATCTAACAAAGCAATAAATACAAAACTAACAAATTGGCTATCTTCCCAAACAGAAAATGTTCCACTTACACCAAAACTAAAAAATGACTAAAGTAAATAATTTTCCGATCTTACCTAATGATGAAAATGTAATCGGTATTATTGGAGGAGGTCAACTTGGGAAAATGATAGCTTTATCAGCTTCAAGAGCAGGATATAAAACACATCTTTATTGTCCCAAAGGTGATAATCCGGCAGAGGCAGTTGTTGATAAAATTACATATGGTCAATGGAATGATTATGCTAAATTAGTCGAATTTTCTAATGATGTATTTTGTGCAACCTCTGAATTTGAAAACATTCCATCTAAATCACTTGAATTATTATCTAACCAAACAAAAGTAGTGCCAAGCAGTCAAGTTTTTAGATGTGCGCAAATTCGATCTAAAGAAAAAGAAATGGCGCTTAAGTCTGGCTTTATCACTCCAAAATGGTTTTTAATTAAAAATACTGATGACTTAATATCTTCAATTAAAAAAATAAGTAAAGAAGGAATACTTAAGACTAACTCTCTAGGGTATGATGGAAAGGGACAGATAAAAATCGATGAAAATTCAAATTTTTTTGAAGCTTGGGAAAATTTAGGGTCGGTAGAGTGTGTTTTAGAAGAAAAATTAGAATTTAAAAGAGAAATTTCTTTAATGTATTTCAAAAGTCTTGATGGCTCTGAAGGATTTTTCCCTCTATCTGAAAATTATCATGAAAATGGTATATTAAAAAAAACAACTGCACCCACCTGCTTAGATTCGAACATTGAAATAGACATAAAAATAAAAGCAAAAAATTTAGCACAAAATTTAAATTTTTATGGTGTTTTAGCTTTCGAATTATTTGAATTGTTAGATGGAAGAATTGTATTTAACGAAATTGCGCCAAGACCACACAATTCTTTTCATTGGACATTAAATGGTTGTAATATGAGCCAATTTGATATTTTGGTCAGAACAATATGTGGATTACCAGTTAAAGATGTTGAATGCAATGGTAGATGGGAAATGATAAATCTAATCGGCCAAGACATAAACAATGTAAGTATATATGAAGATCAAAATTATATATTACATATCTATGGGAAAAAAAATGTAAAGCCCGGTAGAAAAATGGGACATTATAATAAAAAAATTCTTTAATTACTTACCTTTGTGAAGTTGAATGGAACATCTTGATAAACCTCATTTATAAAATTAGTAAATAGTAAAAATGCGTATGGTCTCCATCTGTTAATTGGTTCAAGGCTAATATCGTCATTTGGAAAATAATTAGCTGGAATATCAATTTGAGTATTTTGTGACTTATCTCTTAAAAATTCATCCTTGAGAGTAATAGCATCATACTCTAAATGATTTAATATGAACAAATCCTTTGTTTTGGGACATCTAACCATTCCTACACCTGAACTTGGAGAAAATGCTAGTATCTCAAGACCTGATTGTATAATTTCGTCCTTTTTATTTTGTGTATAGCGTGAGACCGGCATTGGGAATCTATCAATAAAACCTTGCATTAGTCTATATTGTTTTTCTTGATTTAAGTTATGATCGAAAACACCGAATAATTTTTTCTCCATAGAGTGTTTCTCAACATTATGAAGGACTTTTAATAGAGCTTGAGCTCCCCAACATACTCCAATTCTTCTAAATATATTTCTAGAAGACCATGAAATAATTTCTTTCAATTCATTCCAGTATTTTACTTCTTGAAAAGGAACAGTTTCAACGGGTGCACCAGTGATTATGAGAACATCGTAGAAATTATTATTAATGTCGTCTAAAGTTTTATAAAATTCAATCAAATGTTCTTTTTTAGTATTTCTTGGTGAATATGTTTCAGTAGTCATTAAAGTTAATTCTATTTGCAAAGGAGATGCACCAAGTAACCTTGCAAATTGCACCTCAGTTTCAAGTTTTTTTGGCATTAAATTTAATAATAGAAATTTTAATGGTCTTATATCTTGCTTTTCTGCTGTGCTACTATCTATTACGTCTACAATCTCATTTTCAAGAAGTTTTCTGGCAGGCAAATTATCATGTATTTTAATAGGCATTTTTATAACTTTTTAGTTAATTAACTAATGCTTGAATTTTTAATTTTACTTATCTTTTTTAAAAAACTAAAAGCAGATTTAATGTTAATGGTATTTTTTAAACCATTAAAATTATTTGTGAATTTTCTCAAATCAGAAAGTGGCCTTTTTAAATTGGAAATCTTACTTATATCTTTTAATCTTCTATCTAAAAATAATTCAGTTTCAATACTATTATTGGACTTATCATTTAACCAAAATAACAATGTGGATGTGTAAACTGCAGCCAAGGATATTCTTCTTGTGTAGAAAGAAAAATCTGTAGACTTATCTCCTGCTATTCTCCAAATGCTATTACAAGTTCTATAAAGTATATTTAAAGATATTTTTGTATTTACAGGAATTGCAGATAATGAAATTGAAGATCTTATTGCTTCTTTATATTTCTGACACAAATTTAATCTAATCATTATAATTTTTTTGATTTTTTCAGGCACTCTTTCTGGTTTTGTTTCAATTGAATTATAATTTTTTTTTACTTCTAAGTCGATTATTTCGGAAAAAATATCAATAAAATCAATAGAACCGTTTTTAAATAAATCTTTGAAAATTTTTTTTCTTTCTGAAGAAGTTTTTTTCTTTTCATAACCAATATCTATAGCACCTCGTTCCATTGCTTCCCAAGTCCATCCATCGAAGGGGACATGTGTTAACATTGCCATAATTAGATCGATTCTGATTTGGTTATTATCAAATGTGTTAGTATTCATTATTATTACCGTCAAAATGTATGATTAATACCTAATTTATAATATGTACAAATTCAATATAATATAAATAAAAACATTAAATAACTTGCAATTACCTCATTTATCGTGTTAATTGACTCTCCTTATTAATAACAAATGTGGGTTTTAAGTATGTACGTGTCCGTTCGAGACAATAATGTCGACCAAGCTCTTAGAGTTTTAAAAAAGAAGATGCAGAGGGAAGGCATGTTTAGAGAAATGAAAAACAGAAGAGCTTATGAAAAACCTTCAGAAAGAAAAGCAAGAGAAATGGCTGAAAGTACTAGAAGAGTTAGAAAACTTATGAGGAAAAGGTTAGAAAGAGAAGGCTACTAAGCCTAACTTTTCAAACTTTTAGCATGAACCGCATTTTCTAATTGCGGTTTTTTTTTTAAGCTAGTAAAGAAGAATTAGTTAAATAATGTCAAATTTATTTAATATCTTTTGGAGTAAATTAAATGATTATTGGTTGCCCTAAAGAAGTTTTTAAAGGTGAAAACAGAGTAGCTCTTACACCTGAAAGTGCAAAGCAATTGCAAAAATTGGGCTATACATGTCTTTTAGAAACTGGTGCTGGTATTAACGCTAACTTTTCAGATAAAGATTATAAAAATGCTGGAGTTAAAGTTGTTAAGAATTCAAGTGAACTTTGGAAGCAATCAAATATAATATTAAAAGTAAGAGGCCCAGAAAAATCAGAATTATCAAAGATAAAATTAAATCATCATATTATAAGTTTTATATGGCCTAATCAAAATAAATCTCTTCTAGAAGCTTTGAAAAAGAAAAAAGTTACAGCTCAAGCTATGGATATGATCCCTAGAATTAGTAGAGCTCAAAAAATGGACGCGTTATCTTCTATGGCTAACATAGCTGGTTATAGAGCAATAATTGAGGCAGGAAACCAATTTGGAAGGTTTTTTACTGGTCAAATAACAGCCGCTGGGAAAGTTCCCCCTGCAAAAGTTCTTGTAATAGGAGCAGGAGTTGCTGGGCTTGCAGCCATTGGAACTGCTCAATCTATGGGTGCTATTGTTAGAGCTTTTGACGTAAGGCCAGAAGTTGCTGAACAAATTGAATCAATGGGTGCAGAATTTTTAATGCTTGATTTTGAATCAGATAGCACTGGTGAAGGAGGGTATGCAAAACCTGCTTCTAAAGAATTCATAAAAAAAGAAATGGAATTATTTAGAAAACAAGCGCCAGAGATTGATATTGTGATTACAACCGCACTCATTCCTGGAATGCCTGCGCCCAAGTTATGGCCTAAAGAAATGGTTGAGCTGATGAAACCTGGTTCCATAATTGTAGATTTAGCTGCTGAACAAGGAGGAAACTGCGAAGTTACCGTTCCTAATAAAATTATAGAAACAAAAAATAAAGTAAAGGTTATTGGATTTACAGATTTACCAAGTAGAATGGCAACACAATCTTCCAGTTTATATTCTACAAATATACGTCACATGGTTGATGACTTAACTCCTAAAAAAGACGGAATACCATTCACTAATATGGAAGATGATGTCATAAGAGGTGCTACAGTTCTTAATGACGGTAAAATAACTTTTCCTCCACCAAAACCAAAAATCGCAGCTATTGCCAAACATGAGACTAATAAAATAAAAGAAAAATCACCAGAAGAGATAGCTCAGGATGAAATAAATGCAGAAAAAAAAGCTGGTAAATTACAGTTCTTACTTTTAGCAATTGGTGCTCTTCTTACTTGGTTTATAGGTTATTATGCACCCTCAGACTTTATGCAACATTTTATTGTTTTTATTTTATCATGTTTCGTAGGATATCAAGTTATATGGAACGTATCTCATTCACTTCACACACCTTTGATGGCTGTTACAAATGCTATCTCAAGCATAGTTATAATTGGTGCTTTACTACAAATGAGAACTGAGAACGATATAGTAAGTATTTTAGCCTTAATATCTATCTTTATTGCCACCATAAATATTGTAGGAGGGTTTATGGTTACAAAAAGAATGTTATCAATGTTTCAGAGAAGCTAAAAAAGGATTATTAGATGACTATTGGATTATTAACTGCATCATACATAACATCCAGTGTGCTTTTCATTCTTGCATTAGGTGGCCTAAGCAATCAAGAAAAGGCAAAAAGAGCCGTTTGGTATGGTATTGTTGGTATGGCAATTGCTGTTTTTGCAACAATTTATGGAAAACAAGTTTTTTTTACTAAATGGCTCAATTGGCTTATAGCTGCAATTTTAGTTGGTTCTATAATTGGAGCAATTGTTGCTAAAAAAGTACAAATGACAGGCATGCCTCAATTGGTTGCTGCTCTGCACTCTTTTGTAGGTTTAGCTGCTGTTTTTATAGGCATAAACTCTGCCATGTTACCACACTCTGATATGAATTCTACTCAGTATATGATCCATAACGTTGAAGTTTTTATTGGGGTATTTATTGGAGCAATCACATTTACTGGCTCTATAGTTGCATTTGGAAAGTTATCTGAATTGATAACTGGTAAGGCATTAATTTTACCTGGAAGACATTTGTTAAATTTGGTCATGTTATTTTCTTGCTTAGCATTGGGATACATGTTTTTGATTGATGAGGGTAATTGGACATTAATTATAATGACTATAATAGCATTTGTAATAGGAGCTCATCTCGTTTTAGCAATAGGTGGTGCAGATATGCCAGTAGTTGTTTCAATGCTTAACTCATATTCTGGATGGGCTGCAGCTGCAACAGGCTTTATGCTTGGAAATGACCTGTTAATTGTAACAGGTGCTTTGGTTGGATCTTCTGGTGCTATACTGTCATATATAATGTGTAAGGCTATGAACCGAAGGTTTCTTTCAGTTATTTTAGGTGGTTGGGGTGATATTACAGGTCCTACAATGGATATTGAAGGTGAGATGAAACCAATAGATATAGATTCCGTAGCGGCTGCATTAAATGATGCAAACAAAATTATAATCGTTCCTGGTTATGGTATGGCAGTTGCACAAGCGCAAAGCACAGTTTCTGAATTAACCTCTAGACTAAGAGCAAAAAACAAAGAAGTAAGATTTGGAATTCATCCTGTTGCGGGAAGGCTTCCAGGCCACATGAATGTTCTGCTAGCAGAAGCGAAAGTTCCTTATGATATTGTTCTTGAAATGGACGAAATAAATGACGATTTTCCTGATACAGATGTAGTCATGATACTAGGAGCTAATGATATTGTTAATCCAGCCGCTCAAGACGATCCTAATAGCCCAATTGCGGGAATGCCTGTTCTGGAAGTTTGGAAAGCTAAACAGGTTTTTATTTCAAAAAGAGGACAAGGAAAAGGTTACTCTGGAATTGAAAATCCATTATTTTTTAGAGAAAATTCTAGAATGGTTTATGGAGATGCAAAAAAATCTTTGGATACAATCTTGCAGAGTATAAATTAATTATATTCGTCTAAAATAAACCTGATTGCTTCATAGCTTTACTTTGCCTTTTAGACAAAATCTTTTCATCAAAGTCACCAACTAAATCGTGAAAAACTCTATACCAGTTAATCTCTGCTTTCAAATGCATGAAAACTGATCCTAATCCTACAGCCGCTCTATCCATCAACACAAATTCTCTTGGTGGTTTAACACCTCCAATTTTTTTTAATTCTTCATGAACTTTTTCTGCCGTTTCTCTTCCATATTGTCCAGATTCACTTGGATTGATCAATCTAACTTTATCTTCTAGTAAAGGTTGATAGATAAAGTTTGCCCAAATATTTAAAACACCAATTAATTCTTTTGAGGGATTTTCAAAACCCCAACTTTTGTAAGCATTTACTGCTTGTTCTTCATCTCCATCTCTCAAAGCTTTATAAAGTTCAATTACGCCTGTTACAAAATCTGGTCTAAAGATTCTAATACATCCAAAGTCCATTAGGTTTACTCCTCCATCAGGACGTATTGTATAATTTCCAAGATGAGGATCCCCATGAATTATTCCATATTTATAAAATGGAATATACCAAGCTTTAAACATATTGATAGCGACTTGATTTCTTATTTTGATGTCACTATTTTTTGCAATAAAATCCATGATTTTAGAGCCATCTATCCTTGTCATCGTTAAAAGTCTGTTTGTAGATAATTCGTCAATCGGATTAGGAAGTGTAATTTGATTTAAATCAGATAACATATACCTATATAATTTTAAATTTTTAACTTCATGGGAGTAATTGAGTTCTTCTTTTAGCCTATCTGACAACTCCTCATGTATTGCTTCAGTTGAAATGGCAGAATCATATTTTTCATATAATGAAAATATTAATTTAAGTTGCTTAAGATCAGCCTGAACTGCTGAACCCATATCAGGATATTGTAACTTACAGGCTAATTTTTTTCCGTTGATGTCTTCAGCAAAATGAACTTGACCTAGAGATGCTGCAGCAGAGGCTTGTTTATCAAAGGTATTAAAATAAGTAAGCCAATTTTCTCCTAACTCAGCTTTCATCCTTCTTTTAACAAAAAGCCAACCCATTGAAGGGGCATCTGCTTGAAGATGAGATAATTCATTTACATACTCTTTAGGGAGAGCGTCAGGAATAGTGGCAAGAATTTGAGCGACTTTCATAAGCGGACCTTTTAGCCCTCCTAAGGCGGCTCTCAAATCAGAAGCATGCTGTTCTCTGTTTATTTTAATTCCTAAATATCTTTCACCAGCCAGTCTTGCAGCAAGCGCACCCATTGCGGAAGTTACCTTTGCATAACGCCTTAGTCTTCCACCTGTCATAGATGAGCTCAGTTCGTCTTGAATTCTACTATCTTCACTCATAATAATTGAAACCCTCAAAAATTAGATTAATTACCCAAATCATCGAGCTCATCCATTAATTCAGTTATCATTGTAATACCTTTTTCCCAAAAACTATTATCATATGCACTTAAATTAAAAGGTTTAAGTAGATCATTATGATTTTTTGTCCCTCCTGAAGATAACATTTCAATGTACTTATTAGAAAAAATATCTTTATCACTTTTTTGATATGCATACCAAAGTGCATTTACTAGACTATCTCCAAAAGCATAAGCATATACATAAAACGGGGTATGAACAAAGTGAGGGATGTATCCCCATAAAAATCTATAATCATCTCCAAGATTAATATGAGGACCCACAGCATGAGACTGTGTCCCCATCCAAATATTACTTATCTCATCAGGTGTTAATTCAGATTTTATTCTTGCCTCATGAAATTTGACCTCAAATTGGTGAAACCCTATTTGTCTAGCAACAGTATTTAACATGTCTTCTATTTTACCAGACAATAATTGTTTTTTTTGTGCAATTGAGCTCTCATCTAATAATTTTCTAAACACCAACATTTCACCGAAAACTGATGCTGTTTCAGCGAGTGTTAGAGGTGTTTCTGCCATTAATAATCCATTTTTACCCGCAAGAATTTGGTGGACACCATGACCAAGTTCATGTGCAAGTGTCATAACATCTCTAATCTTACCTTGATAATTTACTAATATGTATGGATGCAATGACGGAACTGAAGGATGAGCAAAAGCACCTGATGCTTTACCTTTTCTTAGGCTTGCATCTATCCAATTATTTTTAAAAAATAATTCTGCTAGATTAGAAATCTCTGGATGGAATGAAGAAAATGAATCTAAAATGATATCTTTAGCATCAGACCATTTTATGAAATTTTCAGAAGAATGAGGCAATGGTGCATTTCTATCCCACCAATCTAACCTGGTCTGACCAAATTGGTTAGCTTTCCATTTATAATATCTATGGGTAAGTTTAGGCATAGCCTTATCAATTGTATCTACTAATTTATCTACAACTTCATCTTCAACATCATTATCAAGATTTCTTGAGGACATAATTCTTTTAAACCCCCTTTTGTTGTCTTCGATAAATCTATCTCTAGAAATCACATTAAGTATCATTCCAAAAATACGTTTATTATTTTCTAAAACTTCAGAAAGTGATTTACCTGCAATTTTTCTAGTTTCTGGATCCGCATCAGACAACAAATTCAAAATTTCAGCTTCAGTAAGCGATTTGTTTTTGAAAGGAAAACGCAATGCTGCAGATGTCTCATCAAATAATCGTATCCATGCTGACCTACCAGTAGCAGATTTCTCTATTAAAATCTCTTCTACAAGGGGATCAAGAAGATAAGGGTTTCTTTTTCTTAATATATTGAGATAAGGTTCCCAGTTCTTTGCCTCTTTATCATTTAACCAATTCTTAATTGTATTATCATCAACTTTTGAAAGTTCTAATGTAACAAAAATGAGAGTAGATAGAATTTCAGTAATTTGGTCTGATATAGAGGAGTTATATTTAGAAATTTCAGGATCTTCCATATTTGTAGCAAAGGTTAAACTACTATGTGTTGCGATCTTATAAATAGCTTCATTTATTTCTTGATATTCATTTATACAAAACAAAAAATCTGATGAAATTAAATTATTTATCTTACCTTTCCATTTTTTAAGAAAATTATTTGCTGTCTCTCTAATATTCTTTATATCTCTACTAATTTTAGGATCTTTAATGTTTTTATATATTTCTGAAAGATCCCATATTGGCAAATCGTTATTCATTTTCTTCAGATGCATCTCATTCATTTTAATTTCAACCTCAATTTATTTTGTTTAAAAAAAGTTTTTAATACTTTTTATAATTTCATCAGGATTTTCTTCAGCTAAATAATGGCCTGTATTAACACCATAACCTCTAACTTCTTGATCACAATATTTTTGCCAGATTGTTAAGGGATCATACCATTGATCTATCTTACCTTTTTTACCCCACAAAACTAGTGTTGGCATTTTAATTTTTAAATTTTGTTTTCTACTTATGTCATCATCTTTCAAATCAATAGATGCAGCCGCTCTATAATCCTCACAAATAGACCTAATAGTTTCAGGATTTTTAACACACTCCAAGTAATCAGCTAATGCTCTTGGTGCAAAAAAATCTTTCTCCTTTTTTTCTCTTGAAGTATGCGCAAAAAACCACTCCTCAGGTGCTTTGTTAATTACTGACTCTAGTATTGGATATTTCTGTGCCAACCAAAACCAATGATAGTAACCCATTGCAAATTCTTTGTTAGTTCTCTCAAAATGTTCAATAGTTGGTATTATGTCTAATAACATTATTTTTTTAACTTTGTCAGGATAATTTAAGGCTAATCGATGACCTATTCTTGCACCTCGGTCGTGGCCAACTAGGTAAAATGTTTTATGTCCTAATAAAGTCATTAACTCATTCATATCAGAGGCCATGCTAACTTTTGAGTAGTTTTCATGATCTTTAGATATTTTAGGTTTATAGGATTTTCCATAACCTGGAATGTCTGGACAAATAATCGTAAATTTCTTTGTTAAAGCTGGAGCTACTTTATGCCACATTACATGTGTTTGTGGATTTCCATGCAACATAAGTAAAGCAGGTCCATGACCTGCTTTTCTAAATCTGATATACCCAATTTTTAATTTAAGTGTGGAAATTTCAAAATCTATAAAAAAGTTTATTGCCATTTTGACCCTTAAGAATTTATTTAAAAACCTTTGTTTTGTCTCGAAGTTTATATAATTATCAGATAATGTAATACAACTTGAAAGATTTATTATTTAAAAATTTGTCTCTATAAAGCTTTTATTTCAAGTTTTAAATTAAGTATTCTTAAAAGTTGAAATATTATAAAAGTTTCATTTTTTTATTAATGTAATTTTAATTAATACAATTACAAATTAAAGTCACATATTTATAAGTTATATTTTTGAATTTTTTAAAAAGATATATTATAAAAATTATAAATATTCAATTACCTAAACTCAAACAAACTCTCACACTAGATTTCAACTCAAATGAATGGAAACTTTTTCACATACTTTTGAAAAAATGGGGAAAGGGATATGAGAACTAATTTATAATTTAGAGGGATAAGATTATACAGACGACAAAAGATCCATATTTTAATAAATAGTGATGTTAAAGTTGTGGAAACAAGAAACTTAACATTTATTGATATTAAAAAGATTTTGATGTTGATGGGGAAAAACAATATAAATTTCAGTTTTTGGAAAACTTGATTTATAAATAAACTTAGTATCAGTGAAATTGAAGTATATTTAAAATTTTTAAATATTGAGTTAATGCTTAGATCTCAAACAAAAGGATTTCATGTACTAAAATTTATTATTTTATGAATTTATAGAATATTTTAATATGCGAAATTAATATTGACTTTAATTCATAATGAAATCAATTACCTTTAAATCATATTTACATTTTATATCTTTCTGATCTTTTTCTTACAGAGCTGTAATTAAGTAATTTATTTTTTAAAGGACGTATAATGATGTTGAAATTAGAAACAATTTTTAATTCTAGTAGAGGAATCATTTTTTTATTCAAATCTATATTTTTTTTTACCGCTTCATCAATGTTTAACTGATTAATATTGAAAGTTATATTTTCTATTTTTGTAAAATCAATATTTTCTTCTTTTAAAAGAAAACGAATATAACCATCAAAAAATTTTGAATTACTCGGAGATAATCTCCCTTTTTCATCAAGCTCTATTAAAATATCATGAATTTTAAAAGCAATACACATAAAAACACATGGAAGTAATATAACTTTTTTTAAGTACGGCGTTCCATCATCATTATATAATTGAAAAAGCTCATTTACTCTATTATTTTTTGAGGTTGCAAAAACTCTAAAGGCAATAGGATTAGATAAGTGTTCTTCAGTGTAGACGCCTACTCTACCTAAACCCAAAAAAATTCTAGGTAATTTGAAGATCCATTTAAAAAAAGAATTTTTAAAAACAATAGTTTCATATTTTTGAGGGAAAAGTTGATTTATGAAGAAGATAAAACTTAAAATTAAAGTAAAAAATAATAAACATTCTTCTAATACGGAAAAATTATTAAAATTAATCAGCAGATATTCAAGTACACTCATGTCCCACAAAAATACAAAAAAACAACTTTGAGTTAGTAAAAGTAAAATGCAAGCTTCTGCTAATCCAACATATAGAAAAAAAATACTCAGTATTAAACTGAATACTAATAATGAAAATAAAACAATCAAACCATATTTTGAAGGGAAAAATAAGCAAAAAAATATTAGACCTTGAGAAGACATCACAATCATTCCTGATATTGTTGAAAAAAGTTTTCTATTTCCTAAAAACTCTAAATTAACTTTTCGGAATTTTGGGTGTATAAAAAAATATTTAACAGCTAATCCACTTCTCCACATTTTTGATCTAAGTTTTTCACATGCTGAAGAAAAGAAAATTAATGAAAAAAATATAGAAACTATCATCTCAGGAAATAATTGAATATTAAAAAAATAACTATTAAAAATCATATTATTAAGTCCCAATAACTTATCTAGCGAGAAATAAAAATTATTTGATAAAGCAACATAAATTGACAAAGAGCTTAGATAAGTATCTTCCAAGCTAAATAAAGAAGACCTTATAAAAGTGTAAAAATAAATAAGTAATATGATTACAGAAGAAAATTTTGTTAAAAAACCAACAAATAGTAACACTAAAAAAAATAAACTAAGACATAATAAAAAATAAATTAGTTTTCTTTCTTTTATGTTTTCTATATGAGCCCAGTGAAAATCAAATCCCTTTATTGAAAAATAAATTTTGTTAAAAAAAATTATACAAAATAAAATTCTAACTATTGAACTAAATTGTTCAATGTTGATAACATCAATCATTTATAAATCTATCTTTTATTTTAGGATCTGGTAGAGGACATGAATTAAATTTACCAAATATTTTATATCTTCTTGAGCCTACAAAATCATAAAAAAAATCTAATAATGCTTTAGGTAAAATCATATTAAGCGCATAAATAAAAATGAAAATTTTATTTACAGAATACAAAGCATACGTTGAAGCTTGAAACTTTGTATATACTTCATTTGATTTAATCAGGAATATAGTATCAATATTTTTTGTATCACCGCCAAATTCATTGATAATTTTAGAAGCAAACTTTGATTGAATTGGAGCAAACTTAAATCTTTTATTTTTGTCGTTTCTGATAATAAATGAAACCCATTTATTGCAAAGAATGCAAACTCCATCATATAAAATTACATCTTCAATTTTCATTAATAATTCCTATAAAGCATAAATAAATTAGAATCAATATTAAAAAAAAGTATAAATAAGTGTAAATTAATTTAATCTTTATTAAGAAAATCTTTTCTTGATCTAAGTAAATTATATAATTATCAGATAACGCAATATAAATTGAAAGATTTATTATTTCAAATTTTGACTCTTAAAAACTTTTAGTTCTAATTTTAAGGATCTAACTCAGTATATTGAAAATTTGAAATATTATATTAAATCATTCTTCTTTTATGTTAATTGTAATTACTACAATTAACAATCCAAAAAATGCATTTGCAGATGATATTAAAAAATTTGCTTCTAAGTTATTTAATCATTATGGATATAACGATAAAATTACAAATTATTTAAAATCAATTTTTTCTTCCAGTAGTGATGGCTTCAAAAATTTTTCTAAAAATATTTTAAATAATTCAAAAATAACACTCAAAAGAAAAAAATTATCTATAAAATTACTCCTTTGTCTTACTTAGAAGTAGGGAAAAATAATTTTCTATTTGGTATAAATTTCAATTTTTAATAATTAATTTATTAATTAATAGAAAGTCTAAATTTAGACAATGAACTGAGCATTAAGAATTAGTAGTACAGTAGTTTTTATCGTGTATTCAATTCCGATAAAAGAAAAGATGAACATTATGTTTTATGCCAAGATAATCTTTAGGATAGTAATAAAAAAAATTTTAGAAACTTGGTGATTTATAACAAAAATGACATTTAGACATATCATTCAGTAAGTTGTTTGATTTGCTATCAAATCTATTTTTTATATGTATTCTATAATGGCTTAAATATTTACATGTTGTCTTTGAAATCTAAAAAAATATTCAACTCAGTATATTTCATAAAAAATAAAAAAATTAAGTTTGACTTGATTTAATGATTTATTTATGTCTCAAATTGTGTGGTGAACCCGGCAGGACTCGAACCTGCTACCCCCAAATTAGGAATTTGGTGCTCTATCCAGATGAGCTACGAGTTCAAATCACACGGAAACACTATAGTTAATTTTTAAAAACTTTCAAATATTGAAGTAGAATGTATTAGGACCAAAAGTTTAGATATATCTAACTTATACTTTGTTGATTTAATTAAGTATAAGTACAAAGTAAAGTAAACCTATATGTCGGCAATCTTAGAGTCTTTGTAAGTGATCTTAGAAGCCACTAGATTAATCTAAAATTATAATAAGATTAATTTTCATTAATTCAATGAATGTAATCAATTTAAAATTATATCCTGGAAAGTTACTAAAAAATTATTAATAATAACAAATAATTTAATTAAGGGAATGCTTTAATGGATATGGATTTAGGATTAAAAGATAAAGTAGCCGTTGTAACTGGAGCTGGTGGCGGAATTGGACGTGAAATAGCTCTTGCTCTTGCAAAAGAAGGAGTTTCAATTGTTGTAAATGATATAGGTGTTTCATTAACTGGCGAGGGAGGATCTGAATCTCCAGCACAAGAAACAGTAGGATTAATCACTCAAAAAGGTGGAAAAGCTATAATTAGTAATGATAGTGTTTCTTCATGGGATAGTGCACAACTAATAATAAAAAAAGCATTAGATACTTATGGTAGATTAGATATTGTTATAAACAACGCTGGTATTTTAAGAGACACAATTTTCCATAAAATGGAACCATCAGATTGGAATGATGTAATAAATGTTCATCTAAATGGTAGCTTTTATGTAAGTAGGGCTGCTGCTCCTTTTTTTAGAGAACAAAATTCAGGAGCTTATGTACATATGACAAGTACATCGGGATTAATAGGAAATTTTGGTCAAGCAAATTACTCAGCTGCAAAATTAGGAATTGCTGGATTATCAAAATCCATTTCCTTAGATATGAGTAGATTTAATGTTAGATCAAATTGTATTGCACCTTTTGCCTGGAGTAGAATGACCAATTCTATACCTTCAAATACTGAAGCTGAAAAAGAAAGAGTTGAAAGATTAAAGAAAATGACCCCTGAAACTAACGCCCCTTTAGCTGTTTTTTTAGTATCTGAAGCCGCTAAAGATGTAAGTGGACAAATCTTTAGTGCAAGATTGAATGAATTATTTATTTATAATCAAAATAGACCTATAAAAAGCGTTCATTCAGAAACAGGGTGGACACCACAACAAATTGCTGAAAGAGCTCTTCCCTCATTTAAAAATTCAATGACGCCTAATGAAAGAAGTGGCGATGTTTTCAGCTGGGATCCAATTTAAGATAAGTCTAAAAGTTTGATTATATCTTTCATATTTTTAATGGTATGAGTTGCTCCAAGTTTGTTAACATCCTTATCAGTGTAACCGCCTGCAACCACAATTGATTTTATATTAGCTGCTTTAGCTGCATCTATATCATTTGATGTATCACCAACCATGTAAAACACTTTGTTTCTTGTTTTAAAACCTTCCATTGCTAATAACAACATATTAGGCTTTGGTTTTAATGGAATATTATTTCTTGCCCCAACAACTATGGTAAAAAATTTTTTTAAACTCATTTCTTCAATTAATTTTTCAGTTACAAATTGTCTTTTATTTGTACAAATACCCATTGGAATTTTTTGTTCATAAAAGAAATTTAGGGTCTCCATTACCCCAGGCATTAAAGTGCTATATTTGTAAGGTTGTTCTGAATAGTTTTGCCTATAACTATTAAAAATTACTTCATATAAACTTTGATCTCCTCCACAAAAATCAACTACTTTTTTTGATAAAGACAACATACCTTCGCCTACAAAAGTTTGTAATTTTCCTTCAGAGATATTTTTTAAATTATATTTATTTAAAGTTTTGTTTATGGCATAGTGCATATCAGGAACTGAATGAACTAAAGTTCCATCTAGATCAAAAATAATATTAAAATTTATTTTTTTCATATTTTAAATTTTATAACGAAGAGCTTTAATATTCTTTGAATAACTCTCTTCACTATCGCCATTAAAGACAGCTGAACCTGCAACAATTACATTTGCACCTGCATCAATTACCCTAGGCGCTACCATCCTATTAATCCCACCATCAACCTGTATCTTGATAGGTTTATCGTTTACTAATTCTCTAACTGATCTAATTTTATTCAAAGATGATTCTATAAACACTTGACCACCAAAACCTGGATTAACCGACATTATAAGAATAAGATCTAATTTTTCTAATAAAAACTCTAGTCCTGAAATAGACGTGGCAGGATTAATAGAAATTCCAGCTTTACATCCTAATTCACGAATACGATTCAAAGTTCTATCTAAATGAGGAGTAACTTCTTTATGTACAGTTATAATATTAACTCCAGCACTAACATATTCTTCTAGAAGATCATCTGGATTAGAAACCATTAAATGTGCATCGAAAGGTTTTTTTGTATAATCTCTTATAGATTTGATAATTGGTGGACCAAATGTAAGATTTGGCACGAAATGACCGTCCATTACATCCAAATGTATCCAATCTGCACCTGCTTTATCAATAGCTTTAATTTCATCAGCTAAACATGAAAAATTTGATGATAATATTGACGGTGCTATTAACACATCGGTCATACAAATATTTCCTTTTTACTCAATAAAGTCTAAAATTGTTTTTTTAAATTGTCTTACCAATAGCTACAGCGGTATCTGACATTCTATTAGAAAAACCCCACTCATTATCGTACCAGCTTAATACTCTAACGAATGTCTTGTCCATCACTTTTGTTTGATCCATGTGAAAAATAGAAGACCGTGAGTCATGATTAAAATCACTTGATACAAGAGGTTCATCGGTGAAGCCAAGAATATTTTTCAGCTCTCCATTCGCAGATTCTTTTATAATGTTATTAATTTCGTCAACTGAAGTTGTTCTTGAAGCATTAAATTTAAAATCAACAACTGATACATTTTGAGTAGGAACTCTTACTGAAACACCATCTAATTTTCCATTTAATTCTGGTAAAACCAATCCAACGGCTTTAGCTGCACCAGTAGAAGTTGGTATCATATTGCCAGCAGCAGCTCTCGACCTATAAAGATCAGAATGCATTGTATCCAATGTTGGTTGATCACCTGTATAAGAATGAATTGTAGTCATAAAACCTTGATTTATACCTACTCCATTATTTAGGGCCATCGCAATAGGTGCTAGACAGTTTGTAGTACAAGAGGCGTTTGAGATAACAAGATGATCTTTAGATATTTTTTGATGATTTACTCCATAAACAACAGTAATATCCACACCACTAGCAGGAGCAGAAACAAGTACCCTCTTCGCTCCTGCATCTAAATGCATTGAAGCTTTTTCTTGGCTAGCAAATATACCTGTGCACTCCATAGCTATATCTACATCAAGGTCTTTCCAAGGTAAGTCTTTTGGATCTCTAATAGAAGTAACTTTGATAGGGCCTTGTCCAACATCCAGATCATTCTCCCTAACTTTCACATCTGCTGGAAACTTTCCGTGAACGCTATCGTATCTTAATAAATGAGCATTTGTTTCTACAGAACCTAAGTCATTTATACCAACAACAATTATGTCATCCCGATTTGATTCAACAATTGCTCTTAAAATATTTCTTCCTATTCTTCCAAAACCATTAATAGCAACCCTTACTGACATGTTTTTTCCTTTCTTAATTAATACATTACTTAATTACTACTTAATACTGATATTCCAGGTAATTCTATACCCTCAAGCCATTCTAGAAAAGCTCCACCTGCTGAGGATACATATGTAAAATCATCCACCACACTAGCATTGTTTAAAGCAGAAGTCGTGTCACCTCCACCAGCAACAGTAATTAAATTTTTATTTACCGTTAATTTAGCAGCCTCCTTAGCAAGCTTAAAAGTTCCCTCTCCAAATGGTGGTATTTCAAAGGCACCAACTGGACCATTCCAGAGTAAAGTATTAACTTTTTGAAACACAGAACTTATTTTACTTATCGTTTTAGGACCAATATCTAAAGCCATCATTTCTGATGGTACAGCATTTGAGGACACAATTTCAAATTTTGCATTAGTTTGAAATTTCTTTGAAACAACTAGGTCTAAAGGTAGAATTATTTGACAGTTATTTATCTCACTTATTTTTAATATTGATTTTGCAATATCAATAGAATCTTTTTCGTAAAGGCTTTTTCCCATATTAAAACCCTGAGCAACAAGAAAAGTATTAGCCATTGCTCCGCCAATAACCAAATAATTCATTTTAGTTAACAAATATTCTATTATATTAATTTTTGAAGATATTTTAGCGCCACCGACTAGTGCTGCAACTGGTTTGATTGGAGAGTTCAAAACAGAAGTAAGTGCTTTTACTTCCTCATCAAGTAATAATCCAGAAAAAGATGGAAGAAATTTTGTTATTGCGTGTAAACTTGCATGAGCTCTATGTGAACAAGAAAAGGCGTCATTCACAAATATATCACACCCCTTAGATAATTCGTGTGCAAAGTCATAGTCATTTTTAACTTCACTTTCATGAAATCTTAGATTTTCTAATAATAAAATTTCTCCTTGTTCTAGTTTATTCTTTTGCTTCAAAGCTTCATCACCAATACAAGATGAATTAAAATGAACTTTTGTTTTAGTAATTTCAGACAAAACATTTACTAGAGGCTTAAGAGAAAATTTTTCATTAAAATTTCCTTTTGGTCTACCTAAATGACTACAAATAACTAGTTTCGATTGATTTTCTAACAAATAATTGATTGTAGGTTTTAACCTAATAAGTCTGGTATGATCTTGTACAACACCATTTACAATTGGAATATTTAAGTCCGCTCTTAAAATAACAACCTTATTACTTACATCTTCATTTACTATACATTTAATGTTATTGGGCATTTAAATAATTCACTCTTTATAATTGAATTTATTTTAACAATAATTTTGCAGAATCAATTATAGATTGACTGGTAATATTAAAATGATTGTATAAGTCCGAAGCCGGTCCAGATGCTCCAAAACTTTTCATGCCAATGAAGACTCCCTTTTCACCAATGTACTTACTCCACCCCATTTCAGAAGCAGCCTCAATAGCTATACGTGGGCAATTTCCTAAAACTTGATTTTTATATGCTTCATTTTGTTTATCAAATAATTCCCAGCAAGGAAGTGAGACAACAGCAGCTTTAATACCTTCGTTATACATTATTTCTGAAGCTTCCATAGCTATTTCTATTTCAGATCCAGTAGCTATCAGAGTAATATCTCTATCTTTTGAAATATTATTTAAAATATATCCACCGTAGGAAACCATGTTTTTATTATTTTTTTCAGATCTATAAGCTTTCAAACCTTGTCTTGATAAAGCCAAAACTGTCGGTCCATTAGTTTTGAGTGCAACATCCCAAGCTTCTGCGGTTTCAACAATATCTGCTGGCCTTATCAAATTTAAATTTGGTGTTGCTCTTAAAATTGCTAGATGTTCAATTGGTTGATGAGTAGGACCATCTTCACCTAGACCAATCGAATCATGAGTTAATACGTAAATCACTCTTAAAGACATTAATGCAGACAGTCTTATAGAAGCTCTCATGTAATCACTAAAAACTAAAAAAGTTCCTCCATAAGGTATAAAACCTTTATGTAATGCAATACCATTCATAATAGAGCCCATAGCGTGCTCTCTTATTCCATAATGAATATAATTTCCTGAAAACTTACTTGAAGTGATTGTTTTCATTTTACTTGTTTTAGTTAAATTTGATCCAGTTAAATCTGCAGATCCACCTAACGTGTTTATAATAGTTTTATTTATAACTTCTAAAGCTTTTTGACTTGCTTGCCTTGTTGCAAGTTTAGGCAAATCCTTTTTCATTTGTTTAATTAATGAATTCATTTTTCTTTGATAAGAACCAGGAATGTTTCCTTCAATAAACATCTGGAATCGTTTGCGCTTAGGGCTTTCTTCTAATTTTTTTTCCCAAACTTTAAAAAGTTCTTTTGATCTTTCTGTTGTTTTTTTCCATTCTTTTAGTATTTCTGTGGGTATCTCAAATGGATTATTTGACCACCCCAACGCCTTTCTTGTTGAGGCTATTTCATCAGCACCAAGAGGAGCACCGTGAGTTTTAGCTGTTCCAGCTAAATTAGGTGCACCGTATCCAATCTTAGTTTTACAAGCAATAAGTGACGGTTTTCTTGAGTTTTTTGCATTCATAATAGCAGTACTAATATCAGGATGATTGTGACCGTCTATGATTTGGGTATGCCACCCTGCTGCCTTAAATCTATTGATTTGGTTTGACGAATTAGATAAATCAGTAGATCCATCAATTGAAATTTTATTATCGTCCCAAAAAATAATTAACTTTGCTAACTTAAGATGTCCAGAAAACTCAATTGCTTCGTGACTAATACCTTCTTGTAGACAACCATCACCAGCAATAACATAAGTGAAATGATTAACTAAATTATTACCAAACCTAGATGCCATTAACTTTTCACTTAAAGCCATTCCTACTGCAGTTGCGAGACCTTGTCCTAATGGTCCAGTTGTAGTCTCTATACCATCAGCATGCCCAAATTCTGGGTGCCCAGCAGTGTTATAATTTAACTGTCTGAAATTTTTTATGTTTTCAATTGGCATATCTTTATAGCCTAAAAGATAATGAAGTGAATATAATAACATTGATCCATGACCAGCAGATAAAACAAATCTATCTCTATCTGGCCAATCTGGTTTATCTGGGTAAATATTAATAAAATCTTTGAATAGAACAGTAGCAACATCTGCCATACCCATTGGCATTCCTGGATGACCAGAATTGGCAGCCTGCACTGCATCCATAGATAAAAATCTTATTGCATCAGCCATTTTAGAGGACATTTTATCATTTGATCTTATGTGTCCTTGCATAAAAACACTCCTGAAAAATTAGTGTAAAGAGATTAGATTTATCAATAACATTTATGTTAAAGAAATTACATAGAAGTTTTCAAAAAAAATTACAAATTTGAATATGATTTTTTATATTCTAAAACTTCCTCTTTTGATCCAAAAATTAATGGTGATCTTTGGTGCAATTCGTTGACTTCTAGGTTTAAAATATTTTTATGTCCATCAGTAGCTTGGCCATTAGCTTGTTCTACCAGATAAGCTATTGGATTTGCTTCATACGTTAAACGTAACCTTCCATTTTTATATTTTTCTCTGGTATCCGAGGGATATAAAAAAATACCTCCTCGATTAAAAATTCTACTAGCATCTGCTACTAATGATCCAACCCACCTCATTCCAAAATTTTTCTTTCTCGATCCATCTTCTCCATTCTGGCATTCAGTAATATATTTTAATGTTGCGCTGTCCCAAAATCTTCTGTAAGCAGCATTTATTGCAAATTCAGCAGTTGTTTCTGGTATGGTAATTTTATCTTTCACTAGAATAAATTTACCTTTTATTTCGTCTAGTGAGAACAAAGATGTTCCAACCCCAACTGTAATAAATAAGGTTGTTTGTGGTCCATAAACGAAAAAACCTGATGCTTTTTGATGACTTCCATTTTGAATAAATGCTTTTTCTAAAGGTAAATTATTTTTAGACATTATCGAAAATATGGTACCTATTGAAACATTTACGTCAATGTTACTTGACCCATCAAGCGGATCAGCAAAAACAATAAAATTATTATTATTTTTGAAATCGATACACCCTTCTTGCTCTTCAGAGGCATACCCTGCAGCAGGTGATTTTTCTAAAAAGCTAATCAAAATTTCATCTGAAATTATATCTAATGGTTTTTGAATATCTCCATCTGAATTTAATTTTCTGTCATTATTTGAGATACTTTCCTGTGGTTTGATACTTCTTATGGTATTAGATATTTTAATTGCAGCATCACCTAATGATTTGATAATAGAAGAAATCTCTTCTTCTTTAGAGTTTTTTAATAAATAATTTTCTAGATCCATTTTTAATTCTACTAATACAACATTGAAACTAAATTGAAACGTATGTAAGTTTGCATAAGATAATAAATTTTTTTTGGTTTGTGAATGCTTTATAAAAAACTAAATTTACCAATTAATTTGCCATTAGCAAATGATGAAGAAATAGAGGTAAATGAAGTTGAAAATAATATCATTATTAAATTACGAAATTTAAGTAATATAAACATAGATTCAACCATAAGACTATTTGAAAGTTTTTTTGAAAACAGTCTATCATCAGCAACAAGAGAAAAATTGTCTAAGATTTTTAAAGAAATAATTCCAATTATTTTTCGAAATAAACATAAAGAAGAAGGTCTTTATCAACTTTTAAGATATGTAAATTCTTTAAACTCAAACCTTGATTATTTAGAAATCCTCAAAAACAGTTCGTTCGTTTATGAGAATTTATCAAAGGTTCTATTATTTTCAGGAATCTTAACAGATATTCTATCAAAAGATATGAAACTACTAGAAGTTATTCAACCAGAATACGCAATTAGGTTAAATGGTAATATTTCCTATTACAAAAATTCTTTCGAAAAGTTAGATTTACAAAATTACGAAACTGAAGGTATGCTAAATGCTCTAAGAAAACACCACAGGCTTACTAAATTTCAAATTTTATTTGCTTTAATAAATAATGAAATAAGTTTAGAAAGAGCTTCATCTGAATTTTCTTATTTAGCACAAGCTACAGTTGATTATGTTTTACAAATTATTAAGCGTGAAACTTATAATACTCATAAGATTAATTGTGAGGATTTCTGTATAATAGCCTATGGGAGATTTGGTACTTTTACAATGACTTCAAATTCTGATCTAGATTTAGTCTTTGTCTACGGTAAAAAATTTGAAAGAAAAATATACGTAAACATTTTTCGAAAACTTATAAACATTCTTTCTACTAAAACATCCGAAGGTATTTTGTACGAGGTGGATACAAAATTAAGACCCTCTGGAAATCATGGTCCAGTTGCGTGCACTTTTGAGAATTTTGAAAATTATCATAAGAATATGTCATATTGTTGGGAAAAAATAGCTCTAAAAAAAACTCGAGTTATAACCGAAAATAAATTTAGTGATAGTGTCTCAAAACTTTTGAATAAATTAAATTTACTTCCAATATCTGATGTAGATGTTATTGAAGAAATAAAAAAAATGAGAGTAAATGTTAATGAGTTAAAAAACAGAAATGAAAAATCAGATAAAAAAATTGTATTCAAGTGGTTCGAAACCAAATATGTTGCTGGCGGGCAAAGAGATATTGAGTTTCTTAAATTTTTTTATGAAAAAGACTCAAATTTTATTGATAAATATGAAATGGACAAAAAACTACTTTTATTTAAAAAATTGGACAGTATTTTTTTCCAATTAGACCAAGTTGTTAATATTTGTTATATGAATGAAAAACAAAATAATCTACCCAATGCAGCAATCAATTTATTAATAAATGAATTAAATGAAAAAGACCTTGGCTCGCTAAAAGCTTCAATAAGTCAGGGAAAGATAGATATTTTTAATACTTTGAATAAAATTATAGAATCTAAGTTGTAGATATAAAAAATTAAAATTGAACAAAAAAATTAGTTCAAAAAAATGCTTAATTTTTAATCATAGTATTATTTTTTGATAATTATTGGTTATTTTTTATTCAATTTTAAACATCTAATTGTCGCTAATGTACTGTATCTTTTATTAACACTTATTCCGAGAGATATTCAAATAGTATAAATTTAAACGGAGTGTTATAATGTCTAAGCTTATTAGGTTATTTTTGTTAATACCTGCTATTATATTCGGTTTTGTGGGAGTTGCTTCTGCAGCACCAGACGCAGAAACAGCATATATATTTAATTCCTTCTCTTTCCTAGTTCACGGTTTTCTAGTTATGTTGATGGCTGCGGGTTTTTGTATGTTAGAAACCGGCTTAGTGAGAGCTAAGAACGCTGTCGTCCAGTGTGCTAAAAATATTGGTTTATACTCAATTGCAGGCATCATGTTTGCAGTAGTTGGTTATAACCTTATGTACATGGATGTTTCTGGATATATAGGTTCATTTTCAATTTGGAGTCCATCAGATGGAGAAACTTTTGGTGGAGAAAATGATGCTACTTATTCTTCTGGTTCAGATTGGTGGTTTCAGATGGTTTTCTGTGCAACTGCTGCATCAATTGTTAGTGGTGCGGTTGCAGAAAGAATTAAATTAAAAGCCTTTTTTGTTTTTGTTGTCTTATTGTGTGGTTTCATTTACCCAATCCAAGGATCATGGTCATGGGGCGGTGGTTACTTAAGTGAAGCTGGCTTCCTTGACTTTGCTGGTTCATCAATTGTTCACGGTGTTGGTGGATGGGCAGCTCTTACTGGTGCTATCATTCTAGGAGCAAGAAAAGGTAAATATTCAGATGACGGAAGTGTCAATCCAATGCCAGGTTCAAACTTACCCTTAGCAACATTAGGTACATTTATATTGTGGTTTGGCTGGTTTGGATTTAATGGTGGTTCGCAATTAGCTATGGGATCTGGAGCTGACGTATCAGCAATTTCAAACATATATATTAATACTAATCTTGCCGCAGCAGGTGGTGTAGTAGTTGCACTCATATTAACAATGATGTTTTACAAGAAAACTGATTTGACAATGGCATTAAATGGTGCGCTTGGTGGGCTAGTTGCTATTACAGCTGAACCACTTGCTCCATCTCCAATGCTTGCAATCTTCATAGGAGCCGTCGGTGGATTGATTGTCGTATTAACTATACCAATGCTCGATAAATTTAAAATTGATGACGTCGTAGGTGCTATACCTGTACATTTATTTGCTGGAATTTGGGGTACAATAGCAGTTATTTTCTCAAATTCAGACGCTACGATAGGCGCTCAACTTTATGGAATATTTGCCATCGGTGCATTTACAATTATAGCATCAGCAGTCGTCTGGTATATAATTAAGTTTACAATAGGTATTAGAGTCACTGCTGAAGAAGAACTTGAAGGTGTTGACTTAGCCGAAATCGGAATGGAAGCTTATCCAGATTTTAAAAAGTAAACTTAATCAAAAAATTAAATTATAAAAGGGAGTTTTGTGCTCCCTTTTTTTTATATTCCAAGAGAATTATAACTTTGAGCTATTCTTTTAACTGCCACAATCATAGCAGCTGTCCTTAAATCAGGAATCTCACTATGTTTGTTCCAAACGTCACTAATAACTTTATATGTTTCTAGCATAGTATCTTCTAAACCAGAACGAACTAAGTCTATTTCTGAGGATCCTTCAATAGACTTTAACTTAAAATCTGCTGGAAAAATTTTTCCTGTCATATTTTCGATACCTTCTATTAAACTAGAGACCTGATTTTCTTGAGCTCTTTTTTGTAATCTTCCTAATCTAATTCTGCTTAAATTCTTAATCCATTCAAAATAACTAACTGTAACTCCACCAGCATTTGCATATAGATCTGGAATAATTACAATACCTTTTCTGTTAAGTATTTCGTCAGCACTTGCCGAAACTGGACCATTGGCTGCTTCAACAATGAGTTTAGCTTTAATTCGATCAGCGTTTTTTTCATCTATAACTAGTTCCATTGCTGCAGGAATTAAAATATCGGCTTCTTCTTCCAAAATTTCTGGCCCAGACTCAACAAAACCTTTAAAACCTTTTACACTACCTTTTTCAATTATGTGATTTTTTAATGATGATATATCGATACCATTCTTGTCTACAACTGAACCATCACGTTCTATAACATGTGTAATTATAGCACCATCTTCAATGGATAAAAAATAAGCAGCGTAATAGCCAACATTTCCAAGACCTTGGACTATTATCCTTTTTCCTTTTAATCCTGGGGTAAGACCAGTTTTTTTTACATCTTTTTCATTTTGGAAAAATGCTTTAAGGGCTAGTTTGACACCTCTTCCAGTTGCTTCGGTTCTTCCAGAAATTCCACCTTTATTAACTGGTTTACCAGTAACACAAGCCCAAGCATTTAAGTCAGTTGGATTAAGTCGACGGTATTCATCAGCCATCCATGCCATTTCACGTTCTCCGGTTCCAACATCTGGTGCTGGAACATTTTGAGATGGGTGTATTAAATCTCTTTTAGCTAATTCTTGAGTGAAACGTCTTGTAATTCTCTCTAATTCTTCTGGTTTCCATTCTTTTATATCAATTAAAAGGCCACCTTTTGATCCACCAAAGGGAACCTCTACTAAAGCACATTTATATGTCATTAAAGCAGCTAAAGCTTCAATTTCTTCCTGGTTTACAGCTAAATCATATCTTATACCACCTTTAACCGGCTCAAAATGATCAGAGTGAACCGATCGATAACCAACAAATGTATGTACTGTACCCCTAAGTCTAACTCCAAATCGAACTACATATGTAGCATTTGCCATCATAATTTGATTTGACAAATCTTCCGAGAGTGTTTCACTTCCATCAATTTTTTGAATATATTGAGCCGCTTTTTTAAAATTGATTTCAATAGAATTTAGAAATGCGTCACTAGCCATGCTTCTTTCAACCCTTTAGGATTGCCCCCTTATAGAATTTCATACTGTTAACAATTTTTAATAAATAACATTTACACAAAAACCAAAAATAGAAAAGGTGTATAATATCTATTTTAAACTTGAAAAAATTTATATTTTATTCATCTTAAACACTAATAAACAAACAATTCGTTATTTCAATTTAATAGGTCAAAAATGTTTTCAAATCTCAAAACTGCTTTTCAAAATATTACTTCTAAAGACAAGAATGAGGATGAATACGAAGGAGAGGACATACAAGCAGTCATAATATTGCTATTAGAAGCATGTCAAATTGACGGAGATACTGGCAAAGTTGAGCTTGAATATATAAAGAAATTATTAGTTAATAAATTTAATTTCACTTTAGATCAAGCTGAAAAGAATTTAATTGAAGCTCTAGAAAAAAGTGACGAGAGAATAGAAATTTTCTCACAAATAAAAATTATTTTAAATGAAATGAACCACGAAGAAAGAATTGATGTTATTGAAATGATGTGGGGAGTAATTCTTTCTGATGGTGTGGTTGATGACTTTGAAGCTAATTTAATGAGAAGAATGAATGGATTACTTTATGTGTCTGGAGAAGAAAGTGCTTTAGCAAAACAAAGAGCATTAAATCAAGCTAAATCAATTTAAAAGGACTAAAATTATATGTTTTTTCATTCAATGAATTTTTCAATCGGCGAAGATAATGAAGCTTTAAGAGAAACAGTTTTTAAATTTGCACAAAAAGAAATAGCTCCTCTTGCTGATAAAATAGATAAAGAAAACTCCTTTCCAAATCAACTGTGGAAGAAACTTGGTGAATTAGGACTTCTAGGCATTACCGCTGATTCAAAATATGGTGGGAGTGAAATGAGTTACTTGGCTCACTGTATAGCTATGGAAGAAATAAGCAGAGCAAGTGCTTCAGTTGGCCTGTCTTATGGAGCCTTTTCTAATTTATGTGTTAACCAAATAAATAGAAATGGTAGCGAAGAACAAAAAGAAAAATATTTGCCAAGCTTGTGTAAGGGTGAAAAAATTGGCGCTCTTGCAATGAGTGAAACAGGATCTGGATCAGACGTTATCTCTATGACGCTACATGCTGAAAAACAAGGAAATAATACTTATTTATTAAATGGCTCAAAAATGTGGATTACTAATGGTCCCGATGCTGATACTTTGATTGTATACGCTAAAACTGACCCTAAGGGAGGATCAAAGGGCATCACAGCGTTTATAATTGAAAAAACAATGACAGGATTTTCTACTGGTAAAAAAATAGATAAATTAGGGATGAGGGGATCAAATACGGCAGAGCTTATTTTTGAAAACTGCCCTGTTCCAGAAGAAAATATTTTAGGTAAAGAAGGAAAAGGAGCTTCTGTTTTAATGAGTGGACTGGACTACGAGAGGGTTGTTCTTGCAGCAGGCCCTTTGGGTATAATGGCAGCTGCAATGGATACCGTAGTCCCTTATATTCACGAAAGAAAACAGTTTGGAAAATCAATTGGTGAATTTCAGATCATGCAAGGTAAAATAGCCGACATGTATACCACCATGAATGCATGTAGGTCTTATGTATACGAGGTAGCAAAAGCTTGTGACAGAGGGGAAACAACTAGGAAAGATGCTGCTGGTTGTATTTTATATGCAGCAGAAAAAGCAACTCAATTATCTTTAGAGGCAATACAAGCATTAGGTGGTAATGGATATACTAATGATTTTCCTGTAGCTAGGCTTCTAAGAGATGCAAAATTATATGAAATTGGAGCTGGAACTTCTGAAATAAGAAGAATGTTGATTGGTAGAGAGCTGTTCTTGGAAACATCATAATGACAGTATTAAAATCAAAAGTTAACTCTAAAGATATTAAATTTTTAAAAAACCAAAAACAACTTTCTGTTGATTATAAACTTACACATAAAGCAGTTGAGATTGCCATGAATGGTGGTGGAAAAGAATTGAATGACCGTCACCAAAAACGTGGCAAAATGCTACCAAGGCATAGAGTATCTAAGCTTTTAGATCCTGGAAGTGCCTTTTTAGAGGTAGGATTAACAGCTGGCTATAACATGTATAATAATGAGTGTCCTTCAGCTGGAATAATTACAGGGATTGGAAAAGTTCATAACTGTGACGTTATGGTAATTTGCAATGATTCAACTGTTAAAGGAGGTACATATTATCCAATAACAGTAAAAAAGCATTTACGAGCACAAGAAATTGCTCTTGAGAACAATTTACCCTGTATTTATTTGGTAGATTCTGGTGGAGCAAATCTACCAAATCAAGATGAAGTTTTCGCGGACAAAGAACATTTTGGAAGAATTTTTTTCAATCAAGCAAACATGTCATCTAAAAAGATACCCCAAATAGCAGTTGTTTTAGGAAGTTGCACCGCAGGTGGTGCATATGTTCCTGCTATGTCTGATGAAACAATAATTGTAAAAAATCAAGGTACAATATTTTTAGCTGGACCACCATTAGTAAAAGCAGCAACTGGAGAAATTACTGACTCTGAAAGTCTTGGCGGAGGAGAAGTTCACACAAAAATATCGGGTGTTGCTGACTATCTTGCTGAAAATGATGAGCATGCCCTAACTTTAGCTAGACAGTGTATTAAAAATTTAAATGAAAAAAATAAAACCTCTAGCAATATTTTATCTTTTGAAGAACCATTATATGACCAAAACGAACTAACTGGCATAGTTCCAGCAGATCCAAAAGAGACATTTGACGTCAGAGAAATTATTATGAGGATAGTAGATGGATCTGAGTTTGACGAATTTAAGAAAAACTTTGGTACAACTTTAGTTACTGGATTTGCAAAATTAAAAGGTGATTTATGTGGAATTGTTGCAAATAACGGAGTTCTATTTTCAGATAGCTCATTGAAAGGCACACACTTTATAGAACTATGCAGTCAAAGAAAAATACCTTTAATTTTTTTACAAAATATAACTGGTTTTATGGTAGGCGAAAAAGCTGAACATGGAGGAATAGCAAAAAATGGCGCCAAACTTGTAAACGCAGTAGCAACAACAAAAGTACCAAAAATAACATTGTTAATTGGTGGTAGTTTTGGCGCTGGTAACTATGGAATGTGTGGAAGGGCCTTTGCTCCGAGATTTCTATGGACATGGCCTTGCTCAAGAATTTCGGTAATGGGAGGTGAACAAGCAGCAAGTGTTTTAGCCTCTCTAAAAAAAAGAAACACTCTTAACAAAAAAGCTAAATGGAACAAAAGCATCGAAAGTGCATTTAAAAAACCTATTCTAGAACAATTTCAAAATCAATCTCATCCTCTATATGCCTCTGCTAGATTATGGGATGATGGAATAATAGATCCAAAAAAATCAAGAGATATATTATCTGCCAGTCTTAAAATTTCATTAAACAAAGAAATTGAAGATACTAAATTTGGTATTTTTAGGATGTAAGTAACACAATTATGATAAAAAAAAAGATAAAAAAATTATTAATTGCTAACCGCGGTGAAATTGCATGTAAAATAATTAAATGTGCAAAAAATCTTGATATACCAACAGTTGCTATATATTCAAATGAAGATGCTGATAGTTTACATACCCAACTTGCTGATGAAGCTGTTAATATTCCTGGTTCTTTAGTCTCAGAAACATACATGAATGGGCCTGCGATAATTAGTATATGTAAAAAATATAAAGCTAACGCAATTCACCCAGGATATGGATTGTTATCTGAAAATGCAAAATTTGTTAAAATTGTTGAAAAAAACAATTTAATTTTTATAGGCCCTAAAAGCACAATTATTAAAAACATGGGAGAAAAAGATAAAGCAAAACTTATAATGGAGAAAGCAGGTGTCCCAGTAATTCCAGGGTATCATGGTGACAATCAAGATAAGAATTTTCTTAGAAAAAAAGCCGATGAAATTGGTTACCCAGTTCTTATAAAAGCAAGATCTGGTGGTGGCGGAAGAGGCATGAGAGTTGTACAAAATAAAGAGAATTTTTTTTCTAATTTAGAAGAGGCCTCAAGCGAAGCTCTATCAAATTTTAATGATAAAAATATTTTAATTGAAAAATATATAACTAAAGCTCGTCATATTGAAGTACAAATTTTTTCTGATCAGCACGGAAATGTAGTACATTTTTTTGATAGAGATTGCACATTACAAAGAAGGCAACAAAAAATTATTGAAGAAGCACCCTCACCAAAACTTAGTGAGGATATTCGCAAATTTTTAGGTGACTTAGCTGTAAATGCTATAAAGTCTTTAGACTATCAGGGCGCTGGAACAATGGAATTTATTGCAGACATTACTGATGGCCTTAATAAAAATAAAATTTACTTTATGGAAATGAATACGAGAATTCAAGTTGAACATCCAGTTACAGAGAAAATTACATCAACTAATCTTATTGAATGGCAGTTACATATATCTAATGGCCTAACACTTCCTAGGTCACAAAATGAAATATATTTAAATGGTTGGTCTTTAGAAGCCAGACTTTATGCTGAAGACATAAATAAAAACTTTCTTCCACAAAGTGGTTTTTTGAATCATTTAAAATTTCCAAAAAATTCTGACCATCCCAATTGCATTATAGATACAGGTAATAAAAAAGGAGATTTTATTAGCCCTTATTATGATCCAATGATTGCAAAAATAATTTCACATGGCAAAAACAGAAAGGAGGCAATAAATCGTCTCAGAAACTGTTTATTTGATATTGAAGTAGCGGGTATTACTACTAATTTAAACTTATTAAAAAAATTATTAAAAAATAATCACTTTAGAAAAGGAAATATTTCCACAAAGTTTGTAGAAAACAACATTGAACAATTTATGGATAAAGATATTGAACCTCAATTTAAAGCTTTAGCATCATTAATAATTTTTAATAATCTGATACCTTTACAACAAAATTATTGGTATAATTGGAGACCAACTACTTATCCAATAAATATAACTATAGGCAAGAAAGTAATAACTTTTTTCATTATTAAAACTAGTAATAAGAATTATGAAGTTTCATTTAATAATCAAAATTTTAATTTTTCTTCTGTTTCGTTTCACGAATCAACTCTTAAAGCGAAGACAAAAAACAAAAAATTTGAAGTAAAGTTTTATGTTTTAAAAGATAAATCAACAGGTAATAAAAATTTTACCATTTTTAGTGATGAAAATACATTTGATGCTGTCTTAAAAAATTCTTTAACTCAAGATTTAGTTGAACATAGTAAATTCGAAGATAGTGTTTTTGCTCCTATGCATGGAATAATAAAAATTAATAATTTAAAAATAAAAAATAGGGTTAAAAAGGGTGATGTATTATTGAAATTAGAAGCTATGAAAATGGAATATTCATTAATTGCCCCACGAGACGGAATCATCAAAGAAATTTTTTGTAAAAATGGTGAACAGGTCACTGAAAATTCGAAACTCTTAAATTTAGAAAAAACAAAATAATAGGTGCTTGTTTGAGAAATTTAGTAAATATTTTTGAAATGAGCCCAAGAGACGGGCTTCAAAATGAGAAAAAATTTATTTCAACTGATGAAAAAGTTTTTTTAATTGACCGATTATCTCAATGTGGTTTTAACAAGATAGAGACATCTAGTTTTGTAAGTCACAAATGGGTTCCTCAACTGGCTGATGCAGCAGAAGTTTTTGGTAGAATTAATAGAAATAAAAACACTAAATACACTGCATTAACACCCAATGAAAGAGGGTTTAATGACGCCTTAAATGCTAATGTAGATGAAGTAGCAATTTTTACTGCAGCATCTGAGACATTTTGCAAAAAAAACACTAACTGCGACATTGAAACTAGTCTCAAACGATTTATTCCAATAACTAAAAAAGCTTCAAAATTAAATATACCTGTAAGAGGTTACATTAGTTGCGTAACTCACTGCCCTTATGAGAACTTTGTCAATCCTAAAATAGTAGGTCAAATTGCAAAAGATTTGTTTAAAATGGGGTGCTACGAAATTTCACTTGGAGATACGACAGGCAAAGGAACACCAGAGCAAACTCTAGAGGTAGTAAAAGAATGCTTAAAATATTTGTCTGCAAATAAATTAGCTGGCCATTTTCATGATACTTATCAAAATGCGCTTGATAACATCAATGTCTGCTTAGAAAATGGTATTAAGACCTTTGACTCATCCGTAGGAGGATTAGGTGGCTGTCCATATTCACCAGGAGCGAAAGGAAATGTAGCAACCGAAAAAGTTAACAAATTACTATTATCTAAAGGTTACGAAACAAACCTTGATAGAGATAAATTAAAAGAATGTAGTGTAATTGCTCAGAAATTAATCTTAAACTGAAACCATGACTGAAATTAAAAAAAAATCGATAATATTGCAGAATAAGGGCGGAGTATCTCACATTTTTTTAAATCAACCTGATAAACATAATGCTTTATCACCAACAATGATTGAAGAATTAAGTGATGCTTTTGAAAATCTATCAAAAGATGAGAATACTCGAGTGTTAATTTTGTCAGCAAATGGAAAATCTTTTTGTGCTGGAGGAGATTTAGATTGGATGAAAAAACAAATTTTTTCTGATAGATCAACTAGAATTAAAGAAGCTAAAAAGTTAGCAATGCTTCTTTTTAAAATGTATAATTTTCCAAAACCTTTGATTGCAAAAGTTGAAGGAAATGCTTTTGGAGGCGGCATTGGAATTATATCTGTATGTGATATAGCAGTATCTTTAGATAATATAAAATTAGCACTTACAGAAACAAAGCTTGGTTTAATTCCAGCAACAATCAGTCCATATGTGATTTTGAAAGTTGGATCGAACAATGCCATAGACATGTTTACCAGTGCCCGCACATTTTCTCCTCAAGAAGGACAAAAAATTGGTTTGATAAAATCGTATACTACGAGTGACAAAATAGATGACACTATAACAAACGAAATTTTACCCTTTTTAAAAAATGCGCCTGCTGCTTTATCTGCTTCAAAAAAACTAGTAAGAAATTTATCTGCAAAAATAGATGAAAATACAATTCGATTTACAGTTGAAGCTCTCGCAGATGTATGGGAAAATCCTGAGGCAATAGAAGGAATTAATGCTTTTTTTGAAAAGAGAAAACCAAATTGGTTAATGGAGAAGTAAATGGCAACGATTACAAAACAAGGCCAAAAGGGTAATTTAACTAAATTAGATCTACATTATGAAGGCACTAAAGATGGAGAAGATCAAGTAAAGAACTACTTAGAAATTGTTCAACAAAAACTTGGCTTTATTCCAAATGTTCTTGCTGCTTTTGCAAAATTTCCAAAACAATTTGAAGGTTTTACCAAATTATATAATGCTTTGATGTTAGGTGAGTCTGGTTTAACAAAATTAGAAAGAGAAATGATTGCCGTTACAGTTTCTTCAGAAAATCATTGCTTTTATTGTTTAGTAGCTCATGGATCTGCAGTAAGAGAATTATCAAATGACCCTCAATTAGGAGAACGAATAGCTGCTAACTTTAGGTCTGCAGAATTGCCAAAAAAACAAGAGGAATTACTTAAGTTTACAAAAAAATTAACAAAAGACCCATCTGAAATTGGTGAAAATGATAGAAAAAAATTAAGGGATGTTGGATATACAGATAGAGATATTTGGGACATTAGCGCAATTGTTGGTTTGTTTAACATGACCAACAGACTAGCTTCGGCAACCGAAATGGAACCAAATAATAATTATCATAATTTAGCAAGATAAGTTTATGGAATTCAATCTAAATCAAACTCAGTTATCTATTATTGATTCCGTGAATAATATTATGAATAACTACAACGATGAGTATTGGCTTCAATGCGATAAAGAAAGTCAATTCCCCCAGAAGTTTTACGAAGAGGTAGCAAATGGAGGTTGGTTAGGGATTTGTATGCCTAAAGAATTTGGAGGTAGTGATTTAGGTGTGAGTGAGGCATCAATTTTTATGCAAAAAATTTCAGAAACAGGTGGCGGTATGGCTGCCGCATCTTCAATACATATTAATATTTTTGGGCCACACCCAATTGTAGTTTATGGAACAAAAGAACAAAAAGACAAGTGGTTACCACCATTGATATTAGGAAAGGAAAAAACTTGCTTTGGTGTCACTGAACCAGATGCTGGTTTAGATACTGGTAGATTAAAAACTTTTGCCAAAAAAATGAATAATGGGTATTTAGTTAATGGTCAAAAAATTTGGACGTCAACTGCTAAAATTGCTGATAAAATACTTTTATTAGCCCGAACAAGTCCCATTGAAGAATGTAAAAAAAATACAGACGGTTTAACTTTGTTTTATACAAATTTAGATAGGGAAAAAATAGAAGTGAGAGAAATCTCCAAAATGGGCAGAGCAGCAGTTGATAGCAACCAAATGTTTATAGATAATCTTGAAGTTCCTGAATTTGACAGAATTGGTGAAGAAGGCGAGGGATTTAAATATATATTAGATAGTCTTAACCCTGAGAGAATACTTATTGCCGCAGAAGCTTTAGGAATAGGTAAAAATGCATTGTCAAGGGCAGTTAAGTACGCAAATGATAGAGTGGTTTTTAATAGACCTATTGGGAAAAATCAAAGTATTCAACACCCATTAGCAGAAAATTGGATTGAATTAGAAGCTGCGGAACTACTAATTGCAAAAGCAGCTTATCAATACGATAAAGGTGAAAACGCAGGAGGATTAGCTAACGCAGCCAAATATTTTGCAGCAGAAGCTGGCTTTAAAGCAGCCACTCAAGCAGTCGTAACTTTGGGTGGTATGGGATATGCTAAAGAATATCATGTTGAGAGATTATTGAGAGAATCTTTGATCCCAAAATTGGCTCCTGTTAGCGCTCAAATGATCTTAAATTATATTTCTGAACGTGTTCTTGGACTGCCAAAATCTTATTAATTTTTAGAAAGTAATATAATGATAGAAAAAAATAAAAATAACTATGCATTAGATGGGATTAAGATTTTAGACCTTACTAGAGTTCTTGGTGGACCTTACGCTACACAAATACTTGCAGATCATGGAGCTGAGGTGATTAAGATAGAGTCAAAAATTGGTGATGAAGTTAGAGCTTGGGGACCACCTTTTATAAACGATATGGCTTCATATTTTATAAACGTTAATAGGAATAAGAAATCTATAGCTATCGATCTTACCAAACAAGAAGGTAAGGAAATAATTTTAGAACTTTTAAAAAACTCAGATATAGTTATTGAAAACTTCAAAACTGGTACAATGGAAAAATGGGGTTTGGGTTATGAGGAAGTTTTAAGAGAACAATTTCCTAAATTAATTCACTGTAGAATTTCAGGATTTGGAGCTAAAGGTCCACTTGGTGGCGCACCAGGCTATGATGCAATAGTTCAAGCTATGACTGGTATGATGTCAGTAAATGGTCATGCTGACGGAGGCGATGTAAGAATTGGTGCTCCTGTAGTAGATATGGGAACTGGACTTTATTCAACAATAGGAATTTTAATGGCTCTGCAAGAAAGAGAAAAATCTGGCTTAGGTCAGTTTTTGGATATGTCTCTTTATGATTCAGCACTTGCATTAATGCATCCACATACTGGCAACTATTTTTTATCAAAAAAACCAGGTAAAGCTACTGGAAATGCACACCCAAATATTTCCCCATATGATAAATTCAAAACAGCAACTAATGAGATTTTTATGGGAATTGGAAATGATGCTGGTTTTATAAGACTCTGTAAAGCTCTAGATTTAGATCATCTTGCAAAAGATGAAAGATTTTTAACTAATGGTGATAGAGTAAAAAACAGAATAGAACTAACCAAATATTTAGAAGATGCTCTTAGTAAAGTAGATGGAGTTGAATTTTCAGAAAAACTATTGTCAGCAGGCGTTCCTGCAGGACCCGTAAGGAATATTGAGGAGGCTCTAAATCATCCGCAAACAAAAGAAAGAGAGATGACTATCTCAAAAGAGGATTACAAAGGTGTTTCTTCACCAATTAAGTTTAGTAGATCTAAAGCAGTAGGCGTTAAACATAAACCACCTATTATTGGGGAACATACAAGAGAAGTCTTGAGAGAAAATGGTTATACAGAAGATGGAATTAATAAACTTTTTGAAAATAAAATTATTTTTGAAAACAAGTATTAATTTAAATAAATAGCTTATCAAAATAATGTTTTCTTAACTTGTGTATATGATTTGTAAGATCGTGATTATTTTCTTTGTTTTCAGTAAAATATAAAAAAGAGTCTATTGCTTGAAAAATAAAAAGATCAATGCCTGAAATAATTTTTGCTCCAACTTGTTCACCCTTCTTAATAAAATTAGTTTTAGCTGGAGTGTACACTGCATCAAAAATCCATTGTTTCTTATTTGGCATTAGATTACCTAATGGACATCCTGGAAAATCATAATGACCAACTGGTGTGCAGTTAATAATACCATCAAAACTAGATAAATTTTTTTCTATTTGATCAGGTTTTGTTACAACACAATTTATATTCAAAATACTTAAATCTTTAGATAAGCTGTTCGCTTTTATTTCATCTTTATCAATTAAGAAAATCTTTTCTGCTCCTAGAGAAGCTAGACTAAAAGAAATTGCTCTACTTACACCACCAGCACCTAAAACTAAAATTGTTCCAGGAGTATTTTTACCAAAATGAAAAATTATAAGTTTTCAAAAAACCTGTATAATCAGTATTATGAGCTGTAATTTTTTTTCTGAATATAAGTGTATTTGCTGAACCAACATTTCTTGAGTTCTTAGATATATTATCTACATGCTTGATTACTTTTTCTTTAAAAGGGAATGTAATATTCACTCCTTTGAACCCTGCAACTCTTAATTCTTCTAACAAAACTACAAAATAATTTTCTTCTTTATTTTTCAAATCAAACAATAAATATTCTAAAGGGGTTTGAAATATTTTTGCAAGACGGATATGAATATCGGGAGCATTTGAGGATGAAATATTGTTACCTATTAATCCAATTTTCATAATCTAAAGGGTCTTTTGGATAAGACGTATAACAACTGTTCCAAACCATCTCTCTATCTGAACTCTAACTGGCACATAATCTTTATTCTGATATTTACCAAAAAATACTTTAATATCAGAAATCTTATCTTCACTTGGTTTCCATTTTGTTTTAAGTCTATGACCACCTATTGGGAAAACTCTCAATCCACATATCAGCACATTGCCTTTATATGATTTAGGTCTATCATTATCAATTGTGCTATTACCAATTGTTTTAATTTCCAAATCATATCGTCTTCTGCCGTCGAAAACTTTGAAGTTTTGGTCACAAGTATATTCTTCATTAATTTTTTCAATAACTCTCATAAAGGCTGTTATTGGATCAATTACATTAGTCAAACTTGACTTTTGAACTTCATGGTATTTTTTAAGATCTATAGTAGGAACGTTTACATAACTTACAGTTTTATAATTATTGGCCCATGTAATTTCTGTACTCCGCTTTTTTTTATTAAATACTCCACCAGTTGAAAATTTATTTGGTAACCAAGTACCTTTATTTTTTATTGATGACGATTTTAATACGCCATTGTACTCATATAATACGTCTAAAATACCAGCAGTTTGTGATTTAATATCAATATTTAAATTTTGAGACGTTGATCTAAACAATACTTCTGCTTTACCAACAATTAAATTTCCAAACTGAACCTCATAATAATAATTTTCTTGTTTGGAACTTGCTGAAAAATTAAGTAAGGAAAAGATTATTAAAAAAATTAGAATATTTAAAAATTTATTCATTATTTAATTAATCTCATCTAACTGTTAACTGCTCTTTTTTAATTGCAAGTACAGAGGAAACAGTTGAAACACAAAAGGGCACACAAAAAGTAATTAAGATTTTAGTCCAATTTGTTACTGTCATCGTTCCTAAAAAAATATGATCCCCATGATTAATTATTGCTAAAATGATTCCTACTATCAAAGCCATTTTAAAAGCTCTAAGAAAAACATCTTTTCTAAATGCTATATGAAACATCAATTTCCCACCAAAAATTTATATTATTTGCAAAAGCTAACATAATATACAAAACTTAAAATTATAATAAATTTAAAATTTATTTTAGTCTGGAGAAACAATGTTAATAAAAATTTTTGTAAGAACCTTCTCATCTACTGAGGATTGTGAATTATTCGAATCAATACTTGAAACTAGATGGCCTAATTTACTTCAACAAGTAAAAGGAGTTAGGTTTAGAGCTATGAAAAATCCGCAAACACCCAACGTAAGTGTGGTTTTATGGGAGTTTCCCGATGCTGAAGCAATGAAAAAAATTGATAAGTTAATTGACGAAAATATAGCTAAATATGTCAAAACCTTATCACCTAAAACAATCCACTTTGTTGGTGGAGTTACTCAAGATTTTGGAGAAACATCATTTTAGAAAATAAGATGAGACACAGTAATATTTTTCCAAGACATTCAAATTATGATCTACCCATAGCTATTAAAGGTGATGGATGTTATATAGTAGACAATAATGGAAAAAAATATATTGATGGGTCAGGTGGTGCTGCAGTTTCATGCTTAGGTCATTCTGACAATACTGTAAAAGACGCAATCATTAATCAAACTGAAAAATTAGCTTATGCCCATACATCATTTTTTACTAACGAACCTGCTGAAAAACTAGCAAATTTGTTAGCTGATATTTCTCCATCTGGACTAGATAAAGTGTATCTTGTTTCGAGTGGTTCTGAGGCAGTAGAGGCCTCAATAAAACTTGCAAAACAATTTTTTATTGAAATAGGAAAACCAAAAAAACACAAGGTTATATCTAGAAGACAAAGTTATCATGGAAACACTCTTGGAGCTTTAGCATCTGGGGGTAATATTTGGAGAAGAAATTTTTTTGAAGATTTACTAATTGAAACCAGCTTAATTTCACCTTGTTACCTATATAGAAATAAAAGATCAGACGAAACTGAATGGGATTATGGACAAAGAGTTGCAAAAGAATTGGAAGATGAAATTTTAAATTTGGGCCAAGATAATGTTATGGCTTTTATTGCAGAGACAGTTGTTGGAGCAACTGCAGGTGCTCTTACAGCTGTACCAGGATATTTCAAGCTTATAAGAGAAATTTGTAATAAATACGATGTTTTATTAATTCTAGATGAAGTTATGTGTGGTATGGGAAGAACGGGATCTTTATTTGCTTGCGATGATGAACCAGTTATTCCTGACATTATTACTATTGCTAAAGGTTTGGGAGCAGGATATCAACCAATTGGAGCTATGATATGTCAAAATCATATCTATGAAGCGATAGAAAGTGGTTCTGGATTTTTTCAACATGGACACACATATCTTGGTCATCCTGTAGCGTGTGCAGCTTCATATGCAGTTTTAGGAAAATTAATAAATGATAATTATCCGTCTAAAGTAAGAGAAAAGGGTAACATACTTCAAAAAAGCTTAACAAGATCATTAGGCCAAAATCAATTTATTGGAGATATTAGAGGTAGAGGTTTATTCAGAGCTATAGAACTTGTAGCTGACAGATCAACAAAGGAGCCTTTTCCTAAAAAATTAAATGTAGCAGGAAAAATTAAGAAGAAGGCTTTAGACGAAGGATTAATTTGCTATCCAATGCAAGGAACAATAAACGGAGAAATTGGCGATCATATTCTAATTGCACCCCCGTTTATAATTAATGAGAATGAGATTGATGAAATTTCTGAAAAACTCAAAATCACTATTGATTCTGTTTGTAACTTTTGATTTGATGGATTTAAATATAATCCTAACTTTGAATAGAAAATAATTTCATGTATGTAAGAGTAGTAACTATTAAATGCCCAAACCAAACAGCAAAAAAAGCCATAAAGCTACATAGTAATCAAGTAGCACATGAGCAAATGAAAGTTGGTCTTATAAAACAAACAACTGTTGACATTTCTGACACAAATTTTCTTACTGTAAAATATTGGATTTCAAAGTCACACTTTGAAAAAGGTAGAAAAAATTGGATAAAAGTTAGTCAAGAATTTAGTGAAATGGGGGCAATTGTTTCTGGTGTTGGAGGTGAATCTGATATTAATATGCTAGATACTTTCAATAATCATATCTAACTAAACACCTAAATATCTCTGAGCAATTTTGCTTGTTAAATCATTTGAAAAACCATTCCATACTGTTTTTCCTTTTTCTAAAATATAAAATTTATCAGCTAAATCCTGGAGTTGTTTAAGTGATTTATCAATTATTAAAATTGAAACACCCTTATTTTTTAAAATTGTTATAACTCTCCATATTTCTGACCTTATAGTTGGGGACAAACCTTCAGTAGCTTCATCTAAAATGAGTAAGTCTGGATTTGTCATTAATGCCCTCCCAATTACAAGCATTTGTTGTTCACCACCGGATAAAGTAGAAGCACTTTGATATTTTCTTTCTGATAATTTTGGAAATAAATGAAAAACCATTTCTTGAGTCCATTCTCCTTCAACTGCAGTTGCTGTAAGATTCTCCAATACAGTCAAGTTTGTAAATGCTCTTCTACCCTCTGGCACAAGGCCGATACCCAATTGAGCAATTTTATAACTTGGATGATTTATGATTGGAATATTTTTAAATTTTATCTCACCCTCATAACTACTTATTAAACCACAAATTGATCTGATTGTGGTTGATTTGCCCATGCCATTTCTACCAAGAAGGGCGACAACTTCACCCTCATTTATTTCTAGATTCACATCAAAGAGAGCTTGACTTAAGCCATACCATGACTTTAGTCCATTTATTTCAAGAAGTTTTTTCATTAGATCTCATAGCCTAAATAAACATCTCTCACTAATTCATTTTTTCTTATCTCATCTACAGTACCTGTAGCAACTATCTTCCCATAATTTATTACTGAAACCCTATCAGCTAATGCAAAAACAGCGTCCATATCATGTTCAATTAATAAAATTGGCGAGTTAGTCTTTATTTTTTTGAATAAATTAATCATCATCTTTGTACCACTTTCATCCAAGCCAGCCATTGGCTCATCAAATAAAAAAACTTTTGGATCCATAGCTAAAGCTAAACCAACTTCTAGTTTTCTTCTATCACCGTGGCTTAAGTCAGATGCTGAAATGTCACTTTTTTCAGATAGTTCAATTTCTTTAAGAATTTTTTTGGCATTTGAATACAAATCTTTGTTATTCCTTATACTTTTGAACAATTGAAATGTTTTACTTGATTTGTCTAATAGAGATAAAACTATGTTATCTATTGCGCTAAACTGAGGAATAATAGAAGAAACTTGGAATGTTCTTGAAATTCCAATTTTAGCTCTTTCAACATCAGTTAAATCAGTTATGTCTTCTTGATCCAAGATAATCGAACCTATATCATGTTTTACGCTTCCAACTATTTGCTTAATTAATGTTGATTTTCCTGCTCCATTAGGTCCAATTAAAGCATGTATTTCGTCAAAATGAAGGTCTATTGTAATTTCATCGGTAACTTTAAAAGCGCCATATGATTTTGATAAGTTTTTAATATTTAAGATTTTATTTTTCATATTTAAATTTTTTTTCAAACAAACTTAAAATACCTGTGCGTACATATAATATTTCTAAAATAAGAATTAATCCCAACCAAAACTGCCAATTTTCTGTATAACCTCCTAACGTTTGTTCTAAAACAATAAAGAAAGCTGCGCCAACAATAGGCCCATAGAGCCTTGCAATTCCTCCAAGAATTACAAATATCATTATTTCTCCAGACATCTGCCAATTAAGAACAGAAGGACTTATGAACCTGTTTAAGTCAGTATATAAGGACCCCGCTAATCCAGTAATTGTTCCTGAAATAACAAAAACTAGTAACTTAACTTTAAAAGTTTCAATACCAACAGATTTTACTCTCTCTTCATTTTGCTTAATAGCCTGAAATGCCATACCAAAAGAAGAATTTATTAGTTTAGCAGAAATAAATATTACTACTAACAACCAAAAAAGACATATAAAATAAAAGGTCAATGGGTCCATTGTGTTAATTATTGGTAATGAATTTCTCATATATATAGATAACCCATCTTCACCTCCATAGTTTGGCCAGCTAATTGCAAAAAAGTATAACATTTGAGCAAATGCAAGGGTAATCATTATAAAGTAAACACCTGTAGTTCTCAGTGATAATAAACCAATAATTAGAGCTAAAAATGCACTTGACAATATTACTATTGGCCAAATTACTAACATATCAGAACTACCAGAAGAGACAAAAGGCCAACTAAACATTAATTCTGAGTTCAAAGCATGAAAAGATAGTATTCCTGTTACATAACCACCTATTCCAAAAAAAGCGGCATGACCAAAAGAAATTAATCCACAATAACCAAGTGCTAAATTTAATCCTATACCGGCTATACCAAGGATTACAACTTTTGTTGTTAAAGTTATGTAATAAGGCTCTTCAAAAACAAACCCAAAAACTGGAATTGTAAAAAGAAAAAGCAAAATCCACTTATTAAAAATTTTTTCAATAATCATTTTAAGTTTTTCCAAATAATCCAGATGGCTTTATTATAAGTATTAAAGCCATTAATATATATATTAACATTGAACCTATTGAGGAACCAACAGAGGTTGCACTAGCTGGCTCCATAAAAACCTTTAGAAATTCTGGTAAAAAAATTCTACCAATTGTGTCAGTTACACCTACTAAAATAGATCCAATTAATGCCCCTTTTATTGAACCAATTCCTCCAATTACTATTACTACAAACGCTAAAATTAAAATAGGCTCACCCATTCCAACTTCAACTGATTGAATGGCTCCTATCATTGCTCCAGCCAAACCAGCTAAAGAAGCACCCAATGCAAATACAATCGTATAAAGTTTTGATATATCAATACCAAGTGCTGATATCATTTGACGATCATTTTGACCTGCTCTTATACGAACACCTAAACGTGTTTTTGTTATGAGAATATATAGTCCAGCAGCTATCAAAAGACCCATAAATATTATAAATAGTCGATATTTAGAGTAAATAATATCATCTAAAATTGGCAAAGTACCATTAAGATTTTCTGGAATATCTAAATATAAAGGAAAAGCTCCAAAACACCATCTAACACCTTCAGATAACAACAATATTAATGCAAAAGTTGCTAAAACTTGATCTAAATGGTCTCTTCTATATAGACGTCTAATAATAAAAATTTCAATCAATACTCCTGCAATCGCCGCACCTGACAAACTTGCCAATAATGCAAGCCAAAAAGAGCCCGTAAGACTTGCTATCAAAGCAGCACTAAAAGCTCCAATCATATAAAAAGATCCATGAGCTAAATTAATAAGACCCATAACTCCAAAAATAAGAGTTAGACCAGCGGACATAAGAAACAACATAGTTCCAAATTGTATGCCGTTTAATAATTGTTCAAAAAATAGTATAGATGACATTTAAAAAATTTAAAATTAGGTGATTTCTAAATTAGAAATCACCTATTAAATTTTTACATTTTACATTCAGAAACATAAGCGTTTGAATGATCCTTCAACCCAACTGAAACAATCTTATTAGTAAGGATTTTACCTTCCTTAATTACTTCACGAACATAAATATCCTGAATAGGATGATGATTTTTATCAAAACTAAATTTACCTCTTGTTGATGCAAAATCAGCTTTTCTGAGAGCGTCTCTAAATTTATCCTTATCTTTAACTTTAGCTTTTGACATTGCCGAAATTAAAAGCTTACCAGTATCATAACCTTGAGATGCATATAAAGATGGTAGTCTTCCGTATTCAGATTGAAAATCTTTAACAAATTTTTTATTTGCGTCATTGACAATATCTTTTGACCACTGAGAAGTGTTTTTAACTCCAAGTGCTGCATCACCTACAGCTTTAAGAATACCTTGATCAAATGAAAAAGCTGGGCCAACTACTGGAAGTTTTATTGCAGATTGTGAGAATTGTTTCATAAATCCAATGCCCATTCCACCCGGTAGAAAAAAGAATACACTATCAGCGCCTGATGCTCTTATTTGTGCAATTTCTGCTGCATAATCTTTTTGACCTAGTTTTGTGTAAATTTCACCAGCTAAACTTCCTTTAAAATATCTTTTATAACCAGTTAATGCATCCTTACCTGCAGGGTAATTAGGGGCAAGTATAAAAGAATTTTTAAATCCAGCAGAATTAGCGTAACCCCCTGCTGCTTCGTGTAAATTATCATTCTGCCAGGCAACGTTAAAATAATTCTTGTGACATCCTTTACCAGCTAATTTTGATGGACCAGCATTTGGTGACAAGTAAAATTTACCTTGATTTACAGTAGCAGGCACAACAGCCATTGCTAAATTTGACCAAATTATACCCGTTAACACATCTACTTTGTCAGATTGTATCATTTTATCAGCTAATTGAACTGCAATGTCAGGTTTGCGCTGATCATCTTTAGTAATTACGGAAATATTTTTATTACCTTTTACGGCCAGCATAAAGCCGTCTCTGACATCAATGCCTAAACCTGAACCACCACCTGATAATGTGGTTATCATACCAACTTTTACCTTATGACCGTCTGCAAATGACGAAGTGGACCCCAATATCATCAGAGCCGCCAATGTTGTAGTAAACTTTTTCATATCTAATCCCCTAATAATCCTTTAAATAAGAATCAGGAGTATATAACAATTTACGTAAAGGCAAAGTATAAATTTTTTTGTTGATACGGTTAAAAATCTACTTCAATACCATTAATGGTAAAAGTTTTTCCATTAAACCCTTGGTCCATTTTTTCAATATCTGTCATATTTTCACTATCAACTCTTTTATAGGGATTTTTTTTCATCTGCTCTAATCGAGTTTCTTTTTTTACATAAACACTATTTTTTTTTGATTTGAAATTTTTAATCCATTTAAGCATTTTTACTATATAACCTTCTGACTTGCCATTTGACAATGTGTAAGTCTTTTAAATCTGTAATTTGCGAATAATTTATACGTGATTTTAGCAATTGAGTAAACGACAGGAGTTTTTACTAAAATAGATAAAATTTTCCAATACTTAAGTTGTGCCCATATTAAAATAAAAGCGTCTACACCAATTTTTAAATTGGATTTTTGGTCGGTCGCATGTAAATACATTAAAGCATCATATTGGGAAACGTGAATCTCCTTCAATTTTTCTGGATTTGAAGCTATATCATGCCATTCAAAAATATTTTTTGGAGCTATTCTTTTGTAATAATTAATTTCTTTACTACACAGCCCACATTTCCCATCATAAAAAACTTTAGTTAATTTCATAATTATTAAACCTAATATTGTTTTGAAATATTTACTGCAAGACTAGAACCAGATCCAATTAAATTTGACCAAAATCTCTCAAAACTAGTATTCTTATCATTTCCCTTTTGGAGTTTTGCATCCACTTGATGTTCTACTTCTTCATCACAACACTTTTCTAACACTCTAAGTAATTTAAAAGAAGTAGAGTTTTTATATAAAAAATCAATTTGTTCTTGGTAATGTTCTTCTACAAAAGTTTCCACTGATTGAATTGTTACACAAAAAAATCTATAGCCCAATAATGCAGAAAAAAATCCTAGACCAAATCCTAATATTCTCCACAAAATTAAGAGTTTACTATGACTACTTTTAGGTAAGATATGACCCATCACAATTAAGTGATTCTTTTCAGTTACATAATGTTCTTTGGTCATATCCTGAATCTTTTTATTCCAAAATATACATTTAGCACCCATATAAATCCAAACTGCGCCTGTTTCTCCAGCATGATTGGATCTCATCCAATCTACCATAGAGCTAGGAACATTAATATTAGAAGCATTGTACTTTTTTATGATACTAAAGTCTGGCATTATTTCGATTCTAAATGTTGGTTATATTTATTTAAAATTAATTTTTAAATTTTCAATATATTACAAGCTTTATTTTGATTTTTTATTTTCTCATAGAATATGGATGGCATATCAATTGCAGGTTTAATCTTATTCTAAGGAGTTAAATTTGGAACCGTTATCAATATTTTCTGTAATTTTTCAATTAGCTACAGCTACACCAAACATTTCTAAAGTTTTTATGAAAGAAGAAAGCTCGGATCTTACAAGAACACAAGTTATTGAATTTTATAGATCTAATATGAGTTCAAATTTTCAAGATAAACCTAATAATTAAATTCATTATTTAACTATTAACAAATTCATCATTTAACTCTTGTAGTGCTTGACTCGTAATTTTAATTCGTAATAATCAAACTATTCATTTAGTAAGTAATTTGAAATTTCTAAGTTGCTATAATGTTGAATGGGGTTGAGTATTTAATTACTCAAGACAATACTATTTTAATGGTATTTCAAGCCAGCATTAGCTGGATAATCATTACGGAGGAAAATAAATGATAAAATCTAAAACACTTTTTAAAGTTGGAACTGGTCTGGCTGCAATAGTATCAGCTATTGCTTTCACTACTGCTCCTACTCTGGCTTCAAAAAAGCCTGCGATTGAAGTTGTTACTCATGCGGGAGCTGGCGGAGGAACCGACGTCAACTCAAGAATGATGATGCTTCGTTCAAGAAGAACTCTTAAGCAAGATATGGTTGTTGTTAATAAAAGAGGTGGCGGTGGTGCAGCTGCAATGAACTACTTTATGACAAGACCTGCCGATGGCAACACTATTTTAACATTTACTGTTGGTCATGCAATCACAATGGCAATGGGTAAAACAAAGTTAAAAGTTGAGGATATGGCACCAATTTCAAGAGGTACTAATGATCCACAAATTTTAATGGTTAATTGTAAGAAAAGTCCTTATAAGACACCTGAAGATTTTGTTGCTGGTATGAAAAAAGGCGATAAAATTACTTTTGGTGGCACACACACTGGTACTATTGACCATATAACTGTCTTTTTATGGGCTAAGAGACTTGGCCAAAAAATGCCAAAATACATCCCTTACAAAGGTGGTGGAGAATTAGCTACAAGACTAGTTGCTGGGGAAGTTGATGTAGGAACATTAAACTTATCAGAAGCTGCAGCACCTGTTGAAGCTGGAGATATTTGTCCACTTGTTATTTTAGCAGAAAACGGAATGGCTCCAATTCCAAAAGCTAAGACAGCTAAAGAATTGGGCATTGACCTTGTTTTATCTACAACTAGAGGATTTGTAACACATGCTGGTGTAGATAAGGCTAGAGTTGCTGAAATGGAAAAAGGTATTCAAAAAGCTATGAAACATTCAATGTATCAGGCTTACCTAGCTAACTCAGGATTGGATAGTACATCACCACAGCCATCAGGTCCATGGGGTAAGCAAATTGCATTTATGGTGGGTGAGTTTGGTCCTGCCTTAAAAGAAATGGGCTTATTAAAATAAAAATAGAAAAAGAAGATAAAGACCTCTCAAATATGAGGGGTCTTTAATAAAAATTATGAAAAATATCTATTTAGTTCCATTAATATTAACCATTTTTTCGCTTGCAGTTATTGCAATTGCCTTACAGCTTGATACGTCACCTGAAATGATTGTTGGTGATAGCATGCAGGCTAGATCATTCCCGATATTTTTGATGATTTTGAAACTGATTTTAATCGGAATTTTGAGTTTTCAATTTTATAAAAACAATCCAAAGCCTATAGCTTTAGAGAAATATCATACTTGGGGAAGTATGTTTTTATTTCTACTATTTTATTTGTTAACTGTTTATACAGATATGTTTATTGGAATTTTTGTTGTAATTTTTTTAATGAGTATTTTATGGGGCGAGAGAAGGATTTGGGTTGCTTTTTTGACCGCCACAATAACTCCTGGGTTGATTTTTTTATTATTTGACTATGTTTTAAAAATCAGATTTCCAAGAGGTATATTAATGAATTTGTACTATGGTTAGGAAAGATATTTATGTTTGAGCAAGCAATTTCTGCAATGGCATCAGTTGTAGTTGATCCATATTTATTAGGATTGATCTTTGCAACTACAATATTAGGGGTTATAATTGGTGTCCTCCCAGGATTAGGTGCAACAACTGGCGCTGCATTACTTCTTCCATTTACATTAACTATGGATCCCGTTCATGCTATTGCCGTTCTAGCTACTATTTATGTTTCTGCCACATTCGCAGGATCAATTACGGCAATTTTGATCAATACTCCTGGTACTTCTGCAGCAGCAGCTACTACTTTTGATGGATATCCATTAGCACAAAAAGGTGAAGCAGGTAGGGCTCTTGGTATTGCTGTAATTTCAAGTACAGTAGGAGGTATATTTTCTGTTCTAATTTTATGTTTTGCTGCTCCATTATTGGCAAGGGTTGCTTACGAGTTTAGATCACCAGAATATTTTGCTTTAACAGTTTTTGGATTATCAATGCTAGCAAGTATTAGTGCGGGTGGTGCTGTGAAAAATCTTATTGGCGGAATATTTGGAGTTTGGCTTTCAACTATAGGTGCTGAACGTGTTACCGGCATAGAAAGATTTATGTTTGGTAATTATGAATTGTACGAAGGTTTGCACTTTGTTCCAATATTTATTGGTCTTTTTGCAATATCAGAGCTTTTAGTTCAATCCAAAACAGTTAATAAAATTGTAAATACTGTTAGTATGAAAGCTGTAAAACTTCCAACCTTAGAGGATTATAAAAAGATTTGGAAAACAATACTTAGATCTTGTGGTATTGGAACATTTATAGGTGTCTTGCCAGCTGAAGGTGCAACTGTTGCATCAATGATAGGTTATTCAGAAGCAAGAAGATGGTCAAAAAATAAGAAAGAATTTGGTAAAGGTTCTATTGAAGGCATTGCTGGCGCGGAGGCTGCAAACAATGCAGCAACTGGTGGAGCTATGGTTCCTACAATGGTTCTTGGTATACCTGGTAGTGGGACAACTGCAATAATACTTGTTGGACTTATGGTTCATGGGTTGAGACCTGGTGTTTACTTGTTTACTGAGCAAGTAGAAAAAGTTTATCAAATCTTCGGTTCAATGTTTGTTGCAAATGTAATGTTTATGTTGATGGGCCTTTATGCCGCTAAGTTATTTGCTAGAGTATCACTAGTTCCAACACAGATTTTGTGGCCTATTGTTTTTGCTTTATCAGTGATTGGTGCATATGCTTTTCAAGGACAACTTTTAGATGTTTGGTTAGCATTGATTTTTGGAGTTATTGGTTTTTTTGCAAGAAGACATGGTTTTTCAGTTGCTCCAATTGCTGTCGGTCTTATTTTAGGAGAGATGGTAGAAACAAATTTACAACATTCTCTTAAAATGTTTGATGGAGCGTGGTGGATGATACTTACTCAACCACTTGCACTTATGTTTTTAGTATTTGCCTTTTTAGGTTTATGTGGACCTATGATTTTTTCTTGGATAACTAAGCAAAAAGATTAAATTAATCTAAAATTTTACTCATAATAATTGCATTCCAAAGGAGGTATATTGCAATAATTGTAAGAGTTGCATTTAAAATAATTTTAAAATATTTACTTCCATATTTTACTAAAATTTTTTTTCCTAAAATAGTTCCTGCAAATCCACTTATTATCATTAAAAAAATAAGTAAAAAATATTCTGAGTAAGCAAAACCAACAAATCCAAATACCACTGCCTTAATTAAATGTTGTATAGACATTAATGCTGAATGTGTTGCTAGATGTCTTACTGGTTCGAGATTCAGTGTTTTCACCATTCCTGCTACCAAGGTTCCCGATGCTCCAAAAAACATTGTCATAAAACCTGAGAACACACCACCAATTGTTATTTGTTTTGACCCTATAATTGGAATTTTGCCGTATACTGACCATAATATAAATAAAGATATTGATAACTGAAGCAACCACGCATTTATTTGAATAAAAATGGAACCTCCAATTATAGAACCAATAATAGTCCCAATAGTAAATGGAATTAAAGTTTCCTTTTTAATGTCTTTGAAAAAAATTATTGTTCTTCCAAGGTTAGAACCTACTTGAACAATTCCATGTATTGGCAATAATGCTACGGGTGGAAGTTTGACTGCTAATAATCCTAATAAAATTGCTCCTCCTCCAATTCCAAAGGCTGAAGTAATAAATGACGTAGCCATACTGGCAAAAATTAAAAAATATGCTGTTAAGTTTGAGATTGATTCAGGAAACTCAAACATTTTATTTTTTAAGAGCGTGAGGAGGAGGAGCAAAGTAACGAGGCATTTCTCCAACTGATGCTACATTTACCTCTACTAATACCGGACCATCAAAATTTACAGCCTCCTTAAGTACCTTTTCTAAATCTTTTGCATAGTCTATTTTCTTATATTTCATTTTGGCTGCTTTTGCTAAATCTTCAAAATTTGGTACCATTAAATCTGCAAAAAATTTTCTTCCAGCATACATACTATCTTGTATGTGTTTTATGACACCATAACCGTTGTCATTCATCACTAAAAATACAACATCACAATTGGTTTCAGAAGCAGTCCACAAATCTGGAACATTAAGCATAAACCCTCCATCTCCACACATTGCTATTGTTTTTTTCCCCTCACTAGCAATTGAGGCTCCAATAGCCAAAGCCATCCCAGGCCCAATTGCCGCTCCAACAGGATAAATATTTTCAGTAGGATCATTTATATACATCATTCGGTTGCCCCACATACTGTTTGAAATAGTGACGTCTCTAACCCACTTTCCATCTTTTGGGAGAATATTTCTTATTATTTCTGGAAAATCTTTATACGCACCTAACATGTTTTTATAATCAAAATAAATTCGATTTTTTAAATCACTAACCTCATCTATCCACTCATTATTTACAGAAATCTTACCGTCTAATCTTTTAGCTAATTCAGCCAGAACCTTTTTAGCATCTCCACAATGAAACTGATTTGTTTTGTACGTTCTATTTTTAGCGCTTGGATCTATATCAATTTGTACTAAATTCTTTGGTAACTCTAATGACATATCTCTAGTCTCATGACCTCTTAATCTACTCCCTACTACAAGCATTAGATCTAATGTTTTATAAAACTCCTCTATTAAAGGGACTGCATTAAAAGCTCCCAAACACATTTTATTTGTTTCTGAAACCACTCCTCTACCTTGAGTACTTGTTACTACTGCAAAGCCCATTTTAATGAAAAGATTAACTTCTTCAGTTGCGAACTTAGCTCCATTTCCTACCCATATAATTTTTCTCTTAGAAGATTTTATATAATTTTCTATTCTATCTAGAGATTTTGTATCACCTAATTCACCATTTATATGAGGTAAACTAATAGTGTCTAACAAAGCAGGTCTTTTGATTTTTTTTCTTTGAATATCTATAGGTATCTCAATTGAAACTGGTCCTTTTGGAGATGTAAGTGCAATCTTACATGCATAGATTAATTTTTCTAAAGCCTCATCTTCATCATCAATTCTAATGGCCTCTTTAGAAATTGAACTAAGCATGCCTAATTGATTAGGGACGTCATGGACTGTACCTTGATTTTTATCTAAATTTTCTGTTGCAGTTTGGCCTGTAAAGTGCAAAACAGACGAACCTGCAAAACGAGATTCAACAATTGCACCCGCAACATTAGCTGCACCAGGGCCAGTACTTGTAAATACAACACCAAGTCCATTATGTGCTCTAGCATAACCATCAGCCATATGGCCAGCTCCCATTTCACCTCTTGCAGGGATCATTCTAATATGATTCCTTCTACCAATTGCATCTAGCATTGGTATATTATGCACAGAGACCACACCAAAAACGTCCTTAACATCTATTTGATGCAAAAACTCCGAAACCAAATCTCCCACATTGTAGTCTTTCATGATATCCCCCATTTTGACTATCCTTATCAAAAAACATATATTAATTTTTTAAATTATTAAATTTAAATCAATTATTGTATTATATGATGAAAAATTTTGTAGAAGCCAAAACAGTAAAAAGTTGGATTTCAGATGAAAAAGAATTAGCTTTTATTGACGTTAGAGAGACAGCTCAACACACTGCAGGTCATCCATTGTTTTCTATCTCAATTCCATTTAGTGAATTTGAGATAAATGTGGAAAAGCTATTACCTAACAAAAATGTTCGAATAGTGTTGTTTGATAATAATGACGGAATTTCAGAAATAGTTTATAAACTAGCGAAAAATTTAAGATATATAAATATTTTTATTTTAAAAAATGGGGTTGATGGTTGGGAAAAGTCTAACTTTCATCTGTTTGACGGAATTAACGTGCCTAGTAAAAGTTTCGGGGAATTAGTTGAACAAAAATTTAATACACCATCCATAACTGCATCTCAATTATCTAAGAAACAAAAAGAAAAGAAAGATATTATTATATTAGATGGTAGACCGTTTGATGAATATAACAAGATGAGTATACCTGGAAGTGTCTGTTGTCCAAATGCTGAAATACCCTTTAGAATTTCTGAAATAATAAAAAGTTCAAATACTGAAATAATAATTAATTGCGCGGGTAGAACGAGATCAATAATTGGCGCTCAAACACTTATAAATTTTGGTATCAAAAATAAAGTTTTTGCATTAGAGAATGGGACACAAGGATGGTTTTTAGCTAATTTAAAACTAGATCATAAAAAAACAAAATTTTTGGACAAAACACCAAAGAATGAAAAAATTGATGAGCTTAGAGAAAAGATAGTAAACTTATTAGAAAATAAAGTTGAAATCGTCGATTTTAATCAAGTCCAAAAACTAATTAATGATAAAAACATAACTTCATATGTTTTTGATGTAAGAACAAACTCAAATCAAAAAAATAAATTATCTAAATTAAGAAATGTACCTGGTGGTCAATTAGTACAAGCCACTGATAAATATATTGGTGTATTAAAATCACATGTAATTTTGTTTGATGATGGTGATCTAGTAAGAGCAGGTATGACAGCATTATGGTTAGAGAAAATGAACTATCATTGTTATGTTATAAATGAAAGCTTTAAAAAAATTAAAAATTTAAATCTTACACATAATATAAACTTTAAAACTGGCCCCATAAATTTAATTAAATTAGAGAATTTAAAAACTTTAAAAAATATTCCTATATTTGACATTCGAAACAGCGTTGATTATTGCAAAAAAAGAATAAAGAAGTCAGTTTGGACTAATAGATTAATAATAACAAACGAGATGCCGCACAATGTCAAATCTATCATTCTAGTAAGCAATGATTTACCCAAAGCAAGTCTAATTGTAAGTGATCTTCAAGAAAAAGATCCAAAGTATGTGGTTCAAGTATATCATTGGAATGAAACAGACGTTGAACATTATTTAGATTATATTGATACAAAAGAAGTTGAATTAGATGAAAAATTTATTGATTTTAATTTTCATACACACCTTCGTCATCAAGGAAATAAAGAACACGCAAAAAATTACTTAAAATGGGAAAAAGATTTAATAGAAAACATGGATGAAGAAGAAAGGGAATTTTTTAGTTAATTACTCTAATATTAGATCTTTTTATATTATCCAAGTTGGCCCCTTCAATCCTTAATAATCTAACTGGATGCTTTCTAACTGGTGAATGGACATGTCCTACATCATAAAAATGCACATCACCAGCTTTCATAATATATGTTTTTTTTAGTTTAACATTTACGACATTATCTGAATTATTTTTTTCAACAATTTCCCAATCAGTCATTTCTGTTTCACCAGAGGCTTGTCCATAAATGGCCCAGCTTGTTCCATGGTCATGAGGGCTTCCTATGGCTCCATTATCATGGACATGACCACAAACACAAAAACCTGTGTCTTTATCTTCATAAAGTATTTGCCTAGGTAATTCACCATTTGCTCTATCAGGAAGATTGTCAGTTATAAAATTTTGGTCCATCAAGGCTTTCGAAACAAAATAACAAATTTTATCTGAGCCATCTGGCATACTTTCGATATTAATTATTTCTTTAATATCTTGAACTAAATCATCTAAAGTGTAAGGCAATAGTTCCTCCAATATTATTTTATAAGTATTTTAAATTTCATTTTCCCCAGCTTAAGGCTATTGGATCATATTTTTTGATTAATTTTATTAATTCTTCTTTTGTTTGTTCTTCTAAAGGCGGAATTGGATGCCTACAAAAATCTGAGTTAATAACGCCACCCTCTTTCATAATTACTTTAGTTGCTCTAAACCCACATTGCCTATTTTCATAATTAATTACAGGTAAAATATCATTATATTTATCTTCAGATTTATCAAATTCTCCAGCCAAATAATCTAAAACAACTGGTTTAATTAAGTCTGGTATCATTGCAGAACTCATATTACCAGTTGCACCAGCTTTTAAATCAGCAAACAATGTTATTCCTTCTTCACCATCAAATGGTCCTTCAATATCATCGCCACCTTCAACAACAAGTTTTCGTAATTTAGAAGCCGCCTGAGCACACTCAATTTTAAAACATTTTACTGTTTCTATTTCTCTAGCCATTTTAATTAAAAGGGGAACAGGCAAATCAACTCCTGATAATGGTGCATCTTGGACCATAATGGTTACTCCTACCTCACCAACTTTTGCAAATTGTTCAAATGTTTGTTGGGATGTTCCTCTCATTAAAGCGCCATGATATGGGGGCATCATCATAAGCATTTCTCCACCAAGTTCTTTCACTAATTTAGCTCGTGAAAGTGCTATGTCTGTTGAAAAATGACTAACTGTTGTAATTACGGGAACTCTACCAGATACGTGTTCAATACATAGTCTAGTTAAAATCTCTCTTTCATTATCTGACAACAAAAACTGCTCTGAGTAATTCGCTAATATACAAATTCCATCAACATTTTGATCCACCATGCAATCTAGAACTCTTTTCATACCTTCTATGTCAATCTCACCATTTTCTTTGAACGGTGTTGGAGCCACTGGCCAGCAACCTTGATATTCATTATTTGCCATTTTGACCCCTTTATATATTTATTTTATTTATGATAATTAAATATTTTTATTTTGCCAAGTATCTATAGTAACCCCTTCTTCTCGTAGCTTGTTTTTTTGAATTTTACCTGTTTGTGTTTTTGGAAACTCTCTCATTACCCTTATATATTTGGGTATGGCAAACTTAGCTAAATTTATTTTTATTTTTTCAAGTAATTCATCAAAATCTATATTAGTTTTATTATCAGTCATCAAGGCTACCATAACTTCATCTTCCATTCCATCGCCTCCATCAGCTGAAATTGCATATGCAGCTGCTTCAGTAATAAATGGTATTTCTAAAAAAGCTTGTTCAACTTCGTATGAGGAAATATTTTCACCTCTTTTTCTAATACAATCCTTAATTCTGTCTACAAAAACAAAGTGACCTGACTTTTCTCTAATCCCTGCATCACCAGTATGAAACCAGAAATTTCTCCAACTTTCTACAGTTTTCTCTGGCATTCCTAAATAACCAGACATAAAACCAAAGGGTTGTTTTGGTCTTACAACTATTTCACCAACCAAGCCATCATTAACAGGTGTATCTTTCTCAGGGTCTCTAATTTCAACCTCAAAATATTTATCATATAATTTTCCGCACCTGCCATTACCTATTTCACTTTTTAAACCATATATTGGAATATTAACTTCTGTCATGCCATAAAGCGGTAATACATATTTTACACCAAATCTATTTCTAAAAATTTTTTCAGGTTCACTTGGCAACGGCGCTGAACCAATAACTTCTAAATTATGATCTTTATCGTATTTAGTAGGAGGTTGTGCAACAATAAACGCAGCTATAGCACCTAACATATTAGTATGAGTTATATTATACTTTCTGATATCTTTAAGCCAATTTGAGGCTGAGAATCTAGTTCTTATAACTGCTTTTGCACCAGTCATAATGCATGCTAAAAGTTGCATAAATAATCCATTTGCATGGAATAAGGGTAAAGAGATGTAAAAAATGTGATTATTTCTTAAGTTGTAATTTTCAATTGTTCCTATAGCAAACAAAACACAATGTGCATTGGGCATCATAACTCCTTTAGAAGGCCCTGATGTTCCGCTTGTAAACATTGTACAAACGTTGTCACTTAATTTTCCTGAAATAATCTCGTCTTCATTCAAAAGATCTTTGTCATTTAAATCTTTACAATTTAAAATTTCAACTTCTAATTTATGAAGATTAACCAAGCTTTTTACTTCGTGAAAAAATTGATCTTCAACAAGAACATTTTTTGATTTAGATGTCTTAATTTGATGTAATAATACATTTCCTTTTATAGCAGTATTGATAGCTACAAACATAACTCCTATAAAGCTGCATGCTATCCAATATAGGATGAATTCTTTTGGGTCTTCTATTAACACTGTTAAATTGTCACCCTGATTTAAACTCAATTCTTTTAAAATTTGAGCTTTTTTTAAAGATTTAATTTTTAGGTCATGGAAAGTCCATTTTGGACCATTTATAAATTCGATAATTTCTCTTTTTGGATATTTCTTGCATTGATCTAGGATAATTTTAGAAATTTTCCAATGATCTGGATTTTCAGAATTATTAAATAAGAAGTAATTTTTTTCGTTCATTTAATTTACAAAATCCCTATTTGAAAATTATTTTAATTTTGAAAGAAAAGAATTTATTATTGAGTTTAATTCCATAGGCCTTTCAGATGGAAGAAAATGACCGCAATCAAGAATGTGAGTTTCACAATTTTTTATAAGTTCTACAAATTTCAAGCCAGATTTTAATGGTGTCATTTGATCATTTTTTGCTAAAACAGCCAATGCTGGGACTTTGATATTTTTTGCAGCATCTATTCCGTTTGAGTAATCATTACAAGAGTGTAAATCATACTTTAAAGCTGTTGGTTTGTTCATGCACATTATATTATTACCTTCTCCATAATGGGAATGTCCTGGCCATTTATTAATTGACATGTCACCATCAATTCCATGTCCCCAAGTAACCATCATTTGAGAGGCTTTTTGTGGATTTTCTTTTGAAAGATCTAATAAAAATTGATTAACTGGAATTTCATTCGAACCCGCAACAAATATTAGTGCTTTTAAAGAATTTTTTAAAATCCTATTCAATTCTAGGGCTACTAAGCATCCTTGAGAATGTCCGATAATAACCACGTCTTTAAGATTTAGTTTAACTAATAAGTCATTTATCCATTCAGCATTTTCTTTTATTGATTTGCAAGGATTACCATCAGAAAATCCATGAGCTGGCATATCAGGAACAATTACAGAATACCCTTTATAAGCAAAAAAACGAGCCTGTTGAATAAAGCTCAAATGATTTTGACCCGACCCGTGTAAAAAACATAAAGTCCTTTTATTAATATCTAAACTTTTACCACCTGTACCTAAATAAGTCTCAGCACCTTTAAAATTAATGATCATGATATTCCTACTTATTAAGCTTTTTTACTGCCTTGAAACCTCTTTCAAAGTCTTTTGTGATGTCATTAATATCTTCTAATCCAACTGAAAGTCTTATCATATCATCCGTTAATCCACCCTCTTTCATTGCTTCAGAACTCAAATGAGAGTGAGTTGTACTCCCTGGATGGATAAGTAATGTTTTAGCATCACCAACATTTGCTAAATGTGAAGCTAATTTTACAGATTCAATAAATGCCTTCCCTGCTTCACGTCCACCTTTAATACCAAAAGCAACTATTGACCCAGATCCTTTGGGTAATATTCTTTTAGCTACTTCATGGTCAGGATGTGTATCTAAATCTGGATGTTTTACCCATTCTACCATTTCGTGATTTACTAAAAAATCTAATATAGTGTGAGTATTTTCAATATGTTTTTTCATCCTCAAAGGTAGCGTTTCAATTCCTTGCATTAAATGGAATGCATTAGTAGGTGATAAAGAGGGTCCAAAATTATACATACCTTCTGCTCTTATTTTTGCTATTAAAGCAGATGGACCAAATTCTTCCCAAAAACTTATACCACCTAGAGCAAAATGTGGTCCTGAAATTGTAGGAAACTTGTCTTTATCTCCCCAATCAAAGTTACCGCCATTAACAATAGCACCTCCTATCGCGATACCATGACCACCTAACCATTTAGTAAGTGAATGAACAATAATATTAGCTCCGTGCTTAAATGGTTGCATTAAATATGGAGTATTAAAAGTAGCGTCTAGTACTAGAGGGATATTTTTTGAATTACATATTTTAGCGATTTCTGGAACATCCATAATATCTAATCCTGGGTTACCAATAACTTCTCCAAAGACTAATTTTGTATTTGGTTTTATTGCGCTCTTAATTGCTTCTGGATCATTGGGATTAACAAAGTCGGTATTAACACCAAAACGAGGCATAGTATGCTGAAGTAAATTAATATTAGCTCCATACATTTTACTTGATGCAACAATATGATCCCCACTACTACAAATTGCTGAAACCACAAGATGCATTGCAGCCATTCCACTTGAACATGCAAGTGCACTTGCTCCCCCCTCGAGAGCAGCTAACCTCTGCTCGAGTGCTGCAACTGTAGGATTTGATATTCTAGTATATAAATGTCCACCAACTTCCATATTATACAAAGACGCTGCTTCTTCTGTACTATTGAAAACGTAAGATGTTGTCTGATAAATGGGTACAGCACGAGAACCTGTCTCCTTGTCAGGAATATGACCAGCATGTAAAGAGAGGGTATCGAATTTGTAATTTTCACTCATTGAAATTCCTTAAAATAATTTTAAATATTATAGCTTATTTCTTAAACCTAAAAAATATAAATTTACCTAATAAAAAAGAATAAGATAAAAACTCATTTGAAAGTCAGTCAAAATTAATCATAAATATATTAATTATTTTCTCTTAAATCTTTACGGATAATTTTTCCTGTAGTTGTTAAAGGTAATTCGTGAACAAACTCTATAAGTCGAGGATATTCATGAGCAGCCAACTTAAATTTTACATGATTTTGGATGGATTGTTTTAATATTTCATTTTCAGCTAAAACATTATTATGATCCCTAGGAACAACATAAGCTTTTATGATATGACCTCTTAATTTATCTGGAATGCCAATCACTGCAACCATACTAACTTTGGGATGAGAAAGCACAGCATCTTCTACTTCACTTGGTCCAACCCTATAACCTGAGGTATTGATAATATCATCTTTTCTACCTTTGAAATAAAAATAACCCTCCTCATCCTTATAGGCAAAATCGCCAGTGTAGAGCCAACCATCCATAACTTTTTGTTTTGTTGCTTTATCATTTTCCCAGTATTTTAAAAAAGATACAGGGGTATCAGATTTGACTATTATTTCTCCATCTAATCCAGGTTCTTTGATAAATTCTCCATTTTCGTTAATTATTCTAACTTCATGACCGGGAACGGGTTTACCAATTGAACCTTGTCTAGTTGGCATAATTGCTCCACAATTCGAGACTGTTAAATTACATTCTGTTTGACCATAAAATTCATTAATGCCAACCCCTAAAATTTTTTTGCCCCACTCTAGCAGATCTTCTCCAAGAGCTTCACCACCTGAGCCAACAGTTCTTAATTTCAAGTTTTTTACTGTTCTAGAGGGATTAAATGATTTCATCATTTTAAGTGCAGTGGGTGGCAAGAAAGTATTTTTTATCTCTAGCTTTGATATTAAATCAAAAGTAACTTCAGGATCGAATTTTTGAGATCTGTAACTTACTACAGGAATACCAAAATGCCATGCTGGAAGGAGTACATCAAACAACCCACCTATCCATGCCCAGTCAGCTGGTGTCCAAAACAAATCTGTAACTGGTTCAGATGAAGATAAAAACTCATGAGGAATTTCTACTCCTGGTATATGTCCTAACAATGATCTATGAGGGAGTAAAGCACCTTTAGGTCCACCTGTTGTTCCAGAGGTATAAATTATTAATGCGGGATCTGATGCTTTTGTTTTTTTTGTAGAATAACTGTCTGAGGCCTGTTCTTGTAATTTTTTAAAATTAAAAACATTATTTTTTTCGTCATTACTATCTATACAAATTATTTTTTTTAAATCTGGTAATCTATCTTTAATTTCAAAAATTTTATTTAAGCCAATATTATCGCAAATCACCAAGGATGCCCTAGAATTCAACAAACGATAATGTAATGCATCTGTTCCAAATAAATTAAACAAAGGTATTGAAATTTTTCCAGACTTGAAGCAAGCCATATGTGCAATTGCAGTTTCAGGACATTGACCTAAAATAATACCAACCCTTGCGTTGGCCTCAAGATGAAAATGATCAAAAACATTAGCAAGTTTGTTTGCATATCTTTTTATATCAATAAAAGACCATTCCTCTATCTTGCCGTCTTGTAAAAAATTAATTAATGCAATCCTATTTTGATAAATATCCTGGTCAACAGTATCAGACGCTATATTGTAAAATTCTGGAATATTCCATTTAAATGAGAGACATAGCTCTTCAAAATTATTCAATTTTTGAAGCATAAAAAATAATCACCTTTCCTTAAATTATTCTTACTACTTGTTAAAATCATTTTAATTATTTAAATTAATTACAAACAAAATTAAATCGGGTCAGCTTTGAATTACATTGATAATATTAGATTAGACGATTGTTTTACTAAGGACAATGATTTAGCACTGATGAATGGTGTTCAAGCACTAGTACGTCTTTTAATCGAACAAGCAAAACTCGACAAAGATAATGGATTAGTAACACATGGTTATGTCAGTGGATACCCGGGATCACCACTTGGGACACTTGATTTAGAACTTGGAAGATCAAAAAAACATCTAGAAAAACATAATATAATTTTTCAACCAGCAGTGAATGAGGAATTAGCTGCTACTGCAGCTTGGGGAACCCAAATGCTCGGTTTATACGACAGACCCCAAATAGATGGTGTTTTTTCAATGTGGTATGGGAAAGGGCCAGGTTTAGATAGATCTATGGATGCTTTAAGACACGCAAACATGGGTGGTGTTTCAAAAAAAGGTGGCATGGTATTAGCAGTTGCAGATGATCCAATTGGAAAAAGTTCTACTATTGCATATCAATCAGAGCAATCTCTAATTTCTGCAGGTATTCCAGTTTTTTATCCAGCAAATGTAGATGAAGTTATACCAATGGGTCTGCAAGCTTTTGCCTTGTCACGTTATGCAGGAGTATGTGTTGCACTCAAAATTACAAGTGATACAGCTGATTCAAATTCTGTGATTGACCTCGGGAAATTAAGACCTATTTCATCCAAGTTGGAAAATCCAATTAATGTTCATGTCAATAGACATGACCCAGCTTTAGATAGAGAAGCAGCACTTATTAAAAGAAGAATACCTGCATCTAAGGATTTTATTAAACAAAACAAAATTAATAATGTGATATTTAATCCAACAAAAAAAACATTGGGTATAATTTCTGTTGGAAAAGCTACTACAGAAACTATAGATGCTTTAGATAAAATTGGCATTAAAGATCCTGAAAGGAGTAGTATTGGTCTATTTGCATGCAAAATTCCTTGGCCATTAATAGACCAAGAAGTAATTAATTTTTGTAAAAACTTTGAAGAAATTTTAGTTATAGAAGAAAAAGCTAGTATTGTAGAAGAACAAGTTGCTCATATTCTTTTTAATTCCAAATCAAGACCTCGATTATCTGGAAAGTTAGATGCTTCCTCTAAAGAGGAATTAGTTCCGAAGATATCAGAATTATCAAGTGATATTATCGCAGATTGTTTGCTAAAAAAAGTCCCCCATTCTTCCATAATCATTGATATTCCCAAAACAAAATCAGAAGCAATTGGTGGAAATTTACCACCAGTTGTTTCAAGAACACCTTGGTATTGTGCAGGATGTCCCCACAACTCAGGAACAAAGACACCAGATCAAGAAGTTGTCGGTATTGGCATTGGATGCCACTCTATTGGATATTTTCTCCATCCTGAAAAATTAACTAATTTCAGTCAAATGGGTGGTGAAGGTGGTCATTGGATAGGAAGAGCTCCATTTTCAAATCATAAACATACATTTCAAAATATTGGAGACGGAACATATGCTCACTCTGGTTCTCTAGCAATAAGAGCAGCCGTTTCAGCAAATGTAAACATAACATTTAAAATTCTTTACAATGATGCAGTAGCAATGACTGGTGGTCAAAAGGCCATTGGTGGAGCAACTCCATGGGCAATTTCTAAACAACTTGCAGCAGAAGGTGTTAAGAAAATTTATGTTGTATCAGATGAACCAGAACAGTTCAAAGAAATAAAGTTATTTGCAGACAAAGTTGGAATATTTCATAGAGATGAACTTATAAACATTCAAAAAGAAGTAAGAGATATCTCAGGAGTTACAGCAATAATTTATGTGCAAACTTGTGCAACAGAACTTCGAAGAAGAAGAAAAAGAGGATATGTTAAAGATAGAGAAATCAAAATGTATATTAATCCTGATGTTTGTGAGGGATGTGGAGACTGTGCTGAAAAATCAAATTGCGTAGCTGTAAAACCTTTTGAACATTTAGAAGGAATTAAAAGACAAATTGATCAAAGTGTTTGTAATAAGGATTATTCTTGTAAAAAAGGATTTTGTCCAAGTTTCATAGGTGTGCAAGCTGGTAGTATTTCAATCAAAGAAAAAAAGAAGTTCCCAGATATTCCAGAGATAATAAATGACTTAAAAAAACCTAAGAAAAAATTAAGTAATATTCAAAATATAATAATGGCAGGCATAGGTGGCACAGGCGTCTCTACTGTCGCTGCCATAATAGTTATGGCTGCTCGAATTGATAAGCTGTTTGCACAATCAATGAATTTTACTGGATTAGCTCAAAAAAATGGAGCCGTAACAAGTCAAATTAGAATTGGAAAAGAAAAATCACTTTATGATAGATCTGCAAGACTTCCAAACGAAACAGCCGACGTGCTTCTTGGATGTGATGCTGTTGTGTCAGTTTCTCCTTCTATTACCAGAACATTGAATCCTTTAAGAACAAATGCCATAATTAATGGAAGAGTAGAGCCAGTTGGAGTTGCTGGCGTTCATATAGGTACAGTTGTAGATGATAGCTTATTAAAAAAACATTTAGAAAATCATCTTCAAACTGAAAATATAGACTTTATTGATATATCAAACTTATCTGAAGCATTAGTTGGCGACACAGTTTCTGCAAATATAATGATGTTAGGAATAGCGGCTCAAAAAGGACTTCTTCCAATAGAAGTTGCTTCTCTACAAAAAGCCATAGAGCTGAATGGAGTGGCTATTGAACAAAACCTAAGGGCTTTCAATTGGGGACGATTATTGTGCGAACAACCTCAATCAGTATTTACTGCAGCAGGCTTAAACTCAAAAAAATCCAAAAATATATCAATAGATAAATATGTAGATAATTTTTCTGGTATCCTTGAAAAATATCAAAACAAAGAGTACTCCAAAATTTTTCTTTCTAATGTTAAAAAAATAATTAAAATAGAAAAACAAATAAAGAATTCAGAAAAAGAATTACCTCTATCCAGGAAAGCTGCTCTTTCTTTATTTAGAGCTATGAGATACAAAGATGAATACGAAGTTGCTAGATTACATACTAGTGGGGATTTTGCCCAAACCTTTTTAAATGAAAATAAAAACGCAAAATTAGAATACTATTTAGCACCACCTTTGTTCTCTAAAAAAGATCCTGAAACAGGTCATCTACTTAAAAGAAGGTTTGGTCATTGGGTATATAAAGTTTTCAAAATATTGTCTTACTTTAAATTTTTAAGAGGAACAAAATTAGATATATTTGGATATACCTCAGAAAGAAAAAAAGAACGTGCTTTGGCTCAAAAAACTATCACTACTATTAATAAAATATCTGAAATTTTAAATGATAATAATTATAAAAAAATTATCGAATTCCTTGATATACCTTTATCAATAAAAGGGTATGGTCATGTTAAAGAAAAAAATATAAAAATTGCAGAAGAAAAATGGGATAAATCTTTTGATAAAATTCTAAATAACCAGAATTTAAAAAAAGTAAGTTAAATCAAACAAGTTTTGCTTGTTCTCTTAGTTTAAATTTTTGTATTTTTCCTGTGCTTGTTTTCGGAAGCTCTACAAAATTAAAATATCTTGGTACCTTAAAGCCAGCTAATAGAGATTTACAATGATCTCTTAAGTCATTTTCTCCAATTAGAGATCCTTCACTTAATTCTACAAATGCACAAGGGGTCTCACCCCATTTTTCGTCTTCTTTTGCGACAACTGCTACTGCAATAACATCAGGATGTTTATATATAGCGTCCTCTACTTCAATTGAGGAAATATTTTCTCCTCCAGATATAATTATGTCCTTTGATCTATCCTTAAGTTGTATATATCCATCATCATACCAAACACCTAAGTCACCTGTGTGAAACCAACCATCTTCAAAAGCTTCATCTGTCGCTTTTTTGTTTTTAAGGTAACCTTTCATTGTTATATTACCTCTTATAAAGACTTCACCTAGTGATATTCCATCTTTTGGCACTTCTTTTTTAGTTTCAGGATCTATAATTTTCATATTTTCTTGTACAGAGTAAACAACACCTTGCCTTGCCTTTAATCTGGCTTGTTCTGAAGAATCATATTGGCTCCACTCTGGATGCCATGCACAGACAACTGCAGGCCCATAAATTTCTGTAAGGCCATAAACATGAATGACCTCAATACCACAGGTCTCCATTTTACTTAGAACAGCCTCAGGAGGAGGAGCACCAGCAGTCATCATTTTAATTTTCGATTGTAGAGATATTTTATTTTGCAATAAATAATCCGCTACCATTTGCATTACAATTGGAGCTCCACACAAATGAGTTATATTGTGTTTTTGAAAAGCCTCTACAATTAATTCTCCCGCTGGTTGCCTTAGACAAACATGGGTACCTGCTCTTTCAGTAATAGTCCAAGGAAAGCACCATCCATTGCAATGAAACATAGGAAGTGTCCATAAATACTTAGGATGCATTGGTAAGTCCCAGGTAAGCGTATTACCAATGGCATTCAAGTATGCTCCACGATGGTGATAAACAACTCCTTTTGGGTTGCCCGTTGTTCCAGAAGTGTAATTTAAAGCGATTGAATTCCACTCGTCAGTTGGCAAAACATGTTCAAATTTAAAACCAAAAAATTTTTCTAATTCTGTCTCATAGTCCAGGCAGTTAAATTTCTCTGCAAAACCAGACCTTTGATTACCAGAAATTTTATCAACATATTCAATTAATAATGGAGGATTTTTTAAATTCTCTATGGCTTTCTCAACTATTTGACTATATTCAGAATCATAAATGAACATTTTAGATTCTCCATGTTCAAGAATAAAACTAACAGTAAAACTATCAAGTCTTGTATTAATTGTGTTCAAGACACCAGTTGCCATTGGTATACCAAAATGACACTCCCACATAACTGGAATGTTAGGTAGCATTACTGCGATTGTACTTCCGTCAGCATAATTTTTATTTCTAACAAATTCTGCTAATGCTTCACATCTCTCACCAGCTTGCTGGTAAGTTAATTTATAATCTTTATATTCAATAGCAATTTGATTTGGGAATGTTTTTCTTGTTCTTTCTAGAAATGATAAAGGACTTAATGAGGCATAATTTGCTTTATTTTTACTTAAACCATTTTCTATTTCAGACATAGTTGATTTCCTCCTAATAATATTCATAATAGTAGTGCTAGATTTTATCAACTATGAAAATATACCGGAGTTTTAAATGGGTTACACGTCTCCTTTACAGGACACAAAATTTGTTTTAGAAAACCTTTTGCCTTCTCATGAGGATCTTGATGATACAACAATTGACGCAGTTCTGTCTGAGGCTGGAAAGCTGGCCGATAATTACTTAGCACCTCTAAATCATTTTGGTGATAAGAATAATCCTATTCTTCGGCAAGATCACGAAGTTGAAACACCTGAAGGATTTAGTCATGCCTTTTCAGAAATTGCTAAGGGAGGCTGGATTGGAGTAGCAAGTGATTCTAATTATGATGGTATGGGACTACCAGCAAGAATGAGTGCTGCAATTAATGAATATTGGCATGGAGCGAATATGTCTTTTGCGTTATGTAGTTTATTAACTCAAGGATTAATTGACGCATTTACTCTTGTAGGCTCAGAAGAAGAAAAAAAAACTTATCTACCCAAGTTTAATTCTGGAGCCTGGACGGGCACTATGAATTTAACAGAACCTCAATCTGGAACAGATCTAGCTACGATAAAAACTAAAGCTGAACATGATGGTGAGAATTGGAGAATAAAAGGACAAAAAATATATATCACTTATGGTGAACATGATATGTCAGAAAATATAATTCATCTGGTCCTTGCAAGAACTGAGGGCGCACCCGAGGGTATAAAAGGTATTTCTACTTTTATAATTCCAAAATTCTTAAAAGATGAAAGTGGTGAATATACAATTAGAAATGATCTTAAATGCATATCCATCGAACATAAGATGGGTATAAAAGCAAGCCCAACAGCAGTTATGTCCTACGGAGAGAATGAAGGCGCTATCGGTTATATGTTGGGAGAAGAAGGTAGAGGCATTGAATACATGTTTATTATGATGAACAGAGCACGGTTTGATGTTGGACTTCAAGGGATGGCAATTTCTGAGGCTGCTAGACAAAAAGCACTAGAGTACGCGAATACAAGAATTCAAGGAACTCCAATTAATAGAGAAAAAGGCACACCAATTATAGGCCATGGTGATGTAAAAAGACTACTTTTATCGATGCGTAGTCTTACAGAGGCGATGCGTGCTTTAATATTAGTTTCATCCGAAATTATGGAAAGAGCGCATAACGGTAATGAAAAATGTAAATTGAAAGAAAGTTTTTTAATTCCTATAATCAAAGGCTGGTCAACTGAATTAGCACAAGAAGTTACGAGTAATGGACTACAAATCCACGGGGGTATGGGTTTCATTGAAGAAACTGGTGCCGCTCAGTATATGAGAGATGCAAGAATATTACCAATATATGAAGGCACTAATGCTATTCAAGCCAATGACTTTATGTTTAGAAAAACTTTAAAAGATAATGGGAAAACTGCAAAAGAATTTTTAGAAGAAATTAAAGTCGAGTGCGAACAAAATCAAGAAATGTCAAATATGATTGCCTTAGCATCAAACACTCTAGATTTTATTTTAGAAAATAGAGATGATGCTGAAATGCTATCTTGTATTAGTTTTGATTACATGATGGGTTTTGGCTATTTAATTGGTGGATGGCTAATGCATAAAGGAAAAGTTAAAGCAAAATTAAAATTATCAGAAAAATATCAAAATGATGATTTTCTAAAAAGTAAAATTATCTCATCTGAATTTTTTGATTTTCATATTTTGCCTAGAGTTGAATCTCATTTCAAAATTGTTACGAAAGGAGCAACCATAGTTCAGTTAACGGGCGATTCTTTTATTTAACAAGTAAATTAATTAAATTTTTAATTTGGCAATATAGTTTTTTACCAAATAAGTCATTGAAAATAAGCGAGATAATTTTTTTTAAATTTTATTAAAGTTTATGTTGATTTTAATGTTTTTTTGGATAGCCTATAGTTTATATGGGGGGGGTTACTTATTTCTAAGTTTGATCTCATCAATTTTTATTAATGTAAGTTATTTACTAAGTTAGTAGATAATTAATTATTTATGGGGTTAAATTTAAAAGTGGTCATGTCCAATTATCCAGATACAAATATTCACGATACACTTCCAAAAATTCTGAAATACAGAGCTGAAACTATACCAAATACAATCGCTTTAAGGGATAAAGATTTAGGTATTTGGAACGAAATTACATGGAAAGAATATAATGATAATGTTTCATATTTAGCACTAAGCCTATCTAAGAGGGGTTTCAAGCCAGGCGATGTTATTGGCTTAATTGGCGATAACAAACCTTCCTGGCTATTTTTTGAACTAGCTGCGCAAGCATTAGGTGGAATGAGCTTAGGTATATATAGAGATACATTAGATGAAGAAGTTGGCTATTTAATAAATGCTGCGAAAGTGAACTTTGTTTATGCAGAAGATCAAGAACAAGTAGATAAAATATTAACTATTAAAAGGCCTAAAAATAGTCAAATCAATATTTTCTATGAAGATAGCCGTGGTCTTAAAGAATTAAATGATCCAAAGATCACAGATATGGATGATTTAATTAGCGAAGGAAAAGTGATCTCCTCCAAAGACCCCAATAAATATAATAAAATGATAGAGAAAATCTCAGGTGAAAAAAATGCTATTTTATGTACCACATCTGGAACAACCTCAAATCCTAAATTAGCGATGCTTCCAGGGGCTAAGTTTATTGAACATGTCATAAGGTATCTTAAAGTTGACCCAAAGTCTGTGGATGATGAATACGTTTCAGTATTACCATTTCCATGGATAATGGAACAGACTTATGGTGTGGGTTTTAACATTGTTGGAGGTATGAAAGTAAATTTTCCTGAAAGACCTGAAACCGCAATGGAAGACATGAGAGAAGTTGGTCCAACTTTTATGCTTGGAGCTCCTAGATTATGGGAGCAAATTGCAGCTGACATGAGATCGAGAATTTTAGACGCCCCCAAAATAACTCAATGGTTATTCAACACTATGGTAGAAAGAGGATTAAAAGCTGTTGATCAGGGAAAAAGAGATTTTATTGCAGACAAACTATTATTTTCTTCACTGAAAGATAGACTTGGCTTTAGTAAGGTTAAATCAGCAGCCACTGGAGGAGCTGCCATTGGTCCTGAAACATTTAAGTTCTTTCTTGCTATGGGTATTCCTCTTAGACAACTTTATGGACAAACTGAACTTATGGGCGCTTACACACTGCAGGATGTGCCAGATGGTACAATGGATTGTGAGACTGTAGGTGTTCCTTTTCCAGATTGTGAAGTAAAAATTGTAGACCCAGATCCAAATGGACTTGGTGAAATAATAACAAAACACCCAAGCATGTTTTCTGGTTATTATAATAATGAGAAAGCTTATAAAGACACTATCAAAAAAGGTTGGATGTATACCGGCGACGCAGGCTTTTTTGATGAAAAAGGAAGACTTAACGTACTTGATCGAGTAAATGATATTGCTGTTAAATCAGATGGTGTTAAATTTTCACCTCAAAATATTGAAAACAAATTAAAATTTTCTCCTTATGTAGGAGAAGCTGTAGTCATTGGTTCTGAAAAACCATACTTAACTGCAATTATTTGTATAAGATCTTCTATTGTATCGAAACTTGCTGAGAAATTACAATTACCATTTACCTCATACACTGGACTAGCAGCACATAAAGAAATTTATGAACTAATTGAAGATGAAATCAAAAAAGTTAATGAACAACTTCCTGATAATACTAAAATTGCAAAATTTTTATTATTATTTAAAGAATTAGAAGCAGATGATGGTGAATTAACCAGAACGAGAAAAGTTAGAAGAAGTGTAATTAATAGTAGATATAAAGACATAATAAAAGACTTATATCTTGATAAAGACACTGCCACAATCAATACAGAATTTACGCTAGAAGATGGAAGAAAAAGTAAAATCAGTGCAACTATGGAAATTAGGCATTTAATAAAAACTCCTAATACAAAATCTAAGAAACCTACTTCTACAACACAGAAATCTAGTAAAGGTAAAAAATAAATGAGTTTAGAAGATTTAAAAGAAATACCTTATGGAAAAACTGCAATAGAGCTTAAAAACATTAGCTTAGCTTTCGGGGGTGTAAAAGCTCTAACAGATGTCTCCTTTGATGTAAAAAAAGGTGAAGTTTTTGCAATAATAGGACCCAATGGAGCAGGTAAATCTTCTATGTTAAATGTTATAAATGGGTTTTACAAACCTACAAGTGGTACAATAAATTTTGCTGGCACAGATAGAAATGAAATGGAACCTGAATTAGCTGCAAAAAGTGGAATTGCTAGAACATTTCAGAATATAGCATTATTTAAAGGAATGAGCACATTAGATAATCTTATGACCGGAAGATTGTTAAAACAAAAGCAAAACTTTTTAATGCAGGCGCTATATTTTGGTCCAGTGGCAAAAGAAGAAGAAGAACATCGCGAAAGAGTTGAACGAGTTATAGATTTTTTAGACCTTCAATCAATCAGACGTACACCAGTTGGATCACTCCCATATGGTCTACAAAAAAGAGTGGAGCTTGGTCGTGCATTAGCAATGGAACCAGAAATACTTTTACTTGATGAACCTATGGCAGGTATGAATGTAGAAGAAAAGCAAGATATGAGTAGATTTGTTCTTACAGTAAACAATGAATTAAAGACAACAATAGTATTAATAGAACACGATATGGGTGTCGTGATGGATATTTCAGATAGAATAGTTGTATTGGACTATGGCAAAAAAATTGGATCTGGGTTACCTAAGGAAATTAGAAACAACAAAGCAGTTATTGATGCATATCTAGGTGTGTCTGATGATTAGTAAGGAAATTATTTTATGAGTGTAGAATTACTTAATTTTATTGAAACGGTATTGAATGGATTAATGTCCGGAGTGATGTATTCACTCGTAGCTCTTGGATTTGTTTTGATTTTTAAGGCATCTGGAGTTTTCAACTTTGCCCAGGGCGTTTTTGCTCTCTTTGCTGCGCTTACTCTAGTTGGTTATCAAACAGGTCAAGTACCTTTCGCACATTTAATAAATGAACTTTTTGGAACGAATTATCATAATTGGTATGCCTCGATGCCAAATTTTTTTGCTATATTATTAACGATGGTAACTATGATTGCTCTTGCATGGATAATAGAACGACTGGTTCTAAAACACCTTGTTAATCAAGATCCTATAATCTTATTTATGGCAACTATTGGTTTAGCTTTTGCGCTCGAAGGTGTTGGTGATTTAATGTGGGGATCTGATGTTAAGGTTTTAGACGTTGGTATTCCGAGTGGAGGATCAATCTGGTTAGAAGAAGCGACAATTGGTCTTGCCGCAGAAGGAAGTGATTATTACGGAATGTATGTGGATGTCCTAAATATTTGGGCAACAGTAATTGCTGTCATTTTAGTTGTATCCTTAGCTCTTTTCTCACAGTATACAAAAACAGGAAGAGCATTAAGAGCTGTTGCTGACGACCATCAAGCTGCATTGTCAGTTGGTATTTCACTAAGAAGTATTTGGATACTTGTTTGGGCTATTTCTGGTTTTATTGCAATGGTAGCTGGGATTATGTGGGGAACTGAGTCAGGGGTTCAGTTTTCTTTATCATTAATAGCCTTGAAAGCATTACCTGTTCTCATACTAGGAGGCTTCACGTCTATACCTGGAGCTATTATCGGTGGTCTAATGATAGGTGTAGGTGAAAAATTAGCCGAAATATATATAGGAGGTTATTTTGAAACAGGTGCAATTGAAAATTGGTTTGCCTATGTCATGGCTTTAGTCTTTTTATTATTTCGTCCACAAGGTTTATTTGGCGACAAGATTATCGAGAGGGTTTAAATTTAATGATTTACAAAGAAACTGGTCAATACAAATCTTCATATAAATCAGACCACGCAATTTTTCCTCTGTTACAGGATAAAATAGCATTTAGTACACTTATGTTTATAGCTTTTTTAATAATACCATTTGTAATTAATAGTTACTGGGAAAAAGCTATCTTAGTTCCATTTTTAATATTTTCATTAGCTGCAATCGGATTAAATATTTTAACTGGATATTGTGGTCAAGTATCATTGGGAACAGGTGGATTTATGGCTGTTGGGGCTTTCTCAACCTACAAAATTATGACCTATTTCCCAGATATGAATATAATGATTATTATCTTAATTTCAGGACTGATTACTGCCGCTGTTGGTATTATTTTTGGTCTGCCTTCTCTCAGGATTAAAGGTTTTTATTTAGCTGTTGCCACACTTGCATCTCAATTTTTCTTGGTTTGGCTGTTTAACAAAGTTCCATGGTTTTATAATTACTCTGATACAGGTCAAATTACTGTCTCAGAAAGGACGATGTTTGGTGTTCCCGTTACAGGAGCGGAAGCCCCATCATACGCAACTTATTTGTTCTGTTTAGTTTTAGTTGTAGTATTAAGTTTTGCAGCCAAAAATTTAATAAGAAGTAAAATGGGTCGCTCTTGGATGGCTATTAGAGATATGGATATTGCTGCAGAAATTATTGGTGTGCCACCACTTAAGACAAAGTTATCAGCTTTTGCAATAAGCTCGTTCTACATTGGTGTTGCTGGGGCATTGTATTTTGCTGTCTTTTTAGGTGCAATTGAAGTTACAGAATCATTTGATATTATGACAATTTCATTTCCCGTTTTATTTATGATTATTATTGGTGGACTAGGTTCAATGTTAGGCTCTTTTCTTGGAGCTGCATTCGTTGTTACCTTACCAATAGGTCTTAAATTTCTTATGGTTGATATGGTTGGGCTATCAGCTGTAACAGCTAAACATTTTGAGATAACAATCTGGGGATTGTTAATGATTATATTTTTAATTGTAGAGCCACATGGCCTTGCAAGACTTTGGTCCATCGCAAAAGAAAAACTAAGAAGATGGCCTTTCCCCTACTAAATTTAATTTAGTAGATAACTTTAATATTTCTCAAGAGGAGGAACTTATGAGAATAAAACAACTTTTAATAGGAATGACTGCTTCTGTTATTGCTGTTTCTAGTTATGTAGAAATGGCTATTGCAGATTTGAAATTTCCTATGTTGGTTTACCGAACAGGGGCTTATGCACCTAATGGTATTCCAAACGCTGATGGTTTTGTAGACTATTACAAAATGATCAATGCCAGAGATGGTGGAATTGGTGGTGAGAAAATTTTACATCCAGAGTGTGAGACAGGATATAAAACACAAGTGGGTGTTGAGTGTTATGAAAAAAACAAAAAAGACGCTATGGTATTCCAACCAATGTCTACAGGTATTACTTACCAATTAATTCCTAAAGCTACAGCTGATGGTGTTACTGTTTATTCAACTGGATATGGAAGAACATCTGCAGCTAATGGTAAAGTTTTTAAGTGGATATTTAATGCGCCTGTTACCTATTGGGATGGTGCTTCAATAGCCGTTAGACACATTCTTAAAAATAATCTTGGTAATATTAAGGGTAAGAAAATTGCGCTTGTATACCATAACTCAGCATATGGTAAAGAGCCAATTAGAACACTACAAACACTAAGTAAAAAACACGGTTTTAAATTGATGCTATTACCTGTTGATCACCCAGGACAAGAGCAAAAAGCTACTTGGTTAAAAATACGTAAAGGTAGACCTGATAATGTTCTAATGTGGGGCTGGGGGGTTATGAACCAAGTTGCGATCAAATCTGCAGCATCTATCAAGTTTCCTATGGATAAATTTATTGGCATTTGGTGGTCTGGTTCTGAAAATGATGTTTTACCAGCAGGTCAAGGCGCACATGGCTATAAGTCTCTGACTTTTAATGCTCCTGGTTCTAACTACCAAGTACATGCAGATATTAAGAAATATGTTCATGATAAAGGAGAAGCTTCTGGTGATGGATCTCACTTTGGAACAGTGCTTTATAACAGAGGTTTGTTCCAGGCAATGGTTCAAGTAGAAGCAGCTACTGTTGCGCAAAAAATTCATGGCACATCAAAAATCACTCCAGCTATGTATAGAGATGGAATGGAAAATGTGAATTTAAGTGCAAAGAGATTAGAAGAGTTAGGCTTCAAAGACTTTGCTCCTCCATTCAAAAATTCATGTGAAAATCATGGTGGTAGTGGACTTGCTGCTGTACAACAGTGGGACGCTAAAACTAAAAAATGGAACATGATTACTGAGTATATGTATGGAGATTCTGAAGTGGTACAAAAGTTAATCGCTGAAGACTCTAAAAAATATGCTGCTGAGCAAAAAATTGCCGAGCGTTGTGGTTAAAAATATTTAATTGAGAGCCTATTTATTTAGGCTCTCTTTATACATAGGAAAATAAAATGGATGACATTAAAGTAAGTAAAAATAAAAAATCACAAACATCTGAAGATGTTTTAATTGTAAACAATATAGAAGTTGTTTACAGCCATGTTATCCTTGTTTTAAAAGGTGTAAGCTTAAAAGTTAAAAAAGGCGGCATCACAGCATTACTTGGTGGAAATGGTGCTGGAAAAAGTACTACATTGAAATCAATTTCAAATTTGCTAGCATCAGAAAGAGGAGAGGTCACCAAAGGTTCTGTTACTTACAGTAACGAATATATACACGATCTTGACCCATCTCAATTAGTTAAGAAAGGTGTAATCCAAGTGATGGAAGGAAGACACTGCTTCGAACATTTAACTGTTGAAGAAAATCTTCTAACCGGTGCATATACTAGAACTAATAATAAAGAAGTAAAAGAAGACTTAGAAAGAGTTTATAATTACTTTCCTAGACTTCGTGACCGAAGAACATCACTAGCTGGTTACACCTCAGGTGGTGAACAACAAATGATTGCAATTGGAAGAGCTCTAATGGCTCATCCTTCTATGATTTTACTTGATGAACCTTCTATGGGCCTTGCTCCTCAGTTAGTTAAACAAATATTTGAAATAGTTGCTGAAATAAATAGGAAAGAAGGAGTAACAATTCTATTAGCAGAACAGAATACTAATATGGCACTTCAATATGCAGAATATGCATATATTCTTGAAAATGGCCGAGTAGTTATGGAAGGTACAGCTGAGTCAATGAGAGACAATGAGGATGTAAAAGAATTCTATCTTGGAATTTCAGGTGAAGGAAGGCAATCTTTTAAAGACGTAAAACAGTATCGCAGACGTAAAAGATGGCTATAATATTTATATGACTAAAAATAAATTTTTTGATGATCTAGAAACGCGTTCAGCTGATGAAAGAAATAATGATCATTTAGAAAAAATAAATAACCTAATTAAAAACGCTAAAAGTAATAAAAATCAATCTTCAAGACTTGATAAATTTCTTGAGTCTTTAGACGATTTAGCCTCAATACCTTTGTTGCGAAAATCGGAATTAATTCAAAAACAATCTGATTTTCCACCATTTGCACAATTAAACGTTTCTGAAATTAAAGATTTTGCGCATATATATAGATCTCCAGGTCCAATATATGATCTAGATGGTCATTCAAAAGATTGGTGGAGATTTTCAAGAGCATTGCATGCCGCTGGTTTTTGTTATGGTGATATTGTGCAAAACTGTTTTTCTTATCATTTTACTCCCGCTGGGGCTATGTTTGAAGAAGCAGCAAAAATCCTAAAATGCACAGTGTTTCCAGCAGGTGGAGAAAATACGGATATACAAGTCGAAGTAATGAAAGATATTAGTACAACTGCATATGTAGGCGTTCCAGATTTTTTGAAAATCATTTTAGAAAAGGCTGATGAAAAAAAAATATCACTTTCAAAATTGACAAAAGCAATGGTAACTGGAGGTCCACTTTTTCCTGCGGTTGCTCAAAATTTTAAAGAAAGAAATATTCATGTAAGACAATGCTACGGAACTGCAGATTTAGGACTTGTTGCTTATGAAGCAGCAGAAAATGACGGAATGGTTATAGATGAAAATGTAATTTTAGAGATTGTTAAACCGGGTACTGGGATACCCTTAAATGACGGTGAAGTAGGAGAAGTTGTCGTAACTGTTTTAAATAATTATGAGTTACCTATAATCAGATTTGCTACAGGTGATCTTTCAGCAATATTAGAAGGAAATAGTTCAACTGGTAGAACTAATAAAAGAATAAAAGGTTGGATGGGTAGAGCAGACCAAACAACAAAAGTTAGAGGTATGTTTGTTCAACCATCGCAAGTTAATAAAATTTTAGAAACTCTGAACATTAATGGCTCTGCCAGAATGATTATTAGTAGATCAAATGATAAGGATGAATTGCTTTTGAAAGTCGAGGCTGAAATTGCAGACACAAATCAGATAGAGGCTTTGCAACAAAGGATATCAGAAGAAATTAAAAATGTTATAAATTTAAGAGGCAATGCTAAGATTGTCCCCATAAAAAGTTTACCAAACGACGGTAAAGTGATAGATGATATACGTGATTTTGGAGAGTAAAAAATGGAAATAGAAAATGTTAAAGCTGTTATTACAGGTGCAGGAAGTGGCCTTGGAGAAGGAACTGCTAGATATTTAAAAAACAAAGGAGCGGAGGTACTCCTGATTGATTTAAATGCTGATGGTCTAAAGAAGGTAGCTGATGACATAAATTGTAAATATGTAGTTGGAGATGTTTCTAACGAAGAAGAGATGAAAAATGCTATTGATGGTTTTAATGAGATAAATTGCTTAGTAAATTGTGCAGGTATTGCAGTTGGGGCTAAAGTTGTATCGAGTAGAGGTATGCATGATTTAGGATTATTTGAAAAAGTTCTCAAAGTAAACTTAATTGGTAGCTTTAATATGCTCAGATTATGCGCTGACAAAATGCAAGCCAATGAACCTGACAAAGAAGGTGAAAAAGGGGTTGTCATTAATACTGCGTCAGTGGCAGCTTATGACGGTCAGGTAGGACAAGCAGCTTATTCTGCTTCAAAAGGGGGTATTGTTGGTATGACTTTACCTATTGCTCGTGAACTTGCATCAAATGGTATTAGGGTAAATACTATTGCACCAGGGTTGTTTGCCACTGCGATGCTTGCAGGAATGAGTGACGAAGTTCAAAAAAGCTTAATTGCTACTACTGTCTTTCCTAAACGTTTAGGAACACCTTTGGAGTACGCGATGTTAGTAGAGAGCATAGTGACTAACGTATTACTTAATGGTGAAACTATTAGACTTGATGGTTCAGTTCGTTTAGCTCCTAGATAATATAAATAGTGTATTTTCTTTATGAAACTTAAGCCAAAATATTTTGAAGATTTTGAAGTAGGTTTAAATTTTGAATCTAAACCCACTCTAATAACAAAAGAAGAGATCATTGACTTTGCTTCAAAATACGACCCACAATCATTCCACTTAGATGAAGAAGCTGCTAACAATGGTCCATTTGGTCAGTTAACATCAAGTGGATTTATGACACTAGGTAAATCATTTACACAAATTTTTAAAACTGGTGTTTATGATGGAACAAGTATGGGTGCTTGGGGAATTGACGAGCTAAGGTGGACTAAGCCTGTGTATCCCGGCGATTTATTAAAAACAAAAATAGAAGTTCTAGAAGCAAGAAAATCAGCAAAAAACCCTAGAAGAGGTACTGCAAGATTAAAACATACTGTAACAAATCAAAATAATGAAATTGTTATGACATGGATATCCAACCAAATGCTTAGGACAAAATCTTAATTTTATAAAAAAGCTTTCATTGCTGCCACTAAGGCAACCCCATAAACAATCATAAATAATAGCAATGTATTAATAGAAAATCCTTTCATAAATGAAGCTTTAGCTAATTGAGAGGCTTGAAAAATTAAGTCTGGCCATGTGTAAGATACAAAATCACCTTGTGTAAAAATCACTTTAATTTTACCGTTAGCATCTACAACTGGCAATCTTCTGAATCTGTCATTTGACATTATTCTTAACCAATCAAGAACATCATCATTTTCATTTGCTACTCTTGGGTTAGGGGTCATTATTTCTTCCAGTTTGGTAGTTTTAGGTGATTTGTTATTTTTCACTAACTTTTTTAAGATATCTCTTTCTGTAACAATACCAACAACTTTTTGTTTATTATCTACAATGACAACTGATCCATAATTTTTATCAGCCATGACGGTGATCGCATCAGACACTTTATCTTTTCCTAAGAATGTAATAGGTTGTGGTTTAGATTTAAATTCTGGCCTATCTATAAGACGACCACCTTTGCGAGTTTCCAAAATTTACCTCATTTAATTATTATAACTTGATATATATATATAATCATTTTTGTTGAAACAAGCTATGAAGTCTTAATTCAAAATAAATTTTATATTTGATTAATATTTATCCAGCCTTCATATCCCTCATCCAAGCTAAATACATTTTTGAAACCATGATGACTGAAAAAATTGGCAGCTGATTGGCTTGAGTTGCCATGATAACAGTAAATTAAAATTGTATCGTTCTTATCTTTTTCTTTAAGAAAGTTTTGAATATCTAAATCTTCAACATGAATGGCATTATCAATGTGCCCATTCTTGAACGAATTGTAATCTCTTATATCGATTAAGATTAGATCATCTTTTGATATAAGATCCTTTGCATCTTTAATTGATATACGATTGAAAGACATTTTGTTTTATAAAGCTTCGATAATTACCGCTATTCCTTGTCCTCCACCAATACACATAGTAGCAAGACCATATTTCCCTTTACGTTTCCTTAATTCATATACAAGTTTTGTCATAATAATTGCACCAGTCGCACCCACAGGATGACCTAATGCAATAGCTCCTCCATTAACATTAACTATCTCAGGATTAAAACCTAATTGTTTATTAACGGCACATGCTTGAGCTGCAAAAGCTTCATTAGATTCAATTAAATCTAAATCTGAAACAGTTAGTTGAGCTTTATTTAATGCCATTTTTGATGCAGGTACTGGGCCCATTCCCATTTCATCAGGGTCAACACCTCCAAATCCATATGAAACTACTCTAGCTAACGGTTTACCACTTTTTGCTTTTTCTTCATTAGCTAGTACTAAAGCGGAAGCTCCATCATTAATTCCTGAAGCATTACCAGCTGTTACTACACCATCTTTTTTAAAAGCAGTTTTGAGACCTGTTAATGTTTCCATACTAGTTTCTGGTTTTGGATGCTCGTCTATTTCAAAAATCTGAATTCCCTTTCTTGTTTTTATTTCAATAGGAAGGATTTGATCTTTAAAATTACCATTTTCAATGGCCTCGTGAGCCCTTTTTTGACTAGTTAATGCAAATTCATCCTGCATTTCTCTACTAATTTGATATCTACTTGAAATATTTTCTGCAGTTATACCCATATGTCCATGACCAAAAGGATCATGAAGTGCACCTAACATCATATCATGAACTTGTCCATCACCCATTCTTGAACCCCATCGAAACCCTTGAACAATATGTGCACCATTTGACATAACTTCTACACCTCCTGCTATAGCAACTGAAGCATCTCCAAGCATGAGAATTTGTGAGGCACTTACAATTGCCTGAAGCCCAGAGCCACAAAGTCTATTTACAGTCAACGCAGCAGATGCTTTGTCCATTCCAGCCTGTAATGCAATAACCCTACTTACATACATATCTCTAGGTTCTGTATGAATGACATTACCAAAAACAGCATGCTCAACTTCATTAGCCTCATATCCAGATCTTGCAATAGCTTCTTTTGCCACTAAAGTTCCAAGATCAACAGGACAATGATTTTTAAGGGTACCTCCAAATCCTCCAATTGCAGATCTGTTTGCTGACATAATGTAAACATTGTTCATTTTAGTTTTCCTCCAGAAATTAACTTTTATTCTAATTTTTTAAAATTAAGTCTAAGTCTCCTAAATCTTCAAAAAATAGATTAACTCGAGTTTCATCAACATCTTGAATCTTATTAGGTTTCCAATTTGGTTTTCTATCTTTATCTACAAGCATTGCTCTAACGCCTTCAAAAAAATCTCCAATTTCTACACAACGTTGAACCATTCTGTACTCCATTATAAGTTCGTCTTTTAAACTCATGTGACTAGCATTTCTGATTTGCCTTAAAGAGATTTTTAAGGAAGTTGGAGATTTATGTTTTAACTCTTCGTATTGAATCTTTAAAAATTCATTTTCATTTTCAATAAGTTTTTCACATTCATCAAATATTTGTTCGATTGTATCATAAGAGAAAACTTTTTTAATCAAATCCCCATTATTCATCAACACACTATCTTCAGTTTCTGGTTTTGATGAAAATTGATCAATAATATTGTTAACATTTTGATTAGAATTTGGTGAAGAAGAAATGATTGAATTCTTTAAAATCTCAACTTTTTCTGAGGAAACGTAATGAGTAATTAGTTTAAGCTTCAATAAGTCATAAGCTTTAATTCTTGCACCAACTAGAGACAACCAAGCCCCAATTCCTTTATCTAATTGACCAAGCAACCACCCTCCTCCAACGTCTGGAAATAATCCAATTGCTGTTTCCGGCATTGCAAACATTGTTTTTTCCGAGGCAACCACGTGACTACCATGCATTGACACACCGACACCTCCACCCATAGTAAATCCATTAATTAGAGAAATGAAAGGTTTTTTATAATTACTAATTTTATAGTTAAGAGTATATTCGTCATAAAAAAAAGATTTAGATAAATTGGTTGGTGGTCCACCGTCTGCTAAAACTTCTTTTCTTAACTTAACAACATCTCCTCCAGCACAGAAAGAACGGTCTCCAGAGCCCTCAATTATAATGCAGTTTATATTATCGTTAATTTCCCAAGAATTAAGATTTTTATTTATTTTTTGAACCATTGAATAAGTAAGAGCATTTAACCTATCTGGTCTATTAAGGGTAATTACACCTACGCCATTATCTTCAGTGAATATAACTTCATCCTGCATTGTAAAATTTTTCCTTTTTAAATTTAATTAGCTTTTAAATGTCTTGAAATAATAACTCTCATTATTTCATTAGTCCCCTCTAAGATTTGATGAACCCTTAAATCCCTTACAAGTCTTTCTAGCGGAAAGTCTTTCAAATATCCGTAACCACCATGAATTTGAAGAGCCATATTACATATCTCAGAGCATACATCCGTTGCATATCTTTTAGCCATTGCACATAGTTTTGTAGCTTGTTTATCTGCGGTATCTAATGCACAAGCGGCTCTTAAAACCATAAGACGAGAAGCCTCCAACTCAGTTGCCATATCCGCTAACTTAAATTGTGTGACTTGGAATTTGTCTAGTGATTTGCCAAATTGTTTTCTTTCTGCAGAATAACTGATAGATGCTTCTAAAGCTGCTCTTGCTCCACCCAAAGAACATGCGGCAATATTTACTCTTCCACCATCTAGACCTTTCATTGCAATTTTAAATCCATCGCCTTCATTTCCAACAAGATTATCTATTGGTATTTCACAATTATCAAAATTTACCATAGATGTGTGTTGACTATTCCAACCCATTTTCTTTTCTTGTTTTCCAAATGATAAACCCTTTGTTCCTTTTTCTACTAATATACATGAAACACCACTAGCACCTTCTTCACCTGTTCTGCACATTACTGCAAAAATATCACTTGTAGGTCCTCCAGATATAAAACTTTTTGAACCATTTAAAACGTAATGACTATTTCCTTTTTTTGTAGCTTTAGTTTTCAATGCCACAGCATCTGATCCAGAACCTGGTTCTGTAAGACAGTAACTAGACATCATTTGCATAGTTGATAACTTTTTAATGAACCTTTCTTTTATATGATCTGATCCATGAGCATCTATCATCCAAGTAACCATATTATGGATAGATATATAAGCTGCAGTGGACACACATCCCCTAGAAAGTTCTTCGAAGCAAATAGCAGCATCCAACCGACTAAGACCTGAACCTCCATAAGTCTCATTCACATAAATAGCAGCCAAACCAAGTTCAGCTGCTTTTTTTAAAGTTTCGACAGGGAAAATTTCGTTTTGATCCCATTCAGATGCATGAGGCATGAGTTCTGTTTCAGCGAAATTTTTTGCCATTTCTTTTATATTTAACTGATCCTCGTTATATTCAAAGTTCATTTTTTACCTCTTCATTACCCATTTCATACTTACTAAATTTTATGTGACTGCAAAATCATCTCTGATGCCTTTTCAGCAATCATTAATGTCGGCGCATTCGTATTACCAGAAGTTATAGTGGGCATTACTGAAGCATCAGCAATCCTAAGACTATCCACTCCTCTTACTTTTAAGTTACTATCTGTCACTGAGGTTTTATTAGAGCCCATTGCACACGTGCCGACTGGATGAAAAATCGTTGTACCAATATCACCAGCAACTTTTTTGAGTTCATCTTCAGATTGAAACTGTATACCCGGCGCAAATTCTTTGGGATTATATTTTTTCATTGCAGGTTGGGAAATTATTTTTCTTGCTAACTTTATAGATTGAGCAGCTACAATTTTATCTTTTTCTTCAGATAAGTAATTGGGGTCTATTGATGGAGCTATCTTGTAATCTTTTGAAGTAATGTGAACTTTCCCTCTGCTTTGAGGGTTAAGGTTACAAACACTTGCTGTTAAACCTGGAAAACTATGTAAAGGGTCTCCAAATTTGTCTAAAGATAGAGGTTGGACATGAAATTGAAGATTGGGTGTTTCATAAGATTTATCAGACATTGCAAAAACACCTAATTGACTTGGCGCCATTGACATTGGTCCAGATCTCTTGAGAGCATATTCCAAACCAATGGCTATTTTACCAAGTAAAGAGTTTGCTTTTTGATTAAGTGTTTTAGCATTTTCTAGCCTATAAATAACTCTCAATTGAAGATGATCTTGTAAATTCTCACCAACATTATTACTCTCAACCAAAGTATTAATGCCTAAGTTTGAGAGTATTTTTGGATTACCAATACCTGATAATTCTAATATTTTAGGTGACCCAATAGATCCAGCAGAAAGTATAACTTCTCTGTTTGCAAAAATGTATTCTAGCTTTCCATTTCTAAATACTTGTATACCTTTGCACTTTTTATTGTTCAAAATTATTTTATTAACTTCACATTTACTTATTATTTTAAGGTTCTTTCTGTTTTGAATTGGTTTAATAAATGCTTTAACAGTATTCCACCTAAATCCAGAATTTTGATTTACTTTAAAATATGAAACTCCAAAATTATTTCCTTCATTAAAATCATCTGTTTTAGGTATTCCAGCTTCAATAGTTGCGTCTCTAAAACTATCTAAAATATCCCATGAAAGCCTTTGTTGATTTACTTTCCATTCGCCACCAGCGCCATGAAACTCACTTTCACCTTCATAACTATCTTCCATATTTTTGAAATATGGTAAAACATCATCCCAACTCCAACCTTCATTACCCATTTGTCTCCATTGGTCATAATCACCTGCTTGTCCTCGCATATAAATCATACCATTTATAGACGAACAACCTCCCATGATTTTACCTCTTGGATAATTTAGAGATCTTCCGTTTAATCCTTTTTGAGAAGTAGTTTTATAAAGCCAGTCTGTTCTTTTATTTCCCATACAATAAAGGTATCCAACTGGTATATGAACCCAGTGGTAATTATCATTTCCTCCAGCTTCTATTAATGCGACAGAATATCTATCGTTTGCTGATAATCGATTCGCTAAGAGACATCCAGCAGTTCCTGCACCAACAACGATAAAATCAAAGCTTTGTGTCATACAGATTGCCTTTTATAATTATATAAAATAATAAAAATTGTTATTATAGTATTTGATCTAAAATTAATTTTCTATGTAAAAAATTTATATCTGCTTCAGAAGATAATTTTTAAAACCACTTAATTCTACTTTTCGTTCCAAGAAGGAGGTCTTTTGTCTAAGAAGGCACTAATACCTTCATGTGCGTCTATTTCCATCATGTTAATTGCCATTACTTCAGAAGTATAGTGATAAGCCTCATCTAGTGACATGTCTACTTGTTTATAAAAAGCCTCCTTTCCAATCTTTACTGTAGAAGTTGGCTTTGAAGCAATTAATTTTGCCAAGTTTAGTGTATCAACATGAAGCCGTTCTAATGGCACACATTTATTAATAAGCCCAAACTGAACAGCTTCTTGTGCGCTAAGTTTTTCACCAGTTAAAAGCATTTCCATGATTTTTTTTCTGCTAATGTTTCGAGAAACCGCAACCATAGGTGTTGAGCAAAAAAGACCTATATTTACACCTGGGGTCATAAATGAAGATTGTTCCGAAGCAACAGCTAAATCACAAGTTGCTACTAGTTGACAACCAGCAGCAGCAGCAATTCCACAAACTTCAGCTATCACTGGTTGTGGCAACCTTAATATGGTTTGCATTAAGATTGAACATTCATCAAATAAATTTTTAAAGAAAACTTTATTTTTCTTATTTTGTCTTAGTTCTTCTAGATCGTGCCCAGCTGAGAAACCAGGCCCCTCAGAAGAAATAATTATTACTTTTATTTTAGTTTGCGCAGAAACATCTCCTAAAGCTTCTGTAAGATTTTTTATTAATTGTAAAGATAATGGATTGTGTTTTTCACCGTTAGTTAGTTCGATCCTAACTATGTTTTCAGTTTCATTTTTAATAGAAAAAAAATTATCCATTTTTTGATCATAAATTGTTTATTTACTATTTGAAAGATATTTTGAATTTTGGTCAATCAATAATGTTATTTATTGTTTATTTTACTTAAAATAAAAAGCACATTAAATTTGATACAAAAGAGTTGTTATTAAATGAAAAATTTTAATTATAAAGTTTTAGTCTTAATTTTAACTGGAACAGCCGCTCTTGCTCTAGCAATAGGTATTGGGAGGTTTACTTATACTCCTATACTACCTTTTATGTTAGAAGAGTTAAACATTACTAAAACTGAAGGTGGTTTAATTGCCTCATGGAACTTTTTTGGGTACCTATGTGGTTCACTGTTATCAATTTCGTCAATTTTTAAAAAAAGAGTTAAGCTAGTTTTTTTTATTTCTATAGTTCTTTCAATATCAACTACATTTTTAATGAGCATAAATGATGAAGTAGTATTTTTTATTATTATTCGATTTATAAGTGGTTTATCCAGTGCTTTTGTTCTCATATTTGGGACGGCTTTAATTCTACCAAGCATACAAGCATTTGGGAAAAAATCACTCAGCACTTCACACTTCATGGGTGTGGGTTTTGGAATAGTCATATCTTCCATTCTAGTTACATTTTTAGGAGAATTAGGTTTCCATTGGGATGACTTATGGATTGGTGTAGCTGTGTTATCAGTAATTTTAGCTGTTCCAATTTTTATATGTACTCCTAACGAAATTTTGCAGCACTCATATTCTCAGAATTCAAATTATAAAAATAATTTTAGTTTTTCTTTAATTTCTATTTCATATGGTTTGTACGGTTTTGGATATGTAATTTTGGGGACTTTTATTTCTGCCATGGCTAGGGAAACATCTGGTTTAGAAGCCACTGAAATGTATGTTTGGTTGTTAGTAGGTTTAGCCGGCATACCTATGGTTATTTTTTGGCCTTGGTTTGGAAAAAAAATCGGTAATGATTTAGCTCTTTTTTTTGCTTGTGCTATAATGGGATTAGGAGTTTTAATGCCCGTTTTATTAGAAAATAAAGTTGGTATTACTTCTGCATCTATTTTACTTGGCTCAACGTTTATACCAATAACTGCACTTGCATTATTAGAGGGTCAGTCTAGATATAATGGATCAATTAGAGTTTCTACTGCCATTTTAACCTCATCATTTAGTGTTGGACAAATGATAGGACCTTATTTTGGTGGAGTTATAATAGATTTATTCAATTCTTATAGTATTGCACTAACTATATCCTCAATATCACTTTTTATTGCTTCTATATTAATGATTAATCCCACAAGATTACTTAATAGAAACTTTAGAGATATTCTTTGAGTATTTTTGAACCTAAATCTGCAACTGGTTCTGCTTGTTTTCCTACTTCATAGGCATTTTCACCTGAGTTATTTCCATCAATAACACGCTTTGCTATACCTTGAAGAATCCCTGCAAATCTAAAGCAATTAAAAGCAAGTAAAAACTTCCAATATTTTGGTTTATCTAAACTAGTTAAATTTAAATAACTTTCTAAAATTTTTTCTTCAGTTGGTATACCAGAGTAAGACTTTTGATTATTAAAATTACTTAGACCACCTATTGGCCATGTTTTTTCGAATCTAAGCATTAATACCCAGTATGATAAATCAATAAAAGGGGGTGATAGGGTTGATAATTCCCAATCTAACAAACCAATTATTCTTGGAATAGATTTATTTTTTTCTAAAATCATATTATCTAAACGAAAATCACCGTGTAAAAGACATGGTTTCAAATTATCTATTTCAGTGGGAACATATTTTGGTATGGTATTTATTAAGTATTCCATACTTTTTATATGTTTTGTTTCAGAGTCTCTATATTGTTTTATCCATAATTTAATTTGTCTTTCAAGATAACCATAAGGTTTTCCAAAATTCTCTAAACCAATTTTTTTTAAATCTAATTTCACTAATTCTGCCAAAATTTTAATTTTATGTTTATAAATTTTGTCTCTTTGTTCACTTGTATAATTTGTAAGATCTGGATCAAACTCATGTGCTCCAATTATAAATTCCATAACATAAAATTCACTTCCAGTTATATCTTCATCACTACAATATCCATACATTTTAGGAGTAGGGATTTTTGAATTTGATAAAGCACTCATCACTTTATATTCTCTATCAATCCGATGTGCACCTCTAAGGAGATTTCCTAATGGCTTAGATCTAAGCACAAAACTTTTATTGTCTGATTTTAAAAGAAATGTAGGATTAGATTGGCCTGTTTCAAACTTTTTAATAGATAAAATTTGTTCATCAATTGATGTGTTTTTTTTTAACCAAAGATTTATACTATTAATTTTATTTTTTACTGACATATTTACTTGACTAATTTATTCTTATTGAAATGTCACATTTAAAAAATTTTAGGTATATGATACATGACTATTCAATCTAACACTGTTTTAATAACAGGTGCAAGCAGAGGGTTAGGTGCAAATTTTTCTAAGGTGTTAGCACGTGATGGCTTTAAAATTATTGGGGTTGGACGTAATTTACAAAATCTTAAGTCAGTTATTTCATCTCTTCCTAACCAAGATCTAGATCATTCATATTTAGAACTTGATATTACAGATGAGTTGCAAGTGCAGAGTATGTTAAATGATCTAAACATTTACGCCTTAATAAATAATGCAGGTATTGCAAATACCAAATTATTACATGAAGAAACTCATTCAGATTTAACAAAAATAATTGACACTAATTTATTAGGTTCAATTAATGTATCGAATGCTTTAATTCCAAATATGATTAAAAACAAAAATGGGAGAATTATTAACATTGCTTCTACTCTTGGTTATAGACCTTTATCATTTGTTGGAGCATATTCTGCCACTAAGGCTGCCTTAATACAAATTACTAAATCTCAATCAATTGAATTAGCAAAATATAATATATGCGTTAATGCACTTGCACCAGGCTACATACTAACTGACATTAATAAAAAACAATTAGAAGGTGATGCAGGCGTTTTACTAAAAAAGAAAATACCTCTCAAAAGATTTGCTACTGTCGAAGAACTTGATGTAATTATTTCTATGTTAGTAAATCCACTAAACACCTATATGACAGGTGCCACAATAGCTGTTGATGGCGGACTAAGTACAGGTCTTTGACAATAGGAGCAATCTATGGATTTCACACTTCCTGAACATATCGAAACTTTAAGATTAAAAACAAGAGACTTTGTTAATCAAAAGATTATTCCTCTAGAGTCAGATATTTCATCATATGATAAACATGAAAATATAAATGAAGATTTGCTAAATCAAATTCGTTTAGAAGTCAAAGCCGCAGGGCTTTGGTCACCACAAATGCCCACATCCAGATCTGGTCTTGGGTTAGGTCCTATTGGTATGTCTGCCCTATATGAAGAAATGAATAGATCAATTTTTGGTCCCGTTTGTTTCAATTGTGCAGCTCCTGATGATGGTAATATGTACATTCTTAATAAAATAGGTACTGAAGAACAAAAAGTTAAATGGCTTGATCCAATAATCAATGGAGATGTTCGCTCTTCACTTGCTATGACTGAACCAGCACCCGGCGGTGGCTCTGATCCATCAATGATTAAAACTGAAGCTGTTTATTCAAATGGTAAATGGATAATTAATGGTCTTAAATGGTATATTACTGGAGCTGCTGCTGCATCTCATTTCATTCTACTTGCCAAAACTAAGGATGGCTTAACTGCTTTCCTTTATCATAAAGATCAACCTGGTTGGAAGATTAAAAGACGTATTCCAATTATGGGCCCAGAAGAACACGGTGGACATTGTGAGATAGAGTATAATGGCTTAGAAATTCCTGATGTAAACAGGTTAGGTGAAGTTGGTAAAGGCCTTAAAATTGTTCAAATACGTCTCGGCCTTGCTCGTCTTACACATTGCATGAGATGGATAGGTCTCTCTAAAAGATGTTTAGAAATAGCTTTAGATTATGTTTCCACTAGAGAAGGCTTTGGTGTTAAACTTTCTGATAGAGAATCTGTTCAAATAAAACTTGGAAAATCCGCAATGGACATCGACATTTCCCGTTTACTTGTAATGAGAGCCGCATGGAAAATTGAACATGGTAGTAAATCTAGACAAGATGTTTCAATGGCTAAAATATACGTTGCCGATACTTTAAATAACATTTCAGATACTGCTATCCAATTGAATGGAGCTAAAGGCTATAGTAAAGATATTATACTTGAATGGATTTATCGTTATGCACGTCAAGCAAAGTTAGTCGACGGAGCTTCAGAAGTTCATCAAATGATTATTAATAGATTTTATAATAATTATAAAACTGATTTTTGGCATTGGGGTATAGGTCACGATATTTAATTTTTTAATATTTTTTCTATCTGTTCTAATGAATTTATAATTTGATCTGGTTTTCCTGGTAGTTTCTCCAATGTACTATCAAATCTATTTACCCATATAGTTTTAAATCCATAATTTGAAGCTGCATGCATATCCCATGCGTTACTTGAGAAAAATAATACGTTTTGTTTGTTTACTCCCATTTTTTTTTTCACTAAATCATATACATCACTTGCAGGTTTATACACTTTACATTCTTCTACTGATAGTATTTCATCAAGTAAAGTTTTGATATCCGCATTAATCACTGCGCTCTCTAACATTTTATTATTTCCATTTGATAGTATAGCAGTTTTCAATCCCATATTTTTGATATTTTTTAGAACAGATTTAACTTCAGGATAAGCTTCTAATTTTAAGTATAATGATAATAATTCATCCCTTAATTGGATATTTTTAATATTTAATTTTTCCATAGCATAATCTAGTGCATCAGATGTGATTTTCCAAAAATCAATATATTCTTTCATTGAATTTCTTAACCATGTGTATTCTACTTGCCTAAGTCTCCATAAAGTTGAGAGTTCATTCCATTTATTACCAACCTCTTTTGATAATTCTCGACATGCTGCATTTACATCGAATAATGTTCCGTATGCGTCAAAAACACATGTTGTTATTTTATCCATTTTTTTCCTCACTTAGATATTCGTAAAAACCTTTTTTATTTTTTTCTTCCCATTCTATATACTTCTTATTTTTAATTCTTCTTAATGCAAAAATCTTTGAAATTTTTAAATTTTTCATTTTCAATGATTTTATCTGATATTTTTTATAGGCTTGGTCAATTTTAATTGAAAACCCTTTTTCCTTAGTTACTGATTCTTTTTGAATGTTTAACTTATAGTATTCATTTTGTATCATCTTTACTTTGTTTTTTTTATTTAGTAATATCGCTGTATTGTATACATCCTGACTTCTATAATTCTCAAATTTGTTAATTAAGCTTCTTTTTACAAATGGATGAAAACTACAAGGAATTTTTCCTATATCATTTATAGATAAATATTTTTTGTTTTTTCCTTTGAATTCTCCAATCAATTCATTATTTTTGTATACTCTTGTTGGCGCAAATGATAATCCATTTCTTTTTGCTAATTCATACATTTTTTTAAGATAGTTTTCTGACCACTCGTCATCAGCATCCAAAAAACCTATATATTCTCCTTTTGCCTTTGAAAGTCCTAGATTTCTTGCATTACCAGGTCCTGTTTTTATACCATTAGTTTTAAAAAACCGAAGAGTCATGTTTTTATTCATTTTAGGAACTTTATTTTTATAATTTTTTCCATCATCTATTACCAAAAGAATTTCAATTTTTTTTTCAAAATTTATATTTTGATTTTTTATTGAATTTAAAGCTTTTTTTAGTGTATTCTCTGCTTTGTATACTGGTATTATTATCGAAACATTTATTTTCATTTAATTTCTACATTTTTTCTTTTATATTGTCATTAGTTTGATACTTTGCAAAATTTTATTTGTAAGGAAATTTCCTAATGAATCCACTCCTACTACACCCCACTAATTGGAAAGATTATTCTTTGGTTGACTCTGGCAATGGTAAAAAATTAGAACGATTTGCAAATTTTTCATTTATTAGACCTGAACCTCAAGCCCTTTGGTCACCGAGATTGTCTCTCAAAGAATGGGAAAAATCTTCAGGAGCCTTTCTGCCTTCTTCAAATCCATTAAACAAGGATTCTACTGGTAAGTGGTCTCTTAAAAAGTGCCTGCCACCTAAATGGGAAATGAAATATGATAATATCAAATTTTTTGCAACTCCAACACCTTTTAGACATCTTGGTTTTTTTCCAGATCAATCTCCTCATTGGCTATGGGCTTCAAAAAAAATTAAGTCTGTCATAAAAATTCGAGATAAAAGTTACTCTCCTAAAGTTCTCAACCTTTTTGGCTATTCAGGTCTAGCTTCTTTACATGCAGCTTACCATGGCGCTTCTGTGACACATATTGATGCAAGTAAAAAAGCAATTAACTTTGCTTTTGAAAATAGGGACTTGTCTTCATTTCAGCACTTACCAATTAAATTTATAACTGAAGATGCCATTAAATTTGTTAAACGAGAAATTCGTAGAGGAAATAAATATGATGGTATAATTCTTGATCCACCAAAATATGGAAGAGGGCCAAATGGTGAAATATGGGATTTTTTTAATGATCTTCCAATTTTGTTAAGGTTAATTACACAAATTTTAACTTCTGAACCTATTTTTATTATTCTAAATAGCTATGCTATTAGATCTAGTCACTTAGCTTTACATTTTGCATTAAATGAAACAATGAGAGGGTTTTCTGGTAAAGTTGAATCTGGCGAACTATCCATTGTTGAAGATCAGGAAGATCCAAGACAAATAAACACAGCCATCTTTGCTAGGTGGGAACAATAAATGATTTAATTAGGGTTTTTCCTAATTGAATCATATAAAAGAATTCCTGTAGACACCGCCAAGTTAAGACTGTCTGATTTACCTAGCATTGGTATTTTTATCAATTGATCACAATTATTGATGAATTTATCAGACAAACCATTTTGCTCGTTACCCATGGCTAAAACAAAGGGCGTTTTCCAATTAGCCTTAGTGTAATTACAGGCTGTCTTTAATGAGGTTCCAATCAAACTAATGTTTTTATTAGACTTCCATTTTAAAAACTCTTCAAGATTTGAGGCTATGATGTTTATATTAAAAATAGCTCCCATACTCGCCCTCACTGCTTCATATGAAAAAGGGTCAGTGCATTCATTAAGTAGAACGCAGTCACTAGCCCCCATTCCATCCATAGTTCTTAGTATTGTGCCTAAATTACCAGGATCCCTTACACTTTCAAGAGCAACAATGCGTTTATTATCTACAGAATTAGGAAGACGATGCCATTTTTGTATAAAAACACCTAATACATTTTGTGGATTATCTTTATGTAACAGTTTAGATAATATTTGAGAAGATACCGCTATTGTTTCTGCACCTAATGAAGTTGTTTCATTCACTAAGTCATGTATAGCTAAGTTATCTTTATTCTCTTTATTAAATAATAAATATTTAATGTCCCAATTATTCTCTAAAGCTTCTTTGCAAATTCGAACACCTTCTGCGACGAAAAGGTTCAAATCTTTTCTATACTTACGATAATATAAACTATTTATTAATTTAACTTTATTATTAGTTAAACTAAAAATTTCATATTGTTTTCCATAAACAACCAAATTGTATTTCCTATTTTAATTTCTCTTTAGCCGAATTTTTAATCGAAGAGACAAGAGAAGAAAGACCATTTTTTCTTGTGGGAGATAAATGATCATTCAATCCAATTTGTTCCAAAAAATTTATATTTGTGTCCAGAATTTCTTGGGGTTTCTTACCTGAAAAAACTTTTAACATTAGAGCAATAAGCCCCTGAACTATGGCTGCATCACTATTCGCTAAAAAAGTAATAGTTCCATCTTCATTATAATATTTACAAAAATATACTAAAGATTGGCAGCCTTTCATTTTATTTTCTTCAATTTTAAGCGCTTCATCCATTTGAGGAACATTTCTTCCCATATCAATCAGATATTGATACTTATCTTCCCAAGAATCAAAAAAAGAAAAATCCTCAATTAATTCATTTATTTCATTACTAAAATTCATCTGAAAAACTCATTCGTTAACTTCAGTTATTAATTAAACTCAATTTTATAACAAATCAAGAACCGAAGCTTTATTTGTTTTTAAACTACTAACCCAAATGATATTGTAATTTTAATAAATATAGAATAATTTATACTTGTTGGGAGATTGGAATGTTGTCACTCTGGAACAAGAGAGAAAGCTTTATATTACTTAACAATCCTGTAGTTCTTTTTATCTTAATAACCATTACAATTTTAAGAATGTATTCTTTATATGTATCCCCAATAGAATTGTCTGTTGATGAAGCTCAATATTGGCATTGGTCGAGGAATATAGACTTAGGCTATTTCACTAAGCCACCATTAATAGCATGGCTGATTGGATTTTCGACTTTTATTTTTGGAAATGAAGAATGGGCAGTAAGACTTTTTGCACCCATTACACATTTATTTATTTCTTTAGTTTTATGGACAACCGCGAAACATGCATTTGGAGCAAACTCAGGAAAAATTGCAGCTTTAATTTGGATATTCACACCAGCAGCTTCCTTAGGTGGATTCATAATTTCAACTGATACTCCACTATTATTATTTTGGTCTTTATCTTTGTTATTTTTATTAATTTCGTTTAGGCAAAATTCTAGCTTTATATCTTTTTTTGTAGGTATTTTTCTTGGCTGCGCATTTTTATCCAAATATGCGGCTTTATATTTTTTAATTTTCTTCATCATTTGGTGGCTAATTTACGACCGAAGTACATTTTTAAGTATTAAAAATATATTAATCATATTGTTTACAAGCTTTTTGATAGCAAGCACAAATTTATATTGGAATTATTTGAATGATTTTGTAACGGTAAATCATACTATTTCAAACGCAAATCTTTCAAAAATTACTCTCAACTATAATAATGTGATTGATTTTTTGTCATCTCAATTTTTGGTGTTTGGGCCATTATTATTTTTATTATATCTTTTGGTAATAATGGATAGTTTGTTTAAAAACCGAGAAATAACTCTATTCGCTCTGATTTCTTTTCCTATAATTATTTTAATAACACTTCAAAGTTTTTTAAAAATTGCAAACGCAAATTGGGCAGTTACTGCTTATGTAGGAGCAACTCTAATTATAAGTTACTATTTAGCCTCGACAAGAAGTACTATATTTAAAATATCTTTTTATTTAGGGCTTTTCTTAAATATTGTTATTTCGATATATATATTAACTATTACAATAAACGGAAGTTTTTATCCATTGAATTTAAAATCTAATCCATTAAGAAAAAATTTAGGATTTGAAAAACTAGCTTCAAAAATACATGACACATATAAGGAGGAAAAAGTATCAAAAATAATTTTTGAAAAAAGAGGGGATATCTCTAGATTCAATTATTATCTAAATAAACAAGATAACGAACTAGTAAATAAGATTTTTATAAAAACTAATAGCGTAATTCCAGGTAATTTCTATGAATCAAGTTTTAATTACAACCTAATCAATAAAACAGAAGGCGAAAAAATATTAATTGTAAAAAGTATTCCTGATATAAAAAAAACAAACTATAATCTTAATGAGATTAAATTTATTAAAAGTATCACCACAAAGACGGTTCAAAATTTAAAAAGGACTTATTATTTATATGTTGGTGAAATAAGATGAACTTTTAAGTTTTATTAAATTTTTCAAAAACGCTTAAAGTCTCAGAACTGACATGATGCTCCAAACCTTCAGCATCATTTTTAGCAACTTCTTCATTCACACCAATTTTTATTAAGAAGTTGTAAACAATTTCGTGTCTTTTTTTGCAATAATCTGCCAAAAGTTTTCCTTTTTCAGTTAAAAAAATAGATCTGTAGGGTCTACTTTCTACTAAACCTTCTCTTACCAAGCGCCTAATAATACTATTAACTGTTGGACCAGTTACCCCGAAGTGCTTTGCTAAATCAACAGCTCTTGCTTCACCTGTCTCTCTAATCAAATCTGCTATCATTTCAGTATAATCTTCAGCTGTTTCTGTATTTCTAGCATTTCTAACTTGAGCAAACCTGTCTGAATTAATTTCATTTTCATTAATCATAAACAAAACTCCTAAAGTTAGCCTAAGCTAATATAATTTTTAAAAGTTTACAAATTTTTAATTCATTTGTCTTTGTATTGAATTTAGATTAAAAAAACTTATTTAGAATTTCAAAATAGGTATTTTTATGAATAATGAACAAAAAACTAAAATAGAGTCTATTGTTTTTAAAAAACTTATAGAACATCTTCAGAATAGAACTGATGTACAGAATATTGATCTTATGAATTTAAGTGGTTTTTGTAGAAATTGCTTATCAAGATGGTATTCTGAAGCTGCCAAAGAAACTGGTTTAAAAGTAGACAAAGATCGTGCTAGAGAAATAGTATATGGCATGCCACATTCAGTCTGGAAAAAAAAATATCAAACTGATGCAGATGAAGATCAAAAAAACAAATTCAAAAACTCTATTGCTAAAGATCACTAAAATGGATGAGAATGTACAAAAAAAGCAAGAAATAATTCAAAAACAGGATGATAAACTAAAGAGTTTTATAGAAAGACTTGAAAGACTCTCAGAGGAAAAAAATAATATAAATTTTGATATTAAAGAAGTTTTTTCAGAAGCAAAATCAATGGGGTATGATCCAATAATAATGAGAAAAATATTAGCTCTGCGTAAAATGGATATTGACGAAAGACTTGAACAAGAAACATTGTTAAAAACTTATAAAAATGCTCTAGGTATTTTTTAATAGATGGTCAATCATTTTGGTGACAGACTTGTAGAACAAATAAGAAAGTTTAAATCTTTTTTATGTCTTGGTATTGATCCTCATCTAGATTTAATTCCAGAAATATTCAATGAGAATGAAACTATTAATAATATTAAAATAGTTGAAACATTTTGTTTCTCTTTGCTAGATGCAGTTATTGGGAAAGTTCCAGCTGTAAAACCACAGATTGCATTGTTTGAACAATTAGGACCAGAAGGGATGATTTTATTATCATCCTTATGTAAATATGCACATTCTAAAGGTTTTCTAGTTATAATGGATGCAAAAAGAGGTGATATAGGTAGCACTAGCAAAGCGTATGCAAATGCTTATCTTGGTAAAAATGCACCATTCCCTAGTGATGCACTTACTGTAAATCCTTGGTTAGGACTTGATAGCCTAGAACCTTTTTTTAGTAAAGCACAAGATACTGGATCAGGTTTGTTTATTTTAATTCATACTAGCAACAAAGGTTCACAAGACATTCAAGAGATTTTAACAAATCGAGATTTAAAATGTTATGAACACTTAGCTAATATACTCAAACCAATCATTGAAAAAAATAATGGTCAATCAGGATTATCATCGATTGGGGTTGTTTCTGGTGCAACTTTTAGGGAACAAGCTATATCTTTGAGAAAAACATTACCGAGTGCACCATTTTTAATTCCAGGTTATGGAGCCCAAGGAGCTTCTGCTTCCAACGCTTGTGCTTCATTAATTACTGACCAGAGTGATTCTAATCTAAAAAGTTTTGGATTGATAAATGCGTCAAGAAGTGTGTTATTCCCAAAAAATTCATATTCGGTTAATAGTATTGAAGAATGGCAGAATATAATATTAACAGAATTAGAAAAAACTAATGATATACTTATTAATACAAAAACGTAAGAAAGTTTAATTTATGAAAAAACCAAAACAACTTGATGCGCTTGGGAATAAAAGCGACATACCAAACCATCCAGACAAGAATGTGCTTGAAAAAGTAAATAATCCTAAGATTGGAGTTAATTATTCAATAAGATTAACTTGTCCAGAATTTACATCTATATGCCCTGTTACTTCTCAACCAGATTTCGCTTATATCATAATTGATTACATACCAAACAAATTTATTGTTGAAAGTAAATCATTTAAGTTATATTTATTAGGGTATAGAAATCATGGTGCATTTCATGAGGATTGCACAATATCACTTGCTCAAGATATAATTGAACTTTTATCACCTAAATGGCTAAGGATAGGTGGTTATTGGTATCCAAGGGGGGGTATCCCAATCGATATTTTTTGGCAGACTTGCAAACAGCCAAGTGATTTATTTATACCTGAGCATTTAGTTCCTAATTATAGAGGTCGGGGATAGGCTAAATTTAAAAACTATAAGCTCTAAAAATTTTTTAGGATTTTAATATGGAAACAAAAAAAGTCGAATGGCAAGTTGTTATACTAGTCTGTTCTGTAATAATAATTATGATTATGGGAGTTAGACAAGCCTTAGGTTTATTTCTAGATCCCATAAGTCAATTCATGAATAGTGGTAAAGAATTTTTCTCATTTGCAATAGGCTTTCAAGCAATGATGTGGGGCCTTGTTACATTTTTTTTAGGAATTGTTTTAGATAAATTTGGGCCCAAGAAAGTTTTAGCATTTGGCATAATATGTTTTGCTTTAGGCATTTTTTTAATGAGCAATCCTACATCGGAAATTAAATTATTTTCAGGAACAACTCTTATGGGTTTTGGACTTGGAGGCGCAGGAATGGCTACCATGGTCAGTATAGCAGGCAAAGTAGCACCAGTAAAAAAACGTTCTTTAGCAATGGGTTTAGTTGCTGCTGCTGGATCCTTTGGTCAATTTGCAGTTGTTATTCCTACAATGTGGATGAATAAGGAATTTGGGTGGCAGTTTAGTTTGATTATTCTATCATTAATCTCAATTTCATTATTATTACTTTTACCTCTGTTAAATAATACTGATCAAACCACTGAAAAAACTGAACAATTCAAAGAAGGACTTAAAAATACAATCTTTTTTACATTAGCAGAAAAAAATTACATTTTATTAGTTTTGGGATTTTTCGTATGTGGTTTTCACGTCACTTTTATTGGACTTCATTTACCTACTGATCTCATATCTAAAGGCATTTCTGCTGAAGTAGCTGGATGGTCTTTAGGAATAATTGGCGTTACAAACATTATTGGTACTCTGAGTTTTGGTTGGTTAGGAACGAAAGTAAAGAAACCTCTGCCATTAGCATTTATATATTTGATGAGATCCGTAACTATAACCATTTTTGTCTTATCACCACCTTCTGCAACTCTTGCTATTTTATTTGGAGCTGTTATAGGTATTTTGTGGTTAGCTACAGTACCTATGACTAATGCAATTATACTCTCATTTATAGGACCTAAATACTTAGCCACATTATCTGGTATATGTTTTATTTGCCATCAGATAGGTGCTGTCTTAGGAGCTTGGCTTGGAGGTAGATTTTTTGATGTATATGGCAGTTATGAAAATATGTGGTGGCTGAGTGTTATTCTTGGTCTAATAGCATTTTTATTAACAATTACTGTAAAAGAAAAACCATTTTTAGTTAATTCAGAAGTTAAACAAGCTGTTTAAGCGCTTAGTTCTTTTATATTTTTATATTCTTCTAAACATTCAGGGTTGGCCAATGCTGTAATATTATTTATTGGTTTATTGTGAATTAAATCCCTTACTGCAAGTTCTGCTATCTTGCCTGACTTCGTTCTTGGAATGTCGTGAACTGATATTATCTTTGCTGGAACATGTCTTGGAGAGGCACCTGTTTTAATTTTAGCTTTGATCTGATCTATTAACTCTTCTGTCAAATTAGAGTTTTCATTTAGCCTAACAAAAAGCACAACTCTAGTATCACCTTTCCAAATTTGGCCTACAACCAAACCCTCCATAACTTCTTCAATTTGTTCAACTTGCCTATAAATTTCAGCTGTGCCAATACGAACTCCTCCTGGATTTAGAGTGGCATCTGATCTACCAAAAATAATAAACCCATCATTTTCAGTCTTTAAGATATAATCACCATGACACCACACATTCTCATATTTATTAAAGTAAGCGTCGTGATATTTTTCATTATTATTATCATTCCAGAAGAATAATGGCATACTGGGGAAACTTTTAATACAAACTAACTCTCCTTTCTCATTTTTTAAGGAGCTTGCATTTTCATCATATACATGTATGTCCATTCCTAAAATTGGACCTTGAATTTCCCCTCTTCTTACCACGGATAATGGATTACCACCTATAAAACATCCTACTATATCTGTTCCGCCGGATAAGCTTGCAACCGAAACATCTTTTTTTACATTAGTATAGATATAGTCAAAGCTCTCATGAATTAATGGGGAACCTGTTGAGCCAATGGTCTCTAAATTTTTAAGTTTATATTTACCAATTACATTGATATTCTCCTTACGTAATGCATCTATATATTTAGCTGACACGCCCATAAAATTTATTTTTTCACTATTAACAAAATCCCACAAAATTTCTGCATTTGGATAAAAAGGTGAACCATCATACAAATAAATTGTAGACTTCAATAACAGACCTGACACAAGCCAATTCCACATCATCCATCCACAAGTTGTAAAATAAAACACTCTACTTTCTTTTTTTGCGTTTGAGTGCAGTCCCAATTCAACTAAATGTTTTAAGAGGATCCCACCATTAGAATGAACTATACATTTTGGTTTTCCAGTAGTACCGCTAGAAAACATGATATATAAGGGATCACTTAAAGAAAGTGGCTCAAAAAGCATTTCATTTGTTTTATATTGATTTTGGATATAATCATAATTTATAAATTTGTCATTATTATAATCAACTTCAATTCCCAAAAGAGATGCAAAAATAACTCTTTTTAAAGAAGGTAAAGCTTTAACTACATCAGCTACTTTTTTGTTAATATTAATTTCTTTACCATTATACCAATAACCATCTGTAGTAAGTAAAATTTTTGGTTCTATTTGACCAAATCTATCTAAAACTGCTTCTACACCAAAATCTGGTGACGCAGAGGAAAAAATTGCCCCTATTGATGAAGTTGCTAACATCATTATTACTGTCTCAGGCATATTAGGCATGTAAGCAGCAACCCTATCTCCTTTAGCAATACCTTGTTTCTTTAAAAAATTTGCTAATGCTGCCACTTGAACTTTTAACTGTTTCCATGATACTTCTTTTCTAATTTTATCCTCAGATTTAAAAACAATAGCAGGACCTAAAACATCGCCTGAAAGCATATTTTCAGCATAGTTTATTTTTCCATTAGGAAAGAATTTACTTCCAGGCATTTGATTAATTGGATCAATATAAGGCTTCATCCCTTTTGATCCAATGACATCAAAATAATCCCAAATAGCTGACCAAAAGTCATCCTTATTCTCAATTGACCAAATATGTAAATCAGGAAAATTTTGTATATCTATATTATTTTTTTTATTAATAATTTTTATAAATTTATACATCTGAGAAGACTTAACTCTTTCATCAGATGGAGACCATAAAATGGGATTAGAAATTATATCTTTCTTCATTATTAATTCACTAAAAATTAAATATAATTTTTAAAACAACCTTCAGCAAAAAGTGCCATGTCATAATCTAATTCTGTAATTCCACCTTTATCGTGTGTTGTTAGAGTTATTGTTACCTTATTATAAACATTTTGCCATTCAGGATGATGGTTTATTTGTTCAGCTTTCATTGCTATAGAAGTCATAAATGAAAAAGCTTGTTTAAAATCAGATAACTTGTATTGTTTCGTATATGCTTCTCTACCATCATCTGTCTTCGTCCAACCACCAATATCTTTAAACTTTTTATTTAAATCTTTACATTCCATTACCAAAGTCCTTTCTATTAATAATCTTTCTTAGTGGTTTCATATTAGATACATAAGCTAGAAACAAATTCAAAACATATTCAATTCTAGAATCTATCCATTTAGGTATATTACTCCCATGCTCACCAGGATTAAATTCCTCTGCATTTCTGATAATAATATTTTCAGGAATCCACATTATATGAGTGTTTTTATAAGAAGAAGATCTTAACTCAGCTATGGGGTAAGCTCCGCCATTTCCACTACTAACAGATACAATTAAACCAGGTTTATGAGCGAATTCACCATTGCCGCATAATAAAAAAATATTTTTAGCCGCTGGGGTAGCCATTCCTCCATATTCTGGAACAACAATAATAAAACCATCTGAACTATCAAGATTTTTTGAAATTGAGTTCCAAGTTTTTCCCCAAATACCCTCACCTTTTTTTTTATCTGGAGACCAAAGAGGTAATGCGAGTTTAGCAAGATCTAATGGGAAAATTTTTATATTAGGATTTAAATTTAGTAAATCATTTTTAAGAAAATTACTAATTCTTTTTGATTGGGAATTCATTCTATGACTGGCAGAAATAATTGAAATTTTCATAGTAAACTTCCCAAAAATTAATTATGTTGTGTATGTTATAAATTATAGAATGAATAATTAACATATTAAATTTAATTTTTAAAGATTATATCATAATTATGGAAAAAATAGAGATTATAAGACCAGATGATTGGCATGTTCATTTTAGAGATAATGGCATTTTGAAAGCAGTAGTTCCAGAAACAACAAGACATTTTGCCCGCTCAATAGTTATGCCTAATTTGTTACCTCCAATATTAAATGCCAAACAAGCAATTGAGTATAAAAAAAGAATAGAAAATGCAATTCCCCAGAGTGATAATTTTGAACCCTTAATGACAGTTTACTTGACTGAAAAAACCAGCAAAAATGATCTTAAAGACGCATATAATAATGGGGCAGTCTTTGCAGTTAAATTGTACCCAGCAGGAGCTACTACTAATTCAGATTCAGGTGTAAAAAATATTACAAAAATAATGCCTGTTCTTGAGATGATGGCAAAAATTGGAATGCCACTTTTAATACACGGTGAAGTTACTGATCCAAATATAGATATTTTTGATCGAGAAAAAGTTTTCATTGAGCAAAATCTTGATTTTATTTGTAAACAACTTCCAGAGTTGAAAATTACTCTCGAACATATCACGACTACAGATGCAACTGAGTATGTCAAAGAAGGTAATAAAAATCTTGCAGCCTCAATTACTCCACATCATTTGGCTTTGAATAGAAATGCGCTCTTTGTCGGTGGCATAAGACCGCATAACTATTGTTTACCGTTATTAAAGGGAGAATCTCATAGAAAGACTCTTGTAGACGCTGCAGTAAGCGGTAATCCGAAATTTTTTTTAGGAACCGATACCGCTCCTCATCTAACTAAAAATAAAGAAAGTTCTTGTGGATGTGCTGGTATTTTTAATGCAACATACTGTCTGTCAATTTTAGCGCAATTATTTGACAATGAAAATAGTCTGTCTAATTTAGAAAAATTTATCAGCATAAATGGTACTTACCATTATAATTTGAAAGTTAATAATGAAAAAATTACAATGGTTAAAAAAGCTGAAGCATTATTGTTTAGAAAATATCTTTATATTGGGAAACAAAGGATCGAAATTTTTAAACCTGATTTTCCAGTATTTTGGAGTATAGCTAACTAAATTCATTAATCAAAAGTTGATGTCTTAATAATTGATTTAAATTAAAATTATTTTAACCTTATAATGTTTAGATTCTAGTGAAGTTTAGCTTTTCTATTTGTTGTATTTTTAATTTCCTATATTCTCCTGCAACTTCTAAAATAAGCGAGATACGGTCTTTATCGTCAACAGCTTCAATCCTTGCAATAAGATCTACAAATGGCCCACTGGAAAACATTATTTTATCTCCTTTTTTAAGTGTTTCATTTTTTATAGGAAAAGTGTTTAATTCGTACCTATTTTTCAATGCTAAAATTATTTCAAAGGAAATTTCATAAGGTTTATTATTAAAAAGTAAAACTTTTGAAACGCCATACGTATTTTTTATTTTAGTCCAATTAGAGTTTTGTGGATCAACACCCACAAAGATATATCCTGGGAAAACAAATAAATACTTGTGAATAAATTTATTTTTTTTTCTCACTGTAACTCTCATTTTAGGAAGAAAAGTTTCAAACCCTTGTCTTTCAAGATTGCGAGAGGCCAAATCATATGAATTTGGTTTAATTTTTGCAATTAACCATTTTTTAATTAAATTTTGGTTCATTTATTTTTTTGAGATTTCATCCACAAGATATTATAGGATTTATGGAAAATTTAATTAAATTTTATAATACGTTAAAAACATTTACAACAAAATACATCTCACAGCAAAGCCTTATTTGTCAACTTATCATTCATTATTTTTTAATTATTATCATAATTAATTAGCCTGTATTGGTTTTAATTTTAAATGTCGTCATAATACAATGGCTAACAACTGAGATTTATGATGCTATAAGAAAATGGCAATAATAACAAAATAAATTTGACAAGTATAATAATTACGTTCATGTTCTGAACATAAGTTTGCTATGAGCATTGATTCTCATGGTGTGCGGTAGCTATTGAATGTGAAAAACAGTTTTCCAAAAAACTACGAATTACCCATAAAACTCTTCAAAGAGTTGGAGAAATCTTCTAAACAAAGCCAACGTGCATTGTCCAAACAGTGCGGCGTCAGCCTTGGCTCGATCCATTATTGCCTTAACATACTTGTGAAGAGGGGCTACGTAATATCAAAGAACTTCAAAAACGAAAAAAACAAACTGGCCTATGCCTATGTCTTAACGCCATCAGGCATAAATTTCAAAAAAGAACTTACTATGGCCTTTTTGAAGACCAAGAAAATAGAATATAAAGCCCTACAGAAAGTAATAAAGGGCCTTGAGGATGAACTTAAACGTTGAGCAGTCTGGAGTATTTAATGTATTTTATTAGTAAATGTTTTATATGTGGTTTTAGTAGGTAGTGCTGTGGAATAGTAAGTTTTTGTAAACTTCTGTTAAAGAATAACATAATGATCATTATTAAAATTTTTACATCAAAAAAATGTTTAAACTTTTATATTATTTAAATAATGAATAAAAAAAATATCCTTATAACTGGTGGTGCAGGCTTTATTGGGAGCCATCTTTGTGAGCAACTGTCTACAGATTCTTCTAATCGTGTGATTTCATTAGATAACTATTCAATCGGTTCAGAAGACAATCACGTCCTGAATGTTGAATATGTTCATGGTGATACGAAAGATATTAACACATTGATTTCATTTTCCCCAGATATTGTTTATCATCTTGGTGAGTACTCAAGGGTTGAGCAGTCTTTTAACGATTTAAAAACAGTGTGGGAGTACAACAAGAACGGAACCTTTGAAGTTCTTCAGTTTTGTCGCAAGCATGCATGTAAAATTGTTTATGCGGGAAGCAGCACAAAATTTGGTGATGGCGGATTAGGCCGTTCTCAAAGTCCATATGGATGGACAAAGGCAACCAATACAGAACTCGTTGAAAACTTTGGACATTGGTTCGGCGTGCCCTATGCGATTGTATATTTCTACAATGCCTATGGTCCCCGTGAAATAAAAACAGGAAAATACGCAACACTAATAGGCTTATTCACTGAGAAAATGCGTTTGGGTGAGGCTCTTACCGTTGTTAGTCCAGGTGAACAGAAACGTAATTTTACTCACGTTAACGATATTATCAGAGCACTCATAATGGTTGGCGAACAGGGATATGGAGATGAGTTTGGCATTGGTAGTCCAGAATCATTTTCAGTCCTTGAGATTGCTAAATTGTTTGGCGGAAAGATTGAGATGGTGCCTGAACGAAGAGGCAACCGAATGAGAGCAGATGTTTTGACCGATAAAACTCAAGCGCTTGGTTGGAATGCCGAGCATTTAGTTACTGAATACATTGAAGAATTACGTAAACTATCATGGAGTAATGAGAAATGAATAATGCAGTCGCCAGATTAGGCTATGCAGACTTATTAAAGCCGTTTTGCTTGTACAATATCATAAAATTGTTGTTATCAATATTATTGCTACAAAAAAGTAGATCTAATTACTCATCTCAAATCTCTAATTGAAATTTCATAAATAAAGACTTCTTTACAAATAATCAACTCTATCTTAGAGAAACTACTACAAGAAATAAGTTTTTGCCGGCGATTAGAGACCTCGAAGAATTCCGAAAATATGCGAACTAATCGTTGCCGACCCTTATAGAGATAAACTTGTGGGTGTTAACACTTCGATCTACACCCGAGGATTATTTAGTAAAAAATGTTGTTCATTTTCTTGACCAAATAACCATCAGATAATTTAGAAGCTTTACCTTTTACTGGAATGGAAACACTTAAAAAAATTTTCGGCATATTAAGCCCACTTGAGCGCAGACGTGCAGGTTTTTTGATGGGTATGGTTTTAATTATGGCATTTCTAGATGTACTGGGAGTGGCATCTATTCTTCCATTTATGGCTGTACTGGCAAACCCCGAGTTGGTACATTCCAACGCTTTACTTAATACTACATTTAATATGAGTCATCAAATCGGTATAAACACTCCCGAGCAGTTCCTTTTTGCCTTAGGCGTTCTGTTTTTTGTACTGCTTGTAACCTCGTTGACTTTTAAGGCACTCACTACCTACGCACAAATCCGTTTTGCCCTAATGCGTGAATACAGCATCGGCAAACGCCTAGTGGAAGTCTACTTGCATAAGCCTTACAGCTGGTTTTTGAATCGCCATAGCGCAGGCTTAGGCAAAACAATTCTCTCTGAGGTCAGCAATGTTATCCACAACGGCATGATTCCAATGATGACGCTAATGGCACAAAGTACGGTCACGTTAGCTCTTTTGATCTTATTGCTACTGACTGACCCTGTGCTCGCAATCTTCGTTGGTTTAGTGCTGGGCACAACCTATATGGGGATATTTGTCTTCATGAGCGGTTGGCTTAAACGCCTGGGGCAATCTTACATTAAAGCAAACCAAGAACGATTTACAGCAGTCAGCGAAGCCTTTGGTGCACCTAAAGTAATTAAGGTAGGTGGATTAGAACAGGCATATATCCAACGCTTCGCAAAACCAGCTAAAATCTATGCCGAGGACCAAGCCAATTCGAGTGTCATCGCTCAAATGCCACGCTATGCTCTTGAGGTTATAGCTTTTGGCGGCATGCTGATAGTCATCCTCTACCTAATGGTCAAAAGTGGAGGTTTTGCAGGAGCGTTACCCACCATTGCTCTTTACGCTTTAGCTGGCTATCGTCTTATGCCCGCATTACAGCAAATTTATAGTGCCTTAACTCAGCTTCGCTTTGCCGGCCCAGCTTTGGACAATTTGCATGAGGACCTCAACGACCTTCATGTGGCTAACTCGAAAGATATGCAGATCACTCCACTGCCATTGAAAAAAAACATCAAGCTCCAACAAGTGAGCTATCGTTACCAGAATTCAAAGCAGCATGCACTGAAAAGCATCGACATTATGATTCCTGCGCAAAGTAAGGTAGGTTTTGTTGGTGCTACTGGTAGTGGCAAAACCACAGTTGTAGATTTGATACTAGGATTGATTGAGCCGCAAGAAGGTAAGATTACTATTGATGGTGAACTCATCACGGCAGCTAAACGCTTACAATGGCAACGTAGTATTGACTATGTGCCGCAGCAGATATACTTGGCTGATCAAAGTATATCTGCAAACATAGCGTTTGGTGTTAACCCCGAAATCATTGACCAAAAAGCAGTAGAGCGTGCTGCGAAAATCGCCAATATACATGATTTTGTTGTCAACGAACTACCTGAAGGCTATTCTACAACCGTTGGCGAACTTGGTGTGCGCCTATCAGGAGGTCAACGGCAACGTATTGGTGTTGCCCGGGCGCTATACCACAACCCAATAGTGCTTATCCTAGACGAAGCCACAAGTGCTCTTGATAACAGAACAGAAGAATCGTTTATGGAAGCCTTGAGTAATATTGGACAAGATACAACTATAATAATTGTTGCTCATCGTCTCTCTACAGTACGAAAGTGTGACATCATCTACTTTTTAGATCAGGGTAAATTAAAAGGTTGTGGTACTTTTGACGAACTTTTAAAAACTAATAAACAATTCCGCGAAATGGCTCTCGTGAAAGAAACGTAAAGGAAAATATATGTTTGAAAATTCCTCTATTTTGGTTACAGGTGGTACAGGATCATTTGGGCAAACTTTCATACCAATGACGCTTGCAAAATACAATCTAAAAAGATTGGTTGTTTTTTCTCGTGATGAAATGAAACAGTGGGAAATGGCAAAGTTGTTTGAAGGAGATGACCGAGTTCGTTTTTTTATAGGTGATGTAAGAGATAAGGATCGCTTATATCGTGCTTTAAATGGCATTGATTACGTTGTGCATGCTGCAGCTACAAAGATCGTGCCGACAGCAGAGTACAACCCATTTGAATGTGTAAAAACCAACGTCAATGGTGCAATGAACCTTATTGATGCCTGCATCGACAGAGGTATAAAGCGTGTTGTTGCGCTCTCAACTGATAAAGCAAGTAGTCCAGCAAATTTATACGGTGCAACAAAGCTGGCTTCTGATAAATTATTTATTGCAGGTAATTCATATGCAGGATCTGATGACACAAGGTTTGCCGTAGTTCGATACGGCAATGTCATGGGTTCTCGTGGTTCAGTGATACCATTTTTTCTTGCACTAAAAGGCAAAGGTAGTCTTCCGATTACTGACAAACGCATGACTCGTTTTATGATCACTTTGGAGCAAGGTGTAGAGTTGGTTTGGCATGCATTTGATAACATGATTGGAGGCGAAATTTATGTTAAAAAAATTCCTTCAATCAAGGTAACAGATCTTGCGCTAGCGATTGATCAAGAAGCTGAGCATGAAATTATAGGCATTCGTCCTGGTGAAAAGCTTCATGAAGAGATGATTAGTTCTGAAGACTCGGCTTACACTTACTCATATGAAGGCCATTATAAAATTTTGCCAGCTATCCATGATTGGAGCCAGGATCCAGCTCGGATTGGAAATGGAATCCAAGTACCATATGGTTTTTGCTATACATCCGACAAAAATGAAGAGTGGATGTGTCAAGAAAATCTGAAGTTATGGCTTTCAGAAAATGCTTCGAAAATTGGCAAAATCTAATGATTCCATATAGTCGCCAAGATATCAGTCAAGAAGACATAGATGCAGTAGTTGATGTTTTAAAGTCGGATTTCTTAACTCAGGGTCCATTGGTCCCTCTTTTTGAAAATAAAGTTAAAAGCCACGTCGAGTCAAAATATGCTGTAGCTGTAAATAGTTCTACGTCTGCTTTACATATTGCATGTTTATCACTTAACCTTGGTCCAGGCGATTGGTTATGGACATCCCCAATTACATTTGTAGCATCTGCTAATTGCGGACTTTTTTGTGGAGCAAATGTTGATTTCGTTGATATTGATCCTCGTACATTCAACATATGCCCACAAGCTCTTGAAGAGAAATTAATCGCAGCTGAAAAAGAAGGCACCTTGCCAAAGATCCTAGTTGCAGTTCACCTCTGTGGCCAATCATGTGAAATGGATTCTCTATATAGTTTATGCCAGAAGTATGATGTGAAGATAATTGAAGATGCTTCTCACGCTATTGGTGGAAAGTATAAGCAGCAGTTCATTGGAAATTGTCGCTTCAGCGATATAACGGTTTTTAGTTTTCATCCTGTAAAGATTATAACAACTGGCGAGGGGGGGATGGCTGTCACAAATGATGAGGATCTTGCCAAAAAAATGTCCCTTTTACGTAGCCATGGTATCACACGAGACGAGCATTTGATGACGCATGCTTCTGATGGTCCATGGTATTATCAGCAAATTGAATTAGGATTCAATTATCGAATGACAGATATTCAAGCGGCATTGGGTGTAAGCCAAATGCAAAGACTTGATGAATTTGTCTCAAAACGAAACATGTTAGCTAGTAGGTATGATCGTCTTTTAAGTAAGCTTCCTATCATAACACCATGGCGACATCCTGATAACTATTCAGCTATGCATTTATACGTTATCAGATTAAAATTAAATGGTAAAAACAAAACCCACCTAGATGTTTTTAAAAGTCTGCGAAAAGCAGGCTTAATGGTTAACGTTCATTATATTCCTATACACACTCAGCCATATTATCAAAGGAATGGTTTTGCGGGTGTACACTTTAAAGAAGCAGAAAGATATTACCAAGAAGCAATTAGTTTACCAATTTTTAACAGGTTGACTTATTCCCAACAAGATAAAGTTATAAAATTATTACACCAAGTTCTTGAATAATGAAAAAAATCGAGAAATTAGCTTTGGGGACCGTTCAATTTGGCTTATTCTATGGAGTTGCAAATAATATTGGTCAGATCTCATCAATTGCAGCTGCAGAAATATTGACCAAAGCTAAAGAATTGTCAATTCATACGCTTGACACCGCTATAAATTATGGTGAAAGCGAGAGTGTTTTGGGTGATCATGGTGTAGAAGAATTTAAAGTTATAACCAAATTGCCTGAATTTGAGGGAAAGCGTTCTGATTTAAAAAAATGGTTTAAAAATCAAATTGAAGCATCACTTTTTCGTTTAAAAATCAAGCGTGTTGATGGTCTACTTCTACACAAATCGACTCAGCTTTTAGAAAAATATGGCATGGAACTTTATGAATTGTTACAAGAGGCTAAAAGTGAAAATAAAGTAAATCGTATCGGCATTTCAATATATAGTATTGATGAACTACCCCATTTATTAGATAAATATAAATTAGATTTGATACAGTTCCCTGGCAATATTTTTGACCGTCGCATGGAGGAATCGGGATGGCTAAAGATCTTGAATAAAGCAAAGATAGACGTTCATCTAAGATCGGTATTTCTTCAAGGTCTGTTGTTAATCCCTCGCCAAAATAGGCCAACTTTTTTTAACAAATGGAGTTCGTTATTTGACCTTTGGGACAGCTGGTTAATTGAAACCAATCAAACACCAGTACAGGCTTGTATTTCACATGCATTTGCTATAAAAGGTATCGAGAAGATCGTAGTAGGAGTAGATGACGTAATCCAGCTTGAAAATATTATTCATGCAACTAAGTCGCAGTATAGGGAGCCCCCCTCTGATTTGAAATCATTTGATGAACAATTAATAAATCCATCTTATTGGTGATACTATATTTTATAAAATTTAAGGAGAAAATTTTTGATAAAGTGTACAAAGTGTCTATTACCTGAAACATATGAAACTATTGAATTTGATAGTTCTGGACAATGTAATATTTGTAATCAACAAAACTACAAGAAAGAGGTCATTGATTGGGCTAAGCGTAAAGAACAACTAGTGGCATTGATTGAAGAATTTCGTGGTAAATATGATTATGATTGTTTAGTGCCTTTTTCAGGTGGTAAGGACTCGACTTTTACACTCTACCATTTGGTAAAAGAATATAAAATAAAACCTCTTGTAGTCCAGTTTAATCACGGATTTATGCGACCCAATCTATTAGAAAACAATGAACGCACAATTAAAAAACTAGGAGTTGATGTAATTAGTTTTACACCAAACTGGAATGTAGTGAAAAGACTTATGAAAGAGTCTCTTATTCGTAAAGGTGATTTTTGTTGGCACTGTCATACTGGGATAGCAGCTTATCCTATGCAACTAGCTATTAAGTTCAATGTACCACTTGTATTTTGGGGAGAGCCTTCCACAGAGTACACTGCTTACTACAATTATAGTGATGATGTTATTGAAGAAAATGACGAAAAAAAATTTAATCGATGGGGAAATCTTGGTATTACCTCTGAAGATATGAAGGGTATGATAAGCAATGACTTTGAATTAGATCCTCGTGATCTTGCACCTTATTCATACCCTAGTCTGAGGGAATTGAAAAAAATACAGTATCGTTCAGTTCATCTTGGCTCATTTATACCATGGGATGTTAAAAAGCAATACGAATTGATAAAGAATGAATTGGGTTGGAAAGGAGATGAAGTTGAAGGAATGCCTCCAAATATCTATTCTTATGAAAAAATAGAATGTGCTATGCAAGGTGTTCGCGACTATCTTAAATATCTTAAGAGAGGATACTCTAGGGTAACACAGATGACAGCCCTCGATATCAGAAATGGACGCCTTAGCAAAAGCGAGGCAGAAAAATTAGTAGCTGACTGGGAAGGGAAAAAGCCACATTCATTAGAAATTTTCTTAGAGTACTTGGGTATGCAAGAAGACGAATTTAATGATATTGTTAAAAAATTGGTAGTACCACCCAACAAACCTTCAATTCCAAATGAAACTTTGTCAAATAAAACATCAGACTTTGACCTTTGGTACAGAGAAAAAAATAATTAATCGATATGAGTGTAGGCATAATAAACATTGGTCTTGGTAATATTGGTTCTCTTAAAGCTGCCTTAGAAAGGCTTGGGTATGATCCTACATTAGTATCAAAACCATCTGACCTAGTTGGGGTGACCCATTTAATTTTGCCAGGTGTGGGATCTTTTAAAACTGCTATTTTAAGATTAAAAAAAAATGGTCTTTTAAATGTCATCAAGAATTTTTCTTCTGAAGGCTCGCCTATTTTGGGGATCTGTTTGGGGATGCAATTGTTAGCTTATAGTGGTTGTGAGGGAGGAGAAGTTAGTGGTTTAGAATTAATACCTGGTAAAGTTATTCCAATTAATGCTCCTGATGTTCGATTACCTCATGTTGGTTGGAATAACGTCACCAAAGTTATGGATCACAAGTTGCTAAATAATATACGTAGTGACGTAGACTTTTATTTTGTGCATGGCTACTATTTTTTAGTTGATTCAGATTCATACATATTGGGCACAACTAACTACGGCATTGAATTTCCAGCAGTAATTGCTAAAAATAATGTTATTGGTGCCCAGTTTCATCCTGAAAAAAGTCAGGATAATGGCTTACGCCTTTTAGATAACTTTTGTAATTGGGACGGTACATGTTAAAGCGACGTATTATACCAATTCAGCTATTGATGAATGAACGATTAGTTAAATCTAAAGAGTTTAGTGCATTTAGAGACGTAGGAGACCCAATTTCCAGTTCTAAAATTTACAGTGCTCAGGATGCTGATGAACTAATTTTTTTAAACATTAATCGCGAAAATCAATCATTATCGAAGCTAATTCATTATGTTGAGAAAATTGCCCAGGATTGTTTTGTTCCTCTAACAGTAGGAGGGGGGATATCAAAAATTAGTGACGCAAGAAGTCTTTTCAAAGCTGGGGCTGATAAAGTACTTATCAATACAGCGGCTTATTCTAAGCCAGGACTTATCAATGAAATTGCTAACCAATTTGGAAGTCAATCTTTAGTAGTTGGTTTTGACATAAAAGCTCAGACTGGTGATTATGCTATGTTTTCAAATTGTGGTAGAAAAAAAGAGAATGTAGGTTTGGGTGAACACATTTTATCTGTAATTTCTGCTGGTGCTGGAGAGTTAATGGTCCAATCTATTGATCGTGACGGAAAAATGATCGGCTATGACTTAAATCTTTTGCGTTATGTTTTATCAATTAGCAAGGTTCCAATAATTGCTGCGGGTGGTCCAGGAAACTTTCAGGACTTAAAAGATGCTTTTGATGTTGGGGTAGATGCTGTATCGGCAGGTAGCTTATTTAATTTTGGCGATAATAACCCTTTGCGAGCTAAAGCTTTTTTAAAAAATTATAATATTAAACTGAAGCAAATTTGATTGCCATGAAATTAGAAGGTGAGATTGTAGGTCAAAACTTGTTCTTACGTTCGTTAGATATTCAAGATGCGAATTCAAATTATTTATCTTGGCTTCAAGATGATGAAGTTACAAGACATCTTGAAATTCGTTTTAATCCACCCTCCAGCATCTTGGATCTTAAAGATTTAATTTCGAGATTAAATTCTAGTCCTGATTGTTTAATGCTTGGAATTTTTTTAAAAAAAAAATCTTTGCATTTAGGAAATATTAAACTTGGTCCCATTAATTTTCATCATAAAACAGCTGAAATTGGTCTTTTAATAGGTGCACGAGAAGAATGGGGTAAAGGTCATGGAAGTGAAGCAATCGAGTTAATTTCAACCTATGCTTTCAAAGTCTTAAATATATCTAAATTAACCGCTGGCTGTTATGCAAGTAATAAGGGTTCTTTGAGAGCTTTCAGTAAAGTCGGTTTTAAAGTAGAGGGTCGTCGCATATCTCAAATTATATCAGGAAATCACAGAGAGGACGCGATACTCTTAGGTAAGTCAAATCCAGTAATTAAAGTTTTGAAAGTAAATTAAGTAATGAATATTGTTGCCATAGTCCAGGCTCGTATGGGTTCCAAACGATTACCTAATAAGGTCATGCGTCCAATTGTAGGTGTGCCAATGATTGAGCTACTGCTTACCCGATTATCGCATGCGAAAGAATTAAATCGGATAGTAGTTGCAACTTCACTCAATGGAGAAAATGAGCCTCTAATTACACATGTCGAAAAACTGGGTTACCTCAGTATGAGTGGTAGTGAAAATGATGTGCTTCAGAGATATCTTGATACCGCGCGTGCTTCCAATGCAGATGTTATTGTCCGCATAACAGGGGACTGTCCGTTAATAGATCCAATTCTAGTTGATAAAGCTGTTAGTCAATTTAAGATGCAAAAAGTAGACTATTTAACGAACACTTTACCTCCAACTTATCCCGATGGCTTGGATATAGAGATCTTTACATTAGCTGCATTGGAGCGTGCAGCCTTAGAAACTAAAGAACCTCATGATCGTGAGCATGTTACCCCCTATTTACGATCTTCTGGGTTGTTTAAAACTGCTGGAATTAAGCACAAAGAAGATTTATCTAACTTGCGTTGGACGGTTGACGAACCGTTGGATTTTGAAGTGGTATCAAATGTTTTTGAGTATTTCGCACCCAATATTCTTTTTTCTTGGAAACAAGTGATACAATTGGAATACAACCATCCAGAACTTTTTGTTGCAAATAAAACCATCATGCGTAACGAAGGTTTTTTAATGGGAACGGGCCAAAAATTATGGAAACATGCCAAAAATGTTATTCCTGGAGGTAATATGCTACTCTCTAAGCGCCCCGAAATGTTTTTACCTGAAAAATGGCCTGCATATTTCAGCAAAGCAAAAGGCTGTAAAATTTGGGATCTCGATGGAAATGAATACATCGATATGTCAATCATGGGAATAGGAACCAATATATTAGGCTATGGTCACCATGAGGTGGATGAAGCTGTGATGCGCACTATACAAGCTGGCAATATGAGTACCTTTAATTGCCCAGAAGAAGTTTATCTGGCAGAAAAATTGATAGAAATTCATCCTTGGGCAGACATGGCTCGTTTCGCACGAAGTGGAGGAGAAGCAAATGCAATTGCAATTCGTATAGCACGGGCAGCATCGGGAAAAGATAAAGTTGCAATTTGCGGTTACCACGGGTGGCACGATTGGTATTTATCTGCAAATTTAGCGGACGATAAAAGCTTGGACGGTCATTTACTGCCAGGTCTTGAGCCTAATGGTGTGCCTCGCAATCTGAAAGGTTCAGTATTTCCTTTTCGGTACAACGATTTTGAAGAACTTGAGACTTTGATCAATTCGCATGAGATAGGGGTCATAAAAATGGAAGTTGCTCGTAATTCGGGGCCTGAAAATGAATTTTTACATAAAGTGCGTGATTTAGCAACAAAACACAATATTGTTTTGATTTTTGATGAATGCACTTCAGGTTTTCGTGAAACCTTCGGTGGACTGCATCTGAAATATGGAGTTAAGCCTGATTTAGCGATGCTTGGTAAAGCACTCGGCAACGGATATGCGATTACGGCAATCATTGGTCGCAGTGAAATCATGGAGGCAGCTCAGTCAACATTTATCAGCAGCACCTTTTGGACAGAGCGTATTGGCCCGACGGCTGCTCTTAAAACACTTGAGGTAATGGAGCGTGAAAAATCCTGGGAAAAAATCACCACGACAGGTCTTAATATCCGTCATCGATGGAAGCAGTTGGCAGACAAACATGGTTTGAGCATCGAACATTGGGGGTTACCAGCATTAACTGGCTTTACCATTAAAAGCAAGCAATACCTCGCCTACAAAACTTTGATAACTCAAGAGATGCTAGCTAAAGGTTATCTAGTTGGTAACTCTGTCTATGTTTCTACTGAGCACACAAATAATATTATAGATTATTATTTTTATGAGTTAGATAATGTGTTTGGATTGATCAATGAATGTGAACATGGTAGAGATGTTAATACTTTACTCAAAGGTCCCGTTTGTCATACAACTTTTAAGCGACTTAATTGATTTTAAAGCTAGGGGTTAAATATGAATTCAATTATTGAAAATAAACAATATGGTTTCAAAACATTTAGTAAAATACCATCTAGAGATGAACTTACTTTTTACTACAAAAATAAATACTTTAAAGAAGATAAAAACTATAATCAAGAATTAGCTGATTATGAAATTGAAAACAAAATAGCCGAGGCTAATTTCTTATTAGATGTCTTAAAAAATAAGGTTTCTAAATCATTGAATTCCATAATTGAGATTGGTTCCGGTGAGGGCTTTTTCTTAAAGTCCGCCCTTGATAGAGAGTTATCTATTCTTGGAATAGATTTTGACAAGAAGCAAATTCATAAGTCTAATCAATCTTGTTCAAAATATTTTATAGCGACAGATGACCCTGTAAATGAAGCATTCAGTAAAAATAGAAGTCCATCATGTCTAGTTTTGCGACATGTTATTGAACATGTTCCTAACCCACTTGAAATTTTGGATGTCATTGCACGAAACTTAGTAAGGGGAGCTGTAATAGTTATAGAGGCTCCACATGATTTCAAATCTCTTCAAAAATATTTGATAAATAATAGTCTTGTAGATAATGAGTATTGGGTAAGCCATCCTGAACATCTATCCTATTTTGAGCCAAAACATATTGAATCAATACTAAAAGATAGAGGCTTTAAAATTGTAGAGTCATATTCTGACTTTCCAATAGAGTTAGCATTATTGTCAGATCATCTTAACTACAGTAAAAATAGAGAAAATGGCCGTAAAATGCATAATTTTAGGTGTCGTGTTAATTCTTATTTATACAAGGAAAAAGATATTAATCAAATATTAGGTATATACAAAGCAATGCATAATGCAGGTCTTGGGAGAAGTTTTACGATAATTGCTGAAAGGGTAATGTAGAATGCAAAAGGCTCTAAAAAATATAGATAAATATGGTTATTATGTGCAAGAAAGCTGCTTTAGCGAGAGTTATTGTGAGAAACTCAAAAAAATACTAATTGAAGCACCACTCGATTCAGTTGTACAAAATAAAGATAAGGATTTTCACGGTTCAAATACCACAATAATACCAAATATATTACCTTTAAATGAAGCCTTTATAAATTTGGCAATGAACGAAAAATTTATAAATCTAGCTTCTGAATACTTTAAGCCAGGTCAGTTTCCATCCGAAAAAGACCCATTCCAATTAAGCTTGATGCATGCAAGAAAGGTCTCAAAAGGTGCGCCAGCACAGGAGTTACATATAGACTCAAGACTATGTGGAGCAAAGCCACCCTTACTACTTCATATTTTTATTTACCTAGATGATTGTCTGTGTGAGGGATCTGGTGCTACACAAATTGTTCCTGGTTCTCATGAATACAATAGGTATTCAAATCAAGGTGATTATTTAAATACAAGAGAACTTAGGGTGCCCAAAGGAAGTGTAGTTTATTTGAATTCAAACCTATACCATGGATCATCTGCTAAAAAAACAGACGACGACAGATGGATAATAACGTTAGCATATTCGAGATGGTGGATAAGACAGCCAGCAGCAATTCCTTACTTTACTGGATGGCCTAGAGAGCTTTCCATAGAAGAAAAGAGACTTTTTGGTTTTTTTAATTATGCAGAAGGCAACAATAATTTAAGGCCAGGAAAATCCAGAGGACCGTTACCTAAATTAGTACCAGAAAATATCGATTATTAGTTAAAAATTGTTTATTTCATTACCAGAAGCAGGCCATGATTATGGTTTTGGCCACATAACAAGACAATGTGTTTTTATTAATTTGTTACGCAAATTTGGTCTTGAAGCATATCTCACACTTCCAAATAATTTGATAGGTAAGAAAGATATTGTTGGCAAGCTTTTATCTGGTAGATTGGAAAAAAAATATTTACTCTCTTATCATGAAGTAAAATATATAATTACAAGTAGAAGAGTTGATATAAAATTAATCATTGATAGTTATGATTATAAAAGTAACCTCAGAGCAATAGATATAAAGCCAAGTCAGTTAATCATATTTGATGACCTTGCATTTGATAAAAATTATACAGATGATATTTTTTTGATTATACCAAACGAATGTTTACCTGAACAAATTAAAAGAATGCAGGGTAATTCAGCTAAGGATTTTCTTTATGGGAAAAATACTCTTCTTATTCCACATGAATTTTTAAAGCCCGAAGAAGATAGATTGGCCCTTGCCAAAACTAAAATGAATAGGCTTAAAGAGGTGGCCAAGGGTAAAAAAAAACTAAAAGTAATTATTGGTTTTGGTCGCTCAATAAAGTATGAAAACCATTATCAGGATATTCTACAACACAAAATTAAAATTCTTTCCAAAAATGTTTCCCAAATGGAAATTTTATGCTTAGGTCAAGTAAATTCTAAGATTATTGAAAAATTAGGAATAAAATATGAATGCTTAGATTGGTTGAATCCTAGAGAAATGTCCAACTTATACTCTAAATCGGATATGTATATAGGTCCTATAGGTTACTCTATGTGGGAAAGAGCCTCAATGCTAGTTCCATCATTTGTTTTACCTATAGTTGATAATCAATTACCATATTTAAGGGTTGGTGAGGAACTAGGTATCCATAGACATATTTCTACTATTGACAGAGATTGGTATTTATCAGCGAGTGATTTGTTGAGAGGTTCTATAAAAAATAAATTTAGTAATAAAGCATACGATTTGTTTGGTGTTAGTGAAAAATGGATAGTTTAAAATTAGCTACAAAAAGATTAAAAGAACATTATGAAAAGACATTCTTTCAACATGGTCCAAATGCAAAAGGAGTTGACTGGGGTTCTGATGAAAAGCATTGTTTACGTTTAACAGAAATGGTTTCTCGATTAATTCCTAGTTTGAAAAATGGAGAAAAAATACTAGATGTAGGATGTGGATATGGAGAGCTAATAAATGTAATTAAACAAAACTTTGAGTTAAATAATATAAATTATATAGGTCTTGATCCTTGTGAAAATATGATTAATAAAGCCTTGGAACTTTTTCCTATGTACGAGTTTAGTTCTATCCCTTTTGAAAAATATATAGCAAAATTTAGAGTTGAAAATATTTTTTGTTGTGGAGTTTTTACAAAAAAAATAGATCTAGAAGATGGCGATATGTATGAATTGATGAGTGATTTTTTTAAAAAATCATATCAGCTAAAAGCGCAAACTATTACTTTAAACACTATGTCACCGTTATGTGATTTCTATGATAAAAATCTTTTTTATCCTGACCTAAATAATATTACAAACATTATAAAGGAAATTTGGGGTTACGATGTAAATAATTTTATCTTTGAAACTAGTTACTTAAAGTATGAAATGTTAATTCATCTTAAGCTGAAAAAAACTTGAGCATGCCGGAAGATTTAACTATCGCAGTAATAACAAATAGTTATCTGAGTGCTCTGAGTAAGTCAATTGAATTTGCTGAGGAACACTGGGGGATAACATTCAAACTGTGTGTTTACTCCACAAAAATTCGATCTCAATTAAAAATAAAGAATCGTTTTCTAGATCACTTTACATTGATACCCGATAAGCCTGATGACATTACATATAAAAAAATTAAGAATGATTTACTTACTAAGCAATTAAAATTTTGCCTTCTTTTTTATACAAGATTAATTCCTGAGTGTATTTTTAAAACAGTTAAGGTCATTAATTTTCACCCAAGTTTATTACCACGGCATCCTGGATTACGTGGCTATGAAGAAGCAATTATTGATAAACAATTAGGTTTTACAGCACATTATGTTGATAAGTCTGTAGACCTGGGTATGATTTTAAGACAATTTAAAATTGAACCATTCCCAATTCAATCTCCAAAAGAACTTAAAAAAACTTCATCATTTCTATGTTCTGTAATTATTCTTTCAATTCTTTCTGATTTACCAAAAATTATCCCTACCAAACTTCAAAAATTTACAAATGTTTTTGATTGCCTTGACACAGTATTAATTAAAAGGAGTGGATAAATTGAAGGTAGTAATCACCCAACCCACATTTCTTCCTTGGCTTGGATATATAGCCCAACTTGCTGAAGCAGATATTTTTATATGTCTAGATAATGTTCAATATAGCAGAAGGTCTTGGCAAACTAGAAATAGAATAGTTTCAAGGTTGGGAAATGTTGATTATATCAATGTCAACGTAGAAAGATGTCAAAGGTCAACAACCTTCAAAGATGTGTTGATATCAAAAGTTTATAATTCAAAATACATCTCAAATCGCATAAAACAATATTATACGGGACTTGAAAACATCGAAAAAAAAATTGAATTTATTGAGCCTTTATTTTCGAAATACCATTATGCAGGCCATGGATTAGCTGATTCAAATTATAAACAATTAATGCTTATTAAAAATATTTTGGAACTTGATTGCAAAATAGTTAAAGCATCAGATCTTTCATTACTTGATATTTCTCAAACGGCTACTGAAAGTCTATTTAATATTTGTAAATATTTTAATGCTACGACGTATCTTTCTTCTTTTAGATCACGTTTGTACATGGAGGCTGAGTTAAAGATTTTTGAGGATAATGGTATTAAAATTAAATGGCAGAAATTTCAACACATTAATTATATACCAAATAAAGATACAAGGTTTATTTCACATTTATCTTTAGTTGATTATTTAATGCATAATGATATCAATAATTTACCTAAGTATCTTAAATTATGTAACTCATATATTACAGAATAATATAAAAATTATTAAATTTATTGATCTTTACAGGTGTAAGAATGAAAAAAGTTGTAATTGATGGAAAAATCATAGGTAACAATGTTCAGCCATATATAATTTCTGAATTGTCTGCTAACCATAATGGTTCTATAAAAAAAGCTCTTGATACTATGACAGAAGCAAAAAAACAAGGAGCCTCAGCTGTCAAACTTCAGACTTACACAGCTGATACCATGACGTTAAACTGTGATAGTGATGATTTCATTATTAATGGTGGGCTTTGGGATGGCTACAAACTATATGATTTGTTTAAAGAAGCAGAAACTCCATATAAATGGCACAAGGAACTCTTTAACCACGCTAGAAAAATCGATATAACATGTTTTTCCACCCCTTTTGATGAATCTGCTGTAGATCTTTTAGAAGACTTAAATTCGCCGGCGTACAAAATAGCTTCGTTTGAAGCAGTTGATATACCACTTATAAGATATGCTGCATCTACTCATAAACCAATGATAATATCTACTGGCATGGCTACTAAAGATGAAATTGGTGAGGCGGTTGATGCCGCTCGAAGCGAAGGTTGTAAAGACCTTGTTTTGCTCCATTGTATAAGTAGTTATCCTACGCCTATAGATCAGGCTAATCTTCGCCAGGTTGCCGAATTAGGTAGACAATTTAATGTTGTGCCTGGCCTATCAGATCACACATTGGGTACAACAGCCTCGGTTGTTGCAGTTGCCTTGGGAGCCTGTGTTATTGAAAAACATTTCACTTTGAACAGGGCAGACAAGGGCCATGATAGCGAATTTTCCATTGAGCCTTATGAGCTCAAACGTCTTTGTCAAGAAACACATGATGCGTGGCTTTCAAAGGGAGAGATTGGTTTTGAGCGTCAGCCTGCGGAAGCGGCGAGTAAGATTTTTCGTCGTTCAATTTATTTTGTTCGTGATTTACCTGCTGGCTCACTTATTGCTCCTGAAGACATACGCCGTATTCGTCCTGGTATGGGTTTGGCTCCAAAATATTATAATGAATTAATTGGTAAGCGATTGAAGATTAATGTAAAACGCGGTACGCCAACTTGCTGGGATTTGTTCGATGAGTAAAAGAATAAAAATGTTCGTAATATTGGGTAAGGGTTAAAATAGGTTAGACAGAATTGGATCACCTATCTAATAAACTAACTTTAACTCTATTTAAGACTTAATTTTGTAATTGAAAGCTGAGGAAAATCTATTCAAATTTGGAGATAGAGAGTGATAGGTAAAAAAATACACGAATTTGCTAAAATCCTCTGGCCTATTAATAGAAGCATTACTGGAAAAGGGGTTAGAGAAACACTTGATCTTATTAAAAGCCATCTGTCTGGTATGGAAGTGGCATCTATACCTAGTGGCACGTCTGTTTTTGATTGGAAAGTACCTAAAGAATGGAGTGTGAATGAAGCATATATAATAACACCCAACGGTGATAAAATTTGTGATTTTAATGTAAACAACCTTCATCTAATTGGCTATAGTACATCTTATGAGGGTGAGCTTGAGTATGAAGAATTAATTGATCATTTATATACACTTCCTGAACAGCCAAACGCTATCCCATATGTAACAAGCTATTACAAAAAGAGATGGGGATTTTGTTTGAAATATGAGGATTATAAAAATTTAAAGAAAGGGACTTACTATATAAAAATAGATACAAAATTATTTGACGGAGTTCTCAACTATGGAGAATTAATATTGAAGGGTAAAAGTAATAAAGAAATTTTTATCAGCACCTATATTTGTCATCCATCATTGGCAAACAACGAATTGTCCGGACCAACAGTAGTTACATATTTAGCGAAATGGCTAACGGAATCAAAGAATTTAGAATACACTTATAGAATAGTTTTCATACCAGAGACTATTGGGTCAATTTCATATTTAAGTAAAAATATTAATCATTTGCAGGATAATGTATTTGCGGGTTTTAATGTAAGTTGTATTGGCGATGATAGAGCTTTTTCATATCTACCATCACGTAATGGAAACACATTAAGCGATGAGGTAGCAAAACATGTACTACATCATATTGATAGGAATTATAAGAAATATACTTGGTTGGATAGGGGTAGTGATGAGCGCCAATACTGCGCTCCTGGGGTTGATCTTCCCATAGCATCAATCATGAGAACAAAATATGGTGAGTATCCAGAATACCATACATCATTGGATGATTTAGAAAATGTTGTCACGCCTGAAGGATTAAATGGTGGTTATTGGGCAATTCGCAAAGCATTAGAAGCAATAGAAAAAAATAAAAAATATCGTGTAACTGTTTTATGTGAACCACAATATGGTAGACGTGGACTATATCCAACGCTTACAACTAATAAACATGACGCTAATGTTGCACTGATGGAAAATATAGTAAGCTTATGTGACGGCAAAAAAACTCTTATTGATATTGCAGAAATTTTAAATAATCCAATATGGGAGCTGTATGAAACTATTGATATGTTATTATCCAAATCTTTGATTAAACAAGTATAAAAATGATTTTTTTACCATTAGAAATTAAAAGTAGAGAATTAGATTCTAGAGTTATGTTAGCTTGTAGCATTGCTCAGAATGGGGGTGTTGTATACCTTGGAAGAGAAGATATAATAGATTTTTTAGCTGTAAGAACTAAAGGTGGAATATTTTATTCAAAAATAGCAAAAACTGATCTTCTCAAGCTACTAAAAAAAAATAATAAAAAAATAGTTTGGCTGGATGAGGAAGCAGGAATACTTGTTAGTGACAAGCTTTTTTTTGAATATCGATTAACTCAAACAGCATCTAATTTAATTGATATTTTATGTTTTTGGACAAAACAACAACGATCCTATTACCTAGAAAACTTCAAGTCTAAAAACAAAAAAACCCTATTTACTGGATCAGTAAGACAAGACCTGCTTTTAAATTTAAAAAAAGAACGTAAGTCTCAAAAAAATTATAAACAAAAAAAAATTGTTTATACCTCCAATGCATCACTTACATTGGATGAAAAGTATAAGCTATGCTCTGATCTTGAAAAGCTCTATTGTGCATTTGAAAATAATATAAGTAAAATTAAAATCAGAAAGCATCCTTGGGAGTCTATTGAGGATTGGCAAAAAATTATCATGGAATTTCAATATTTAGAATTGGAGTTAGTTGATTTTGGTATAGTTGAGACAATGCGAACAGCAGATATTGTAATACATAATGGGAGTTCAGTTTCTATTGATGCAGCATTGACGGGACTTAAAAGTATTAAATACATACCGATTTATATTAAATCAACTCATATGACAGGTGGTAGAGATAGAGGAGATAAAGTTTGCAAAATTGTAACAACTTTTGAAGAGCTTATTTCAGTAGTATCTGATGCAGAAAAGAAACTTATAAACATTGATCAGTCTAAAAAACTAAGTGAATTGGGATTTTCAATGAAAGCTGATGCTACAGGTAAAATCACAGATGCAATTATGTCGTTAAACAGTGGCGATCTGTGTGAAATAAGCAAGCTATCGTTTTATAGACTGATTTTTATTTCTATATTTTCATCTCCCATTAATACAATTAAATTATTGATTAGAAATAGTATGATTGCTAAATATTATTACAATTGGTATGAACCAATTAGTCAATGTGACGTTATATCAGTTGAAGATATTCAAAAATCAATGGCTTTATATTCAAAAAAATATAGCCACAATATAAAAATTAACAAAATTGCTAGAAATCTTTTTTGCATAACAAATAAACTTAAATGAATATTTTATATTTATATAGTGAAGTGATGGGCTATACCCAAGCAACCATTACCGAATTAGTTAATGCAGGGTATAAATTATTTGTTGTTCATGATGATATGACTCGTTTAAATCAATATAAGATGCGACGTCAAAAAGGAGTAAGATTTTACCCGCGTTCGAAAATGAATTTTGTCTCTCTCCAAAATTTAGTTTTACAGGTTCAACCTGAGCTGATAGTCGTATCTGGTTGGATGGACTATACGTATCTGCGAGCCGCAAGATTTTGCATTAAAAAAAAGTATAAAGTTGTCTGTGCCATGGATGCACAATGGACTGGAAGCTCCAAACAAATGTTTGCTTATATAATTAGTCAAAGTGGATTCCTGAATAAATTTTTTTCTCATGCTTGGGTTTGCAGTGGGCAATCTCATTATGAATTTGCTAGAAAGATTGGATTTGAAAAAAATACAATAATAAGAGATTTTTACAGCGCAGATACTTCCATCTTTAACAAAAGTTATAAATTAAAGATGGCAAAAAAAGGGAATGGAGATCATTTTCCAAAAATATTTTTGTTTATAGGACGTCTTGAAAAAGTTAAAGGTTTCAATTTACTTCTAGAAGCTTGGGAAACGCTCTCTAATATTGATCATGATTGGAGGCTAAGGATCATTGGAAATGGCTCTCTAGTATCAACAATCCCTGAGCAACATAATATTGATTATTCTGAATTTATAGATCCCAGAAAACTTTATATTGAAATTTCTGATTCAGGTTTTTTAATTTTACCATCCATAAAAGAGCCTTGGGGTGTTGTAGTTCATGAGTGCGTATCAGGTGGATTGCCCATTATATGTTCGAATACAGTGGGTGCAACCTCTAGTTTCCTTATAAATGGATATAATGGCTGGAAAATCCAGAATAATAATTTAGATGAATTAGTTAATACAATGATAAAAGTTATAAATACTAATGAAAAAGAGCTGTGGAATATGAGTGTACAATCTTACAATTTATCATTACGTATATCACCTAAAACATCAGCTTATAATTTGTTGTCTATTTTATAATTTGAAATATTAATACAAATAAAAATAATGAATGCTTTTAAAAAATGAATTTGTCTCGAAATAAAACAAAAATCTTAATTACAAGCTTTATTGGAGCGTTGTTGGTTTATAATTTTAGGTTTTTTTTTTTAAGAGGAACAGATAATTATCTATATGGCCTTTTTGGTACAAAGCATAGCTATTTAAATTGGATTTCTGAATCTAGTCTATTCGGTTTTTTTGAACTTTATTCAATATCTTTTCTATATCTTATAGCAATAGAACCATTAAATTCAATCATAGGGTATTTTCTTAATAAAATATTTGAAAGCCCATATAGTGCCCTTGATGCTTTGTCATTCATAACATTATTTTTGATTTTATTGCTCATAACTAGAGCCAAAACTTCTTTATGCGTAAAATGTTTTTGTATGTTAGGGACGGCTATTGGTTTCTATGAATACATTATGTTTTTTGATATATACAGGTTTCAAATCGCTATGATATTTTTAATTATAGGTTTTATGTTCCCACCCAATAGTAACAAACAAATTATCTTGTTATTAATGTCAACGCTTTGTCATCTATCAATAATATTAATGTTGCCAATTATTGCGATACTAAATAAGCTTGTTCGATCTGATAGTGATTATTTTTCATTTAAATCATTACATGTAGTGATACTTCTATGTTTTGTTACATATTTAGTAATGTATTTTTTAATTGGTGAAACCTTAATATATGGTACAGGTCCAACCTATGGTTCAACCTATATAAAGCGTTTGGATAGTATAACTTATAGTATGTCTGAATATTTACTATTTATTATTTTATTTTCTTTTTCTATGTATTTGTTATTTTCAAAAATATTGAGATTAAAGCTACCTTATATATTCTATTTAATATCTTTTGTTACCTATATTTTTATAATTATATATTCTTTAGGCACCTCACGTATAATTATGTTAATTTACATATCTATATTAATTCATCTTCTTTCTCATACTTATTATTCCCGTGTGAATTCATTTGCATTTTTATTTTTTATACCTCTGTTCATTCATAATATGTCACGTAGTTTTTTGTTACTCGATTGGGGTCTAAGTTGAGGATTCTCGCTAATTGTTCCACTATAAACGTAGGGGGAGGCTTATACGCAGCAGTCAATTTTATTTCTGAAGCTCTAATGTCAAACGCTGGAAAGCAGCATGATTGGTATTTTATATTAAACAACCGTATAATTCAGGAACTTAAGTTAAGAGAAATTAATATTCCTAAACAATCTTGTCTTCTCGTAGATGATTCTCCATCTAAACTCAAAGCTTACTATCGAATATCACGTTTAATTTTAAACTATGAAAAAAAAATTAATCCTGATCTAGTATATAGTGTTGGTTCTCCATCATATATTTATTTTAGTGCACCAGAAGTGCAGAGGCTTACTAATCCTTGGGTTACGCATCCAAATGTATGGGCTTTTTTCACTCTTTCATTTCTACAAATGATCAAAGAAATAATTAGAGTTCTAATTCAGCGCTTTTTTGTTTCTCGTTCTCAATTTTTTATAACTCAATCTAATGACGCGAAGTATGGAATTTTGAAATTAACAAAAATTCAAGACTGGAAAGTTCATGTTGTTAGTAATACTCTTTCTAACGTTTTTATAGGGCAATCAAGAAGCCAAATTAAAGTAGATCGTTCTTATATTTTTTGTTTAGCTGCACCATATCGTCATAAGAATATTCATTTATTACCTAAAATAGCTTCACTGTTGAAACGTCAAATGAATAAAGACTTCTGTTTTGTAATTACGATTCCTTATGGTCATCAATTGGATATTGAAATTAAGGCACTGGCAAAAAAATTTAATGTTGAGGATTGTATAATCAATATTGGTCCTATAACGCAGGATGAGTGTATTAATTGGTATCGTAAATCAGTAGCTGTTTTCCTCCCAACTTATCTGGAAACGTTCTCTGTCACTCTATTGGAAGCTATCTATTTTGGTTTGCCTATTGTTACTACTGACTTCTCCTTTAACACTGATATTCTAAATGATTCTGGTTTGTATTTTAAACCAGGTTGTCTTGATGAAGCGATATCACAGTTATTAATTGCCATAGGTAAAGGTAATTCACGCAATCCAAATGACCTTATTTCTGAAAAAGATTATAAATTGCATTACGGTGAATATTCTGATTCTTTTTTTCAAACCATTGATTTTTTCAATAAGGTTTTAAAGTATAATTTTAATGTTAATAAAATCATTAATTGATCTGTTAGTAGCATTTTATTAATATATCTTTACCCTTTTTTGTTAATTTTTATATAGGATTATTAGATTTTTTGCTTCGATTATTCTTTAATTTTTTAGGTAGCTATTTCAAATAAACAGACCGTTTCTATTAAGGTAAATAACAAAACCTCTAATCTGATTGAAAGTTACTTCTCGCAAGAGTTTGGAACACGTTTGTTAGCCAAGGCTTTGGAGGTTATTACTTTGACACTACTAGTTAACTCAAAATAAGATGAGCTGATGATTAATAAAAAGAAAGTTATGTTGGTGTTTGGCACTCGCCCAGAAGCTATAAAAATGGCGCCACTCGTGCATAAGCTAAAAGATGAACCTGAATACTTTGATGTAACAGTATGTGTTACAGCACAACACCGTTACATGTTAGACCAAGTTTTAGATATTTTTCAAATCTCTCCTGATATCGATTTAAATGTAATGCAATCAGGACAAGACTTATTTGACATTACTGCATCTATTTTAATGAGTATGCGAGAGGTTTTTTCTGAAAAGAAGCCCGATGTAGTTTTAATACATGGCGACACAACAACAACTTTAGCGACTTCTATGGCAGCTTTTTATTCAGGAGTATCAGTTGGTCATGTAGAGGCAGGTTTGCGTACATATAATTTGCATGCCCCTTTCCCTGAGGAATTTAATCGTCAAGTTGCGAGCAAAGTCACTCGTTGGCACTTTGCGCCTACAAACCAAAACCGAAATAATTTACTTAATGAAGGTATTTTGGAATCAGAGGTTTATGTGACAGGAAATACAGTGATAGATGCTTTGCATTGGGTATTGTCACGAATAAACGAAGATAAACAAAGACGTGTAAAAGTTGAAGCTACTCTTGATACTTATCTAAAGTTTGACTGGCGAACAAATGCATTTATTTTGATTACTGGACATCGGCGCGAAAATTTTGGCGAAGGTTTTCTAAAAATATGTACTGCAATCCAACAGCTAGCAAAAAAATTCCCTCAAATTTCTTTCGTTTATCCTGTTCATTTAAACCCTAGTGTTCGTCAACCTGTAAATGGAATACTAGCAAACATAGATAATGTTTTATTAATCGATCCTCTTGACTATGAACCTTTCGTCTACTTATTACAACATTCCTATTTAGTACTTACCGACAGTGGTGGTATTCAAGAAGAGGCACCAAGTTTGGGTAAGCCAGTATTGCTTATGCGAAATGTAACAGAACGACAAGAGGCTGTTGATGCTGGAACAGTTGAATTGGTTGGGGCCGACCAGGAAAAAATAGTGACTGGCGTATCAAGTTTATTGGAAAATAAGTCTAAATACGTACGGATGTCTCGTGCACATAATCCTAGTGGTGATGGCAATGCCTGTACTCGCATTGTTGATGTTTTAAAAAATATATAAAAGGTAATTTATGAAAAATTTAACTATTAGTGTTATTGGTCTTGGTTATATCGGTTTGCCAACGGCTGCCTTGTTGGCAAGTAATGGATATTCTGTAATTGGTATGGACGTTAGTGAGCATGCTGTGTCAACTATTAATCAGGGTAAAATTCATATTGTTGAGCCAGATTTAGGTGCATTTGTTAGATCCGCAGTTTCGGCTGGACGATTGAAAGCATTTACAAAACCTCAACGAGGTGATGTATACATGATTTGCGTACCAACTCCTTTTCATGAAAGTAAGGAAATTCCGCAACCCAATATTGATTATGTATTGAATGCAACGAAAAGTATCGCAGCTCTACTTAAGCCAGCTGATCTAATTATTTTGGAATCAACTTCTCCTGTAGGCACTACTGAAAAAATACAAGATGTGTTGCGAAATGAAGGAGTTGATGTTGACAAAGTGTTTATTGCATATTGTCCAGAGCGAGTTTTGCCAGGCAAAATTATGACGGAGATTGTTGAGAACGATCGTATAGTTGGAGGTATTACACCTGAGGCAACAAAAGCAGTAGCAGCTTTCTATAGAACATTTGTGCGTGGTAGTGTTCTTGAAGTTGATGCTAAAACTGCTGAAATGTGCAAATTGACAGAAAACAGCTTTAGAGACGTGAATATCGCTTTTGCAAATGAATTATCAATTATTTGTGAAAATGAAGGCATTAATGTTTGGGAATTAATCCAACTTGCAAATCGACATCCTCGCGTAAATATCCTTCACCCAGGTGCAGGAGTAGGTGGTCACTGCATTGCGGTTGATCCATGGTTCATAATAGCTCGAGATCAAGCAAATTCCCAGTTAATTCGAACCGCACGAGAGGTAAATGATCATAAAACTGATTGGGTTATTGAGAAAATAAAATCTGCAGCAGATGACTTTTTAACTCAATCAGGTGCAAAACCCAAAATTGTTTGCCTTGGACTAGCCTTCAAAGCTAATATTGATGATCTTCGTGAGTCTCCTGCTCTTAGTGTCGCTAAAAATTTAATTTCTCAGGGATATGATGTAGAAGCTATAGAGCCAAATCTCGATTATCACCCTGAAATTACTTTGATTAGTTTGGAGCAATTAAAAAAGCAAGATCACATAGTAGCTATTTTAGTCAACCACCGTGAATTCATTGAACATGATTTGGCAAAAATAAGAGGAAGTAATATACTTCTTGATTTTTGTGGTGCACTAGCAAAGCACTAATTATTGTGTTAGCAAGATTGTATAAGCAAGCTCCAATATTTAATAAGAGGTGAAGTTATGTGTGGAGTTTTTGGATTTAATCTTAAACAAAAATCTGCTGTAAACTTAGAAGCTGTTGCTTCTATTATTGAGCATCGAGGACCTGATGGAAAAGGTTTCTATTATAGCGATGACAGTCATGTAGGTTTAGGTCATGTTCGTTTGGCAATAATTGGTCTGGGTGATGACGCTGCACAACCTTATATTTCACAAGATAAACAATCAGCTCTTTCTTATAACGGTGAGATTTATAATTTTAAATCAATTGCTAAGGGATTAACTCAAAAAGGTGTCCACGTAGATGATTGCTCTGACACTAAAGTACTATTTGAGTTTCTTTTAAGGTATGGCTTATCAAGATTACATCATCTTAATGGAATGTTTGCGTTTGCTTTTTATAATCAAGTGAATAACGATTTGGCAGTTGTTAGGGATGGTTTTGGAGTCAAACCTTTATATTATGTCGAGAATGAAATTGGTGTTTTTTTTGCAAGTGAGGTTAAGGCATTACTAGCTATGGGGGTGAAACCTGGAGCCTTAGATGCTCAGACTATATCACGATATAACACTTATTTATGGAATCCCGCTTGTGAGCTTCCTTCGTTTAATATTAAGAAGCTAGCACCAGGCCATTGTTTAAAAATCAGACAAGGCAAAATCATTGACAATTACCGCTGGTTTGATTTACGTCGACAAGCACGACTTATCTACAAAAAGAAAAAAACAGAGTTTTACATTAGTGAAACTGCACGACATATTCAAAAAGCTGTACACGGTCAAATGGTTTCTGACGTTGAAGTTGGAGCTTTTTTGTCAGGAGGATTGGATAGTACTTCTATCGTTACATTTGCGAAAGAAATTAATCCTGACATTCGTTGTTTTACAATTGATACTGGATTACCCGAAACTGGTATGCCTGATGATTTACCTTTTGCAAAACAAGCAGCTAAGCATTTAGATGTGCCTCTAGAGATTGTCAAGGTTGACCATAAAAATCTTGCGGACGATATAAAGTTATTGATTGAATGTTTGGAAGAGCCTTTAGCTGATCCTGCACCTTTAAATGTGTTGTACATTTCTCAACTTGCTAGAATGCATGGTGTAAAAGTACTATTATCTGGCGCAGGTGGGGACGACGTTTTTACGGGGTATCGTCGTCACAAAGCAATTTTGGCTGAACGGTGGTTGTCGAAAATGCCAAATTTGATACGTAGGCAATTGGCAAATTCTGCAAAATATTTTGATACGAGTAGTGGGTTTGGCCGAAGAGCGTCACGATTTCTTAATGGTATGGATTTAGACGGAAATGATAGGTTGATAAATTATTTTTCTTGGATACCTGATACGGTTTTAAGGCCATTATTTTGTGAAGAATTTCGATCTGAAATTGATCGTAAAAAATTGAGTATGCCTTTTAGTGATTATCTTGATCAATTTGACACAAGTCTTGATGATATTGACAAAATTCTTTTATTAGAAAGACGTTTCTTCTTGGCAGACCATAATCTTACTTACACTGACAAAATGTCCATGGCAGCTAGTGTTGAAGTAAGAGTCCCTTTTTTAGACATAGAATTGGTTGAGTTTGCGTCGACTATTCCTTATTATCTCAAGCAACATCGTAGTGAAGGTAAATGGGTTTTTAAGCAAGCGATGCGCCCATATCTGCCAGATTCAATAATCTTTAGGGGGAAGTCTGGTTTTGGTGTGCCTTTACGATCCTGGTTAAATGGTGGGCTTAAGCAATTAGTAAATGATATTTTGTCGAAAGAGGTCATTCAGAAACGTGGAATATATAACTTTGAAATGGTTAAAAAGTTTCTTGAGTGTGACCGTAAAGGCAAGATAGATGGTAGTTATATTATTTTCTCTCTAATGTGCTTTGAGATTTGGTGCCAAAAATTTATAGACAACTAAAATATTAAATCTCTGAGGAATAAAATTTAATGAAACAAATTCTCCAAGATATGACTAAGGGCGAAACTATTGTTGCTGAGGCACCAGCTCCCCATTTATCAAAAAACTCTCTTTTAATTACTACTTCAGTTTCTCTCATTTCAGCCGGCACTGAACGTATGTTAGTTGACTTTGGAAAAGCAAGTTACATAAAAAAAGCTCGCCAGCACCCAGATAAGATCAAGATGGTTCTTGAAAAGGTTGTTAACGATGGTTTGATGACAACGGTTGATGCTATCAACTCAAAACTAAGACAGCCTTTACCTTTAGGTTATTGTAATGTGGGCTTAGTAGATAAGATAGGTGAAAATGTAACTGGATTTAAAGTCGGTGATCGGGTTGTTTCTAATGGGCCTCATGCAGATTTAGTTAAAGTCTCTCAAAACTTGTGTGCTTTAATACCTGATTCAGTTGATAACGATACCGCCTCATTCGTTGTAGTTGCAAGTATTGGACTACAAGGTATCCGTTTAGCAGAGACTACAATAGGAGAATCTTTTGTAGTTACCGGTGTTGGGTTAATTGGTTTATTGACTGTTCAATTATTGAAAGCCCATGGATGTCGCGTTCTGGCGATTGACTATGATGAAAACAAATTGGCATTAGCACGTAAGTTTGGGGCATCTACGTGCAACCCTGGTACTGGTGAAGATCCAATTGCGGCGGGTATGGCATTTAGTCATGGAAGGGGCGTTGATGGAGTAATTATCACTGCATCAACTAAGTCAAATGAGCCAGTAACACAGGCTGCTAGGATGTGTCGTAAAAGAGGTCGAATTATTTTAGTTGGAGTTACAGGACTTGAATTGAATCGTGCTGATTTTTATGAAAAAGAATTATCCTTCCAAGTTTCTTGTTCTTATGGCCCTGGTCGTTATGACCCTGCATATGAGGATAAAGGTCAAGATTATCCCTTGCCATTCGTCCGTTGGACGGAAAAACGTAATTTTGAAGCTGTTTTAGATCTAATGTCGAATGGACTACTAGACGTAAAATCTCTTATTAGTGATCGCTTTCTCTTTGAGAAAGCTCCAGATGCCTATGCAAAGTTGACTAAAGATAAAAGCGGGCTAGGTATTCTGTTGGATTACACTTCAGATATTTCATCTCGTACTATACGAAAAGTACCTTTAAAACCTAATGTTACCTTTAAAAAAAATATACCAGTTATAGGATTTATTGGTGCCGGCAATTATGCATCAAGAATCCTTTTGCCAGCTTTCAAAACTGCGGGCGCTCAGTTACATACAATTGCTTCTCTGGACGGAATTAATAGCGTAATTCATGGCGAAAGGGCAGGTTTTATTGAGGCCTCGACAGACACTGCTGACATACTGGCAAACTCAGAAATTAACACTATAGCAATAGTGACACGTCATGATAGTCATGCTAATCTCGTCTCGCAAGCATTGCAAGCAAACAAACATGTATTTGTAGAAAAGCCATTGGCAATTGATTTTAAGGGGCTTAAACAGGTTGAAGACGCATATAAATCTTCGCATGCATCAGGTAGTGGTCCGCATTTGATTGTTGGTTTCAATCGTCGTTTTTCTCCACAGGTGCAGAAGATGAAGGCCTTGCTGGAGCCTTTGAATGAACCTAAGTCCTTCATAATGACAATGAATGCTGGCGCAATCTCAGCTAATCATTGGACTCAGGACAACTCCGTTGGTGGAGGCCGTATTATTGGTGAAGCCTGTCACTTTATCGACTTAATGCGATATCTAGCAGGTAGTAAAATTGTAAACGTTCAAGCACGAAGAATGAGTGACACACCAGGTGTAGACATTACAGAAGATAAGGCCAGCATAATTTTGGGCTTCGCCGATGGCTCTTTTGGTACTTTATTATACCTTGCAAATGGTTCATCAAACTTCCCTAAAGAGCGTATAGAGGTGTTTGCTGCAGGAGGTGTTCTGCAGTTGGATAATTTCCGCAAGCTCAGAGGCTTTGGCTGGAAAGGCTTCAAAAAAATGAATTTGTGGAAACAAGATAAAGGTCAGAATGCATGTGCTGTTGCTTTTTTAAAGGGAATTGAAAGAGGTATGCCTGCGATTTCCTCCTTTGAAATTTTTGAGGTGGCTAAAGTAAGTATTGAGGTAGCTGCGATTTTAAGAAATCAGTAGTTAATGTTTCTCAAAGCTAAAATTCAGTCAGCTTGGCGTCTTGGAATACTTAATCTAGTAAGAGTGTTTATATATCTAGCAACGCTTAAATTAGGTGTTCATCCGGTCCAAAAGTTACGTCCAACTGTACTTGTTGATAATTTTTTTAAAGCAGTTGGACCTGATTTCAAAACACTTAAACCTAATGAAACATGGCTAAATAGCGCAAAATTATTTGGTAAACATCCTGTTGTCATTAAAAACGATCCGCCCAATTGGCACCTAAATCTTTTATCAGGGAAAGAGAGTTTTCATAACAACATAGATTGGTGGAAAATTCCTGATTTTGATTCAAGTTTAGGTGATATTAAAGTCATTTGGGAACTATCGCGGTTTGACTGGGTAATTTCCATGGCGCAAAGAGCTAGGCAAGGTGATCCATCTGAACTCAAACGTTTAAATAGTTGGTTGAAAGATTGGGTAAATAAAAATCCACCCTATAAGGGATCTAATTGGAAATGTGGACAGGAAGCATCTATTCGCTTGATCCATTTAGCTGCAGCAGCACTAATTTTAGATCAAGTTAATATTACTTCTGAAGCTTTAAAAAATCTTTTGAGTTTGCATTTGGACAGAATTGCTCCAACTATTAGTTATGCTGTGGCTCAAGATAACAATCATGGGACCTCCGAGGCTGCAGCTTTGTTTATTGGCGGGACATGGCTTCAAAAGTATGGACATCCTAAAAGTGAAAAGTGGTCTTGCTCCGGGCGCAGATGGTTGGAAAACAGAGCAAAAAGATTAATTAGTAAAGATGGGTCTTTCAGCCAGTATTCCTTAAACTATCACCGATTAATGTTGGATACATTTAGCTTTGTTGAAGTCTGGCGAAGATATTTAAACTTGCCTAGTATGTCTAAAATCTGGTACGAAAGAAGTCTTACAGCGGCCTATTGGCTTTTCAATATGACTAATTCATTGAGCGGAGATGCCCCTAATATTGGAGCCAATGATGGTGCCCAATTATTACAATTTAGTTCAGCTGATTATCGTGATTATAGGCCCTCAGTACAGTTGGCTATGGCCCTTTTTTCTGGCAAAAAGGCCTATCCAGATTATAATACTAATAACTCAATGTTATATTGGCTAGGTGTTGACGTACCAACGAAAACGCTTGCGCCAGCATCAAGTGCTTTGATGAATAATGGTGGTTATTGTGTAATTCGTAAGAATCAAAATATGCTTATGTTGCGATATCCAAGGTTTCGATTTAGACCAAGTCAGGCAGATGCATTGCATCTTGATTTTTGGGTAAAGGATCAAAATGTCCTTTGTGATGCTGGTACATTTAGTTACAACTCCGATGATGACTTTTTAAATTACTTTCCTGGAACAGCTAGCCACAACACTGTTCAATTTGACGGTAGGGATCAGATGCCAAGGTTAAGTAGATTCTTATTTGGTGACTGGCTAAAAACAGATTTTTTTTCAGGCTTGTCTAATCAATCAGGTAGTGAGTTTGTTTCAGCGGCTTATAAAGATAGTTTTGGAGCAAGCCATATTAGAAGTGTTTTATTAAAAGACAAATTTTTACGAGTTACCGATGAAATTAAAGGCTTTAAAGATATAGCTGTGTTGAGATGGCGCTTGCAAAATGATAACTGGTTTCTAGAGGGTAACAAACTTGAGAATAAGAATAAAACTATATCAATACGCATTGAAGGATCTATGGTGTTAGGAAAGATGTATTTAGCTAATGGCTGGAATTCACTTTACTATCAAGAAAAATACGAAATACCAGTATTGGAAATTGAAGTTAACAAACCAGGCATCTTGACCACGGAGTTTAGTTGGACCTTATGAAGGTTTTATATTTTCATCAACACTTCGTAACACCATTAGGTGCTGGAGGAACCCGTTCTTATGAAATGGCATTACGGCTTATTGCTCGTGGACATAAAGTGATTATGGTCTGTGGTAGTGTCAGGGGAGGGCACACTGGGTTGAAAACCCCTTTTAAAAATAAAGTACGCCGAGGATTTGTTGATGGCATTGAGGTTATCGAATTCAATCTTTCATATTCAAACTCGGATACTTTTGTAAAGCGATCATTAATCTTTTTTATTTACGCATTTAAAAGTATTGCTATTGTGTTTAAAGAAAAAAGCGATCTTGTCTTTGCAACAACAACTCCACTAACAGCTGGTATTCCAGGAATTGTTTCTCGGTGGATTAGAAGGAAACCCTTTGTTTTTGAAATAAGAGATTTGTGGCCAGAATTACCCAAAGCTATGGGTGTAATCAAGAATCCATTTGTGCTTAAGGCAATGTCTTTATTAGAATGGGCATGTTATCGCTCTGCACACCGATATATTGGGCTTTCTCCAGGTATCGTTGAAAGTATTGTTGCTCGAGGTGTTGTCAAAGATCGTGTCGATCTTGTACCGAATGGATGTGATTTGTCTATCTTTGGACCAAAGCAAACACCTTGGCGGCCTTTAAATGTCAGGCCAAATGATTTAATGGCAATTTTTGCAGGTGCTCATGGTATAGCGAATGGATTGGATGCGTTGTTAGATGTTGCAGCCATACTGAAAAAGCGTAATCGTAGCGATATAAAATTAGTTCTAATTGGGCAAGGTAAACTGAAGTCCAAATTAGTTGAACGCGCAACACAAGAAGGGCTCAATAATATTATTTTTTTAGATCCAATTAACAAAAATCGTCTCGCAGGCTTAATGGTAAGTGCTGACTTAGGTTTACAGATACTCTCAAATGTACCTGCTTTTTATTACGGCACCTCTCCCAACAAGTTTTTTGACTACATAGCATCAGGATTACCAGTGTTGATCAACTATCCAGGCTGGTTGGCTGATATGATTAATGATAATGGCTGTGGATTCACTGTAGAGCCTGAGAATCCAGATGCCTTTGCTAGTGCACTTGAACAGGCGGCCGATGATCGTAGTCGGTTATTTAAGATGGGTCAAAATTCACGCCTACTAGCCGAACAAGAGTATGACAGAACCAAACTTAGTAATCGATTTGTTGATTGTTTGGAGCGTGCAGTTAAGTGATTAAACGCCTTTTCGATATTATTATTTCTGCCTTAGGACTGATACTATTATTCCCACTTATAATCCTATTATGTTATCAGATCCAGGTTAAGCTTGGCACCCCAATATTCTTCCGACAGCTACGTGCTGGAAAAAAAGGCAAACCATTTGAAATAATTAAGTTTCGTACTATGAAATATGCATGCGATGTGAATGGTGAAGCATTACCTGATTCAGAACGAATAGTGCCTTTTGGTAATTTCTTGCGAAATTCTAGTCTTGATGAGCTTCCTGGTTTATGGAATGTATTAAAAGGTGATATGAGCTTAGTAGGTCCTAGACCTTTATTGATGGAGTACATACCGCTTTACTCCGAAGAGCAATCCCGTCGTCATGACGTCTATCCCGGTATTACCGGATGGGCGCAAGTTAATGGCCGAAACTCTATTGCTTGGGAAGATAAATTCAGATATGATATTTGGTATGTAGAAAATCAAAGCTTATTTTTAGACATTAAGATTATTTGGATGACAATGAAGAAAGTTATCGCGCGTAAGGGGATTTCAGCTGATGGGGAAGCAACTATGCCGAAGTTCACAGGCTCAAAATCAACAAAAGTTAAATGATTTCAAATTTTTTAGAAATTCATGGGCTAGTAGTTGTGAAAATGAGGTTTTACCATTCGTTAAAATTGTAGATAATGAAATCTATTGTGTGATCACTGACAAGTTTAAAAGACTACATTTAAAATGCTAAATACTTTTTCTCCCTGGCCATCATACACCAAAGAAGAAATAGAAGCTGTATCAAAAGTTCTATTGTCTAATAAGGTTAACTACTGGACTGGCGACGAGTGTCGTAAGTTTGAAAAAGAGTTCGCAGTTTTTTCAGATTCTCAATACGCCATTGCTGTTTCAAATGGGACTACTGCTTTAGATCTTGCTTTTGTTGCTCTAGAGGTTGGCGAGGGTAATGAAGTTATCGTTACTTCACGTACCTATTTAGCTTCTGTTTCTTCTATTGTTAATGCTGGTGCTACACCAGTGTTTGCAGATGTATCACTTAATTCACAGAACATAACAGCAGAAACAATTTCAAAAGTAATTACAAAAAAAACTAAAGCAATTGTTTGCGTACATCTTGCGGGATGGCCATGTGATATGGATCCAATCATGGATATTGCTGAACAGCATAACTTGTTTGTTATAGAGGATTGTGCGCAGGCTCATGGAGCCAAATATAAAGGACGATCAGTAGGATCTATTGGTCACATTGGAGCATGGTCTTTTTGTCAAGATAAGATCATGACGATCGGGGGTGAAGGTGGTATGGTTACGACAAATGACCATAGGTTATGGTCTCGAATGTGGTCGTATAAAGACCATGGTAAAAGTTGGGAGGCTGTTTACGAAAGAGAACATCCACCTGGTTTTCGTTGGCTGCATGATTCCTTTGGAACTAATTGGCGCATGACTGAAATGCAGGCTGCTATTGGTCGCATCCAATTGACGCGAATGAATGGCTGGTCAAGAAAGAGACTCGCTAATGCCCATGCGATTTGGAATGTCGCTAAAAACTTAAAAGGCTTACGTGTACCTAACTTGAGCTATAATTGTTGTGATAACAACTGTGATCAGGACAATAGTTCTTCTCATGCAGCTTATAAGTGTTACATTTTCGTTGACGGTACTGAGGCTGATCGTGATACAATTATGTCATCTATAAACAAACAGGGTGTCCCATGTTTTTCTGGGTCATGCTCTGAAGTCTATTTAGAAAGTGCCTTTGATAAAACAAGTTTTAGGCCTAAGAACAGATTGCCTAATGCAAAGCAATTAGGTGAGACAAGCTTGATGTTCCTTTGTCATCCAACTTTAACTGAGGATGAGATACAAAAAAAATGTGATGTAATTTCTTCGGTCGTTACAGATTATTTTGGATAACATACGCGCTTTCAACTAGTAGCCAATTGCTGTCATTCTACTTTCTCAGACTTCAATACGACACGCATTATAATTCTCGCATGTGTTTGCACAAGTAACTATCCCAAACTTATCCTACTCTGCACAATCCTTAGAAATAAAAACGTCTTTTGAACTGGTAACGTCGTATATACCGTTGGTAACTTTACCTATATTCTGATATATTTTGTGTAAATCATTATTACGAATGGCTTCTCGAAGAGAGTTTAATAGTGATTTAAATTCTTCTTTTTTCATAAACTTCTCCACCGCCATGTTGATACGAGGATGAACTGTTCCTGTCAAATTAGAATTATAAGTAAGTTCTTCAAACAATTTTTCACCTGGTTGGAGGCCAGAAATAGTAATTTCAATATCGTCCTCTTCAAGGTTTTTGCCTCCATTTAATACTGGTCGCCGCCCCGATAAGTTCACCATCCTTTTGGCTAAATCCAAAATTTTAATTGGCTTGCCCATATCCAAAACAAAAACATCACCTCCTTGTGCAATTGATCCTGCTTGGATTACTAGCTGCGCCGCTTCAGTGATGGTCATAAAATAGCGCGTTACATCAAGGTGAGTTAATGTAATCGGTCCACCTTTTTCAATCTGTTTTTTAAAGAGTGGAACCACTGATCCTGAAGATCCCAAGACATTACCAAACCGCACGATTGATAAACATGTATCATTTTTTTTCATTGATAAATTTTTGCAGATAATTTCGGCAATACGCTTCGACGCACCCATAAAATTTGTTGGGTTTACTGCCTTATCGGTTGAAACAAGAATGAAATTTTTTACCTTGGAGGCAATGGAAAGCTCGGCAACATTTAATGTGCCAAAAACATTATTTTTAATACATTGCATGACATTCTGTTCCATCAAAGGGACATGTTTATATGCAGCTACATGGTAGATAGTATCAACTATAAAGCGATCAAAAACCTTCTTAATAAACTCTTTATCTTGTACTGAGCCAATCAAGGGAACAAGATCAAACTCATGGACGGATGAATGCTGTTTTAGCTCTTCAAATAATTTGTAGATTGCAAACTCTGATATATCTATCAGAATTAGTTTTTGAGGTTTCCAAAATATAATTTGTCGGCACAGCTCACTCCCGATAGACCCACCAGCTCCCGTTACAAGAACTATTTTATTTGAGATGTTTTTTTTCATAAGTTGATCATTAGGCTTTACCGGCTCACGCCCTAATAAATCCTCTATTTTAATGTCTTTCAACTCATCAATTTTTATTCTACCCGTTATTAAGTTTGATATGCTAGGTATGGTTTTCACTTTAATCGGGTAATCTGTTATTATATCGAAGACACGTTGGCGCATAGCATCTTTTTTGAATGGAGTTGCTAAAAACAAAGTTTTTATTTTTAAATTTCGAATTTTTTTACTTATGTGATTGAAATTAGTAATACTAACTCTGCCAAGATTTTTACCATGTAGTTCTGGGTTATCATCAATAAATAACCTGACGGAATAATTTGGATCCTCTCTTAATGCGTTCATAAGTTGTATACCTACTGCACCCGCTCCATAGATCGCAACATTTACTTGTTTTTTTTTGGTCAAATTTTGGCTAAGATAAATTATTAAAAGGCGAATGCCTATAATAAAAATACATAAAAATGTTCCAAAAATCAGGGAAACTGATAGTGGTATCTTAAGCTTAAACAAAAGGATAACAGAAAATAAAACTACACAAGACAAAGCACTTCCAATAGCTATACTGGAGACAGTCTCGATTGAAATGTACCTTGCAATATTATTGTATAGCCCCTGCACTATAAAAACAGACAAGGTTGATATAATAGCGATTAAACCACCAATATAAGTTTCGATTAAGTAGATGTGATCGATAGTTTCAAAACGTAAAGTAAATGCAAGGAAAAATGCTAATAAGGCAACAAAAGAATCAAAAATTTTTAAAAGTAGCATTTTTTTTGTACGAGTAAGACTAAACAACCACACTATAAAATTTTGCTTTAATATAGATACAGAACTAGCCAAATTACTTTTTAACATTTCAAAATAGTTTCCCTATTAACTAGTAAATTGAAAATAACTTTATTTTACTAGAATATAAAAATTAATAATATAAATATATTTCAATAATAAGATTTGTACCATTTTACAAATTGAAATATTCCCTCATGGATATTTGTTTTTGGTTCAAACCCAGTAAGAGCTTTTAACAGATCGATATTACTATGTGTTTTATAAACATCACCATCCTGCATGCTTAAAAAGTTTTTCTTAGCCTTTTTCCCCAATATATTTTCTAATTCTTTTATAAAATCTAACAAATTTATAGGTTTAGAATTTCCAATATTAACAATTCTAAAAGGTGCAACATCTGAAATATTATCATCTTTTACAATTCCTTTTCTTTTTGTGATTTTTAGAGGAATATTAGGAATCAAAAGTTGTATCGCTTTAACTAAATCACTAATATAAGTAAAGTCTCTAACCAATTTTCCATTATTATAAACATCAATTGGCTTGTCAGATAAAATATTTTTTGTGAATTTAAACAAAGCCATATCAGGTCTTCCTAGCGGTCCATAAACTGTAAAAAAACGAAAAATAGTTGTTGGAATATTATATATATGCGAATAGGAGTGTGCCATAACCTCGTTTGATTTTTTGGTGGCTGCATAAAAAGACATTGGTGCATTAGCAGATTGATTTTCATTAAAAGGCATATCTTTACTATTTCCATAAACTGAAGATGTTGATGCTATTAGCAGATGTTTTAGACTGTATTTTCTTCCAGTTTCAAGAATTTGGAAAGTTCCTATTAAATTAGATTCCACATAAGAAGATGGATTGTCTATTGAATACCTTACACCTGCTTGAGCAGCTAAATGTACTACCACTTTTGGTTTATGTTTTAAAAAGATAGATTCTAGAAGATCTTCACTCTGAACTAAACCTCTGTAAAAGTAAAATTTTATATTTTTTTTTAATTTTTTTAGCCTAACTTTTTTAAGAGTGACATCATAATAATCATTCATAGAGTCCAAACCTATAACTCTCCAGCCACAAGATAACAAAAGTTCACATAAATGAAATCCAATAAAACCTGAAGAACCTGTTACTAGAACTACCTTATTAATTTCATCCTCCTTATAAATACAATAATCAATTAATATAATTTAGTTTAAAACATAATTTACAATTTAAGACAAAGAAATTAAACTCAATGAACTAATATGCTGGTTAAATTTTAGAAAACCTAGAAAACCCTCTAAACCACAAGTAAAGTGACAATAGGAATAAAAATGTTATAAAACTTACAAATTGAATTTTATATTCAATAAATATACCTAGTAATAAAAGAAACAAACCTAAAGTTATTATAATAAAGAAAATTTTTAAGTTAGAAAGGCCAAGTCTTTCTAAAAAATAATGTAAATGACTTCTATCGGGAGAAAACAATGATTTTGAACTCATTATTCTATAAAAAATTACGTAAATAACATCAAAAACTGGGATAGAAATTAACCATAATGCAAAAGTAGGCGAGATATTTTTTGAATATTGACTTTCATATAATAACAAGAAAGAAATCGTATATCCCAAAAACAAACTTCCACTATCTCCTAGAAAAATTTTAGTTTTACTTGATTTGGCAAGATTAAACCATAGATAGGGCAACAAGCTACCAAACAAAGCTATAGAAAGTAGATTAAAACTATTACCACCAGATAGAATTTGAACAAGATTAATACCAATTAGAGCTAAGAGAGCTAAACCAGCCGTTATTCCATCAGAACCATCCATCAAGTTAAACGCGTTAGTTACAAATAGCATACCTAAAATAGTAATAGGATAAGATAGTAAACCTAATTGTATTTGATTTTGCAATCCAAATGAGTGTCCAAATGTTGAAAATTTTAAGTCTGAAATAAAAATCATTAGTGATATAATTAATATTTGAATTAAAATCCTAACATTTGCGGAAAGTGGGTAACAATCATCCACAAAACCAAGTAATAAAATTAAAAAAGCACTGATCATAAATATAATTAAAATATCATTATCTATAGACTCAGTTGAAATTGAAATATAAACACTAATAAAAATTGCAAAACCACCTATAAGAGGAATATTTCCTTTATGAGTCTTACGTTTTGACGGGACATCAACTATTTTTAACTTTTTTGCTAATGATCTTAAAAATATTATGGATATTAAAGTTAAAAAAAATGATAATAGAAATACAGAAATAATTTTAAGATCTATCAAGCTATTGGTACCTAAATTTTTTATTTTAATAGAAAAAAGTAATCATTAATATATCGCTTATAATAAAATTCTAATTTTAAGTATTTTTCAAAAAAGTAACACAATTATTTATCATTTCAAAGATATGTAAAAACTTTCTTTTCAAGCCTCAAAATTATAGCTAAAGTAAGCTAAATTGATTATGAGAATCAATATTCAAAACTCATATAGTAGATGACACTATTAACGAAGAAATTACTTATAGTTGAAAAAAATATTAAAAAAAATCCTAACACCTTTTGTTTATATGCTAATTAATTTAGGTTTTGATTACCAAAAATTATTATCATTTAAATTTTTTTTTCAATATATAAAGGATAAAAGAAACTGGCTCAAACAAGGTGGGAAAATCACAAAAAACAAAATGATCCTTTTTGACTATTGTGATAGCGCTGGCAGTTACAAAGGTCATTATTTTCATCAAGACTTATTAGTTGCAAAATTTATTTATGAACAGCACCCAAAGCGTCATATTGATATAGGTTCACGAATAGATGGATTTATCGCTCATGTTGCTTCATTTAGAAAAATTGAAGTAATTGATATACGTCCTCTATCAAAATCTAGACATGAAAACATAAAATTTAGACAATTAGATTTTATGTCTCTCCAAGATTTAGGAAAAGTAGACTCTGTATCTTGTCTTCATGCAATCGAACATTTTGGGTTAGGAAGATATACTGATGCAATTGACATAAATGGTCATAACAAAGGCATAACTAACCTAGTAAAGTTGGTGTCAAATGGTGGTAGATTATATATTAGCTTTCCTATTGGACAAAGAGATGAAGTACATTTTAATGCCCACAGAGTTTTTAATGCTAAAACTATCTTTGATCATCCATCAATTAAGAAATTTATGAAACTAATACGATTTGATTACGTCGATGATGATGGTGATCTGCATCTAAATGAAAGTATAGATAATATAAATCCTGATTTAAAATTTGGTTGTGGTATCTATACTTTTAAAAAAATTAATTAAATCAAATGTCCCCAAGTATTTATAATCAATAATACTTCATAAAATTTTATAATAAAAAAATCAATTTAAATTCATGAGAAATTTAATTTTTGTGATGTAAATAATTAATTAATAAAAAATGTAAAGTCTATTTTGAATAAAACCCATTTTGATGCCACCTCCAAGCATCAGTTATTATTTGATCTAAATTTGATCTAATAGGAGTCCAACCTAATTCTTTATTTGCTAGTGAGGAACTAGATACCAACTGACTACAATCTCCAAAACGACGATTGCATTCTAACACTGATACATTTTCATTAGTAACTTTCTCAACACATTTTATTACTTCACGAACAGAGAAACCGTGCCCCGTACCTAGATTATACACTCTACTAGCTTCCCCTCTGTTTAACCATTTTAATCCTAAAAGATGTGCCTCAGCTATGTCAGATACGTGAACATAGTCTCTAATACATGTTCCATCAAAAGTTTTATAATCTGTACCAAAAATTTTTATATGCTGACGTTTACCAGAAACCGCGTCCAAAACTAATGGAATAAGATGAGTTTCTGGGTTATGAAACTCTCCAATTTCACAATCTGTGTCTGCGCCAGCTACATTAAAATATCTAAAAATAACATATTTTAAACCTTTAGATATTGAATAATGATGTATCATTTCTTCAACAGCCCTTTTGCTAGAGCTATAGGGGTTTTTTGGTTTTTGTGGAGTATTTTCATTTATTATAACACTATCTTGATCACCATAAATTGCACAAGTTGATGAAAAGACAAAATCTAAACATTTATGATTAACTGCGGTTTCAAGTAAATTTAATGAACCAATAAGATTATTACGCCAATATTTTTCAGGCTCTATAATACTTTCTTCAACTTGACTAAGTGCAGCAAAGTGCATGATGGAGGAGGGCTTATGTTTTAAAAAAACTTCATTTAATTTTTTTAAATCTAACAAATCAACCTGTTCGAAAGGACCAAATTTTACTGAATCAGACCATCCTGTGCTAAGAGAGTCAATTGTTATAGGATTATAACCTGCTTTATATAGAACCTTGCTAGCATGCGATCCCACATAACCTGCACCACCTGTAACTAAAATATTTTTTTTCATGACTTACCATCAATGTTATAATCATGATGCGTTTGTAAAAAATCATCGTAACTTTTAATTAGTCCCTCTCGTAAACTAGTCTTGGCTTCCCAACCAAGTTTTTTAACCAAATCTACGTTAAGAAGTTTTCTTGGAACTCCATCAGGTTTTTTTGTGTCAAAAACCACATCACCATCATAACCTATTACATCTTTTATTGTAGTTGCCAATTCTTTAATTGTTACATCTTTTCCTGTGCCAATATTGATATGCGATTCCATTTTTTTTATACATTTGTTATAAATATTTGTATCTAACTCGTGAACAAATATGCTGGCTTTCGCCATATCATCAACGTACAAGAATTCTCTTTTTGGGTTTCCAGTTCCCCACACTAATACTTCTTTTAATCCTTTTATTTTAGCTTCATGAAATCTTCCAATTAATGCAGGAACAACATGACTATTTTCTGGATGGTAATTATCACCAGGTCCGTATAAATTTGACGGCATAACCGAACGATAGTCTCTTCCATATTGGCGATTATAACTTTCACAAAGTTTAATTCCAGAAATCTTAGCGATTGCATAAGGTTCGTTTGTAGGCTCAAGAGAACCCGTTAACAAAACATCTTCTTTCATGGGCTGATCAGCAAGTTTTGGATAAATACAGGATGAACCTAAAAATAAAAGTTTTTGAACATTTTGCAAATGGGAAATGTGTATAAGGTTGATTTGTATCTGCAAATTTTCATAAATAAAATCAGCTGGATATTTATTATTTGCATATATGCCACCTACTTTTGCCGCTGCAACAATGACCTCATCAGGTCGTTCCGACATCATAAATTTTTTTACATTTTGTTGATTACATAAATCTAATTCAGAACGATTTTTTGTTATTATTTTTATGTCTTTTTTCTGTTTAAGTAACCTGTGAATTGCACTTCCAACCATACCATTATGTCCTGCAAGAAATATTTTTTTCATTACTAACCCCTAGTCCTCAATTGAAAAAGGTAATTGCAAATTATGTTCCTTCAATAATGACATCCGTCTAGCTGCTTTATAATCCTCTTCTATCATTTCTTTACACAAATCTTTCGCAGTTATTTCAGATTTCCAACCTAATTCTTTTTTTGCTTTAGATGCATCCCCAAGCAATGTTTCAACTTCAGAAGGTCGAAAATAACGCGGGTCAATTCGAACAATCACTTTTCCAACTTCAACGCATGGACATAAGTCACCAGAAACTGAGGTAACTATTCCTATTTCATCTACTCCGCTACCTCTAAACTCGATATTGATACCAAGAGCATTTGCAGCCCAAACAATAAATTCACGCACAGAGTGTTGTTTTCCTGTTGCTATTACGTAATCTTTTGGTTTGTCTTGTTGCAACATTAACCACTGCATTTGAACGTAATCTTTTGCATGTCCCCAATCACGTAAAGAATTAATATTTCCTATCTTAATATTTTCTTCTAATCCAAGAGCAATATTTGCCAAACCACGTGTAATTTTTCGTGTCACAAAGGTTTCACCTCTTCGTGGACTTTCGTGATTAAATAAAATTCCATTGCACGCATAAACCCCATATGCTTCTCTATAATTAATACAAATCCAATAGGCATATAATTTTGCAACTGCGTAAGGTGATCTGGGATAAAATGGAGTTGTTTCTTTTTGAGGAGACTCCTGAACCATACCAAAAAGTTCAGAAGTTGATGCTTGATAGAATTTTGTTTTTTCCTCTAATCCTAAAAAACGAATAGCTTCAAGAATTCTTAATGTGCCTATTCCATCTACATCTGCAGTATATTCTGGACTTTCAAAACTAACTGCCACATGTGATTGAGCTCCTAAATTATATATTTCGTCTGGCTGAATATCTCTAATAATACGTGTTAGGTTTGAAGTGTCTGTCAAATCACCGTAATGAAGCTGAAATTGAATATTTCTGTAATTCGGGTCATGATAGATGTGATCAATTCTGTGCGTATTGAATAATGAAGAACGACGTTTAATACCATGAACTTCATATCCTTTCTTAAGTAAAAATTCAGCTAAATAAGAGCCATCTTGACCTGTAATACCGGTAATTAATGCTTTTTTCATACCTTATTTCCTGTTAAAATTATTACTGCTGGAGAAGTCCTTTATTCTTGATACTTTTGAAGAAAAATAAATAACTCCATTTATATTTTTCTTTTCATACAAAAAATTTTTATTTTCATGGCATATATTTGAAATTCCATAAAGTGTTATATTTTTTAGAATTTTTAGATTTTTATCATAAACAACATCTGGTGTTGTTTGTATTAATAAATTTTCATTATAAATATTATTTATTATTGGACGAAGTGTTAACCAACTTGCCGAGACCCCATATTCATCATAATGGTTACTGTATTCATTAATAAATTTTTGAAATAATTGCCATAATTCTATATCAATAAATCTTTCATGTAATAATAGTCTTTGAACTTTAGAAATACCTAAATCTGACATTTGTGTTTCAAACTGCTGTTGCCAGTTAGAATAACAATTGTCTTCCACAATTTTTGAATTTTTTGGAAAAAATAGTTTCCTTGTAAAAATCTCTATTCTTGAAAAACCTATTGTTTTACTAGTTTTTAAACCTAATTTAGCAGAATAGCGTATATTTTTTGGTAAACCTAAACTTCCAAGATATTTATTTGTAGCACCAAGCCCATACACTCCTGATGTGTCAAATTGTGAAAAACCATTATTAAGTGCAGCACTTATAACATTGTAACGAGATTTATTACTTAACCAATGCAAAGTGCTTGTTCCAAATATTAAACGCATCTATCTTTCCAACTTAAAATGTGACACATCAATTCATACTAACTTAAAATTTTGTTTAATTTGAAATTTTTCTATTAATTTGTTCATTTCAATTATTAAAACTCTTTTGTCTAAAATAGTCATATGTATTTCAACAAAAATTACACACAAATTTATTAATTTTTTTATGTTTGACAAGATCGAGCTCAAAACTTCATATTCATGACCTTCAACATCAATTTTTATAACATGTGGATTTTTTAAATTTAGAGTTTTTAGTGCGTATTGTATATCAACTACTTTCATTAAATTTTTGTAGGAACTAGTTGCATTTTTAACACCTACTCTTCCAGTAGTTTGTTGAGGATCAGAACCATAAATAAATTCCACTTTACCTACAGTATCACTAAGTGCTGTATTAATTACCTTAAAATTTTCAAAATTTAAGCTTTTTAGGTTGGCTGATAATATTGGGTGAGGTTCATTCCAAAAAATATGATTTTTTTTCAATAAATTGATTATTTTTTTATTAAATCTTTCCTGATAACCACCTACCTCTAATAAAGAATCTATGAACTTATTTATTCCTAAAATACGTCCAAACTTTCTTGGGAAAATAAATAATTTTGAATTTAAAAAGTGATACATTTTATATTTTCCTAAATTGGAAAAGTTTGTTTAATTTTTTTTTAAACACTAATAAAACTGGAAATTTAAAGCCGAGTGATTTTAATACAGTCACGTCTTCTAAATATTTTTTTATTTCAGATAAAAAACCTGAATTACTTACTCCTCCTGATTTCATAATGTATGTACTTTCATTTGAGAAACTAAAAGATATATTACTAGAAAGGAGAAGGCGTAACATCCATTCAAAATCCCCTGCAATTTTATAATTAGTATTAAATTTACCTATTTTACAATATACGTTTCTAGAAACTAAAATTCCCGCATGTGGAGGAATAATCATCGAACTGACATTGATCGAACTTAGATTTTTAATATGCCATTTTCGACTTAAGTAGGTGCCTTCTATTTCTACACCGTAAAAAATAACATCTGATGCCGAATTGTAGACATCTGTTATTAGTGTTTGAGTATTTTGTAATAAATCATCACTATGTAAGAAAAGAATTTTTTTTCTTTCTGAGTTTATAATTGCTAAATTAAATGCTTCATATAGACCATTTTTCATCTGGGTAATAATTTTATAATAAACAATATTATTGTTCTTTATGAACTGTAAAATTATTTTTATCGTATTGTCATTGCTACGGCCATCAACTAAAATTAACTCTGCGCCAGCATTTAAAATCGGTAAAGCACTATTTAAACAAGTAAAAATGCTTTTTGCTGAATTTTTAGTACAAATTAAAAGGCTAAGATTAAGCATCAATATCTAGTACCTTTTTTATTGAAACCTTTAATTCGCTTATGTTTTTATTATCAGTTAATTTGACCTTATAAATAAATAAATCTACAAGTAGTCTGTACCATAAAGCATGAAAAAAATGGTAATTAAATCCCATTTTACCATCTAAGAAACCAAGACGAACAATATATCTGTAAACAAAATATATTATTGGACGAATAAATAATGGTAATTTGCTATAAAAATTTTCTTTTAAAATTCTCTTTTTTCTTGCTTCTATACCATTCTTTAAAAATTTATTTTGACTTGTAAAACCATATTCAATAAACAACATATCTACTGCTTCTCTTTTTGCATATCCAATGTGCTTTTCAAGCCAGAATTCAAGACCCATTTCATTATTGTCTATAATCATAACATTTTCATGAATAATTTTACCCTCAACTATGATATGTTCATCCATCCATCTATTTTCACATAATCCATACTTTGATCTAAACAATCTAATTACTTGAATCGGAAAAATTCCACCATATTTCATAGAATGGCCCAAAAATTCAATGGTTCTATTTAACGATATTCCGTTAATATTAGAATATTCACTACTATAAATTTTATTCAAAACTGTAACTATTTCTTCAAGATTTTCAAAATACTCATCAGCATCAATTCTTAATATCCAATTATACTTTGTTTTCACGTATTCAACTGCGTAATTAAATTGAGTGGCATAGTTTTTCCACTTTTTTGATATTATCTCGCAATTGTAACTTTTCGCTATTTCAACGGTGTTGTCTATAGAACCAGAATCTACAATTAGTATGTGATCTATTAATTTTGAAATTTGTTTTAAAACGCGACCTAAATGAATTTCTTCATTTTTGGTTAGTATAATCGCACATATTTTTTCTTGCATTTTCATATTCCTTTATTTTAAGGAAATGCGAAGCCAAAGTTGGACTTAGGGAGCCTAAATGTTTTAAGGTGTGTGTACCTGACCATATATACTCTGAATCTTCCCATTTTACTTCACTAAGACCCGAAAATGGGTGGTAAATTTCTTTAGGCCTCACAGATCTAAAGGTTTTGTATGAAGTTTGTGGTGAGGATGATTGATCAATAATTGTCTTGATTATTTTATTGATTTCTCTTTTTAAATTTTTAAAAAGTTTAATATCTGCTTTAGTAATAGACCAATCTATTTTAGTTACATTGTTCGACTTTCTTATATTAGCAAATTCTGCTTTGTCTAGTACAAGATGGATATATGATTGATTTTTTTTATTTGATATATCTCCATTGTTTATTATCAAATTTTTAAGAATTGGAAATATTTGATAAGACAATGTTATAATTTCATAAATTAGTTTTAATGCAGGTGCTTTAAAAGATTGAAGACATATTAGTAATTCTCTAAATTTTATTAAAAAGTCACTCTTAATATTAGATAAGTGAATAAAACCAATACTTCTACTATGATAGTTATCAAAAATTTCGTAACGCTTTGTGTTAAAGTGATTTAATTTAAATGATAATGATGAACTTATAGGAAGATTTTCAGTATTACCTATTATTCCAATGGGTGAACTTAAGTGTTCTTTAAATTTAACACTTTCATTTTCATTTAGATTTTCATTTATATTATCAATAAAGCCCATACAGAAAATTACTTTTTTACATGTAAAAACTTCATGTTTATTAAGGTCAGTACTTACAAATACATTAAAAATATCTCCTTCTTTTTTAACTTTTTTATAAATACCAATTTTTAAATTGATAAAATTTCGATATTTTTTTTTCAGATTTTTAAAAACATTACGTTTTGAAAAACTAGGCCATAATATTTCCTCTTCATAAATCGTATATTTTTTCGAGCTATAAATTTTTTTCTTTGGTTTTAGCTTAATATCTCTAATTCCAAAAAAGTCTAAAACTCTTTTTCTCTCAACTTCAAAGTTTATGTGTTTTGTTTCACATTGTTTGATAAATTTTTTTTCAAAATTGGTGTTCATAGCACCTCCCCATAATTGTGAGGTACCACCTAGACCTTTTTTTCTTCCATGAAGAACACCTGAATAATGCTGAGGACCTGTTTGTATAATATTTTTGTCATGATTAGTTAAATTACCCTCAGATATCAATAACGCATTGTTATTATGTGAAACAACATAATCATATGCTAAACAACCAAGGACACCTGATCCAATTATTATAAAATCATAATCAGTGTTCATTTGTATTGCCTTTTTATTTTCTTACGCATTTTTTTAAATTTGGCAGGATTCCCAATATAAACTGCATAACTTGGAATGTCCTCTAGTACGACTGAACGGGCAAGAGCGACCCCAAAAGATCCAATCTTTATTCCTGGAGCTACAAAAGCATCCATGCACACCCACGCGTCATTATTTATAAATATTGGCTTTTTGATTAGATTAAAAGTATCTAGATTATAATCGTGGGTTGCAGTACAAAGTTTAGCATTTTGACTAATTATTGCACGTTCTCCTAAAGTTACTTGTGCAACATTATAAATTAGAACAGTTTCATCAAGAGTTGCTCCGTTATACATCGTAAGATTTTTTGCATCCCATATATTAACTGATGGGTAAACATAAACTGTACCCTCAATCTTTGCTCCAAATAACTTTAATAAAAAACTTCTCCATTGAAACAACGTTCCTCTTGGATTCCATCTAGCTAAGAAAAACCAACTTACCATAAATAATGCTCTTCTAAATTTGCTAATCATTTTTGATTAAACTCATTCTATATTTTATCTTATAATTTGTAAGTCTTAGTAGATATACATGTAATTATTGTAAAATGCATTAAAATCTCTTAAAGATTAGAAATCTGCGAAACTCTTAAGAAAATTTCTACATTTAAAAGCAAATTCTTGTATTATTGTAAAATCATCTCTTACATTTACAGTTACTGCTAAGTTAGTCATTAGCAAACTTTCTTTTTTTGTTACGTGTAAATAAAATCTGGTTTTTTTCCTAACTTTGTAAGCCAATTGTATGCTTCTTTTGTTTTTTTACATGAACACTCCCAAGAAAAATCTTTTTTCATCCATTTCTTCCCCCGTTTACCCATATCATTAAGCTCTTTATTAGTAAGTTTTAATGCTTGCTCCAAAGTCTCTGCCAAAGATATTTCTCCACCTTCAATCCAAAAACCACATTTATATTTATTTAATCCAGACCATGGTGTATTTTTGGTAGCTATGACTGGCACTTCTACTGCAAGACTCTCCGCGACAGTCAAACCAAAGTTTTCACTTTTTGATGGGAGAATAAAAAGATCACATCTTGATAAAAATAAATCTTTATCCAATCCATACAAAGGAGGTTCAATAAAAACTTTTTTAAGATTTAGCCTTTTAATTAAAACTTGTAATTCTTTCTTATGACCTACTTGGTCTGGGCCTACTATTTTAAGTTCCCAATTATTGAACTTAGACTCGATACTTGACCACGCTTTTATTAGAGTAAATAAACCTTTTATTGGGTGTAAACGACCTAGAGAAACAAGTGTTTTTTTATTTTTGTCAGCATTATTTTTTCTGATATTTGGAATTTTGACACCATTCGGGATTATAGCTACTGGCATTTTTAAACCATAATTTCTAATGTCTTCAAACTCGCTTTCTGCAGTAGCAAATAATAATTTTGCATCTCGGAAGGCTGATCTTTGAAATAAATAATCAAAAATTCTCTTTTGCTTTGCTGAAAATTTTAATGCAGCCTCTCCAAGCATTCCGTGTGGTGAAATTACAAATTTTGCATTAGAGTTTCTATAAATGTTTGGAAACATCCATAAACCATGAGTGTGTAAAATGTCTGAACTGCTAGATGTAATGTATTTCTTCATAGTTGAAGAAACACCAACTTTATTTATAAAAGGTACATAAGAAAAATCTTTCTTAAATTTATAATCAAATTTATCATCATTCATGGAAAAAGTTCCCGACCCTAAAGAGAGAATTTCTACTTTATCGCCTGCTTTATGCAAACCATAAGCAAGCTCATTCACGCAATATGTTACACCCGAAGATAATATTTCATTAGAAGAAACTGTGTGTATTATGTGCATCTTTATTTTAGCTCTTTTATAAAACTAACAAATTTTTTAGCCATACTTTCAGTATTAAATTCATTTTCTACTATATTTAAACAATTTTTAGACATTTCATTTAAAACTTTTGTTTTTGTTATCATTTCAGACAATATATTGGCTAAGCTTTTAGAGTTATTTTGCTTAAAAGTTGATCCAGTTATACCTATTTTAAATGCCGCAATTTCTGGCATATGCTTCATAAGATCTGAATGAACAAGACAAGGCAAACCATAGGCCATCGCGTGTATTAGAGATAAGCCTACTGCTCCAGGATAAACAAATAAACGGCATCGATTAGCCACTTTTGAAATTTCTTGTTCATCAATCAATTTTCCATACCAATTTATTTTATATCTATTAGTAAAATTAATTTTATCGTTATTAAAAGAATAATTATCGTCGTTACCTATGACATTCAAAGTAACATCTTTTAGATCTAAATAATTTAATGAATCTAGTAAAATATTAAAATCTGATTTTTCTGAAGTTCTTCCTAAAAATAATATTTCAAACTCTCTTAAATTAGCATTATATTTTTTCCGAAAATCTTTTATGGGTTTTACATCAATCCCATTATTTAAACCAAGAATAGGCCTACTTTCTTTTTCCTTTCTTTTATATAAATATTCATTCACCTCGTTTTGAGTATAAAAAACTATGCCATTAGCAATTTTCATTAATTTTATGCGTAAGTTCATGCGCAACTTCTTTGAAGTAGAACTCCTATAATGACTCCACCAGATCACTTTCCCACCTAAAAGTTTAACTTTTATAACAAATATTATTGAGGATATATATCTTGGATTACCTGATATAATGACGATGTCGTTTTTTTGAACTTTTGAACGTACAAGATTATTCTGCCAAAAAAAACCAAATCCAATGTTTACTGCTTTTCCAATACATTTTGACCATGAATATTGATGAGGTGGTGTAAGTGCACCCATATCACCTTTACTATATAAGACACTAAAAGATGATCCAAAGTTAGAAGCAAGATTAATAAAAAAAGGCAAACGGTATATTGGAATGGAAGGCTGAACAAATAAAATTCTCATATAAAATTTGCCTCCACCCTCTTTTGACCAAACCTTAATTATTTATAAATAATTTTTTGTTAGAACCTATTTGAAACAAAATTTAAATTACACATAATATTATTTCAACTAACATATACCAATAAAATTTAAATAAATATAAATTTAATGTTTACTCCTTCTGAAAAACAAAAAAGCTGTAGAAAAAAAAGAACCTAGTAAGTAGCTCCAGATATAATGCTCAGCATTTGCTATAAAAAAATACCCTAAACCAACAAACATTAGGATTATTAAAGTTGCATAAAAATTTTTATTAACCTTATTAAGCACTATGTTAGTAATATTTGGTAAATTTTGGAGTGTAATCAAAAAATAGGTTAAAACGATAATTATAGTAAATAGTTTGTTTTGTTCTTCCAGACCAAAAAAAACTAAAAATATTGTTGAACTAAAAAATATATAAATAACATTTGACATAGTGGCTAAACAGAAACTAGAGATAAATTCTTTGTTAAAGGCAGCTTGAGAATATTTTTTACTCCATATTGTAATCAATGGTGTATTTAAAGAAACTATAGATGTTCTGATAGTAGAGGCGATCCTAGTAGATACATCAAATAGGACAATCAGATGCGCTCCACCAAGAGCAATTAAATTATATTTAATTAATGGCTCAATCCAAGATTGAGCAACTGAACCACCTATTGCATAAGAATTTTGTGATAACATTACAGACAAATTATTATTAGCCATCTTTAGTGTCCAGCTTTTGTTAATTGTTATGATAAAAACACCTGCAGAAGCTATGAAAAAGTAAGATAAAATAGCCAATAAAATAATTTGTACCATAGAAGCGTTGGATTTGTATGAAAAGAATATTATTAATGAAAAAGTTAAAAATATTATAATTTGTGCTGTACATCGATAAATTATTTTCCCTAATCCATCAACTATATTACATAATGAAAAACTGATCTGCATAGTAGAAGAAAAAAGAATTGCCAAATAGTAATAACTACTAGCATTTGTATATGTTCCATATATTGCAATTAAAATAGAAATTAAAAGTATCCCAAATAGGTTTAGGAAAAAAATACTGGTTTTATAATTTCCAGAAGCTATAAACTTGTTAAACAAGACACCAGAGAAAATATTAAATGAATATATTGCAGAAATAATTGAAATGGATAAAGACCAATCTACATAGTCTATATTTTCACCAGAATTTATCAGTGCACTTAAAAAAACAAAAGAAAAAAATGCTTGTGCCAGCACTTGAAATAAGGAAAATATTTTTTGATTAAACATTCTTTATGTTTCTACTATCACTGAGATATATTGAAGGATCAAATCCGCAAGGAATAAAAGTTTTTTGGTTTGATAAAAAATATGACCAAAGTGAAAAAGTTGATCTTGAGGCAATTAAAAAATCAGCTGATGACATACTAAGAACATTTGAACAAGCTGATATGTTTTGAGACAATTTTATCCTAGAGCCAAATTTTGACCAATCATTATCAATATCACTATCACTGAAAAGCACAACATCCATATCAACTTTACAAAGTAGCCTGTCCAGTGTATCAAGATACCATTTTGTAGGAATTTGATGAGATAAAGCAGACTCATTAGATTTTAAAAAATCTCCACGACGAATATGTACTGCAATTTTACCAGAATGATCTATTGGTTTTTCCAAAGAATTTGTAAATAACCAATTTTTAATTAAAAACATAGATTTTTCTAAATCATAGAAATAGTTTCGTTGTCCATAATAAAATTGTGTCTTTTTTCTGTAAAATTTAATACGAAAAAAATTTAACCAATCTTCAACATTCCTTCCTTTTAGTTCATTATGATATAACCGCCAATCTCTTTCTTGACGTAAAAAAGGACCAATTTTTAGGTTCAGTATTGTTGGTTTAACAAATACTTCATTTTTAATTTGTGATTCACGTAAAGCTCTCCCGATAGGAAATAAAAGATTGCCAAAGCCAGGACCTGGCCCTCTTATAAATCCAAAGTCTGGCCTTGATAAAAGTGGATAATGATACATTTATTACAACTTATTTTCGTGAGTAATTATCTTCATATCTTATAATATCGTCTTCACTTAAATAAGAACCTATTTGAACCTCAATTATTGTTATTGGTTCGTCTCCAGGGTTCTCAAGACGATGAACCGAGCCTAATGGTACATAAGTAGATTGTCCTTCTTTAATATATTTGACTTTATTATCAATCGTAATTTTTGCTAATCCCTTTACAACTATCCAATGTTCAGAACGAAACTTATGACTTTGTAAACTTAATGCTGCTCCTGGTTTCACAAAAATTCTTTTCACTTGAAAACCCAAACCTGATGATATAATTTCAAACCACCCCCATGGACGATGATCCTTTGGGAAAAACTCTGATTGAGTGATTTCATGAAATTTTAAATATTCAACTACTTTTTTGACGTCCTGACTTTTATTTTTATTAGCAACTAAAACTGCGTCTGGCATTGCTATAGCTACAATATCATTTAAACCTATACCAACAATTTCTTGAAACTCATTTTCAGATCTCAACAATGTATTTCTACATCCTAAAGCATGGGCATTATGAGACAATGCAACACCATTTTTATCTTGTTTTGTTTCACGCCAAACTGAGTCCCAGTTACCTAAATCTGACCATGTAGAATTATATGGAATAGCAATTATATCCTTAGCTTTTTCCATTATTGCATAATCAATACTAATTTCATTTATATTTTGCCAATAATTTTGATTCAGTCTTAGAAATTCCATATCTGATTCGCTCAACTCTACAGACTTTTCTACAATTGACAAAATGTCAGGAGCATATTTTTTAAATTCACTTATTATATCTTTTGCACGAAACATAAATATACCAGAATTCCATAAATAGTTTCCTTCATTTAGCATTTTGGTCGCAGAACTTATATTTGGCTTTTCAATAAATTTAGTAACCTGACTTGGTCCTGGTTTGTGGTCTTTTTCTAATTGCAAATAACCATACCCAGTTTCTGGATAGGTTGGTCTAATTCCAAATGTGATAATTTTTCCATTCCCAACAATCTTTCGTCCAATATTAATGACTTCATTGAAATACTTACTATCAGGGATTATATGATCTGAAGGTACCGCAATAATAATTGGATCTTTATTGTCTTGAAGTGCAAGAAGGGTTGCAGAAAGAATTGCAGGGGCAGTATTTTTTGATTGTGGCTCAATTAAAATTTTTCCCAAGTCTATACCAACATTTTGTAATTGTTCTCTTACAATAAACCTGAAAAGAGAATTGGTTACAGTAATAATAGGATTATATTCAGATGATCCATTGTTAAGAAACTTTAGAGCAGATTGTTGAAACAAAGATGTATCAGAAATTAATTTTATAAATTGTTTAGGATATGTTTTACGAGATGAAGGCCAAAGACGAGTTCCAGATCCTCCTGCTAATAATATAGGGGTAATAGAATTCACTTAAAATATTCCTCTTAAAATATATAGTTACTTTAGTGACTTATCCATTTTAAATTACAAAAAATAGTATTAGAAAGATTAAATGGTTTAAAATTTCCTATTTTGATAATATTGTATTTTTTAAATTATTAAAAGGTTTATAGATGCTTTTAAGTTCAAATATTGAATTATTAGTTATACATTGTTCGGATACAAATAATAATATAGATTTAAATGCCTCAGATATTCATAAAATGCATCTTGGTTTCGGTTGGGACGGCATAGGTTATCATAAGATAATTTGCAGATCTGGTAAAATTGAAAATGGAAGACCAGAATATTGGATTGGAGCACATGTAAAAGGTAAAAACGATGTTAGCTTAGGTGTTTGTCTTATTGGCCGTGATAATTTTACTAAAGAACAATTTATTTCATTAAAAAAAGTTATAAAATCATGGAAGCTTTCTTATCCAACCGCAAAAATTATTGGACATTGTGATACTGAGAAAACTAAAAAAACATGTCCTAATTTTAATGTGCAAAATTGGTGTAAAGTTAATAATTTATGAGAGTCATTAAACCATCTATTCCTATGAGATCCGAACCAAAGCAAACAGCAGAATTAGAAACTGAATGTTTGTTTGGGGAAACTTTAACGATTTTAGAAAAACATTTCGATTGGTATCGTTGTAAGCTTTTAACAGATAATTATATAGGATGGGTACAAAAAAGAAATTTAGGTAAAATGTTGAAATCAACACACAGGGTTATTTCCAAAAGAACTTTTCTTTATAAAGATAATGATGTAAAATTGGGATGTATAAATCATCTTCCCTTAGGTTCACAAGTTAGTGTTAAACGTATTTATAAAGGGTGGGCGAAAATACACTTGTTCGAAAATAGTATCTATGAATACGCTTATATTCCAAGTAATCATATAATAAAAATTGGCAAAAAAATAAGTGATTGGGTAAGCATAGCTGAAAAAATGATTGGAACACCATATGTATGGGGAGGCAGAAATTCTATGGGTTTAGATTGTTCAGCTTTACTTCAGTTATCATATCAAACTTATGGAGAAAATATTCCTCGAAATTCGATTGATCAGTCATTGCTTAATAAAGAACTTATTAAAGATAAGAACTCTCTTAAAAGAGGATTTGCAGTCTTTTGGAAAGGCCACGTTGGAATTATGGCAGATAAAATAAATTGTATTCATGCTAATGCTTTTCATATGGAGATTACGAAAGAGCCATTACTTGATATAATTTCAAGAACAAATGGAGATGACCCAATTATTAAAATTATGAATTTTAATTGATTAGATTAATTTTATATTTTAATTTTAGTTAATATTTATTTAATCGTTTTCTTAAACGCAACTTTTCATTTGTTGGAACCATTTGATTCATAATACCGTTTTTTACTCTACCCATTTTCATCATTACCATAGAAGAGATAATATTAAGACATATTTTTTGAGCAGTTCCTGCCTTAAGTCTTGTAGAACCAGCAATCAACTCTTCTTTAGTATCAAGAATTATCTTATAGTCACCATATTCTAAAATTTTACCTTTAGGATTATTACTTATAGCTATAGTGAGTGCGTTATTTTCTTTAGATTTTTGTAATACTTTGCAAGTAAAAGGAGTGTTTCCACTGGCCGCAAGTCCAATCACAACATCATCTTTAGTAATCAACTTTTCTGTTACAATATTTTCTGCCTGAGCTATGTTATCTTCAGCATTTTCGATGGCCCTTAATAAAGCTGGTAAACCACCAGCTATAATAAATTCCAAACGTTCAATTGGCCAATTGAATGTTGGAAAAAGTTCAACACCGTCTTGTACACCAATTCTAGCAGAAGTCCCCGCTCCGACATATACAAGCCTTCCATATGGATTAGCAATTAGATATTTATAAATCGCTTCTATTGCAATTTCAATGGATTTGGCTGCTTTTTTAACTTCTTTAGAAGCGTTTTTTTGTTCTTGGATCATTAAAGATATACTCTCAGATATACTTAAATGATCGATAGGTTTACTTTTGCGGTATAAAAGTTCAGTTTTAGGTTTATATTGAGACATATTTAAATATATATAATTTTAAAATATTTAAAAGGTTATTCTTGTTTTGAAATACGACTTTTTACAAATTATTGGATTAATGACTGGGACAAGTATGGATGGAATAGATATTAGTCTAGTTGAAACTAATGGCTTGGAATTAAAAAGGTTAGGTAAGAATCACTTTCATCCCTTCAATATTAGTACAAGAAAAAAGTTAATTAGTTTTCTCAAAGAAGATATTAGTTTCAATTTAGAAAGAAAAGAATATTTAGATGAATTTATTACAAATGAACATTACATAGCTTTAAAAGACCTGGAAATCGTAAAAGAATGCGACGTAATTGGGTTTCACGGTCAAACAATACATCATAATCCAGAACAAAAGATTTCAATCCAACTTGGGAATCCAAAAAAATTATCAAAGTTGCTTAAAAAAAATGTTGTTTTTGATTTTAGATCAAATGATCTTTCATTGGGAGGTCAAGGAGCGCCATTAGCTCCAATATATCATAAATATATTATTGAACAATCTGGATTAACTCTTCCAACTTGCATTCTAAATATAGGTGGTGTTTCTAACTTAACTTTCTGGGATGGCAATAAGCTAATTGGTTTTGATACTGGACCAGGTAATGCACTAATGGATGATTATATGTTATCTGTATTTAATAAAAATTATGATGAAAATGGTGTTATTGCCTCTAATGGTTATCCTATAGATACAGAAATTAAAAAGTTTTTAGAAAATCCATTTTTTGCAAAACTTCCTCCCAAATCGTTAGATAGAAATGCTTTTTCTACTTCATACAATAAATTGGTTCAAAAACAATATTTATTTAAAGATATTATGGCAACTTTAATTGAATTTACTGTTGAAGCTATTGCTGCTGGTATAGCACTCTTACCTAATAAAGTTAATAATATTTTAGTAACTGGCGGTGGTTGCAAAAACATTCATTTGATGAAGAGACTTAAAAAAAGATTAAATATTAATTTCTTTTATGAAGAACAACTAGGTCTGAATTTTAACTATATTGAATCAGAGTTAATTGCTTATTTGTCAGCTAGATCAATTTATAAACTTTCTTATACTTTTCCTTCAACTACTGGAGTCTCTAAACCTTCGTCAGGAGGAAAAATATATGAATTTTTATAAAAATCCATGCTGATCTTTTATATGAAAAGACCTTAATTTTATAGGAGATGGTAAAAGTTCTCTTATATCTGAAAAAGGAAATGAAGGTATAAAACTATATGCTTCTGCATAATGACCTTTAGGGGCGTTGCATTGAGCGGCCCTGTAAGAGTTCATTAATTTAAATAGGTCAATAAATCTTTGAGGGTTTTGTGTTTTGTGTTTTAATATAGCTTCTTTTTTTGCCAAATAGTGATCGGTTATATCAACATAGTAATTAGGATTAAAGTTTATACCCATAAGGGTATCACAATTTAAAATTGGGATATAATGACTTACTGCCTCTTTTGTTATTAAAGATAATGACTTGTGGTCTGAATGATAATCATTTTGTGAATGAGTAATAATTAAATCAGGTCTTATTTTCAAAATATTTTCCCTAATAATTTTTCTATGCGCAGGATCTTCACCTAACTCACCATCTGGTATATTCAAGAAAATTGGTAAAGATAATTTTTTAAGACCTGCGACAGTTTCCTCAGCTCTTTTTTTTACTAAGTCAAAACTTTTTTGAGTGCCTCCTTTACTTCCATCTGTTGCAATCATGGCATATATCTGGTTTCCATTATTTTTATAAATTGAAAGTAAACCATACATAAAAATTTCAATATCATCAGGATGAGCACCTATTGCTAAAACTTTCATTATATTTTTCTCCCAATTAAGTTAGTATAATAGTGCAATATTTAAGAAGATATCAAATGAAAAACAATGTTAATAACATAACTGGATATATAGAGGGTTACTATGGTAAACTTCTATCTTGGAAAAGTAGAAAACTTATAATCAAAGCGCTTTATAAAAATAAGATGAATACTTATTTTTATGCCCCTAAGGAAGATATTTATCATAGATTATGCTGGAGAGAAGAATATAATAAAAAATGGCGTCTGAAATTTCAAAATTTTACTCAATTTAGTAAAAAAAATCATATAAACATTATAGCTGGTATTGCTCCTGGACTAGACTTTAATTTTAAAGAATTAGACGATATTTCTATAAATAATAAAGACTCTGATTTCGAATTACTCTTAAAAAAAGCTAAACAACTACTTCGAGACGGAGCTAATTATATAGCTTTATTATTAGATGACATTCCAAATGATTTTAAGAAAAAATTTGGCGCTGATGTCTCTGAAGGTACGTACCACGGTATTTTGGCTAATAAACTTTCTAATGAATTAAAACAAAATATATTTTTTGTACCGAGAATTTATGCCGATGAATTAATAAAAGATGATCCTGTTTACTTGATAGATTTAAGCAAAATACTGATCTCCAAAATAAAAATATTTTATTGTGGAAAAAATGTGGTTTCTAAAACTTATAAAAATGATCAAAAAATAAAAAAAATATTACCAAATGACATCATTATTTGGGATAATTTTTATGCAAACGACTATTGTCCTAGGCGTTTTTTTATTGGACCAGCTTTGGGAAGAGAAAACCAAAAAAATATAATGATTAATCCAACAGGTTTAATCAAAACTGATATTTTAATTTTAGAGATTTTTGGAAAAAGCATTATTACCAAACTTTCACAAAAAGAATGGGGAAATCTTATAAAAAATCATGGTGTTCCAAAGTTATTTCTTAAAATTAAAAAATTTTTTTTAAGTCCAGATTTTGGTTTAAATCCATCTACACAATTTGTTAAGATTAAAAAAGATGATATTGAAATATTAGATTTTCTTTTGTGGAAATGGAAAGCTGAACTATCAAGAGAATGGTACCCTTATTTATTTGGCTTAAAGCAAGATTTACAAATTAATCAAAAACTTCTAACTTCAGAGCGAAAGATTAAAAGTCAAACAATTCCACTGTCTGAATTTCTTTTTAAAGGAGAATGAATATGAAAAAAATTGGTTTTATTGGCCTTGGCAACATGGGAGCCAGAATGGTAAAAAATCTTCTAAATGCTAATTATGAAGTTACTGGTTATGATATTAATGAAGAGTTTGTGAACCAACTTTTGCCAATAGGACTTAAGAAAGCCTCTGATTTAAATGATATCTCAAAAGACACAGATATAATAATAACAATGTTACCTAATGGAGAAATAGTTGAGGGGGTCTTGGATAGCATTATAGATAGTTTAAGGCCAGGCACACTAATATCAGACAGCTCTACTATTGATGTAGATAAAGCGAAACATTTACATAAAAAATGTGAGGATAGAAAACTTTTATTTCTTGATGCTCCAGTTTCAGGTGGTGTTGGTGGAGCTGAAGATGGTACACTTACTTTTATGGTTGGTGGTGGAGAAGATGCTTATGAAATAATGTTACCTTTTTTTCAAATCATGGGAAAAAATTCATTATTATGTGGCTCTCCTGGTTCCGGGCAAGCGACGAAGGCATGTAATAATATGTTGTTAGCAACCACAATGATTGGTGTAGGAGAAGCTTTTTCTCTTGGACAAAATCTAGGGTTAGATCCAGAAAAATTATTTGAAATTTTGTCAACCTCAACTGGATCATGTTGGGCAATTAATAGCTATTGCCCTGTTAAAGGTGTTGGACCATCAAGCCCAGCAGACAATGACTTTAAACCTGGTTTTTCAGCAGATTTAATGCTAAAAGATCTTACTATTGCTCTCAAGGCAATCGAGAGTACAAATACATCAGCACCATTTGGCAAAAACTCACAAGAAAACTTTAAAAGGATGGTTAAAGAAAACCGAGGTTCTTTAGACTTTTCAGCTATTACAAAATTTAACAATTAAACCTATTTAAATAACCTAATTGTTATCTTATTTAAACCAAAAGTGGAGCTATTACTAAACTCACGATAGCCATTACGTTAATCAAGATGTTCATGGATGGACCTGATGTATCTTTTAATGGATCACCAACTGTGTCACCAACAACTGCTGCTTTATGAACTTCTGAGCCTTTACCACCAAAGTTGCCCTTTTCCACAAACTTTTTGGCATTGTCCCATGCTCCACCTGCATTTGACATCATTAAAGCCATCATAACACAACATATAAGTGCACCACCTAACATTCCACCAAGTGCTTTGGGACCAAGTAAAAAACCTATGATAACTGGTGACAAAACAGCTAAAGCTCCTGGTGCTATCATTTTTCTTAAAGCAGCTCTAGTTGCAATATCTACACATCTTGCAGTGTCTGGTTTTGCTTTACCCTCCAATAAACCTGGAATTTCTTTGAATTGCCTTCTTATCTCTTTGATCATATCAAAAGCGGCATCACCAACTGCAGTCATTGTCATGGAACTTACCAAAAATGGGAAAATACCTCCTAAAAACATACCACATAAAACTAATGGATCATTAATTGCCAAGACAAAGCTATCGTCGGAAATTGATATTTTTTCTATGTATGCGCTGATGAGAGCCAATGCAGCTAAAGCAGCAGCACTTATTGCAAAACCCTTACCAATAGCTGCAGTAGTGTTTCCAACTTCATCTAATGAATCTGTGATCTCTCTAGTCTCTTTACCCATCTCAGACATCTCTGCTATGCCTCCAGCATTGTCAGCAACTGGTCCATAAGCGTCTATTGCCATTGTGATACCGACGGTACTTAACATTCCAACCGCTGCTATACCAACTCCATAGAGACCTGCATAAATATTTGATATAAAAATTATAGATACAATCGTTAAAACTGGTATTGCAACTGATTGCATACCTGTAGCCAAACCTGATATTAAAACAGTAGCAGAACCAGTTTCTCCATCTTTAGCTATCTTCTCTACAGGACTACCACCGGTATAATATTCAGTAATTAATCCAACAACTATACCTCCTACTGAACCAACAAGTACAGCTATCCAAACACCAACAGCAACATTCATTAATTCAACCAAAAAATATGATAACACTACAAAAAGTACTGCAGATCCTATTGTACCATATCTTAAAGCTGTTTCTGCACTTTTTGAGGAAAAAGCTTTTACAGTTAATATGCCTAGCAAAGAACAAATAATACCTAAAGAGGCCAAAGCTAAGGGCATAAATTGAAGTAGGTACTGATTACCACCTAATGAGTTAATAGTAGCACTAGTCATTGACGCAGCTAAAGCTATACAAGCGATCATAGAGCCACAATATGATTCAAAAATATCGGAACCCATTCCTGCAACATCTCCAACATTGTCTCCTACGTTATCAGCAATAACACCTGGATTTCTAGGGTCATCTTCTGGGATACCTGCCTCTACCTTACCAACAAGGTCAGCACCAACATCTGCACTCTTAGTAAATATTCCACCACCTACTCTTGAAAACAAAGCTACCGATGAAGCACCCATTGCAAAACCTTCAATTGCATGTATTGTTTTAATATCACCTGCAAAGTAATGAAATAAAATTCCTACACCAAATAAACCCATTGCAGCAACAGTTAGTCCCATGATCGAACCACCAAAAAAAGCTATATTTAAAGCATCAGAGGCACCTTTTTCTTTAGCGGCAACCGCAGTTCTGACATTTGCTTTTGTTGCTGAATACATACCTATGAAACCTGCTGTTCCTGAACACAAAGCACCAAGTAAAAATGATATCGCAGTTTGCCAGCCAAGAGAAAAATATAATGCAATTATGCAAACTAAACAAAATAAAGCTAATCTTTTATATTCTGCAGACATAAAAACCATTGCTCCAAGATGTATTTCATCTCCAATTTCTTTAACGCGCCCTTCACCTTCAGATGAGGACCTTACTTTTAAATAAACTAAATAGGCAGAAAGAAGTCCAAGGAGACCAAGAATAACTGAAATCAATGAATATGGCATTTAAACACCCTAAATATATTAAAAATTTACTTTTAATTCGATAAATTAAATCTGTAAAGTTTTATATTTTTTTGTATTAATTTTGAATTTTTATGCGAGTATTATGTCGAATTTTATTAAGTAAAATAACTAAATCTTTTTTTTTCAAAGCTATGCACCCTGCAGTATTTTTATTGTCTGAGAAACTACAATGAATAAATATTGCACTACCTTTATTTTTAATTGTTGGTCTAACATTGTGCGAGATTTCAACAATAATATCATATGCATGATCATCTCTCCATAATTTTTCATAAGTTATATTAGATAATCCTAAACTACTAATTTTTATATATTTGTTATAATTGTTACTTCTAATATCGTCGCACCACCCACAGTTTTTAGTGATCTTCTTTATTTTGAAAAAATTTTTTTTTAAAAATTTTGGCATTAAAACCTTGTCAGGTCTATAATAGACTGTATTTAAATACCAATTTCCAGCAGGTGTTTTTCTATCACCTTCATTTTTTTTTACTGCTCGCTCAATACCTGCTTCGCCTATTTGACATCCAAATACCTTATGACCAGCTTTTAGGAAATATTTTTTATTAACTTTTTTAATTAACCAGTATTTAGTCATAACTGATCATAAATATTTTAATGAAATAAAAAAGATATATTTTTGTAACAAAAGAGATTAAAATTTGGAATATGTTGGGTAGTTTAATTATGATGCAACAAAAACAAGGCTGGCTTCAATCAGTTTTAATTTATAAAGACTTAAGAATGCTAAAAATTCTACTTCTTGGTGCTATAAGTGGTTTTCCATGGGTACTTATTGCAAGTAGTCTTAGCCTTTGGTTAAAAGAAGAAGGATTAAGCAGATCTACTATTGGCTGGGCTGGTTTAATTTTTGGAGTTTACGCATTTAATTATTTGTGGGCCCCCTTAATTGATAGAATTCAAATTCCATTCATAACAAAAAAACTAGGCCATAGAAGAGGATGGATAGTTTTAATGCAAATTACAATTTTATTGAGTTTAATTGTCTGGAGTTTAATAAACCCTTCTCAAAACTTAGCTTTGCTAATCTTTATGGGATTAATAATTGCTATTGCATCTGCAACACAAGATATAACTGTTGATGCACTTAGAATAGAACAAATAAAGGAAAATGAGGCAAAAACCATGGCAGCTGGTGCAGCAATGGCTGTGGTTGGATGGTGGACAGGCTACAAATTAGGGGGTGTTGTATCTTTATTTGTAGCAGAATATTTTGAAAGGATAGGTATTTCAGATTACTGGCAAGCAACCTTCTTAGTTTTAGGTGTTATAATAATTTTAATGAATGTTGGTTTGATGTTCGTTCAAGAACCAATTGAAAATAACAGACAAGTAAAACAAAAAGAAATTGATGAAATAATCGCAAAAAAACTTAAATTAGACAATTTCATAACTAACTTTCTCGCATATATTTCAGGAACTATAGGTGGTCCTATACTTAGCTTCTTCAAGAAAAATGGATTTGCTATAGCAGCAGGAATATTATGTTTTATTTTTTTATTTAAGATTGGTGAAGCATTCCTTGGTCGTATGTCTATTGTTTTTTATAAAGAAATTGGATTTTCTAAAGGTCAAATAGCTATTTACTCAAAAGGACTTGGTTGGATTACAACTGTTTTTTTTACATTATTGGGCGGTATTATGGCAATGAGAGCAGGGACAATAAAAACAATATTCTTTGCCGGAGGGTTGATGGCCTTAACTAACCTTCTCTTTGCAGTTTTAGCATGGACAGGTAAATCTGAATTATTATTTGCCATTGCTGTTATTGCTGACGACATTACTGCAGCCTTTGCAACAGTAGCGTTTGTTGCATTTATTTCGTTATTAGTTGATAGGACTTACACTGCTACTCAATATGCTTTACTTGCTTCCATAGGAACTGCTGGCAGAACAACTCTTGCTTCATCGTCAGGAGCCTTAGTGGATTGGCTAAATGGAGATTGGGGTATTTTCTTTATTTTAACCACTATAATGGTAATTCCATCTTTAATTTGCTTGTGGTTTATAAGGGGTAAAATAAAAATCGGTACAAGATAATTATTATTTAACTACTTTTTATAGAATTATTCGATTCAGTATTTATTTAATTTTAAATAAATCAAAGATTATTTTCTTTCTTTCATTAATTAAAATAGTGAAATTATTAGTTCTTGCTTTTAACATTAAACTCTGTATCAAAGAGTATAATAAAAAAAGTTGCAAAAGACTAATGATTTTAAAACTCATATCTATTTCTGAACTCGATTTTCATAGAAGTTGGAACAGTGGTTGGAATAAAGTTAAAAATTTAAATAAATTTGACAAGTTTATGACCCTTTTTTGGTTTTTAGGCCCATTTATTTATTTAATAGAAAGAGATCCAGCTGATTTGTGGTTAACCTTGATTGGTCTAATTTTTTTATTAAGATGTATCAAAAGAAGAGAATGGGGTTGGGTATCTCAACTTTGGTTTAAAAGTGCTTTAGCTTTATGGGTTTTTGGGTTATTTTCAGCAATTACTGGTCCTGAACCTTTTTTTACATTTCAACAAGGTTTTGTTTGGATACGATTTCCTCTTTACGCAGCTGCAGCTCAAGTTTGGCTTGCAAATGATAGAGACATAAGAATTTTAATGTTTTTATCTATTTTGACTGGAATGCTTATTATGTGTGCTATTTTAATAGCTGAAACAATAATAGAACCAAAAAATAGACTTTCATGGCCTTATGGAGATCTGGTTCCAGGTGGATACATTGCAAAAGTTTCTTTACCTGTGTTTTGCGTTTTGATTGCAATAGCTGTAAGCCACAAAAATAAAGCTGGTTTGTTTTCAGGAATTATTGGTTTTTTTTCTATTATTGTTTCTACTTTAACAGGTGAAAGAACGAATTTCCTAATCAGAGCATGTGGAGGCATGTTAGCAGGTTTAGTTTGGAAACCAAAATTTAAATTATATGCTGTATTAATACTAATAGAAATTTTAGCAGTGATAGGGGTTTTTCTAATTCGCCCTGATTTAGGTAAAAATTTTACAAGTAATTTTGTAAAACAAATACCTATTGTTAATACTGACACTGGATATTGGGGTTCTTGGAGAGGTGGAATTCAACAAGGATTAATAACACCTATTAAAGGTATTGGTCCGTCGGGAACAAGAAAAACATGTATAAATCTAAATCCAACTCAACCAAAATGGTTGCCTGGGGAAAATTATTGTGGAAACCATCCACATAATTTTTATGTACAATTATTTGCTGAAGTAGGAATAATAGGTTTAATATTAGGATCCATAATGTTTGTATCAATAACTGTATCTTGTATTAGAGTTAGAAAAACTAACTTTAATTGTCCAATGGCAGCTACAGCTTTTGTTATACCTTTTGGATTATTTTTTCCTATACAGCAATTTGGAAGTTTTTATGGTCAATGGGGTAATCTTTTTATTTGGTTTGCCATAGGTTTTGCTCTATCCCAGGTGCAAAAATCTGCAAAATCAACTTAATGTCTATTAAGATAGGTTTTATATTTGAAATTTTATAATTATAAAAAAAACTTTTCTAGATATTGGAATAATTTTTCTGAAAAACCCAAAAATTTATTAAATTCCAAAACTATTTGTTAAAAGATATAAAAAATAAAAATATTCAATCTGATAAAATTAATTGGGTCTCAAGAAATAGAAAGGGAACGGCTTATCTTTAGAGTTTTCGAGGTGCTGATTGTCCACATAAAATAAAATTTCACAGGGTTTTTCATCAGCTTTTTGAAATCACTGGTAATAAAATCATAGTCAATGCTCACTAGTTATTAACAAAATAATTAGATAATATTCTTTTTCTATAATTATCTAATTTTTTTGAACTATTTTTTGAGGAATGTTCAAAATTATTCCATGATAGTTTTTGGAGATACTTTGTTTTACTAGCATCATTCATTAACTTTTCTAGCTCATCTTGAAGTTTTAACCTATCAATATTCTTAATTAAAACACCACTTTCTTTTATAACTTCAGGAATTCCTCCAATATCTGATGCGATTATAGCAGCACCATTGCTCATAGCTTCTGCTGCAACTAAACCGTAAGGCTCTTCCCAAATTGATGGAATGACAATTATAGAAGCACTTTTCATTCTTTCTTGAACAAAATCTTGATTTTTAAATCCATGAAATTGAGTTTGTTTACCAATTTTTTTAAATCTTGTAATAATGTCACTTTCTAACGAATCTTTATTCTTATCGTCACCTAACCTAGAAGATCCAATTAAGTGAAATTTCCAATTTGTAAATTTATTAGCAATATTTTGAATAACATCCACATACAAATCTACCCCTTTTTCAGGGACTAGCCTTCCAACAAACAAAACTTCATTTTTCTTTAAAGGAAATTTTTTTAATTTTCTCTCAACTCCATTATATAAAACATGAACCTTGTGAAAATTTTTATTAATTCCTTCAAGAAATTTTTTCTTAATAAACTCACTTACACAAAATATAGCAGCACTTTTTTCTAAAATATTTTTTCTTTCTTTAATTAATTTTGAACCTTTCATTGTTTGCGGATCATTGTGAAAAAATAAACTAATAGGAAATTTATTTCCTCTAGCTATTTCTTCTAAAAGGTATGGCCTGTTGTGTATTTCTATTAATTGATTTTTGTCTAAATCTTTAGAAATTATTTTTAACATTTCATGTGCCAAAAATTTATTTTTACTTTTAAAGGATAAAATAGAATATTTTAACCCAAGAAAATTATCTTTAAAAAGGGGAGTTTCAGTAACCTGGCCAAAAATTCTTATTTGCTTTAAATAATTAGAATAAAGTAAATTATTTCTAACTGTAATAGAAACTGAAGAGGCTTTGTTTTCATCAAATTTTTCTTTGTAGGGTAATAAAATATTTATTTTCATGTTTTATATTTTTAATAAGATAACTAACTATGTTATAAAGTTGTTTTCGTAATTTTAAAATGTTTTTATAATAGGACTTTAAATTGCAAACTATAATATGTATGAAATGGGGCTCAAGATACGGTCATGAATATGTAAATAGACTCTACAAATCTATAAAAAAACATACTAGACGCAAAACACAACTTCACTGTTTTACTGATGATACTTCAAATATTGATAAAAATGTTATTTGTAAACCCTTACCCAAAATTTCATTGCCTGACAGTATTGCTTTTACACCGTGGAGAAAAATGAGTTTGTGGCAGTATCCTTTGTATGACTTACAAGGGGATGTATTATTTTTAGATTTGGATTTAGTCATTACAGGCAATTTAGACCGATTTTTTAATTTCAAACCTGGATTTTATTGCGTAATTGAAAATTGGACACAAATAGGAGAAAATATTGGGAATACAAGTTGTTTTAGATTTACAGTAGGGAAACATAGTTCAATCTTTGAAAAATTTCAAAAAGATCCAGAAAAATATTGGAAAAAATATCATATAGAACAAGTTTACTTAAGTAAAAAAATTAAAGATCAGGCTTTTTGGCCAAATGAGTGGTGTAAAAGTTTTAAACATAACCTTCTTCCTAGATGGCCACTGAGGATTTGGAAACCCGCAAAGCTTCCCAAAGAGACATCTATAGTTGCTTTTACTGGCAAACCCGACCCCGACGATGTAGTAAATGGCAAATGGCCAATAAAAAACTCACAAATTTATAAAAAACTTTATAAACAATTAAAGACCCCTCAGTGGATCTTAGATAATTGGTTATAAATCTAAGAGTTTTGATTTATAAGATGTTTATTTAAAAAACTTCTATTATTTTTAATTATTATTAAAAAATTTCAAATATTCTTGTGAATATTAGTTAAAATTGACTATTTATAATAAAGTTTAATCTTGTAAAGAAAACATAATGGCAATATTACGCTATCTCTAAAAAATAATTTATAGTATGTTATGATATAATTAATAAAGGAAATTTATAATGTCTAATGTTCCTCAAACTTATAATGATGAAATTGATTTACTCGGATTGATAGAAACAATTTGGGAGGGGAAATGGAAAATTCTATCTATAATAGCTATCTTTTTATCATCAGTCTTAGTTTTTAATATTTCAATACTCAATACAAATTTTACTGCACAAACTCAAATTAGACCTATAACAAGTTCTGAAATTGAGAAATATAGTTTATTTAATTCATCTCTAAAATTAATGGAAAAAAAAGAAATAAAAGAAAAAGACACTGATATTTTTGGGATTACACAAGAATTTCTTTTAAATGCATATGTAGATGAAATACAGGAAAGCTCATTGCTAGAAATTGGCATTCAAAAGTATAATCTAATTAATAAAGAAAATTTTAGTAGTGAAAGTAGTTATAATGATGAGATAGAAAAATTTGCATCTCAGATTCAAGTCCTTAATCCTATAAAAGAAAAAAAACCCAATGCACGCTTATATCATATATTAAAAGGAGAATATAATGATATGGATAAATGGAAAGCTTTTCTTATATTTGTTAACGAAGAAGCGAATAAAAAAGTAAAGGCCAGAATTATTAGTCGTTTTGAGACGTTGGTGTCTACGCTAAACCAAGAAAAAGATTTTGCAATTAAAGATATTGAAACAAAGATTAATAACGCAAGAAAAGACTATGAAAAAGATATAGAATATAAATTAGCTTTTTTAAACGAACAAGCAGCAATAGCAAGAAAATTGAACATCCCCAAATATATGATTACTACACAAAAATTTGTTACACAAAATACCCTAGTAACCAGCGAAAAAAATGATCAAAGATTTAATAAACAAAGCGACATAATAAGTTCCGCTAATAATGATTTCCCTTTTTATCAGAGAGGTTATTTAGCTATTGAAGAAGAAATTAACCAAATAAATAAAAGGAAAGATAAAAGACCTTTTATAAAATCGATATATGTATTAGAACAAGAAAAAAGAAGTTTATTACAAAATAAGACTATACAAAGAGCTGTAGAATTATTTAATAAAACCCCTTTAACTCAGAATGATTTTAAGTCAACAATAGTAAAAGTTAGTACAACTAATTTTGTAGATAATAGTAAGAAAAATTTATATTATGCAATAGCAATTATTTTAGGTGGCATTGTAGGCGTTGTGTATGTATTATTAAATAATGCTTTGCTAAGTCGTAAAAATAACACAGTAAGTTGATATAAAATTTATCTTCTTCATAACACCAAGTTTACCTCATTTTACAGTTACAAATGTTAGATAATTCTGTAAAATTTAAGCCTCTTTGTTTGTCAAATTTACAGTCTGGCTATAAACTATAGAGATAATGTTAAAATAATTTAGAAAATGATAGTTAGATATAAACGGGTAAGTAACATTAAACAAAAGCTTGATTGACAAGGCATAAGAGATATAGAAAGAGTATTTGAATAAAAAGTAAGTGGAACAAATAGTGAATGTGAAACACAGTCTCAGAAAACGTGCTGTTTATCCCAATAACAAACCTGTAATGTAAGTTTGTCAGCTAAGCAATGGAGGTGTTAAATGAAATTGTATGATGAGTTCAAAGCTGAAATGGCAGTAATTCAGCAGCAAATGGTTGAAGCTAAAAGAAAAGAACATACTAATTCACTCAAGGAAGTTAAGCCCTTGTGTAAAGAGTTTAGCTTTAATGCTTATGTGTTGAGGAACGGGGAAAATAGTGAAATTTTCTGAAGTTGAACTTCCATCGAACCGAAAATTTGGTTTTTTCTTTACTTTTGTATTTTCAGTGGCTGCGGGTTGTTCTATTTACTTTGAAAATATGCATTGGGCTTATGCATTTATTGCACTAGCATTGATATTTATGATTGTAACATTGGTGTATAGTCATGTTCTTCTACCATTAAACAAACTCTGGATGAGATTTGGACTTTTACTCGGCATATTAGTGAGCCCAATTGTACTTGGAGTAATTTTCTATGGGCTTTTCACACCGGTTGCGATAGTAATGCGACTAACCGGTCGTGACGAAATGAAACTAAAGTTCTCTCAAAAAGCAAGTCATTGGATAACACGTAATGAACCAATCAAATCTGAGTCATTTAAACATCAGTTTTAAAAAAGGTAAAACAAATGGAATTTTTAAAAGAGCTTTGGGCTTTTCTTAATGTACGTAAGAAATTATGGCTCGCTCCCATCATTGTTGTAATGTTAACATTTGGGGGTTTGTTAATACTTGCACAAGGATCTGTAGTAGCACCTTTTATATACACACTCTTTTAGGAGTTGCCTATGTATGTCATTGGAATATCTGCTTTTTACCATGACAGTGCCGCATGCCTACTTAAAGATGGTGAGATTGTTGCAGCCGCACAAGAAGAACGCTTTACGCGAAAAAAACATGACTCTAGCTTTCCAAATCATGCAATTCAGTATTGCTTAGACGAGGCTGGAATTTCTGCAAGCCAAATTGATAATGTCGTATTTTATGAAAAGCCATTTATGAAATTTGAAAGACTGCTTGAAACATATTTAGCATTTGCACCAAAAGGTTTTATAAGCTTTACTAAAGCAATGCCAACGTGGCTTAAATACAAACTTTTTCAAAAATCTATGCTTATCAAAGAACTAAAAACCATTCTTGATGAAAGCGTGGACTGGAGCGAACGTCTATTGTTTTCTGAGCATCATTTGTCTCATGCTGCAAGTGCTTTTTATCCTTCACCTTTTGAGAACGCTGCAATACTTACACTTGATGGTGTTGGTGAGTGGACAACGACCTCACTAGCAATAGGTAAAGGTAGAGATATGAAAGTTGTGAAGGAAATTCACTTCCCTCACTCACTTGGTTTACTTTACTCCGCGTTTACTTACTACACAGGATTTAAAGTCAATTCTGGTGAATACAAAGTTATGGGCTTGGCTCCATATGGAGTACCAGTTTACGCAGACTTAATTAGAGAAAAAATAATCACCGTAGCTTATGATGGTAGCTTTCAATTGGACATGAGTTACTTTGATTATGCCACTGGCTTAACTATGACAAACAAAAAGTTTGATGCATTGTTTGGTGGTCCACCTCGTAAATCTGAAAGTGAAGTAACTCAGCGTGAAATGAATTTGGCTGCCTCAGTTCAAAAAGTCATAGAGGATGTTATCCTTAAGTTAGCAAGGGGCATAGCTAAAGAAACAGGTGAACGTAACTTGTGTCTTGCTGGTGGTGTAGCACTAAACTGCGTAGCTAATGGCATTCTTTTGCGAAAAAAAATTTTCGATAATATTTGGATACAACCCGCAGCTGGTGATGCTGGTGGAGCACTAGGTGCTGCACTATCAACTTGGCATCTCCACTACAATAAAGAAAGAGTGGCTTTGAAAGATCGAGATGCAATGAAAGGTGCTTACTTAGGCCCTGAATTCACTAATACTGAAATTGAAGCAGAACTCAAAGCTTGTGGTGCGATATTTAAAAAGCTTTCTGAAAGTGAGATGATTGAAGTAATTGCGACTGCGGTAGCTAATGAAAAAGCCGTTGGATTAATGCAAGGACGTATGGAGTTTGGTCCAAGAGCGTTAGGTGGAAGAAGTATAATTGCCGATCCTCGCTCACCAGCAATGCAAAAACAGCTCAACCTAAAAGTCAAATTTCGAGAGAGCTTTCGTCCTTTTGCACCAAGTGTACTGCGAGAAGATGTTAGTGAATGGTTTGAGCACGAAATTGACAGCCCTTACATGCTTTTTGTTGCTGACGTAAAAAAAGATAAGCGTCGCAGAATGACTAAAAAGGATGAAGCTTTATTTGGTATTGACAAGCTAAACGTACCGCGTTCTTCAGTACCAGCTATTACTCATGTGGACTACTCTGCTCGCATACAAACAGTTCATACTGACACTAATCCTCTTTACCACGCTATCATTACTAAATTCAAAGAAAAAACTGGTTGTCCAATTGTTGTAAACACATCTTTCAATGTGCGTGGTGAACCAATAATTTGCACACCAACTGATGCTTTTAAATGCTTTATGGGAACTGAAATGGATCTGCTATCTATTGGTAATTATGTCCTATTCAAAGAACAGCAAAACGAAGCTCTTAAAGAAAAATATGAGAAACGTTATGAGTTGGATTAAAATATTTTTAATACAATTATTTTCAATAGTATTTCTATTTTTTGTTTTAGATTATGTTTACACGAATTATGTTCGTTTTAAGCCTATAGAATCAACACATGTAATACGACACGATGTTTACCATCATACGCTGCTTCCTTCTTTTGATGGGATAATTAAATTTGGAAATATTTCATATCGAATGTGCACAGACGGTAATGGCTTTAGGAGTGACTGCAAAAGTGTCCAAAATTTAAAATCAAATTTTGATATCGCTTTTATTGGCGATAGTTTCACCGAGGGTATTGGGATGAATTACGAGGATTCATTTGTAGGAATGTTTGCTGCTTCTAATAGAATGTTAGATATTGCTAATTTAGGCGTAATTTCGTATGCCCCTACTGTTTATCGAGCAAAGATTCAAGATTATATCGCACGAGGATATTCATTTAATCATGTTATTGTCTTTGTTGATATATCTGACATTCAAGATGAATCATTTTATTACACAGACAGAAATGGAATTGTGCATTTCAGAGGCGAAGAATATTCTCAAACTGTCAAGCCGATTTATCCAGGATACTTATGGCCAATAAGAAAGTTTGTTGTTGACAACTTTTTCTTGTTTACTAACACGGTTAGACTAGTAAAACGGTTTTTTTTTAAAAACAAAAGTATGTTTAACAATCCTAGAAGTGAATGGACATATGATAATTATTCTAATGCTTATGGCGATTTAGGTGTTACAGGTTCTATAAATAAAGCAATTCATGAAATGACGTTGCTATACAATTTTCTCAGAGACAGAGGCATCAAATTAAGCGTTGGCGTATATCCATGGCCAGCACAACTTAATGAAATGGCAAAAAGCAACAATGAAGAAAACCAACAAGTATCAATATGGCAAGATTTTTGTATTAATAGGTGTGAAAATTTTATAAATGTTTTTCCCGAATATTTTAGATTAATTCAAGAGTCATCTGTTGATAATGTATACGAAAAGTACTTCATACCGGAAGATATACACTTCAACGCTGAAGGAAATAGATTACTAGCTAAGCTTCTCTTAGAACTCAAACTAAATAAGTGAATTTTACTACAATCAAAAGAAGCGAAATAATTACTTCCAAAAGTTGTAAAACAACCTACTTTAAATACTTTTATTATTATAGGAATTCTAATATTATCATGGCGGAATATGCTTGGCTTTGTTTCAAAAAGGTAATTTAAATGTGCGGAATTCTAGCATCTATATCAGTCATACCCCGTTTAACAAAACCCCTTTGGTTTGAAGAAGGATTGAACTCAATTAATCATCGAGGACCTGATGGGAAAGGTACTTGGTGGTCTTCCGACCTTCGCGTTGGTTTAGGACATCAGCGACTATCTATTATTGATTTATCAAAAAGTGGTGCACAACCAATGCATGAAGATAAATTGAAAGTACATCTTACTTTTAATGGTGAAATTTATAACTACCTAGTTCTAAAAAAAACACTTCAAAATTGTGGACATATTTTTAAGTCAAGAAGTGATACTGAAGTAATACTTAAAGCTTATATTGAATGGGGTGAAGATTTCTTAGTTCGGCTACAAGGTATGTTTAGCTTTGTATTATACGACGAACGAAAAAATAAAATAATTGCTGCTAGAGACATTGCTGGCGAAAAACCTCTATTTTATCTTGAAACTGAAAATGAATTAATATTCTGTTCTGAACTAAAGGGTATCTTAAAAAATAAAAAAGCTTCAAAAAAGGTTAATTTTGATAGTCTGGGAAAACTTCTATATTTAGGTTTTGTTCCAGGTCAAGAATGTATTCTAGAAGGATATAAAAAATTACCTCCAGGACATGTTCTAAGTTTTAATTTAAACACTACTTCTATGAAGCCAGAATTGAAAATTAACCCATTCTGGACCCCTCCTATGTCACTTACTTCTGATATAAGTACTTCTAATTCTTATGATATGCTTGAAGAGTTAAACGATTTATTGTGTGAGTCAGTTAAACGACAATTAGTTGCTGATGTGCCCCTAGGTATTTTATTAAGTGGCGGACTAGATTCGAGTCTTATTTCTGCAATCGCAGCACAAAACTCTAAAATTAAAACTTTCTCTGTTGGCTTTCCTTCGTCACATATCCATGATGAAACTGAATATGCTCGCAAGGTGGCCCGACACATTGGTAGTGAACATCACGAATTGATGATTGAACAAGTTCAACCTGAAACTTTGCAGTCATTAGCATTTCATTTTGATGAACCAATAATTGATTCATCTATGATCCCAACTTTTCTTATTTCAAAAATGGTACGCGAGCATTGTAAAGTCGTGCTTGGTGGTGATGGAGCAGATGAATTATTTGGGGGTTATCCTCATTATAACAAATGGTTAATTATATCCAAATTAGCTAATAAAATACCCTTAACTTTACGTAAATTGATTTCCTTTTCAGCTAAGAAAACACTTCCAACTGGTTTCATTGGCAAAAACTATCTTAGTTCTCTAGATATTGATTTAGATAATGAACTTCCAAAAATTTCTGAATATTTTGACCAAAAAACTATAAAATTACTTTTTTCTAATGTACCAAATGAAACAATGTATAGTATTTTAAGTAATGATTGCTGGAAAAAATTAGTTTCCAAACATTCAGATTTAGTACAAAGATTTTCACATACAGATTTTCGAAATTATTTGACTGAGGATATATTAGTAAAAGTAGACCGCGCCTCTATGGCAAATTCACTAGAAGTTCGTTCACCCTTCTTAGATAAAAATTTAATTGACTTTGCTCTTGGGAGAGTTCCATCTTCCCTCAAATTCGATGGTAAAAATAGAAAGATATTTCTGTCAAAGCTAGCAAAACGATACTTACCTAACGATTTTGACTTAATCAGAAAACAGGGTTTTTCTGTTCCTAAAAATTTAATTTTTGAAAATAAACAAGTTTTAACTTTTATATTTGATACATTAAGCAATTCAAATTCAATTTTTAAAAAATCTACCATAAAATCTTTAATACAAAAAGAAAGTAATCGAAAAGGTGGTATGGAACGTATTTTTGCTCTTTGCCAGCTTAATTTATGGGTAGGAAAACATGGTATAAACTTTTAAGGAATAAACTAATGGCCCGAATAGATGAATTTTTGTCTAAAATACTTGTTGATCCCTTGGATCGAACTCCTCTTAGAGTTATGTATAACTTTGATAGAAACATTTCTGAAATTAAAAATAAAAATGGTTTATCATATCCTGTCGTTAATAAAGTAATCGATTTTGAGAATTCAAGTAATTATGCAGATAATTTCGGTGACCAATGGACACGTTTTCCTAAACTTCAGCTAGATTCGTTTACTGGAACCTCAATTTCAAAAAATAGGTTCTTTGGAGCTCTAAAAGTAGAACCAAAAGATTTGAAGGGTAAATTTATACTAGATGTAGGTTGTGGAACAGGAAGGTTTGCTGAAATTGCCTTAAAAGCGGGAGCGTATGTAATAGGGTTAGATTACTCAGCTGCAGCACATGTCGCTTCTAAAAATTTAGAAAACTATGAAAATTTTAGAGCTATACGTGGTGATATATATAAACTTCCATTTAAGGAAAACAGCTTTGACATAGTTTATTGTTTAGGAGTTCTTCAGCATACTCCAAATGTCGAAAAGGCATTCAAGTCGCTTCCTCCTTTAGTTAAAAAATCAGGGTATTTAGTAGTGGATTATTATTGGAAACGCCTTAGAACCTTTCTATTTTCTGGTTGGAAGTATCCGATCCGATTGATAACTTCTAAATTAAAAGAAACTACCGTACTAAAAATGCTTAGGTTCATTCATCCTTTTGTTTATCCAATATCTTTTTATACTAGTAAGCTTCCATATATTGGAAAAGCTTTATCACGGCTACTACCTGTAGTTAATTATACTAATGATTACCCTGAATTAGGTAATGAATTATTACGTGAATGGTCTTTTTTGGACACTTATGACAATTGGGCGCCAAAATATGATCAGCCACAAACAGTCGATACTGTAATGAAGTGGGCTTCAGAGAGTGGTTTAGAAGATGTAAGTTGTGAGCACGTTGGGCATTTAGTAGTTAGAGGATTGGTAACGCAAAACGCTAAAGCTAAGTAAATAATTTTTTAACAATATAAAAAAGCAAATCATAGTTTATGATGTGAAAGTCTAGAGTGTGTAATTTATTGCATTGTTGTAAAAATGTAAAATATGCTGTTCATAACCTTAACAAATATATAATATGAGGCCTACAATTAATAACTGCGGTATCAGATGAAACCTTATAAAGAGTAAAAAAGCTTAGATGAAAACAATTCAGCAGCAAAAAGTTGAAGCAAAGAAGAGCAAACGTGCTAAAGCAATTAGAGAAGTTAAGTGTTTTTATAAAAGGTTTAGCTTTACTAATGATACTTTGAAATATGCATTGGCTAAAGAGGGGAAAGCAAATGAATATTTATGATGAATTATATGGCGACAGCGTAATTAACTATGGAGGTTTAAAAACAAAAAGTGGGTACGCTACATATAGAGAGAAAAAAATATACTCAGAAGTAATTAATTTCTTAAACAATTATGGGGCAAATGAAAATTCTAGAGTGCTTGAAGTAGGTTGCGCTCTCGGCTTTAATCATGATTGTCATGTTAACTATATCGGCATTGAATATTCAAAAATCGCAGTTGATCAAGCTAAAAAGCGATTTGGAACGACAATAAATATTAAGCAAGATGATGCAACTGACCTTAGTTTTTCTGATAAAGAATTTGACTTTATTTTTTCAATTTCAGTCCTAGAACACATACCTAGGATTGGGGAAGCATTGAGTGAAATAGATAGGGTACTTAAAAAAGGTGGACTTGCATATTTAGCTCCTGCTTGGAATTGCCGAATATGGACTGTGCAAAAATTAGGTTTTCAGGACTATTCTGAGCTTTCATTAAAGAAAAAAATTGCAAAACTGTTGATACCTCTTAGGGAAAGTATAATTTATAGATTTGCCTTTGCATTTCCTTTCAGATTGATTGATGAAATTAAACATTTGATTGGTCTCCAGCCATGTCTAAGATATAGAGTACTTCCAGTTAATTTAGAATTAATAAAAAAATTTGGACACGTAGCTGATGATGATGCATATATTGATATAGATGCTCACTCTGCATTAATGTTCTATGCTTCAAAAGGTTATGAAATTATTTCTCATCCCACATTAATATCTCGTCTATTGTGCAGAGGTGAGGAAATTATCATCAGAAAATTATAAAGTGATTTGATTTTATGGATTTAATAGAATTCGTTTAATAGCTATTTTATTAATAAGAACTGTAATTGCTTTTAATAGTATCATAATATAAAAACAGTTTATTCTTTAAGACTTTTTCAAGAGTAATAAAAAATGAAATTATCAGTTATCATACCCTGTTATAACGAAAAAGATACAATTGTTGATATAGTTAATGCAGTTTTATCATCTACTTACCAAAACAAGGAAATTATTATTGTTGATGATCATTCTACTGATGGAACTAGGGAAATACTAAAAGCTAAAATTGAAAACAAAGTTTCCAGAGTGATTTATAAAAATAAAAACGAAGGAAAGGGAGCTGCATTGCGTTCTGGATTTGAAACATTCACGGGTGATGTTGTTATTATTCAAGATGCCGATCTAGAATATGACCCAAATGAATATGAGAAAATCTTAGCGCCAATTCTTACTGACAAGGCTGAAGTAGTTTATGGTTCAAGATTTATGGGAGGTGATGCGCATAGAGTAGTTTATTTTTGGCATAGATTAGGTAATGGTATTTTAACATTTTTTTCTAATTTAATGACCAATCTGAACCTCACAGATATGGAAACTTGCTATAAAGCTTTTAAAAGAGAAGTTATCGAATCTATTAAAATAAAAGAAAATAGATTTGGTTTTGAACCTGAAATTACTGCAAAAATTGCTAGGAAGAAATTTCGCGTATATGAAGTTGGTATATCATATTACGGTAGAACGTATGAAGAAGGTAAGAAGGTTGGATGGAAAGACGGTATAAGGGCTATATATTGCATAATTAAATACCGCTTAATGGAATGAAAACTTTAATAATATATTTTATAATAGGTGGTGTCTCTGCTATAATAGACTTAATATTATTTATATTTCTTGTCCAATTATCCACATTTAATTGGTTTTACGCAGGTATTGTAGCTTTTTGTATAGCAACAAGCATAAATTACTTTTTATCAATTCGCTTCGCTTTTGAATCAGGGATTAGATTTAAAAATAAGTCACGTGAATTTTTAGTTATATTTATAGTTAGTACTGTTGGGTTGATTATTAATCAGCTTTCATTGTATGTTTGCATAGAATTGATGTCTATAATCCTTCCATTATCAAAAATTATTGCTTCTGCAAGTACATTTTTTTGGAATTTTTTTCTAAGGAAAAACTATGTTTTCTACAAGGCTCTCTAAATAATGATAGATACTTTTCAGAATAATAAAGCTTTTTTCACGATTGCTGTTTTTTTACTTTTGTTTTTTTGGGTAACTCAGGTAATTGTGGATCCATTGAAGTACCAGGAAACTGGTTTTCAACTTACTAACAATTATATTGCAATCTCAAACTGTGTCTCTTTTCCAAATTGTAAATATTTAGGTGAGGATTATGGACAACATCACCTACAGCGTTGGCTCCCAAATGTTTTGGTTGGACTATTTTCTCAATTAACTTCTATGGATTTAAAAAGTTCATATTTATTTTTTCAAGTTGGGATAGTTTTATTTTTTACTTATTTGTCTTCTACGATCAGAGTAGATATTCCAATAAAAATTGTAATTTTTTCGTCGGTACTTTTTTTTCCGTATGGATTTAGATTATATTTTTACGCGCCAGCAATGTTGGTAGATAGTTTTTTTTTTCTAGCATGCTTTATGTTTGCAGTTTCGGTTTTGAATAAAAAAAATAGTTTATTCTTTGCAGCTCTTATTTTGGCCGGATTTAGTAGACAGACAGCAATACTCCTAATATTGATAATTTTTATTTTTTATAAGTATGAAAAGATAAATATAAAAGAGGGTGTTTGTGGTTCTTTGCTCCTATTAATATTATTTCTTTTAAACAACTATTTGGCATTAATATTTTTTGAGGCTGACTCATCTTCCTTGCTTAAACATATTACGGGAATTTTTATGCCTGTTTCTTTCGAGATATTGATAGAATTCTTGTCAAGAGGATTACTTTTTTTTGTTTTACTAACACCATTTATATTATTTAGGCTTAAAAGAAATCATGTAATTATTTTTCTTTTTTCTGTTTTAATTATTGCTTCTCAGCCCCTCTTAGCTGGCCCTGGGATTACAGGTGGAAACATTCTTAGGCTGGCGGCTTTTAGTGTTGCATTTTCACCAGTACTTTTTATGGAAAAAACATCTAAAATTGATAACTTTTTAACCTTTGTGTTTATTCTTTTGTGTATGATCAACTCTTTGCATCACAATTATTCAATTTTACCATCACAAGAAACATATCTTTTTGTCGTCTTATTTTCTTTTTTGGTTTCGTTTATATTTTTAATAGCCCAAAGACCGGGTAATTATTTTTTGAAACGTTAATTTCTCTAAATTTGTTTTTAATCACTACTTTTATAAACTATAGGATGTGGGGACCACTACTAAACGTTGTAAAATTAATATGATGTACTAAAATTGTTAAGTTTTTTTTTAATGTTACCAGTAACTAAAACTAAGATAGTTAAACAATAACCAAAACAGCAGACAGTTCTCAAAGACACGAAACGCTAAGACTTTACACAAATTCATCCACAACAAACTTTACCAAATCAACGTTACTAGCAAGTTACTATTGTTAAAACTAAGAAAAGTGGACGATTTGTAATGACTTTTTGTATGGTTGACGTAATAATCGAATGTTATAGACACTCTATAAATAATTTAGTCTAATTAAGACACTGAGCATAAGAAGTAAAAAAAACATGCTTTTAAACGTTCTTTCAAATCATTATAATAATTCAGATAACTTTTTAAGAAATAAGTGCTAAAGGACATATATGATGAAAACATATAACGAATTGAAAGCTGAAATTGAAGCAATTCATCAACTGATGGTTGAAGCTAAAAAGAATAAACATGTGGATATATTGAATGAAATAATGCACATTTGTGAAGAGTTTAGCTTTAATACTAAGATGCAGGAAGGTTAGTTAGCTAAAGGCAGAAATAAATCATGAATTCTTCAATTATTATTATTGGCGCTGGAGGGCATGCATTAAGTATCGCTAATGTTGCAGATGGAAGTGGAATGAGGGTTATTGCTTTTGTTGATGACAGTAAAGCTGGGTCTAAATTGTTAGACATTCCGATAATTACAACTCAGCAATGCTATCACAATCATAAAACAGCAAACTTGACTGTGGCTATCGGTGACAATTCTGTGCGTGAACGTGTAAGTTACGAATACAAGTCTGCTTTACCTAACGCAAAATTCCCGTCACTTATACATAATTCTGCAGTTATTGGTATAAACACAGAAGTTGGTGAGGGAACTGTTGTGATGCCACAAGTTAATGTTGGACCAAACTGTAAAGTTGGTAACTTTTGTATTTTGAATACTTCATCTTCTATAGATCATGAATGTGAAATGAATGCATTTTCATCTATTGCGCCAAGAGTGGTTACCGGCGGTAATGTAAAGATTGGGATTCGATCTGCTTTGTCGATAGGTGCAACAGTTAAGCATGGAGTGCTAATTGGGGACGATGTTGTAATAGGGGCTAATAGTTATGTTAATAAGCAAATTTCAAGCAACGTTGTTGCTAATGGTAGTCCATGTAAATTTGTCAGGAAGCGTATCAAAGGTGATTCATATTTAGCATAGTAGAAATAGCAGAATTACTAGTAAGCAATACCTAAAGCAACCTGAATTTTAAGTACAATGCAGAATATAGGTGGAGACACAGCTTCGTTTAAACATTTAAGTTCTAAGACAGATTAATTTGTCTACGTTGATGATGAATCTTTTGATTACAGTCTAGTAACTCTTAAAGCACCTTTCTTTTAGCTTTTAAGTAGACAATTATGAATTTTTTAAACATTAAATTTGGTACTTTGAGCCCACTTCAAAACAAGAACCCTGTTACAATTCGTCGTCACAAGCTGTTTGCAAATATGGATTAAATTTACTCGGAGCTGACTTTATGCTAGCGGTTGATTCTTGATTGAAAACAACAAAAAATCGATTAAAAATACCTCTATGAATTCAAGATAATTTTTAAGATTTTAAAAAATTTGATTAATCAGTTTTTTGTTTATAAAAGCTTCTATTGCTTTGAAGTAACCATTAAAGAACTTTTCGTATGCTTCTTCAGATACGTAACCAATATGAGGTGTAAGAATCAAGTTTTTTGTCTTTCTTAAAATATGGTCTCTTGGAAGAGGTTCTTGATCATAAACATCTAAGGCTGCACATGAAATGATTTTATTATTGAGTGCTTTTATTAGATCTTGTTCTTTTATAATTGGCCCTCTGCTAGTGTTAATAATTATAGATGCTTTTTTCATTAATTTAAGTTTGTTTTTGTCAATATATCCTTCTGTTCTTTCAGACAATCTAGTGTGAATTGTTAAGATATCTGACATTTTAAATAAATCTGCACTGCTTACATATTCAACACCAACTTTTTCACAATCTTTTTGTTTTAAATTATGGCTCCAAGCAATCACTTTCATTCCAAAAGCTTTTCCATAACCAGCAACTTGTAAACCTTGCTTGCCAAGACCAAAAATACCTAAAGTATTTCCTTTTAAACTTCTTCCAATTGTTGTCTGCCAATTACCTTCTTTCATGTTTTGAATTTCAGTTTGCAATCCTCTCCAACAATTCATAATGAGTGCCCAAGATAATTCTGCTGTGGGATGAATTTGAGTTTCAGTACCACAATAAATTATATTTTTCCTTTTTAAAGTTTCCGCGTCTATAGATGCATTCCACATTCCACTAGTAATCACTAGTTTTAAATTTGTAAGTTTATTTATTAAGTTTCCTGGTAGTGGTGTTCTTTCTCTCATCAAGCACAAAACATCATAATTAAGTAATTGATCTGACAAGTTAGGGTCATCTCCAATATATTCATTAAAAACTTTAAGTTCTATTTTTTCATTTAGATTTTCCCAATTGGCAAAATGGTGAGTTACATTTTGATAATCATCTAAAACTGCTACCTTAAGTTTTTTCATTGTTTATACTTCTTTTACTGAACCATAACCAGCTATTCTTCCAAAAACTGCACCAGATGTTAAGCCAGACCCGCCAGGGTAACCATTAAAAAACACTCCTCCTACTAACTCTCCACATGCGTATAAACCCTTTATTGGATTGTCTTTAGTATCTAATACTGATCCATTTTTATCTACTTTTAATCCACCATATGTAAAAGTAATACCTCCAGTGACAGGAAAAGCTTTAAATGGACCATTATCTAGTTTCTGTGCCCAATTGGATTTTTCAATTTCAAGTCCATTTGTTGATTTTCCATCAAGTATAGTTGGATCAAAAGAAGTATTAATATCAACAGAATTGTTAAATTCATTAATTGTTCTTTTAGTTTCTAATTTATCAACACCATCCATTCTTTTAATTAACTCATCAATAGTATTTGCCTCAACAAAGTGCGCATCATGAAATGCATATTCTTCGTAAAGCAAATCAAAAACCTTACTATCAAAAATTTGCCAAGCGAAATGGCCTGGCTGGTCTAAAACTTTTTTTCCATATTGAGCATATGTATAGTTTCTAAAATTTTTACCCTCATCCAAAAATCTTTTACCTTTTGCATTAACCATAATTCCTAAAAAATAACATATCTTTCTATAATTTTTTCTTTCGCTGGGTTCTAAATCTAAACCACCATAATTTTTCATATGTAAATCCATTGGAGTTGCATGACAACCATTATATAAACCGTGTTTTGTAGCTCCAATTTTTAATGCCATTTTTAAGCCATCACCAGTATTATGAGGGGTTCCCCTTACTTTTGCTTTTAACCAATTATCACCAATATAAAATTTTCGAAGTTCGTCATTAGCCTCAAATCCTCCTGATGCAAGAATTACTGAGTCAGCAACTACTTTTTCTTCATTGACATAAATACCTTTTACCTTTCCACCTTCATGGATAAGATTTGTAACCGGACTTGTATAAAAAATTTTTCCACCTAAGAACAAAAATACATCAAGTTCTTGATCAAACAATCCAACTCCTTCATTTTTTGATGCTAGTGTTAAACCTCCCCAAAAAATATGTTTTCCTTCTTTCAAAAAGCTTTGTCTTGAATAAATTGGCTCAAACTTAATATTGTGAGAAGAGAGCCATTGTATTGTCTCTAAGGATTTAGAAACTAATATTTTTTGCTCATGACTCAAAGATCTTCCATCATTGAAGTTTAATAAATCTTTTTCAAACTTTTCTTGGGTGTAAGAGCCAAAATCCGTATCTTTAATTCTTTTATCATTTGGATTTTCTAAAAGACCCATTAATTGATCACCACTTTCATAAGCAAATCTCATTGCTCCAGCAGTATACTTTGTATTACCTCCTGCCATGTTTTTGTCAGCTTTTTCGTAAATAGTTACTTCTGCCCCTTTTTCTAAAGCAGCTATACCTGCTGACAAAGCTGCGTTTCCAGAACCAACAATTACAACTTTTTTTGGCATGCTGTATTTTCCTTACAGTAGTGGAATAATTTATTATATTGTTTAAATTATTGTTATTCTCTAATGTCAATATTTTCAAGTTTAAATAATTATTTGGTCTTAAATGTCTTCAAACATAATTGGCTCCTTAATTTGGACCATATTTATATTTTTTTCTTTATTAACACATATGATAATCAAATCTTTATCAGGTGATGTAGATTTTATAATTACCTTATTTTCTAGGTTTACATATTCATTACCCATTCTGATTATTCTAGCTTATATAGCGAGGAAATCACTTTTGTTTCAAATAAACAATTGGAAAAATATTGCTTTACGTTCTTTTTTTGGTTTTGTGACAATGATAATGGTATTCTCTTCATTACAACTAATACCCATTGGCCTTACCACGGCACTCGCCCAGAGCTCTGCTATATTTGTTACTTTATTATCTCCATTTGTTTTAGGTGAAAAAATTGGATTAATTAGGTGGACTGCCGTTGTAGCTGGTTTGTTAGGAG